>NZ_JAGJEB010000007.1:0-367131 GCF_018100855.1 Aquimarina sp. MMG015
CTACAACTGTCTCTAGTTGCCAACTAGCGATAGCAGGGTTTTCTTATTCATTATCGGAAATAGTTCATTTCCTTTATCCTAGTTTTTCATAAATCAATTCCTGTTCATCGATTTTAAATAGTATTGAATACTTATATTTTTTTTGAGAAAACTATATTTTCATACGCTTTTCCATTGACAAGAAAGTTTAATTCTCCTATATTTTTGAATTCATTTCTTTCATAGAATCTAATGGCTCTATTATTTTTTATGTAAACCGTAAGCCACATCGTATCTAATTGTAATGCTTTTATTCTTTCTTCAACAAAAGTTAGAAGTTGCTGTCCAATTTTTAATGGAATAAATTCATTTTGAATAAAGATTCTTTCTAATTGACAACTATTTTGAGAGGCAATATTTTCATTTTTTGCGTTTACCACCAATTTTGCATAACCAGCAGGTAAATCATCTACATAGATAATATAGAAAAGGTTTTTAGGATTGCTTATATCTCGTTTCATTTTAGAAACTGAAAAATTCTCGTTTAGATATTTTAATAAGTTGTTTTTATCCTCTATATAATGCCCATGAGATTCGGCCCAGGTTACTCTTCCTAAAAGTGCTAAAATCGTTATATCCGTTTCTTTAGCTTTTTCTATTCTAATCATTTTCCATCCTTTTTAATTGTCAATCGTCTTAAATGATATCCATGCAGAAATACAGCAATAGTGCATCCTACAATTATTGGAGTTGCACTAATTATTGTGCCGTATAAAATGTAGACTGCATTAGCGATTAACGAGATTAGTCTTAGTTTATACTCACCTTTAGTGGACATTGAGTATAAGTTTATAACTAAACCTCCATAACCAATACAATCAATTAAAAATGGATTCATGTTTTATCTTTTTTCTATTTGAATATTTAAAATTGGAAACTACCTATCCAAAATCAACAAAACAAATATAGAACGTAAAAATTCATTTTTACATTACAATCAAATTAATTGAACTATATTTACATTCGATTGTATCGAATAACACATAAAATAATTTTGATTACAAATGGATATATTAGACAGAAAAATATTAGAAATGCTGCATATCAATGCTAGAGAAAGCTTTGCTACTATTGGAAAAGAAGTTGGGTTGTCTGCTCCCGCAATAGGTAAACGTGTTAGACAAATGGAAGAAGAAGGCATAATCGAAGGTTATGTTTTAAAGGTGAATCACGAAAAATTAGGTATTGAGACTAAAGCATATATAACATTAGTAATGCACCGAGGACCTGCAGGAACATCTGATGCTATAAAACAAATAAGTACGATGGAAGAAGTACAAAGTTGTGATAGAATTACTGGTGATGATTGTTTATGCATTTTAGGTTATTTTAGAAACAATAAGCATCTTGTTTCCTTTCTTGAAAAAATCGCTGAGTATGGTGCTTCTAAAACGAGTATTATTTTAGAAGTATAATACATTTCTTATGAAGGGTAAAAGGGATGTATTCTTTTAGAAATATCATATTAACTTTAATGGACAGAAACGTTCGGTTTTATTGGGTTATGGTTTTATCATTCTTAATTTTTTAGTTTGTTGAAAGATAATTTACCATCCATTGCACTCCGAATTTATCAGTAAATGTTCCAAAGTATGCTCCCCAAAATGTATCCTCTAATGGTGATGTTATTGTTCCTCCTAATGAAAGCCCATTAAACAACTTAATAGCTTCTTCTTTACTCTCTGGACTGATTGATATATAATAATTATTTCCAAACGTTAGTGATTGTCCGTTGGATTCAAGTACATCAGTCCCCATAAGGAAATTCCCAGGTCCTATTGGTAATCCAACATGCATTACTTTTCTCTTGTCTTCTTCCGACATTAAATCATTTTCAGGCATATCTCCAAAACGTCTTATTCCACCAACGAATTCACCACCAAATACAGATTTGTAAAAATTAAATGCTTTTTCAGTGGTCCCCATAAAGCTTAAATAAGTATTGATTGTTGCCATATTCTATTTTATAAGCAATTAATATGCAATGTTTTACAAATTATTTCATTATGTATTTAAGTTACTAATTTAGCAAATACAATCTCAATTCTTTGTTCTTGGAGCATTAATTTAACTTCTATTATTAGTTATTTAAAGATCTGTCTATTTTTATAAATCAAAAATGATAGCCTATAAAAAACCAAAAATTGTTTACGAATTTATGCGATGAAATTGCAGTCTCTCCCCACTTTGTTTCGGGAATATCATTGACGTAATATCTCTAAGCTGACGTTAAGTTTACAACTAGTGTACCACGCAACTTTAAGCATATCATTTATCAAAAATGTATCAAACAAGATTTAAGACTCTTTAGTGTGTTTTATCACGAATATTGCCACTAGTTAGAAACTAGCGGGAGTGAAGGTCGCTAATTTCTTTAATGAATTGGAATAGTGCTAAGAAAAGTCCAGATTATAAACAGAAATTGTAGAGGAATTCTAAACCATAAATATGCCAGACCGCTTCCGTCAAATGTTCCTTTTTGGTAATTTATATTATTTATTGAAGCATAAATATTAGCTGGTAACATTAGTAGAAGAAAAATAATTAGTGTCCAACCAGATATATATTTCAATCGCGGAATAAGAAGGCTTATTGCAAGTAAAATTTCAAATACACCTGTTAGATGAACGAATACCCCTTTATATGGAATAAATTTAGGTATCATCATAGACATTCCTTTGGTAAATATAAAATGTCCAATTGCTGTAAACACCAACATTATCGACATTGCAATTCTTCCTGATAATGCAAAATCATATTCCTTGTTTATAATTTTGATAGCAAACAAGGAAATTACAAAACTTGATAAAAGTATAATTAAAGGTTTCATATAATAAGATTATTGAAGTACAAAAGTCAACAAGGAATTCCTAAAAAAAATTGACTTTGGTTAAGTAATAGGTTTCTTATTTATTTCACTTCTTAACCAAAGTCAATTTATAACTTTATAGATGGCTATAGATTTGTATTACTATGTAAAATACAAAACTATGAAAGCAATGACCAAAGCTTCGGGGATTGCATACCTATTAATTTTCATTTCCGGTTTCTACGCAAACTTTGCAATTCTAGAAAATCTGGTAGATTTAGATAATAGTGAACAAACAACCTTGAATATTATAAATGATTCCATTCAATTTAGACATGGGTTGATTGCTTTTTTTATAATGCTAATTTCAGATGTGTTTTTGATCTGGTCATTATTTAAAATCACAGAACCAACTCAAAAAATAGTACCATATATAGCTTCCTTATTTAGAGGTTTACACGCTTCATTTTTTTTAGTTGCTCTAGTCCAATTAAATAAGATCTATACTATTACTTCTGGCAAAACAAACTCTTCAGAGTTACAAACTAGGGTAATTGATTTGTTCAAAAAATTCGATGAATTTTGGACTATCGGTCTTCTATTTTTTGGAATCCATTTATTATCACTTGGTTTTTTGGCTTTTAAATCTAATTACATAAATAGATTTATTAGTTTTTTATTGATTATAGCCGCTTTAGGTTATTTTATTGATGGATTATCAAAACTATTTTTAGTTAGCTATAATGAATATCAATCTTATTTTCAGGCAATTGTTGTTTTTACTGGTGTAATTGGTGAGTTGTCATTTACGATTTGGTTATTGGTTAAAGGCTTTTCACAAAAAACCTTTAATATATGATATCTTTAAATAACTATGTAAAAAAGCGAAATGGTGTTCCGCTTGGACATTCGAATTCTTTAGGTAATATGTTTAAAAGGTCTTTGGGCGCCAACTCTTTTGATTTGTTTTGGGTACACTGGAATCCAATATGGAACTACTACCTCAATAAATATATTTATAAACCATTAAAAAGAGTATGTCATTCGTATGTAGCTCTAGTCTTAACGTTTGGTTTTTCAGGATTTGCACACGATTTAGCTGGTCTTTTAATTTACACAGAATTATCTTTCCTATTTACCATTTGGTTTATAATTATGGGAGTTTTAGCAGCTGTTTTTAAAAGGAATAAGATTTATTATAAAACACAAAAGAAAGAAGTTAACTATGGTTTTAATGCAATATTAATTGTCAGCAGTTTTTTACTAGCAAAGTGCATACTAAATGGAATTTATTTTTTTAATACGTAACCAATATCAATTATGAAAACACTTATTAAAATATTAATAATCTCGATACTCATACTTTTTACAACAACTCAAACTATAGCGCAGAATGTTACTAAGGCGCATAAGGACTCATTAGAAATTGGAGTCCAAAAATACTATGATGTAAACCTTAAGACATTTCAAGCTAATTCTACAATAAAAGATATTGACTTAATTTTTGAGCTTTTTACTGATGATTTCACATATGTTCATCCAAAATATGGAGGTATTTATTCTAGAGAAAACTTGTACAACGGTTATGTTCGAAATCAAAAAAATGGAGCGTATAATGGAGAAATCGTGGATATTAAAATAAAGAATAAAATTGTTGGACTCAATGTTGTCATGGTTAAAAGAAGCTATATGTTAAAAAACAATGGAAGAATTGAAGAAGGAGAACCGCAAGTGACACTTTTTGAATTTAGAAAAGGTAAAATCTCTAAAATATTTGAATATTGGTAGTAAAGTAAAAACAACTATTAGGATCTATTTTTCATAATCCTTTTTCTAATTCTACTTAATGATTCTGGTTTTACACCGATGTAACTTGCTAAATAATATAATGGAACTCTATTTAACAGCTTTGGTTTATCATTAAGTAAACTTACATAGCGTTGTTCGGGTGAAGAGATTAAATAAGCAGCCAAAGAATCCTGTTGTTTGCCCAAGTCTTCTTCTACTGAAGTTCTACACAAGGCTTCATACTTTGGCACTTTTTCTATAAGCTCCTTTTCTTTATCCTTATTTAAAACAGCAAGTTTACAATCTTCTATACATTCAAAATAGTGTTTAGCAGGAGATTGTTGATGCAGACTTGTAAATGAAGCGATTGATGTGCCTTCCTCGTAAAAATTAGTTGTTATTTCATTACCATCGATGATATAATATTTACGAACTAATCCAGATAAATTTTGATATGATTCTTTTGAGACTTGACCTTCTTTTAATAATATTGTCCCTTTCTCAAAGGTTTTGATTGGAATACAATCTTCAACTATTTTAGCTTCTTCATCAGAAATCTCTATTGCTTTTCTAATAAGTTCTACTATTTCACTAAACATTATGCTATTTTTATCTTATTTCAGTTTTATAGCCAAATTAAAAATTTGGCGGTCTTTGTTAAAAGTTCTAAAATTTTGGTCAAGAACTGAGCCCTGAATTAATTATAGCCCTTGTTACTTATTGGTTTTTTATTTTTTATTACAATAGCACAAAAGATTACCCATATAACAAACACCAACTCTACCATTCTTTGATAAAGTCCGATATATTCAGATTTTGAGTTAGAAACTAATATATATACAAGCAACATACTAATTGCGCCAAACACAATTGATTGTAAAGAAAACGTATTATTGAGCCCTTTTTTTAATTCAAATCCAATTAAAATCATAAAAACAGGAACAAATAAATAAGTTAGTATACCCACAAAATTATGAATTAGCTGAGAAGAACTAGGATCAATTAATTCTTTATTACAACCAATGTCACAAGGAAATATTCCAACAACTACTGTAGCTAACCCATAAAATATTCCGATTCCGCGAAATCCTATTTTCAGTAGTTTAGACGGTGGAAAATATCTCACTCCAAGAAAGCAAAATAAAGCAATAAGAATACCACTTGGAATATAACCAAATATTCTAAAAAAAATTCCATATTTAGTATCAATTGCATAAGATTCACTTATATATTGACTGAATATGTTATAATTTTCAATTAGAAATCCACCTAAAATAGAAGAGACTACAAAAAGACTAACTCCTAGTATTCCTATAAAAAAAGTGATTTTATTGTTCATTCACTATTATTTTAGGTCTCTTTTATGCACTTGCAGGTAAGGTCTTCGTATATGACTAGTTCCAGCCCAGGTACTTAGTACTAGCTACACGAAAAATTAATTGTTTTTATAAAACTAGTAATTTTTTAGGTAGGAAGCCTGATATTAGTTCTATGTGTTTTTATTAGCAGTTGATTCAATTACACCTGACCAATCTTGAGATCGAATCCGGATATTTTCTAAGATTAAAGTAAAACGGATAGTTTTTGACTTTAATTAGTTTATACCTATCGTAATGCAGCGAGTCCAAATTTATTTGAAATCTGCGATTAGTTTCACATTTAAAGAGGCTCAAATTGTAGTCCCAGCTGTTGTTAGATTATAACTAGTGTGCTACGTAATTTAGATATATCATTTATAAAAAATGTATCAAATAGGGTTTAAGACTCTTGGTTATGTTTTCTCATGAGTATTGCCACTAGCCGAAGATTAGCGGTAGCGAGTGGAGCAAATGAACTATACGAATTGTTAGCAGTTGTATTATTTTCTTTTTAGGTCAGTTATCAATAATGGATTTTCTTTTTTTAACCTATCTAGCACAATCTTAGTTTCACCAGTCTTAGGGTTTTGCTTCAATTGCTCATATTCTTCCGTTGTAATTCCTACCATCTGTAAAAACTGAACATTTCCATTAGGTGTCTTAATTGTTCCCATTTCAGGGTCTTCAACGAAAGCAATTGCGGTAATATTAGTTTCCGTGTTTAATCTAATAGGTCCATTTGCAGGTATAAAATGATATTCTTCAAACCATTTTTTACTATTAAAAACATATTTTGCAAGATTTTGCATTAAGGAAATCACCCATTTAGGATCTTCGTTATCTTCCTCAAATGGGATTAGTCTAAATGTAAACTCAAATCCCCATCCACTAAATTCCTCTTCACAATTATCCAGATCATAGTACAAGTTAGACATTCCGTAAGACACAAAATGATAATGGTTATTTTGATTTTTACTTTCATAAATACTAACTCCATCTAATGGATCTTCGCCACCAAGCATATATTTGATAACTGTTCCATAATGTTTAGGTTCTTGGTTTGGGTATAGTTTTTCTGTCAATTTATCCAAACTTAACCACCCAACAGCTTCATCTTCTTCAAATTTTCTTTTATATTCTTCTTTAGTCATTTCTTGTTATAACTACTAACGTTTTATATATGTTGTATTTACTTCCCAAAGGGAGGATATGAACTATACAAACTGTTACACCTAGTTTTCATTTTTTTTGAATTTCAAAATAGATTCATTTTTAGGATTGTAAAGATGAAGTTCTTTACCGTCAAGTTTTACAATTTTTATGAATTCAGTTTTGTTTTCACTTTCAATGACAAGAGTCTTTTTATCTTTTTCGATTTTCCAAATACCAATAAGTTCTATATCAAGTGGTGCATTGTTTATGAACATTCCATCTTTTTTGAATTCGTAATTAACGACCTCATCTTTATTGTGTTTAAGTATTACCCCACTCTCTTTTCCATCTTTTATTCGTCCATTATAAAACCATTTTCCAAGTAAGTTTTTCGCAATTATTTTTAAGCCTTCTATTTTATCTAGTGAATTCTGTTGAATCTCAATAGCAGCCTTTTGGTCAGATTTTATTAATTGCCATTCTCTATTTTTCTGTTTGAATATGATTTGATTTTTACTAATCTTTTTAATTATAACTTCATATTTATAACCTTTTGATGAACTGAATTCGTAAGTACTTTCGCTAATTAAAGACCATGTTCCGCTTTCTGATTTCCCCATTACAATTTGAGTATAATTATTTTGGTCGAATGAAAGAGTCATGTCTTTAAAAAATTCATTAGCCATTTTAAGTCCTTGTTCATCTATTTCAATATGGTCAGGGATTTTTTCATATTTCCATTTTCCTGCTAAAAAATCCTTCTGCGCAAAAGAAAATGAAGTTATTAGTAGTAGCGTTAAAATTAATAATCCTTTTTTCATGTTGTTTATTAAGGTTAGGTGTAACGTCCATTCTATGATGCGTTTGCATCCTCGGGATGCTTATACATTATACAAATTGTTAGCAATAGATTTTGTTATATTTATTTAGTAAATAATCTTCATTATCATCTTTTCCATAAGCATCCGCTTCTGTTATATGTCCGTCAATTCCACTAATTCGTGTGATCATTTTACCTTGTCTGAAAACTATTTGAAGTCCATGCTCTTCTTCCCACTCACAATTACATTTTATACTCACATAAATATCCTTATC
Organism: Aquimarina sp. MMG015; assembly: GCF_018100855.1. Classification (NCBI taxonomy): domain Bacteria; kingdom Pseudomonadati; phylum Bacteroidota; class Flavobacteriia; order Flavobacteriales; family Flavobacteriaceae; genus Aquimarina; species Aquimarina sp. MMG015. The sequence continues at coordinate 8,242 of NZ_JAGJEB010000007.1, forward strand.
AGACCATATTCTTCGCTCTACGTGAATCTCATTAAAAGTTATGTAATTCCATATTTCTGTTTTATTCTTTATGTCAAGAAACTCTTGAAATTCATCTCGATATTCTTCTTCAATTCCATTTACAAATTCAATACAACTTTTATGTATCAAATTCGTAATGGTTTCATAGTCCTCTATTTTTGTCAAATTCTCTAATGCACTATCAGCTTCTGTTATAAAATTCAAGTCTTTTTCAGGAACAAATCCAGTGAATGTAACAGGTAATTCCTCATTTTTTAAAATAGGGGCTTTTAAATTCCCACCATACCACCATTCATCAAATTCTTCATCCTGTTCAAGTTTTCCCACAATGTTCGAGTTCATTGATTTGTTTTTCAAATTATTACTAACGTGTTGTATATAAAAAGTAGGAGGTTGTGAAGTAATAAACTTTAGTTCAAGTTCAAAGTTTGACGAGAACCACAAAACTTGATTTTATTATTATACCTCCTATTTTTTATATACGTTGTTGGCAGTAGTTAAGTCTGCTAACTTAATTTTTTCTTTTTCAAGTACAAACCCTAGATTTAAAAACTCAATTTTTTGTTTAATGTTTCCAATCGGTAATTCCCATCTTTTTTCTAAGAAGCTTAATAGCCTTATTCCACGTTCTAATATTTGAGTTGCAGTCCATTCTGTATTTTCCGTTAATTCATTTTCAGAATATGAACCAAATCTAAAGCCAACCGTATTTTCTGAATTTGCTATTTTGTCTTTAAAGCATTTATTCTGAAAACTAGAGTTCTTGGGTTGTGAAAGTGGAACTAAATTTCCAAGAGAATGTCTTAAAATACGTCTTTCTTTAGAAGTATATTTAGAGAAATGTTTTTTCCAACATTCTTTTCGTCCGTTTTGCGGAAAAATATGCTCTACCGTTTTATAATCACTATCGTTGAATTGATCCCAGTTTAATTTTTCTCTTTTTGTTTTAGATTTTTCATAAAGAGTTAAATCATATTCATATAAGAAATAGTGAATACCATCCCATTTGTAAAAACCATTGTTTTTAAAAGATTTTCTTATATCTTTTTTGTTTTCGGAATCATTATATGATTTATTGTTTCTATCTACTATTAATTGAATTAATTTGTCTGATGATATTTTATTTTCAATCAAATCAGTTGATAACATAACAAAGTTTGCGTGTTGAAGTGAATATCTATATAAATAGGTCATTGTTTTAATGAAAGAAAACCTCTCAAGTGCTTTTAACAATTTTACTCTTTTCTTTTCTGATTTTTCTATTTCGAAGAAAACCATTATCAAAACAGCAACTGTAGTGATTGAACGTCTATTCAATTTGCTTAACCATTTAGTTTCCTCTAGTGTGAAATAATTTTCAAGTTTAGGGTTGAAAATTTTATACCAAGTCTCTACCGATTTTTGTAAACTATTGACGTATTCATAAACATTTTTAATAGTTATTCCTGTTGGTAAATTATCGCAAAGGATATTTTTGGTTACAAAATGTTTTTCTAATAAAAATATCGGATATTCTAGATTTTTTCTTGTTCTTCTTGACATGAGAAAATATTGAAAAGATATCTCTTCTGTAAAATCAGTTTTAACTTCATCAAAGATTTTTCTTCCAAAATAGATTAAGAAATGATTACGTAAAAATTGGTCATCATCTAATGGTTGGTTTTTGTTTCTACCTAAATTATGATATATAGATTTCCAACATTCATTCACTCTTTTACGAAGTTTATTTTTCTCTGATTCTGAAACTTCAAATTTAGTAGATAAATATATAAGCCTATTTTTTAATAATTCTAAATATGATAGAGGTTTTCCTCTATTATTCATTGTTTCAAATGCAATAAAAACATCGATATCTGATGATATTGAATATGAATTAAAAAGAAAATTTTGAGTTAATTTTTTATATATATCTTCAATCTGTTTGAAATTTAAAAGGGAAAGTTGTTCTATAAAATACTCCTTCGCTTTTTCTAAGTTATTTGTGTAAATAGTTTCAGGCTCTGAGGAGAACTCCTCTAAATTTTCTTTAAATATTTTTAACTTTAAATAATCATAGCTTGGGTTATCTTTTTCATATCCAAAGATATACGATCTTGAAATTCCTTCATCTTTTGATTCATAAATATATTTTTTTCGAATTTCATTGACTGTATTATAATTTAATTTTTCGTTTTCTGGAATAAACTCTGTAATAGCTTGGATTAAAATTATTGATGTTGTTAATCTTTGCTGTCCATCTACTATATAAAGTGGTCGGTAGCTTTTGGATTCAATAATCCATAAATCGTCATCCCATTTTTTATATTGTCCTTCGGATACCTCTTCTACAGTCAATACTCCTATATAATGATTTTTACCTTTATCTAGTTGTACCAAATCAGCCCAAAAATCTTTTAGTTGCTTATTAGTCCAAGCATATCCTCTTTGATAATCAGGTATCCTATAAATTCTTTCAGTAAATAATTTAGATAAAGATTCTAATGATGACTCCATATAAGTTTTTTGTAATTCTGATTATGGTTAAATTTAATATAAAGTTACTACACAAAATTTAAATTGGTAGTAAAAGAAATTAATAAAGTTTCTTTATTTAGGGAATTACTGCCAACGTCTCGTATAAGAAACGTAGGGCAGGTGATAAGCAATACGTTTCGTGTTGGTACTAAGCTAAATATAACATTTTGCTTTTATCTTTTTTGTTGAAAATGTCAAATTTTATATTTGGCGACTTTATGAACAAGCATAGGCTTTCAAATTAAGCCTAAACCGCCCTATGTTTTTTTATACATTGTTAGCTGCTGCCTTTTTATTTTTTTGGTTCAATAGGTATTTTCTTTAATCTTCCCCAAGCCACATAAACTGCCATTCCGAGAATCAAGAAGTTGAATATTATGGAAGAGTATTCCCCTCTGTAGGTATGCAAAACAGAAGCTAAAAGCATAATTATTGAAATTCCAATACCTGCGTACGCTGTTAGTTTTGGTTTTATACGTAGCAAAGCAGGTAGGACAAATCCAATTCCACCCAATAACTCACTTAATCCTATAAATCTAATTAAAAATTCAGGTGTATCAGTAGTCCAAGGAAGCGAAATGGATAATTCACTAATGGGTTGGCTTAATTTCATTAAACCTGCCATAATGAACATAATAGATAGTAGTACTTGTACTATCCAAAGGGAAATGTTTAAAATTCTATTTTTTGTACTTGCCATAATTTTGCTTTTTAATTTATAAGTGCAAAGTTGAGAAGTATTTATGCAATGAAAATTAAGGTATCTTAAGAAATGAGTTCGCTAATTACTTTTTTGAAATATTTCTTCTTATTTCACTTAAGTATTCAGGAGTAACACCAATGTAAGCAGCAATTAATTTTAAAGGAAGTCGGTTAGTTAAAGAGGGATAAGTATGTAAAAAGTCAATATATCTTTCTTCAGAATTGGACGCTAGTTGACTGATTAATCGCTTGTTTAAGGAAATGATTGAATTAGTCAGTTTTTTATAGAAATTTTCTTGAATCGAACTTTCAATGTCATTAATATTCTCTAAATCTTCAAAACTTATTTTTTCTACAATTGAATTTTCTATTGCTTCAATAAAAGTTTTCGAAGGAACTCCGTTTACCAAACTATCTAAGTCAGAAATATACCATCCTTCTGGGGCAAATTGAATAATATGTTCTTTCCCATTTTTATCGATTACATAGCTTTTTAAGCAACCTTTTATAACTTGATAGGCACTTTTACAAACATCACCTTCATACAGAATTATAGTACCCTTTTTTATTTCAGTTTTTTGTTTCAATGAAGATTGTGTTTTGGTTGTAGGTAACATGCGGATATAGTTACCTTATTAAAAGTATATTTTCATTTGTAAATGATTACAAACACTTACAAATGATTATTACTAATACTTATCTTTCTTTGTTAAGATCTAAAAATAGGGTAAAATTTCCCTAAAATCCAAATAAGATATATTCTTTTTATCAAGAAATCAGCTTTTATAAAATAGGGAAATAAGCATCTAGTTAGGTAGTTTCTATTTTGGGCACTAGCCATAGATATCCCATACAACATAGAAAGAAGATATATAACCCTATTGGATTTATGGGTGCTACAGGAGCCCTTGTTGCTGTGGCTGTAGGTATGGATCGATCAAAGAAGCGACTGTTTTGTTGCATCTTATCATATACCAACTGTGATCGCCAAGCGATGGTATCCGTCACATAATACTCCAATACCGTAGTGCTGTCTTGTGCAATCGAGATTTGGTGCCAACCTAGCTTTTTAGGATAGGTGGTTCCCTGCCAACGATTGGGTATGTGTATGTCTTGCTGCATCGCTATGCGATATCCATCTGCTATTATTACTTCTGGTGTAGCTACTTTGGTTCTAAGCGTAGCAATATAGGGTTGATCTTTTATCGCTAATAATTGGTTGGTATCCCAATCTACCTCAGCAATTTCTTTTTTAGCAATTGCTGTAAGTATTCCTGCCCATAGTTGTTGATACTCTTGGGTATTGCCATCCAAAATCAATTCATAAGTACCCCCTATTACCGTAGTGCCTACTTTTCCTTTTCCTATATATTTATATCCAGAAATGATCTTCTTATCTGTATTGCGATGTACGGCTAGAATCTCTGTTTGATTATTAAAAACAAAGGGATAAGTTGTTATCTTGGTTTTTGGTGCAATAGGCAGCTTCGTTTCTGTACGTTTTACCGATATATAATCAAATCCTGCAAATCCTTTTCTGGATCTAAAGGAGGTTTCATCGGGCTGGATAAACACGCCCAATCCTTGTTGTCTTACTGCATTCTCTAACGCTGTGGTCGCATTTCTTCCAAGATTCTTGATGGTATTAGCATCTAAGATCACCAGATCAAAGGGACTCAGGTTTTTCTCAGTAAAAGCACCCATCGGTGTTCGGTCTCTATTAAAATACTCGAACTTAAACTTTCCTTTGGTTATTTTACTCTTTACCAATACCTCGTGGCCCATTTCGGAGAGGTAATTTTTTAGATACTTGGTCTCAAACGTAGGAAAGTCATTAACGATCAACACTTGTAATTTTTTACGATCCTGCACCTTCATTGGAATTGGATCCTTAGCTACTATTTTTCCTGTAGCGTCTTTTTCGGTTACCCAAAAGATATAGGTACCACTCGCTTTTAATTTGGCACGTAAACTAAAAGATTGTTCTGCATCTGCAACCAAGTTAATAGAATCCAGGCCATTGCCTTCAGGTCCTTCTAGTACCAATCTATTTCCTTTTATTGGATTGTTATAGATCCCTTCTAGTCCAAACTCTGCTCCTACTACTTTTTCTTGATCATATGTATATCTAATGATTCCTGTGGGAATATCTCCAGACACATACTGTACCTGATTATTCGCTAGCTGCCAAAAATCAAAAGGCGCTACACCAGATCCCAATACAAAAACGGTATCAGAAGTTGTTGCTTTCCCAAAAATGGGTTGATTCTCTATATAATCAACCGTCTGTAATCGTTTATATATTTTTTTTAAACTGTCTAACTGTGATCGCTCATATCCTGGAGTTAGTAGTGCTACTTTGGTGTTTTTAGGCAGTATCGATCGAGCAGGTTTTAGCGCGATGATCGTTATAGATATCACGGCAAGAAGCGCAACCGTGATTCTGATCCAAAACTTTGGTTTTCCCCAGAGAGATAATTCTTTCCAAACAAAAACTAACCATAGTACCAGCGCACCACACCCAATCTGCCACATCCAATTACTATGTAAAAAAGTAATATTCTCAATCATGAATTTCTAACTCTTTTACTAATAAATCATTTATTTCGCTCGATTGCTGTGCTGTTTTTACAGGATTTGGTGATACTGCTGGTAGTGCCATAAATAGTCCTTTTTGCAATGCAATCAATGCTTCTTGTGGGACTGTTACATCTTCAGAAATCCATTTTAGCTGTTGTAATGTTTCTAGGTATTTTCCTGGATCTTCTATCGCTTTTATGGCTAGCTCATTTCCGGCTTTGCCAAAAAGTTTTTTATCATCCTCCGTAATCCCCGTTTTTTCTGAGATGAGTGCTTCTAATCTAGCGATCGATTCACGTATTGCGGGATACAGATCTTCTTGTTCTAGTTCTTCTGTTTTTCTATACCCAGGTACTTTATCAGTTTCGCCCGTCAATCGTTTATCTTCTTTGATGGGTGGCGGATCAAAACCGATGCGATGTACATAAATACGCGCACTGTTTTTTATATCCTGGATTAGTTTTAGCGCTCTGTTCTGATAAGGCAATGATTTTTCTGGTGTGTATAATCGTAAATACAGTTCTGCATCCCACATTTCATTCAGTGCTTGGCGTAACTTGCTCTTTAGTGATTGCGTAAAGAGTGTAGACTCTTCTGGATCATCATGATTATGTAAATATTCTTCTAGAGGATCTTCCTTTTTTTCTTTTTCCTCTACCAGATTATGTTCATTATGACTATCGTGTTTATGGGTGTATTTTGCTAATGGATCTTCTTCCTCGTGTCCTTCTTCATGACCGTGTTCTTCTTCGTGCTCGTGCTCATCATCATGTTCATCACCTTCTGACTCTGATTCATCTCCCATAAATTCCGCATACTTAAGGCGCAATACTTTCTGATCAAAACCTAACTCGTTACTTCTGGATTTATACTCTTGGGTAGTCATTTTAGATTTGTCCTTAAGAAGTTTTTCGGTATCTATAATCAATTGTCGTTGGCTTCTAAAATAATCTGGCATCAGGTCTACTCCCATCGTTCCTTCTACCGCAAAAGTATCGGAAATGGTATCCTTAATTACTGCAAAAAAGGTTTCGCTTCTGGAAATATTGGCTTTAGGTCTTTTGCGATCCAAAGCTTCTACATAAAAATACAGCTCATCACCTGGTTCCATATTCATCTGATCTAGGTCAATCCTTTTGGATAGGTTTAGATTTTTATTTCCTGTAGTTACGTTGCTAAAATTGAGTTTCTCTTCTCTAAATTTTACCGATTCACCAGAACCTTTGCTCACTGTAGCAATAATATAGGCATCTTCAATCCCATAATCATCTTTAATTTCTGTGATAAAGGATACTTTTTTAGATTGCTCATAATCAAAAGAAGTAAATTGTTTTATTCCTTTAATGGCCACAGTAGGACTCTTATCTTTTGTCACTTCGATAGCATACAAATCTGACACATACGAGTTGTTTTGGTGATCTGTAAACTTAAAATTATAAAATCCAGAAGTGCTAAGCACAGTGTTCCCTTTATATACTCCATCGATCTGTTCCATAGCATACCTATTGTCTGCACTTTCTATAGTCACTTCTTTAATCTCTTTATCAAACTGTATCTGCCAAGATATGCGCGATCCTTCTACCGCTTTGATATCCATTGTGGTTGTTTTGGCAGCAGGAAGTTGTGTATATCGTGGATATGTAATAAGTAGTTCTTGCTTTAGAATTTTTGGCGGTGCTGTTGAAATCTCAGTAGAATCCGTGGCTGTAAAAACAATGGTTTCTGGAATAGTTTTGGGCTGCTGAGATTTTTGTATTGCTCCAAATAGATCAAATTTGTATAACACAAAACCGATCAACACACATACACTTACCAATACAATTCCTCTAATCAAATGATGCGGAGGTTTGATGGTTTTTAGCTTTGTGATCAATACATCCTGGATTCTGTGTTGCTGTATTCTGGCTAAACCAGATAAATGTTCTTCTGATGCTAATAGCAGACTCGTACTATATTCTGTACCCTCTAAATGCAGATCGATATAACTAGCAATATTTTGTAAACTCTTTTTCCATGGTTTTATGATCATTGCAGCAATACTTGCTACCACAAGTAGCGCAATCACAGTCCATAAAACACTAGAGGAGACAACATATACAAGAATTGCAGGACCTGCGGCATATAAGACCACTTCTAACCAAAGCATCAGTTGCCATCGTTGTCTAAATCCAACTAATATATTATATCCTGATCTCACTATTGTTTTCTATATTTTGCGATACTTCGTTCTGCTATCAATCCAATTGCTACTAATAACCATAACCATTTAGAAATATCTAACAATTCATATTGTTTTTTATCTCCTGCACTCACAGAAGTTATGGGTTCTAATTCTGATATATCAATACTTCGCATATCATAGTTACCGATATCCAATTTTTCTTCTTTATAAAAATCAAACAATTGTAAAAGTTGTTCTGACAGGTGTTTATCAATACTATTCTCTCTATTCAACGGTTCTGTGAGGTAAAAAATGGTGCTCGAAGTCCCTGCTTCAATAATAGTATTAGCAAATGTATCTGGACGATATACCAATAATTTTGTTATCGTATTAGGAGCAATCGCTGTAGATAACCAAACTACCAAATCATATTCTAAATACGCTATGTCTTCTGTTGCTGTTCGTATTTCGATATCTATAGTTCTCTTTAGATATTTTGATATTGCATTTAGCGATGCTTCAATATATTTTTTTTGAGTTTTTAGACTATCTGTATACACCAACATCACCTTCGCTGTTCGTTCCGCTGTAAGTGCTACTGTTTGCTCTTTTCCTTTAGCCGAAAAGAGTAAACTATCATTTGTTATAGTATACCCGAGTGTATTGCTATTCTTCGCTACTCTTTCTTTACTAAAAGATGCTACATTTTGATCACTTGTAATTGACAGTATTTCTACTGTATCTTTTGTTTTAGTTACGCTGAGGACTCTTTCTACAGGTTCGTTACTATCCAATGCGATCCAAGTACTATTTTTAGAAATCGTTGGTCGAGCTCCTTTTAACCCGGTTATCTTTGCGCTTGTAAAAACAACAATACTATCGGAACGCAATGTTTCCATATCTTTTGCTAATTGCCAATAGTTAGGTGTTTCGTCATTTTTAAAATCAAACTCATCTTTATCCAACTCAGGGAAACCAGTCTGTAAGAGTCGCAGCGATGCTCCACTCTCTAGAGTATCTACAATGGTTTGTATCCTCTGATCTTGTACCAACGTAGGCTCTATGATATATGTTATTGGAGTCGAATTCGCTCTTTTCTTAATTTGAAATCCAGCAATTAGGAAAACTAACATTGCTATTAATACCATTCTAAGAATTAGTAGTAATAATTCATTCAATTGGATGCTTCTGGATTGTTTAGAGTCTGATTCGCTTAATAATTTAGTACTACCTACTTTTATTGTTTTTCCTTCTTTTTTACTCCAAAGGTGTATGGCCAAAGGTACCAAGAGTCCTAATAATGCCCATAAATATGTAGGATATAAGAAAGACATATCAGATTAGATTATTTCGTTTTTTAAGGAACACTTGTAACGCCTCTCCGATATGATCATTTAATTTAAACATATGATAACTAATATCGTTCATCAATAAAGTATCTTTTGTAGTACTGATCATGGCCTCTAAAGCCTTTAAGTATTCTTTTTTAGCGGTCTTCGTATCTATTTTTAGCTTTGCTCCTGTCTCTAAATCCTCGAATGTTACAGTTCCTTTATAAGAAAACTCTAATTCATTATTTCCCATAAGATGTAATACCACCACCTCGTTTCTAGGGGTTTTTAATCGTTTTATAAAAGAAGTTAACTCTTCATCATGCTCGTATAAATCTGTTATAAAAAAAATGAGTTCTTTATGATTGCGGTCATGTAAGCTTTTTGATGCATTTGGATTCGCAGGCCACTTGCCTTTATTCTCTATATTGGCCAGTTCTAATAAAAAGCGATTGTAATGCTGTTTCTGGATTTTAGGATATAAATCATATAAACGATCTTCGTTTAATCCAAACAATCCAATAGCATCGCCTTGTTTTTGAGACATATATCCTAATGAAGCTACTAATACTCTGGCATAATCCATTTTAGAAAGTTCCTGCTCTTTGTGTAACATAGAGTTACTAGCATCCAAAATAAATTTTATAGAAATATTGGTTTCTACCTCCGATTGTTTGATATAATATCGCCCTGATCTGGCCAGCATTTTCCAATCCAGCAATCTTAGATCATCTCCTGGTTCATAATTACGAAATTGCGTAAACTCCATTCCCGAACCTACATTACGACTATTGTTTAATCCAGACAAATACCCATCGACTAATACCCGCGCGATTAGCGATAAGCCAGAAACGCTTTTAATAAGTTCTGGTTTTAATAATTGATGATAATCCTGTCTCACGCGCTTCTTTTTCTAAGCTCCTACTTTTATATCTTCTAATAGATGATGTGTTACATTATCAGAAGTAATCCCTTCTGATTCTGCTCTAAAATTAACGATAACTCTATGTCTTAAAACGGGAATAGCCACGTGTTTAAGATCCTCTAAAGTCACCGATAATCTTCCTTGTGCTAATGCTCTTGCCTTAGCTGTTAATATCATTGCTTGACCAGCACGTGGTCCTGCTCCCCAATTGACCCATTCCTTTACATAAGAATTCGTTGTTGTTTCTGGTCTGGTAGCTCTTATAACTTTACTGACAAAAGAGATCAGATCATCGCTTATAGGGACTTCTCTAACCAAATGTTGTAACCTAATAATATCGTCCCCCGAAATTACTTTATTCAAGGTTTCTTTTTTCGAACCTGTCGTATTTTTTAGAATTGTTGTTTCGTCTGACTCCGTAGGGTATCCAATTTTTATGTACAATAAAAAACGATCTTGTTGTGCCTCTGGCAGTGAAAATGTTCCTGATTGTTCTATTGGATTTTGCGTAGCAAGAATAAAAAATGGTTTGTCTAATTCATATGTTTTTCCAGAATAAGTTACTTCAAACTCTTGCATTGCTTCTAACAAAGCCGCTTGTGTTTTTGGTGGTGTACGATTGATCTCATCCGCCAATATGATATTAGAAAAAATAGGTCCTTTATTAAATTTAAAAAACTTCTTTCCTGTGCTATAATCTTCTTCTAGTATCTCTGTACCAATAATATCAGACGGCATTAAATCAGGCGTAAACTGTATCCTCTTAAAGTTTAAATCAATGGCTTGAGCCAAAGTTCTAATCATTAAGGTTTTGGCTAAACCAGGAACTCCTTCTAATAGTGCATGACCACCTGCAAGAAAGGTAATTAATAGTTGTTCTATAGTTTCTTCTTGGCCTGTAATAACCTTCCCTATTTCCTTCCTTAATTTCTGAAGTTTTTCGGTAAGAATATGTACTTCTTGTTCTATATCTACTAACTCTTTATCCATATGAATTCTATCTTTTATGATGTTAATGCATACATCACGATATTAACACCAAATCGGGTATTGTCTATTTTATACCACCGTTTATTTCTAAAATCATAATCCCATTCGCAACCATAATCCTTGTTACTGAATAAAACTCCTATCCTTCCGTTAATAACTATTGCTTTTAAATAATCATGTACAATATCATCTCCCCATCCATTTAATTCCTGAGATGTAGTTGGAGGTCCATCTTCAAACTCAAAAAACACCTTATAAATTTCGTGATTATTAGGTATCTTTTTTAACGCTTGTGGACCGAAAATATCCCCCATCTGCCTAACAAAAGACTTAGAAAATAACCCATCAATATCGTGATTACAATCATCTGCAAAAACAAAACCACCGTTGTTTACATACTTTTTAAAGTTTTCTCTTTCCTTTTTAGTGAACTGTACTAACTTATGTCCAGAAATATAACAAAATGGGCTTTTGAAAATTTCATCACTACTTAATGAAATAATCTTCTCCTGAGTATCTACCTTTAATGTAGTATACTCCACAAGAGAATTTAACAGGTTAGAAGGCATCCTTTGGTCTACATCCCAATCTCCTGATTCGTATTGTAATCGTGTAAAGAAAAATTTATTGCTCAATATGAAATTAACTAGGTATACTAACGAAACAATATAGATCATTAAATACTAAATGATCTAAAATTAAAGTTAATTAGGATTCTCTTAAACCAATTACTACCATTAGAGCGCAATTAAAAAATATGTGATTTACACTATACATTTTAACTACGCTCTATCTGATAGTTTCTAATTTTTAGTTAAGACAGTACTTATAAGATTATACTGCATCAGAAAGACTGGTAAAGGTAAAGTCTCGTATCTTCATATAAGGCACCAGATTTCCGTCAATCCTAACCTGCTTCCCTAGAGTTTCTAGGTTATTTAGCATAATGATTGGGCTCTCGTTAAATCTGAAATTCTTAACTGGATATTTAATCTTTCCGTTTTCTATATAGAAAGTTCCATCTCTGGTTAGTCCTGTGTATAATAATGTTTGTGGATCTACAGTTCTGATATACCATAATCGCGTAACTAAAATACCTTTCTTAGTTCCTTTGATAAGATCTTCTAATGAAGCATCACCGCCTTGCATAATAAATCCATTAGGAAAAGGAACAGGATCTACTCCTTTTTTCTCTGCCCAATAACGACTATATGCTAGGTTTTTCACTACTCCATTTTCTATCCAACTTGTCTTTTTAAGTGGTTGTCCTGAACCGTTCCAAGTTCCTGTAGGCACTTCTGGATTTAAAGGGTCTGACCATATATTCACTCGCTCATCTACGATCTTTTCTCCCATTTTGGTTCCTCCTCCTTCTTTAGACATAAAACTACGTCCTTCATCTGCCGTACGTGCATTAAATGCAAACGCCATATTACCTAAAAGACCAACTGAAGCTGCTGGCTCTAAAATAACCGTATATTTCCCTGGTTCTATTGCCTTTGCTTCCTTAGACATTACTGCTTTATTGATCGCTACGTTTGAGGCTTCTACTGCATCAAACTTAGAAATATCATTGTAATCTCTAGTCACCCAACCAGATCCAGTACCATCATTACTACGCATAGTTACTGTAAAACTAGCATCTGTAAATTGGTTGTATGCAAACAAACCACTAGAGTTCATCATTGCGCTAAAACCTGCGGAGTCGTTAAAAAACCCCGCTGCAGTAACATCCTTAGCAGCAGCTGGTTCGATACTGCTATTAGCAACTTCTGCACGATATTCTGGTGATACCTTTGCTGTGGCTTCTTTATATGTAATCGATTTATCGTATGTCTGTGGTCCCAGTGGGGCCATAAATTCTGGATTCTCTGGAGAGAGTTTTGCCAGTTCTTCGGCTCTTTTTACCACTTTTTTTAATGATTCATCATCAAATTCATCAATCGTAGCTGTACCCGATTTTTTTCCAAAATTAGATTGTACAACCAAGGTTTGATTCGATCTGTGTCCTGCTGTAGACACTGTATTTCTAGCATAACGGATATTACCGCTTTCGCTTCCGCTTAAATTTACTTCACAAGCATCTGCAGTAGAAAAGCTCAATGCCTTTTCCATAATCTGTTTTGCTTCTTCTTTGGAATATATTGCCATGATATTTTTTATTTGTAAATAAGACTGTGATTTAAATTTTTCTACCTGTGTTGATCACATTCACACCATTAAAACGTGTAGTAGAACTTCCGTGAGATACAGCACTTACTTGTGAAGGCTGTCCTTTACCATCAAAGAATGATCCGAACATTCGGTAATCATCTTTGTCACATATCTTAGCACAAGAATTCCAGAACTCCTGTGTATTAGATTGATACGCTACATCATCTAGCATACCTACAATTTTTCCGTTTTTGATTTCAAAAAATACAGTTCCACCAAATTGGAAATTATATCGTTGCTGATCTATAGAATAAGAACCTCTACCTGCTATGTAGATTCCTTTTTCTACATCTTTGATCATATCGTCTATAGAATACTTCTCTTTTCCTGGTTCTAAAGAAACATTAGGCATACGCTGGAATTGTACATCATTCCAACTCTGAGAATAACAACATCCATGAGATTCTTTTTGGTCTATCATATGAACCTGATCACGTATTGCCTGGTAATTGGTTAATACACCGTTACGAACTAAATCCCATTTCTTAGTTTTTACTCCTTCATCATCATAGCCTACAGCTCCTAAGGATCCTACTTGGGTTTTATCTGCTACTAAGTTTACAATATCACTACCGTATTTAAAGTTTTTAGTCTTCCATTTATCTAAGGTAGCAAAACTTGTTCCTGCATAATTGGCTTCATATCCTAAAACTCTATCCAACTCTAATGGATGTCCAACAGATTCGTGAATTGTTAACCCTAAATGATTTGGTTCTAGTACTAAATCGTATTTACCAGCTTCAACAGATTTAGCAGTTAACCTTTGCTTCGCTTGCTTAGCTGCCAATGTTGCATCTTCTATAATATCATAACTTCCACGATATAGTTTGAGACCTTCAGGGCCTTTTAATTTTTCTGAAGCTAATCCGTCCATATACTCATACCCCATACCCATTGGAGCACTCATTGCTTGGCGTGATTTAAATTTACCAGTACCTTTATCAATTGCGGTAACTGTAAATGTTGGCCAGATACGATGTACATCTTGATCAATATATGATCCATCTGTAGATGCAAAATATTTCTGTTCATTTACCATAAAGAGTCCAGAATTAACATAATTAGCTCCGTTCTCCAATGCTGCTGCATTTGCCGATAATAGTAAGTCTACTTTTTCGGAAACTGGTACATCTTTAAAATCCTTTTTTATAGGAGTTTTCCAAGATACTTCTCCATGTGATTTTACTGGAGCCAGTTTTACTTCTTCTTTTTGAAATTTAGAATTTGCTTTTGCTATTGCTACTGCTTGATCTGTAGCTTTCTTAATTCCGTCTTCGGTAACACTATTGGTAGATGCAAATCCCCAAGTACCATTAACAATTACTCGAATTCCGATACCAAATGATTCTGTATTAACTACGTTTTGTACTTTATCTTCTCGAGTAAATACATATTGGTTTAAATACCTACCTATTCTGGCATCGGCATATGTTGCTCCCAATGATTTTGCAGTATTGAGTGCAACATCCGCCATCTTTTTCTGAATGGCAATATCCATTCCCGGATTAAGCAATGCTTCTGCGGGAATATCATTTCCCAGAAGTAATGAAGGCATCATTAAAGCGCCTGCTCCTAATCCTGTGTATTGAATAAAATCTCTACGTTTCATAAACCTCTTTTTTGATTGAGTGAATATTAAAATAAGTCTGATGAACTTTTTCCTGTAAAAAATACTTTAACTAATCAATTACTAGAAGAGATTACTAAAGTTTTGTTACAAGACTAACTTCCGTTAGCTTTAAAAGTAGAAAAATAATATTAAACTTCCATACTCTGAAAGAGGACTACGATTAAATCCACAACGTAGGATTCCGCAAAGTAGCTCTTTCAACCAACCAACCATAAACAACTGACAAACAATTAATTAACTTTGTTTTAATAATTAAATAATTCTCAAAGAAACACACCAAAAACAACGAAAAAATCATTAAAAACACACATACTTAAACTTTTGTTAAACTTTTAAGCTCTTCCTTATTAAATACACAAAAACACGACTAAATAGATCATATTGAATAATACAAACCACAAGTTAGGGCAATACGTTCTAAAAACGGAGATGAATGTATTGTCTTTATAATAAGCTTATTATTAACATGAACTGTTAGAACATTTTGTAATTTAACCTTCTAAATTTCCAACACTATATGGATACTCTTTTATCTTCAATTTCAAAATGTGACGTATGCGCCCAAAAATTAGAATTAGGTCCGAGACCTATTATTTCTGCTAATACACGAAGTAAAATTGTAATTATAGGACAAGCTCCAGGAAGTGTTGTTCATAAATCCGGAATTCCTTGGGATGATAAAAGTGGACAAAATTTAAGAGCGTGGATGGGAATTGATAATGACACTTTTTATAATTCTGAAATCACAGCTTTAATTCCAATGGGTTTTTGTTACCCTGGAAAAGGAAAATCTGGTGACCTACCTCCTACTAAGGAATGTGCTCCATTATGGCATCAAAAATTACTAAGCAATATGAAGGATGTAGAACTTATACTATTAATTGGTACCTATGCACAACAATATTACTTAGGAAATAAACTTAAAAGAACACTTACAGAATCTGTGAAAAATTATAAAGAATACCTACCTAATTATTTTGTACTACCACATCCATCGCCAAGAAATAATATATGGCAAGCAAAAAATGAATGGTTTAAAAAAGAGGTAATTCCTGAATTACAGAACAGTATTAAATCTATAATTACCAAACGAAATTAAATTTTATAAATATCTTTCTTTTATAATATCCATATGCCAAATCTCATGACCAATTATGGTAAAAGCTGCAGCTCTAGCTGACATATCACCACCATTAGCGTTACCGATATACATCAACTGATCATTACTAATACTATTTAGGAATGAAATAGAATTTTGTCTTACTATTTTGAATTCACCAATCAATTCGCTCATAGATTTTTGATTTGCTCCTGAAGGATCTATATAAATATTTTGATCATAACCTGCTAAAGGAGTTAGATCATTTCTGGCAATACGAAAACACCTATACATAAATATGCGTTCGGTATCTATTAAATGTTGTAAAACTTCTTTAATACTCCATTTATTAATATCATATCTATATTCTTGTTTTTCCGGAGGAATAGACTCAAAAAAAATAATTACATCATCTTTTCCTATTTCGAAACCTTTTATTATACTAACTTGTG
The DNA here is from genome assembly GCF_018100855.1 of Aquimarina sp. MMG015. Taxonomy (NCBI): domain Bacteria; kingdom Pseudomonadati; phylum Bacteroidota; class Flavobacteriia; order Flavobacteriales; family Flavobacteriaceae; genus Aquimarina; species Aquimarina sp. MMG015. The sequence goes on from NZ_JAGJEB010000007.1 coordinate 24,861, forward strand.
GAGACAACTTTTTAATATATCTACCATAATATTCATCATATTCTTTGGGCTCCAAATCTGTACTATTCATTTTTCTTGATTTATAATATACATACAATGATATCAAATCATATTAAAAGAATAGTAGTCCAGTTTTTATAAACTGAAGATTCCAGTAATCTTTATTTTTAATAAAATGTTTATCGCTTTATTTAAAAAAAATAACAAATCACCGAAATCAAAAAACAGATAAAAACCTAAAAAACAATGTATTTAATTCGTTAAATATTTGAAGTAAATACAACATTTGCTAAAAAAACATCTATTTATTAAAACTGAGTATAATGATCATTTATCATTTCATTTATTTCCGTTATATATAAGAGACAATAAATGTCGATTTTTTTTATATATTTACCCCAAAAGTGTTAAATTAAAGACTAAATAGTTTATTTTTTATAAAGTAGTCTAAAACATTTTTATTATTACAATAAATACTGAGTTATGGAATTAATGGAGAAAGCACGTGAGTTTGAGGGCAGAAGTATGAGCAATATGTCCACTAGTGATCGAGTTGAAGCATCAAGAGAAGCAAAAGATCTCGTTTTGAGTCTTAATGAAATCTACAAACAAAATAAAGATCCGGAAATCATGGAAATGATGAAGATCATTACTGCTAAAAAACAAAAAATAGAAAAAAGACTTAAGGGTAGACCTGAAGTTTAGAAAAACTACATACCTCATAAGTAATTATAGATTACAGTTACTTATGAGGTACTATTTATGTATTGCTATTCGGGAATTGTAAAGTAAAAAGTAGTTCCCTTTCCTTCCGTTGATTCTAACCAAATTGCGCCGTTGTGAGATTCTACAATTTTCTTGCAGTGCGCTAATCCTATTCCAGTACCTTGATATTTTTCTCTAGAATGGAGTCTTTGGAAAATTGCAAAAATCCTATCTTGGTGAATTTTAGGAATACCTATTCCATTATCCTTTACCGAGAACTGCCAATATTTTTTGGAAGGTTCGTCTTTTCTTCCTTTTTTAATTGCCTCTATATGAATTTCGGGGATGATACCTTCTTCTGTAAATTTAATCCCATTACTAACCAAATTTTGCAACAATAATCTTAGCTCTAAAGGATTTCCTTTAACAACAGGCAACTTTTTCGAATAGATTTTAGCATTAGTCCTTTCTAAAATATTAGTGAAATCGCCTTTTAGTTCGTCTAAAACTGTATTCATATCCACTTTTGTAAACTCTCTAGTTCTTCCTAATCTAGAATATTCTAATAAAGAATCAATCAGTTTCTTCATCCGAATACTAGCATCCTTTATAAAATTCAAACTTTCCTTTCCTATGTCATCAAAAACACCTCCATAATCCTCTGATATTAAACCTATAAAACTGGAAATTGTATTTAAAGGTTCTTGCAAATCGTGACTAGCGATATACGCAAATTGTTCTAGTTCTTTATTTTTTGATTCTAGCACTAATGATTGCTCGTATATTTCTTTATTCTTCTCCTCTAAGGAAGCATTCAATCTTTTTTTATTAAGATAACTTCTATAGATAAAAAAACCTCCAATTAGAATTAGAGCGATCAACGCAATTAAGTACCAATTAATCTTTTTTTGATTATCTAGCTCCGAACGTTGTTCTTCTAAAATCTTTTCCTTTTCCTTAATTTCTTCATTCTGTTGTTCTAAATATTCTTGTTGTTTTTTAATCTCTTGAATACTTGTTTCTATCTTTTTTTCCTGATTTTTAATAAATGCAACCTGATCCTGAATATTTTTCTCTAACTCTTTTTCTATTAGGAGTTTTTCTTCGTATTTTTTTTCTTGTATTTTACTTTCACTTGATAGCTTTTCAATCCAATTATTTCTATCTACAATACTCCCTTGGATTGTATCAATAGCCCTTGCTTGATTTGATATTTTTTCTTCTTGTTGTTTTATTTGTTCTTCATTATCCCTAATAGCAACCTTCTGCTCCTCATTCTCATCTAAAGCTTTTTCTAAAGATTCTTCTGCCGTTTTAAATAAACCTTTCCATTTTTGAGAAGAGGTAATTGCGTATTGTTCTAATGAGGGAGCTATTACAAAACCTTCATTTTTAATTCGACTTACATTAATCTCGTATTCAAAAGAATCCCCAACATTAACCATGTTGACCATAGAAGAATTATAAAAGTAATCTTCTGTAACTAGTAATATATTTTTTTCTGAAATTTTGCCAAGAATATAATTTATATCATAATTATACTTATTATGAACATATAACAACTGAACATCTTTAATACTTTTCACAAATTGAAAACGAACAATTTCTACCGGCTTTCCAAAAATCTTTCTTTTTTGAGCCATTGATTTTAGGTCGATAATTGTTCTATCTGGCCCCAAAACCCCTATTTTAAAAGTATCTATCTTATCTATTTCTGGCCAGCCTACTTGTTGCGCAAAATTGTATACGAATATAGCACGTTGTACTCTTTTCACTTCTTCATTAGCTGTCTCCTGAGCAATAAGGTTGTTAGCCCCAAATGCAGAAAACCAGGCTAAGAATGCAATTAAAACATATTGCCTATTCAATTGAATACATAAAAAACTACACAAATTATTATTCATAACTTTAACAATAACCGAAGATAATAATTAGCACCATTAACTCCGAATTGTTGTACTCTTCTACTGTAAACAAAATTGCCGTTACTAGTATTTGCTGAATGTTTATGTCTATCTGGATAGACATTAAAAATGTTGTTCCCTCCTAGTGTACATTTCACATAATCGTTAATCTGGTAAGAAACCGCTAGGTCGGTTGTTAATTTTGGAGAAAATGTTTGATCACGAGATTCTATATTTCCGGTATAATTATTTAGCACCCAATTCGATTGATCTCCATCATCTGGATGTACAAACTTTACTTCTCCAAACAACGTATTGACCATTTGCAGCCTAAACTTACCAAACTCATATGACAACAAAGAATTTATCTTATAATTAGGCTGTGCAGATTCTACCCTAGCAATCTCTTCTCTATTAAACAACACGTCTTCTTGTCCTACTAAAGAAGGAGATACTTTTATATTTCCTTTTACTTTAGTACTTGTAATATTACCACCTAAAGAGGCTCCCAGTTTACCAATTCCCAGGTCCGTTTTATAATGTATTGCAACATCTCCACCTGATGTTTTAGAATCAATAGCATTAGTGAAAAATTGGGCCGCACCTACTCCAAAAGGTTCGAGAATTGTTTCATACCCTTCAGCAAATCTCCCGGAAAGCACTATTCTATCATCAATATTAATTAAGTAATAATCAAAGGTATAAGTGAAATTATCATTTAATTTCCCACTAATTCCAGCGCTAAAATGTTTTGACAATTCGGGCTTTAACTTGTCAATCTGAAATGCTTCTGTAGCTACTGCACTTTCATTATTAAACGTTCCTACTTGAATACTTTCGCCGTTTACGAACTGCGTACTAATATTTTGGAAAAACACTTGATGCAATGATGGTGCTCTGAAACCTGTAGAAAACCCTGCTCTAACACTTACATTATCATTAATCCTATATCTACTAGACAGTTTCCAGATAGCTTGTCCTCCAAAATCATTATAAGCTTCATATCTTGCTGCGGCTTTCACCAATAATTTGTCTGAGATATTAGTCTCTACATCAAAATAAGCGGAACTATTTGTTCTAAAGCGATTTAATTCATTTTCTGGTTGAAAACCCGGAAACACCTGAGCTCCAGCTGCTCTAGGAAGCTCATTTCCAAACTCATCAAAATATGTACTCTCACCATTGATATATGATGCCTCCTCACCTGCTACGATTTGATAATTTTCCACTCGTAATTCCGCTCCAAATGCTATGTTAACTCCTTTTAACCAATCAAAGGTTTTAGAAATATCCAAATTGGTGGTGTTTTGTTGATACTCGAACCCACCCGCATAAAAAGTTCTAGGCGAAGCAACACCTAATGAAGCGTTGTTAGAATTATTCACCGTGTAATCTAAGCTATTGATACCGATGGAGTGACTAAAATCTACATTCCACCCATTCTTAACTCCCCTAATTCCACCTGCAACGACATCATCCTGAATATCAGTTAATATCTGGGGCGAAAAACCATTAGGAAATAACTCTGGCACTACTCTATCCTGATCCTTTGGAAAACGGTAAAATCCAGCCGCCATACCTTCTCTATAATTTCTTCCTCCTTGTAAGTAAAATGTTGCTTTTTCGGACATCTTGATTTCTCCATTAAATGCCAACGTAAGGTTTTGTGTTTCTGCACTTCCAATTTCCATAACCCTATTCCCGGAATACCCTGTTTGATCAAAGAAATTATTTTCTTGGATTAACCTCTGATCTTCTGCTAAATCATCTGTATAAACCGTTCCTGTATAATCTCCTGCTCTATTTATTGATTCTCTATCTCTATATTCTGCAGTCACATTAATATAACCTTCCTTACCAATTTTTAATCCAAAATTAGCCGAAGAATACGTAGTAAAACCATCTCCTTCTGTCGTAATACCAACCCTATTATCTATATTAATAACTTCTGTTTGTTTCTTTAAAATAATATTTATCACACCTGCTATTGCATCTGATCCATATTGAGAAGTTGCACCATCACGTAATATTTCTATTCGTTCTATAGATGCTATAGGAATCGCATTAAAATCAGTCCCCACTGTACCCCTACCAACAGTTCCATTTACATTTAACAACGAGCTATTATGCCTACGTTTGCCATTCACTAATACTAAGATTTGATCAGGTCCTAAACCACGTAAAGTTGCTGGATCAATATGATCCGTACCATCCGCTATGGTTTGATTGGTAGAGTGAAAAGATGGAACTAAATAATGTAAAATATGGCTTAACTCTATTTGTGAGGAATTAGTAATCTCCTGAGGAGAAATAATATCCACAGGTGCCGTTGTTTTAAGTAAAGATCTTGGTTTTGCTCTGGAACCAACTGAAATGGGTTGATCTATAGAAAACCCTGTTTCTAGTACAAAATCCAACTGGGCAGTTTCTCCAACTTTTACCATTGTAGTCTTGGAAACTGAGTTATACATCACAAATCCAGCGGTAAGAACATACTCGCCTTCTTCTACATCAAACGTATAGTTTCCATTTACATCTGTTGTAGTATTTTGATTAGTCCCTTCTATACTAACTCTTGCTCCCGGTAAACTACCAAATTGATCGGAAACATTCCCGGAGATAGTTGCTCTAGATTGTGATAAAGTTATTTGGCAAAAAAAGAGTATTGAGGCGATACAGGATATAGTCTGTAATCTAACCATAAAGGTAATTTTAAATTTATTTACAACTAAAACGTTTGTGCTATTAAACCGTTTGTGCAATATAAATAATAAAAAACAAAAGTTTCTTAAAACTAATATCCTTTGGTGGATTTAGAGACCAAATAATTATTCTATCGAAGTCAATTCTTTATTAAAATACTTCTGTCTGATAGCATCTACACCAACTCTAGACAACATTTTACCACTAAATTCTTTAATTTGATCGATAGATCTTGCTAATTCTTTATCTTCTTTTGTCAGTTCTGCGCCAATCATTAAAATGATGGTTGTATTCTTTAAAGAGTTTTCTAAGTCTTGAAATTTTGATAAAAATTCCCAACCATCCATTACCGGCATGTTAATATCTAAAAAGATAATCTCCGGAACTATTCCTGATTGGATAATCTGTAAAGCCTCTAAACCATTTTTAGCGATCAATATGTCATCAACATATCCAGTTTTTGAAAGTACAATCTTATTAAAAAAAATGGTTGCATCACTATCATCGACTAAAAGTACTTTTGCTATTGTTTTCATTGGAGTGGGGTTTAAAAAAATGTCTTTTAACTACTTTATTTAATGTTGGGAATGATAATGGCTTATTAACAAGATCTTTTACAAAATGATTTTCTTTGGACTTCTCTACATCTCTAACATCAGAAGATGTGGTAAGTATTATAATCTTAATACCTTCTATCACTTTTTGATTTAGTTTGGAATACTCAATTAAGAACTCCCAACCATTCATAGCAGGCATATTAAGATCAAGAAAGATTAGATTAGGTTTTAATTCGGTTCCTTTATCAACATCAGCTAAGTATTCCAAAGCAGCCTTTCCGCTTTGTCGTACCCTTATTGAATTGAAACTATCATGTTTTGATAAAATCTTACTATTGAAGAAATTGGTAGGTTTATCATCATCAATCAATAAAACACAATCAATTGGATTATACATAATATATTTTTGTTGGTTTCGAACAAAAGAACCACATCAATACAAGAAAACTAATCTTAATAAAATTTTAGATAAGTATTTTACGATAAAATACAAAAACAAACGATAAAGCGCATTTTTAATTTAAAATAGTACTTTTGAAAAAGATAATTGGAATACCATATATGATATTATTTTATAGCATTCTTAAAATACTTAGAAATAATATCTAGAACAACTTCCTTAGTTAACATCTTATCTCTGAACTCCATAACCTGCGGAAAAGATTTTAGTTTTATCTCTTGCTCTTCACTTAACTTGGCTCCTAACAACACTACTATTATTGTGTTCTTACAAGAATCTGACAATGTATCATATTGCTCTAGAAACTCCCACCCATTCATTATAGGCATATTCAAATCCAAGAAGATTATTTCTGGAATAGAAGCTGTCTGAATATTTTCCAGTGCATTCTCACCATTAGTAGTTAAAACAACTTCTTCAACACAATTTGTTTTTAAAATTATTGTTTTATTAAAGAAATTGGTTGCTTTACTATCATCAACTAAAAGAATCTTTTTTAACTTATTCATTTAAGCAAAAATATAAAAACACTTAAACAATAAAGGTGATCTTAACTCAACTTTTTATCACACGTTTAGAAAAATGTTTTTGCATTACATTATCTAATAAATCTAATGATAATGGTTTATTAATAAAATCATCCACTGAATGATTCTTTATCGATTCATTAACATCATCAGGGTTAGAAGATGTTGATAATAAAATTACTTTAATTCCTTCGGTAATAGCTTTGTTCAGTTTCGCAAACTCTATCAAAAACTCCCATCCATTCATGGCTGGCATATTGATATCTAAAAAAATAAGATCAGGTTTTATTACTTCTCTATTTTCTACTTTAGAAAGGTATTCTAATGCAGCTTTCCCACTCTGCACTGTATTTACATTATCAAAACTATTATGTTTTGTAACTACCCTTTCATTAAAGAAATTTGTGGCCTTATCATCATCAATTAAAAGCACACAAGTGACTGATTTCCCCATAAAATTTTCCAATTACAATCAAAAAAACTAAACTTATTTGAAATATGCATCATAAAATCAGACTTTTCATGGCATTTTTCGTTTAAAAACGTGATTTACACGACAAAACAACATTAAATGTTTTTCCGTATCCAACTTACGGTATTAAAGCCTTTTAAAATTGTAAAATTAAAATTGACAATCGTTTAACAAACTACTATTAAAAATAAATGTAAATTTGAATGCTATTCAGACAACAGTTTGTCAAAAACATTGGTAAGGGATTTATGCTTGACAAAATAAAAAATAGTTGTAGAACAACTAAACTTCATTATTCAATATTTCAGAGTACTAATGATGTTCCTTCTAAAGATTGGAATAGTGTAAATAATGAAAATAATCTTTTTCTTACACTAAACTATCTTAACACTTTAGAACAGACATTATCAGAAACTATTGGATTTCGATATGTTTTATTCTATGATCAAAATATCCCTGTAGGAATTGCTGTAACACAACTTATAAAATTTAACACTGAAGATTTAAAGTTTCAGGAGTTCCCTTGTCGAATAAGTGACGCAATCAAAAATACTTTTATGAAAAGTATGGATGTGAGAGTACTTATCTGCGGAAATCTTTTTTCTTGTGGAGAACATGGTTTTCTATATGCACCTCACATTAGTTCTAAAGAAGTGTTTGAAAGTTTATCAGATGCGTTACGAGAAATTCGAAAATCAGAAAAATCAGAAAAGCCATCATTTATATTATTAAAAGAATTTTGGCCTTCTTCATTTAATCAAAGTGATTATATTAAAAGACAAGATTTTAGAGAGTTTAGCATCGACGTCAATATGGTATTAAAAATACAACAAGACTGGAATAGCTTTGATGATTATCTGGATAGTATGAAAACTAAATTTAGAACAAGAGCTAAAAAGGTTTTTAAAAAGTCTGCTGATATCATTGTCAAAGATTTTACGGATGAAGATATTAATACATATCATAAAGAAATAGACGCCTTATATCTTTCTGTTCTGGATAAAGCTGATTTTAAAATTGGAAAACTTAATGCAATTACTTTTGAAAATTTAAAAAAGACGCTTCAGGATTCGTTTATTTTTAAAGCGTACTTCTTAAAAGATACCCTTGTTGGTTTCACCACTTCTTTTATTCTTAATAAAATTGTAGAAGCAAATCATATTGGTATTGATTACAAATACAATAAGTCTTATGATATTTACCAACGTATGCTTTATGATTATGTAGATCTTGCTGTATCTAAAAAAGTAGACGAATTAAGATTGGGTAGAACAGCAGAAATCATAAAAAGTTGCGTAGGTGCAAAACCCGTAGAAATGAAATTATATGTTCGTCATGGAAATTCAATTTCTAACAAATTATTAAAACCTTTGGTTGATTTCATTTCTCCCAGCGAATATGAAGTAAGAAATCCGTTTAAACTTCAGTTAAGTTAATAATGGATTCATTAACTCAGATTGTACTCGGTGCTGCTGTTGGTCAAGCTGCTATAGGAAAAAAAGTAGGAAATAAAGCTATGCTTTGGGGCGCAATTGCTGGAACGATTCCTGATCTAGATGTTTTAGCTAAATTATTTTTTGACAGCGTTACTTCTAATGAATTGCATAGAGGTTTTTCACATTCTATTTTGTTCAGTATACTTATGGCTCCACTTCTGGGATGGCTAGTGAGTAAAATATATAAAAACAAAGAAGCAGATTGGAAAGATTGGACCAAGCTTATGTTTCTTAGTCTATTTACCCACCCTATTTTAGACGCATTTACGACTTGGGGAACACAATTATTTTGGCCTTTAGATTATAAAGTGGCTTTTCATAATATTTTTGTAGCAGATCCTTTATATACTGTCCCGTTTTTAGTTTTTGTACTCATAGCTATGTTTTATAAACGTACAAATCCTAAAAGAAAGTTTTTTAATAATCTAGGATTGTACTGTAGTAGTTTTTATATGTTGCTTACTTTGGTATTACAACAAATTGCAGAATCTAATTTTACCACTAATTTAGAAAACCAACATCTTACATATAATCAAATACAAACTCGACCTACTGCATTAAATAGCATTTTATGGACAGCCAATATAGAAACTGACGAATCCTTTCTTATCGGATATTATTCCTTACTTGACGAACCAGATATTATTAATTTTACTGAGTTTCCTAAAAACCATTATTTACTAGGTGAAGCAAAAAATGATCCTTTAATTCCGCGTCTAATTAAATTAAGTGAAGGTTGGTATACGATCGAATCTGATACCGATAAATTATACTTTAATGATCTTAGATTTGGACAATTAGGAATGGGTAAAGATGCGAGTCGTTTTGTCTTTAGCTACGAATTGTATTATGATCAAAATGGTAATTTACAAGCTAAAGAACGTGAACGTAATGTGGAAGAAGCTTCTCCTATGCTTAAAAAACTCTTTTCTCGCATACTTGGGAATAAATAAAAAAAAGAGGATTAATAATAGGTATAAACCCTCTTTTTTTATTGTTAAATACATTAGGTAAACTCACAAATAATGCCTCCCATTAATGCTAGGCACACAGTCCAATACCCAACATTTACTAGTATATACTTCACTTCCTTTCTTTCGAATAAAGCATTTGTTCCCAACACAGGTAAAACTAAAAATATTCCAGCCATTGCACCGTGCAAAGCACCATGCTTAAATGTTCTAAAGTTGGTTCCATATTTATTCATAAAATCCTGAGTATACTGATAGATTTCTGTCCCTTCCTTAGTTAAGTCCGGCTCATTCATTAAGCTCTGAAAAAAACCATTTTGATGTATTACCATAGTCGGAAGAGAAGAAGCCAACATAAGGCTTAGAATAAGAGAAACAATAAAAATTACAGCCATGTTCCCTCCTTTTAAATCTTCTGTTGTAAATCCACAAGCATTCATCCAAGCAGTACCGAAAACCTTTGGGTTATACCATATAAACCCTAATACTATAGGTACAAGAGCAGCGATTGCAACTATTAATAAATTAAATTCCATATTGGTTTGTTTTTTAAGTTGTTACTCAAATATAGCAAAAATGAATTTTATCAAATATTACAAAACTAGGTAGGCTAAACGGAAAGAAAAGATTAGCAAAACTACTCCAGTTATCCTAAAGAATATTTTCAATCTATAAGGAGATATGAATGGCTTAAGCTTATCTGAAAGAAAAACTTTCAGTAAATCTATAGTCAATATACCGGTTAGAACAGCTGTCAAAAAAACTAAAAACGCTATGGAATCTGAATATTTTTCATGTCCATATTTAAACACTGCAATCCAAACAATAAATACAAAAGGATTAAAAAAATTAACGCTAAATCCTTTGATAAAAAAAGAAGTCCATTTTTTAGAATTAATAGATATATCATTAGTAATTACAGCTTTTTTAAGCAGATAATTAATTCCCAATCCAAAAAGTATAACACTTCCTATAATACCAATCCAAAATTGATTCTGAGTTGCTGTCATAAAAGTAGAAAGTCCATAATAACATAATAAAACACATATGACATCACTGACTATAATACCAAAAGCAACAGAAAACCCTGCTTTCACACCATACTGAAAACTACTATTGAGTAACAAAAAAAATACTGGACCAACAAAAATGATCATCGCTATACCAATAAAAAATCCTTCAATAAATGACATACATTAAAATTGTTCCAGAACATACATAATTATATATGTTATGTAAATATAGATATAATCGTCTGCTTTTTTAACCAACTATTTTAAGAATATAAAAGTACAAAGTGATCTCTCTGAAACCACAACAAAACCTTTTTGACACCTTTTTACAACCCTATTCTTTAAATATTTCAACCTTCTCTTTTTTTTTCATTTTCTTAGAAAAGACACCCTTTATCAAACATTTTTTAAAAATTTCACAAGAAATACCTATGATGAATATAAATACCTATATTTATCGACCAAATTGAATGGTTTATTTATGAGTACAAACTATAAAGTAAAAGTAAATAAGGACTTTGAAACTAGCTTATCTGAAGATACTATTTTGAAAGCCAATATTATTGAAACTTCCAATTCAAAATTTCATGTTATTAACAATAATCAATCCTATCATACAGAAGTTATAAAATCTGATTTTGTTAATAAGAACTATACAGTAAAAGTAAATTCTAATATCTATGAGGTCGATATATCTAACTCATTGGATATGATGATTTCGGAAATGGGTTTTTCTATTGGTGCGTCGAAACAAGTAAACTCTATAAAATCTCCAATGCCTGGGTTAATTATAGATATACAGGTAGAAATTGGTCAAACCGTTAAAGAAGATGACTATTTACTAGTTTTAGAAGCAATGAAAATGGAAAACATTATTACTTCTCCAAGAGAAGGAACTATTAAATCCATAGCTATCTCTAAAGGAGATGCAGTAGACAAAGGAAAATTATTGATTGAATTCGAATAAAACCTCAAAGTAAGTTTAAATCAAAAGACATATCATAAGTTCTAATACATTATGAAAAAAATACTTGTTGCAAATAGAGGAGAAATTGCCATTAGAGTAATGAAAACCGCTCAAAAAATGGGAATTAAAACAGTGGCTATATATTCTACTGTAGATCGAGATGCTCCTCACGTAAAATTTGCTGATGAAGCAGTTTGCGTTGGTGAAGCACCTTCTAACGAATCCTACTTGTTAGGTTCCAAGATTATTGCATTTGCCAAAGAATTAAATGTGGATGCAATACATCCTGGTTATGGATTCTTAAGTGAAAATGCTGATTTTGCAGAGGAAGTAGAAAAAAATAACATCACTTTTATAGGACCAAAATCCAAAGCTATTAAAGTTATGGGTAGTAAGCTTGCTGCTAAAGAGGCAGTAAAAGCATATGACATACCTATGGTCCCAGGTATTGATGAAGCAATTACTGATGTTGATAAAGCTAAAAAAATTGCACTAGAAATTGGGTTTCCCATTCTAATAAAAGCTTCTGCTGGTGGTGGTGGAAAAGGAATGCGTGTAGTAGAGAAAGAAAGCGAACTAGAATCACAAATGCAACGTGCTATAAGTGAAGCTATTTCTGCTTTTGGTGACGGATCAGTATTTATCGAAAAATACGTAGCATCTCCAAGACATATTGAAATACAGGTGATGGCGGATACTCATGGAAACGTTATTCATCTTTTTGAAAGAGAATGTAGTGTACAACGAAGACATCAAAAAGTAGTGGAAGAAGCTCCTTCTGCTGTCTTAAGTCCAGCTTTGAGATCCGCAATGGGCGAAGCTGCTGTTAGAGTTGCACAAGCCTGTGATTATGTTGGCGCAGGAACTGTAGAATTCTTATTAGATGAAAACCATAATTTCTATTTCCTAGAAATGAATACTCGTTTACAAGTAGAACATCCTGTAACAGAACTAATAACGGGCACTGATCTTGTAGAGCTACAAATAAAAGTAGCAAGAGGAGAAGAACTTTCTATTAAACAAGAAGATTTAAAAATAACTGGACATGCATTGGAATTAAGAGTATATGCAGAAGATCCATTAAATGATTTTTTACCTAGTGTAGGGCACTTAGATACTTACACAATTCCGACAGGTAATGGTATTAGAGTAGACAATGGTTTCGAAGAAGGAATGGATATTCCTATTTATTATGATCCTATGTTGTCAAAATTAATCACTTATGGTGATAGCCGAGAAGAAGCTATTCAATTAATGATTAAAGCCATTGATCAATATCATATAGAAGGTGTGCAAACAACCTTATCCTTTGGCAAATTTGTGTGCAAACACGAAGCGTTTGTATCCGGTGCTTTTGATACTCATTTTGTAAAAAAATATTACACCCCAGAAGTGTTAAAATCCGAAATGGAGATAGAAGCAAGAATAGCAGCGCTCACAGCCCTAAAACAATATAAAAAAGATCAACAAGTATTACGTTTACCAATTCGCTAACATATGAACTCTAAAATAAAAACTTTACAAGAAAAAATTGATCTAGCACATTTAGGTGGCGGTAAACAACGTATTGAAAAACAACATCAAAAGAAAAAATTAACCGCTAGAGAACGTGTAGATTATTTCTTAGACGAAGGATCTTTTGAAGAAATCGGAATCCTAGTTACTCATAGAACAACCGATTTCGGAATGGAAAAAGAAATCTATTATGGTGATGGTGTAGTAACAGGTTATGGTACCGTACATGGAAGATTAGTATATGTATTTGCTCAGGATTTCACCGTTTTTGGAGGTGCACTATCGGAAACACACGCTGAGAAAATTTGTAAAGTAATGGATCTGGCAGTCAATGTTGGAGCACCTATTATTGGATTAAATGATTCTGGTGGAGCTAGAATTCAAGAAGGAGTGCGATCCTTAGGTGGTTATGCTGATATTTTTCATAAAAATGTACAAGCTTCCGGAGTAATTCCACAAATTTCTGCTATTATGGGACCTTGTGCCGGTGGAGCAGTTTATTCTCCAGCTATTACCGACTTTACTATTATGGTAGAAGATACTAGTTATATGTTCGTAACTGGACCAAATGTAGTGAAGACTGTAACCAATGAAGAAGTAACTTCTGAAGAATTAGGTGGAGCTAGCACACATTCCTCAAAATCGGGAGTAGCTCATATAACTTCATCAAATGATATAGAATGTCTAGAAGATGTAAAAAAGTTACTGAGTTATCTTCCTCAAAATAACCAAGAAACACCAAAAGCTCTTTCCTATGAATTATCTGATGAAAAAAGAGAAGTTCTAGCAGAAATAGTACCGGATAACCCAAATAAACCTTATGACATGCATGAGGTTATTGAAGGAATTATTGACGAAGATTCTTTTTACGAGATTCATAAAAATTATGCTGAGAATATCATCGTAGGTTTTGCCAGAATTGGTGGAAGAAGTGTTGGAGTTGTAGCTAATCAACCTATGTTTTTAGCAGGTGTTTTGGATGTAAATAGTTCTAAAAAAGCTGCACGTTTTACACGTTTTTGTGATTGTTTCAATATTCCATTACTTGTTTTGGTTGATGTTCCGGGATTCTTACCTGGTACAGATCAAGAATGGAATGGAATCATAGTACATGGAGCAAAATTATTATATGCACTAAGTGAAGCAACAGTTCCAAAAGTAACGGTAATAACCCGTAAAGCATATGGTGGTGCTTATGATGTAATGAACTCTAAGCATATTGGAGCAGACCTTAATTTTGCTTGGCCGACTGCAGAAATAGCTGTAATGGGGGCAAAAGGCGCCAGTGAAATAATTTTCAGAAAAGAGATCAAAGCTTCGGATAACCCTGAAGCAAAACTTGCAGAAAAAGAAGCTGAATATGCAGATAAATTTGCAAATCCATATAGAGCAGCACAACGAGGGTTTATAGATGAAGTAATTCTTCCAGAAGATACTAGAAGAAAACTAATTAAAGGATTTAGTATGCTAGAAAAAAAATCTGTTGATCATCCAAAAAGAAAGCACGGTAATATTCCTCTATAATATGTATAGGTAGTTTACATAACATTTTTCTATTTTTACGATATTATAAAAATAGATGAAGACCCCATGAATAATAGACAGCTTACTAAATTTGCAATCTATGCAATTGCTGTACTTTGTGCAGCACTTATTAATGAGTTCGTGATTAAGTATGTAAAAAAGCATATTCATGAACAAGGATATCTTTTGGTAATCATAGATATGCTAATAGTGGTGTTAATTTTTGCACCGGCTTTTGCGCTAGTTTCTAAATACACTAAGAAACTATCCAAAGCCTATTTAAAAACATCTAAGAAAGTTTCAAGTAGCAAAAATGGAAATCTATTAGGTTTTACCGTAGCAATAATTATTCTGTTTATTCTTTTTGCCTATTTACGGCATAATATTAATGTGGTTCAGGATTTAAAAACTATTATACCATAGTTTACAAAATTACCAATCTGAGCTTGTCGGAGACTATATAATCTTTGTTTTATTAATTTTACTTCGACAAGTTAGGTGTAACAGAAATGGAAGCATTACTTTTTATTAGATGGTGATAATACAAGGTTAAACATCACAAATCGTTATTCCTTCTTTTAGAGCCTCTAAACTATCTTGATACGTCGGAATAAACTCTTGAGCTACATAACCTGTAAACTTATTAGCTACAATAGCTTTCATAATAGCTGGATAGTTTAGTTCTTGAGTGTCATTTATCTCATGTCTTCCCGGAACACCACCCGTATGATAATGAGAGATATAATTTTTATATTTATTAATGGTAGCAATAATATCTCCTTCCATAATTTGCATATGGTAAATATCATAGAGTAATTTAAAATTAGTAGAACCAATTTTATCAACCAATTGAACTCCCCAAGGCGTATGATCACATTGATAATCTTTATGATCTACCTTACTATTAAGTAATTCCATTACTAAAGTAACATCATTCTTTTCTGCATGTTTTACAAGTGGTTCTAATCCCACAGAACACTGTTCTAACCCTTGATCAGAAGAAATACCATTCCTATTACCCGAAAAAACGATAACCTGTTTTATACCCGAGTTAGACGCTTGTGAAATGAGATTGAAATATTTTTTCTGAAGTTCCTCATGATTCCTAGGATCATTAAACCCTTTAGTAATACTAGCAAAGGTATCTGTTGCCAAAGAACACTTAAGTCCTTTTTTTATAACAACTTCCCATTCATCCGGTTTTAAAAGATCTATCGCCTTAATGCCTATATCGTTTGATTTTTCTGCAAATTCTTCCAATTCGATATTACCATAACACCACCTACATACCGCGTGATTTATATTTCCTTTCAAACTGTTTTGAAAGGAATTAGAAATGTCTCCTGATATGGACTGCGGTATTACAACACCTCCAAGACCAATAGCACCAATACTAAGAGAAAGATTCTTAATCGCTTTTCTTCTATTTAATTTTGACATTAGCTTTGAATTTTTTTTTAATGTATCACTAATTTAATTAATGATTTGTTAATTGTATTGTTAAAAAACAAACAAACTTCTTATATTAGAACCTGAATTTGATGATATTAATTTTATAACTATTAATTATTATCATTTTTAGCTAAAACACCTTTCTTCCAGAACAAGAAGAAAACAGACAAACAAAACTACTATCAGAGCTAACAATAGTGCTTGTAAAATCACTATATGAGTTATATAAATTAATAGAAGTCTAATACTATTTCTATTGATTTATCCTATTCATTATTATTTAATTTATAGACTGTCTGTAAACATCAAAAAAAGTATGGAACAAGAACCTCAATATGACGCAATTGTCGTAGGAACAGGAATTAGTGGTGGCTGGGCTGCCAAAGAGCTTTGTGAGAAAGGGCTTAAAACACTGGTATTAGAGCGTGGCCGTATGGTTACCCATATCGATGATTATACCACTGCCAATGATGATCCTTGGGATTATGATTTGAAAGGTGAACCTTCAAGATCTGAAATCGCCGAACAGCCAAAACAACATCGTACAGGATACGTAACTGATAAGGCGCATCGTCATTTCTTTGTTAATGACCTAAAACACCCCTATAATGAAACCAAACGTTTTGATTGGATACGAGGCTATCACGTTGGAGGTCGATCATTAATGTGGGGAAGGCAAAGTTATAGATTATGTGATTTTGATTTTGAAGCAAATAAAAAAGAGGGGATTGCCGTTGATTGGCCAGTTCGTTACAAGGATATTGCTCCTTGGTATGATAAAGTAGAAGAATTTATTGGTGTTAGTGGAGAAAAGCTAGGATTAGAACAACTACCAGATGGACAATTTCTTCCTCCAATGGAACTAAATTGTGTAGAAGATCACCTAAAAAAGAATATTGCTGAGAATTATGAAGATAGACTTTTAACTATTGGAAGAACTGCACATATTACTGGCACCAAGACGTTTGAAGGAAGGATGAATTGTCAATACCGTAATCGTTGTATGAGAGGTTGTCCTTTTGGAGCATATTTTAGTAGTAACTCCTCTACTCTACCAGCGGCAGAGAGAACTGGAAATATGACTTTACGTCCTAATTCTATTGTTCATCAAGTATTATATGATGATAAGACAGGAAAAGCAACTGGGGTAGAAGTAATAGATACGATCTCCAAAGAAAAGATACAATTTACTGGCAAAGTTATATTTCTATGTGCATCAGCAATTGCTTCAGCGAGTATATTAATGCAATCGAAATCAGAACGTTTTCCGAACGGAATGGGTAATGACTCTGGAGAATTGGGTCATAACATTATGGATCATCACTTTAAAGCTGGTGCTTTTGGAAAATATAATGGGTTTGAAGACAAATATTTCAAAGGTAGAAGACCTAATGGAATTTATATCCCTCGTTTTAGAAACATAGGAGGAGAAACTGACCAAAAGAATTTTAAACGTGGATATGGGTATCAAGGAGGCGCTAGTCGTTCTAATTGGGAAGAAACTATTGCCGAGCTTGGGTATGGTAAAGAACTAAAGGATAAAATTTTAGAACCTGGTGGATGGCGTGTTGGACTTATGGGATTTGGCGAATGCTTACCATATTACGAAAACAAAATGAGTTTAGATTATAATAATTTAGATGAGTGGGGATTACCAACAGTAACATTCGATGCAGAGTTTAAAGAAAATGAACTCGAAATGCGAAAAGATATGATAAAACAAGCAATGGATATGCTTACCAAGGCTGGTTTTACAGATATACAACCTTGGGACGATATTGGAGCTCCTGGTTTAGGAATTCACGAAATGGGAACTGCTAGAATGGGTAAAGATCCAAAAACATCAGTTCTAAATGCAAACAATCAAATCCACGCAGTACCTAATGTATATGTTACTGATGGAGCATTTATGACTTCTGCCAGTTGTGTAAATCCATCATTAACCTATATGGCATTTACCGCAAGAGCTGCAGATCACGCAGCAACACAAATCAAAAATAACGCTTAATCTTAGTACTATGAACAGAAGAGAAGCATTAAAAAACATAGGGTTATCAGCTGGATATATTGCCGCTACCCCAACAATACTAAGTCTATTACAAAGCTGTCAAAAAGAATATGTATTGGATTGGACTCCAGAGCTACTATCAATAGATGAAGGAAAAGCTTTAGAACAAATAGTAGATCTTATTCTTCCGGAAACGGATATTCCTGGCGCAAAATCATTACATGTACCAATGTTTATTGACAAATTTATCAATCAAGGTGTAGAAGAAGCTGAGGAAGCACAAATGTTTAAGTACGGTGCAGGAGTTATCTTAGATGAACTGGGCGTTAACGAAGAAAAAAATGTTGACGATGTAACCATAGAAGAATATGATGCATTGCTAGCTAAATATTTAAAAATTTCTAAAGAAAAACGAAAAGAATACTGGGAAGAAATGGCCATGATAAAAACTCCTGAAGATTTAGAAAAAATATCTAAAGAAGCAATATCTTTTACTTTCCTTTCTTCTGTAAGAGATCTATCTATTTATGGATTTAAAACATCAAAAGAGATTGCAGAAAATGTACTTAACTATCTACCTGTACCTGGAGAATATATTGGTTGTGATTCTGTAGAAAACCTAACCGGCGGAAAAGACTGGGCTTTATAAAAATTACCTAACTAAACTTAAAATTATGTACAAAACCATCCTTAAAGGGCTTTTATGCTTGCTAATCATTAGCTCCTGTAAGAAAACTACTAAAGAAAATACAACAATCGAACAAGAAGAAGAAAAAATCATAGAAGAGCCAAAAGAATCAGTACCTTTTTTCGAACTATCACTAGCGCAATGGTCACTTCATAAAGAAATACAATCTGGGAAATTAAATCCCATGGATTTTGCAAAAAAAGCAAAAGAGTTAGGTTTTTCTGGAGTAGAATACGTTAGTCAATTATATTCATACAAGGATGCAAAAGATCCTAAACTAGCATTACAACAACTTTTGGATTCTTTAAAATCAGAAAGTAACAAACATAATGTACAGAACCTTCTGATTATGGTAGATGGAGAAGGAGACTTAGCGGTAATTGACGAAAAAGAACGAAATCAAACTGTAGAAAATCATAAGAAATGGGTAGATGCAGCTCAGTTTTTAGGATGTCACTCGATACGAGTAAATTTATTCGGTACAAATGATCCAAAAAAATGGGTAGAAGTTGCTACCGATGGGTTGACTAAATTATCAGAATATGCGGCTACTAAAGATATCAACGTAATTGTAGAAAATCACGGATATCTTTCTTCTAATGGCTCTTTACTTGCAGAAGTGATGCGAAATGTAAACAAACCAAATTGTGGTACGTTGCCTGATTTTGGTAATTTTTGTTTAGAACGCGAAGGAGGCGAACGATGGGGAGCTAAATGTGTTAAAGAATATCCTAAATACAAAGGAACTGAAGAATTAATGCCATTCGCAAAAGGAGTAAGTGCTAAATCCTATGATTTTGACGAAAATGGAAATGAGACTACCATAGACTACAAAAAAATGTTAGAGATTGTTAAAGCATCAGGATATCAAGGGTATATCGGTGTAGAATATGAAGGTGATCGATTAAGTGAAATTGATGGAATTATCGCTACGCGTGATTTATTAATTAGCCTTTCTAAACAACTAAATTAACCAACTACTATACTAACTATGAATAAATTTATTCAGTTTCAGTTATCCTTACTAATGTTCTTAGAATTCTTTATTTGGGGTGGCTGGTTTGTAACCATGGGTATTTATTTACCAAATTCTTTAAACACAAGTGGCGGAGAAATAGCTATGGCATATTCTACGCAATCTTGGGGAGCTATTATTGCTCCATTCATCATTGGGCTAATTGCTGATCGTTTTTTTAATGCAGAACGTATCTTAGGAGTACTACATCTTATCGGAGCAGTCTTAATGTATCAAATGGCGAATGCTACGGATTTTTCTATTTTCTATCCATATGTATTAGGTTATATGATTGCCTATATGCCAACACTTGCTCTAGTAAACTCTGTATCATTTAATCAAATGACAGATCCTGCAAAACAGTTTTCATTTGTACGAGTTTTTGGAACTATAGGATGGATTATTGCAGGTCTTGTGATTAGCTATGTCTTTCATTGGGATTCCGCAGAAGGGGTTGCTAATGGAATGCTAAAAAACACCTTTCTAATGACTGCTATAGCCTCTGCTATCCTTGGCGTATTTAGTTTCACTTTACCTAAAACACCACCTAAAATTGGTAAAGATCAAAAAGTAACAATTTCAGATATTTTAGGATTAGATGCAATAAAGCTTTTAAAAGATAAAAACTTCTTAATGTTTTTCTTAGCATCCATACTTATATGTATTCCTCTTGCATTTTATTATCAGCATGCTGGGCAATTTTTAGGAGAAATAGGTGTTGCAAATCCGGCTGCAAAAATGACCATTGGTCAAATATCTGAAGTACTATTTATGTTACTTCTACCATTTTTCTTTAAAAAATTTGGATTCAAAAAAACAATATTAGTAGGAATGTTAGCTTGGACAATTAGATATTTATTATTTGCCTATGGTAATTCAGGAGAGCTTGCTTTTATGCTTATTGTTGGTATTGCCTTACACGGTATTTGTTATGATTTCTTCTTTGTTTCGGGACAGATTTATACCGATTCTAAAGCTGGAGAAAAGTTCAAAAGTGCCGCGCAAGGCCTTATTACTCTAGCTACCTACGGATTAGGAATGTTAATTGGATTTTATGTTGCAGGAAAAATTACGGATACAAACCTGATTTCTGAAGGGCAGCATAATTGGAATAGCATTTGGATATTCCCAGCTATTTTTGCTGCTACAGTAATGATACTATTTGCTGTTTTCTTCAAAAACGAAAAAATAGAATATAAAGAAAACTAATTATGTCAAAACTTAAAATGGGAATGGTCGGTGGTGGCACTGGATCATTCATTGGTGATGTTCATCGCAAAGCCGCTGGTATTGATGGGATGATTGAATTAGTTTGCGGAGCTTTTTCTTCTAGTAAAGAAAAAAGCCTTATCTCGGGAAAAGAACTAGGGATATCAGATAAAAGAATATACGGCGACTTTGAAGAAATGATTGTTGAAGAAGCAAAGCTTCCAGAAGAAGAACGAATGGATTTTGTAGCTATTGTTACTCCTAATCATATGCATTTTCCACCCGCAAAAATGGCTTTAGAACATGGATTTCATGTAATTTGTGATAAACCTCTTTCTCTAACATTAGATGAAGCAATTGAATTAGAAAAAGTAGTCACTTCTTCCGGAAAAGTATTTGCATTGACACATAACTATACCGGGTATCCAATGGTGAAGCAAGCAAAAACTATGATTGCGAAGGGAGATCTGGGAAACATCCGAAAAATCAATGCTCATTATTTACAAGGATGGCTTTCTACTGCGGTAGAAAAAACCGGTCAAAAACAAGCTGCGTGGAGAGTAGATCCTAAACGTTCTGGTATTGGCGGTGCTTTAGGAGATATTGGAACGCACGCAGAGAATTTAATAGAATATATATCAGACATTAAAATTAGTTCTATTGCGGCCGACCTTACGGCTTTTGGGGATGGACGAAGTCTAGATGATGATGGTAATATATTATTACGATTTGAAAATGGTGCTAAGGGAATCATGTCTTTTTCTCAAATTGCAACTGGAGAAGAGAATAACTTAGGTATTAAAGTCTATGGTACTAAAGGTAGTATAGAATGGTATCAAGAAAATCCAAATCAGCTTATTGTAAAATGGCTAGATCAACCCAAACAAATATATACTCCTGGCGGTAATGGAACATATCCAGAATCATCAGAATATGTTAGGATTCCGGCAGGACATCCAGAAGGATATTTAGAAGGATTTGCAACAATTTACAGAAGCTTTGCCAAAGAATTAATAAATTTCAAGAGTAAAAAGAGGATTTCTCAGCATTTAGATTTCCCAACAGTTATTGATGGTGTTAGAGGGATGAAATTCATCTATGCTGCTGTAGAAAGCAGTAAAAATAATGCTAGCTGGACTAAAATTTAAAAAATTATGAAAACGATAAAAGGACCGGCAGTATTTCTTGCACAGTTCATGGATGATAAAGAACCATTTAATTCATTAGATGGATTATGCAAATGGGCATCTGATTTAGGATATAAAGGAATACAAATACCCACTTGGGAAACTCGGTTAATTGATCTAAACACTGCAGCAGAAAGCCAAACATACTGCGATGAATTAAAAGGTAAAATAGCCGATTATGGTTTAGAGATAACGGAATTATCTTCACATCTTCAAGGACAGCTAGTTGCAGTGCATCCTGCTTATGATTTAATGTTTGATAACTTTGCACCTGATAATTGCAAAAATAATCCTAAAAAACGTACAGAATGGGCTGTTAATCAAGTTAAGAATGCAGCAACCGCTAGCAATAGACTAGGAATTAAGGCACACGGCACATTCTCAGGTGCATTATTATGGCATACCATGCATCCATGGCCGCAACGTCCAGCAGGATTAGTAGAAATGGGGTTTGAAGAATTAGCTAAACGTTGGTTACCTATACTTAATCATTTTGATGAACAAGGTGTAGATGTTTGCTATGAAATTCATCCTGGTGAAGATTTACACGATGGAATTACTTTTGAAAGATTCCTAGAAGCAACAGGAAATCATAAACGCGTAAATATATTATATGATCCTAGTCATTTTGTTTTACAACAATTAGATTATATAGAGTATATTGATCATTATCATGAATTTATAAAAGCTTTCCACGTAAAAGATTCAGAATTTAATCCTACAGGAAAAAAAGGAGTTTTTGGAGGATATAGTGATTGGATAGATCGAGCTGGACGCTATCGCTCTCCTGGAGATGGACAAATTGATTTTAAAACAATATTCTCTAAACTGACGCAATATGGTTGTGATGTTTGGGCAGTTATGGAATGGGAATGTTGTATCAAATCCCCTGAGCAAGGAGCCAAAGAGGGCGCCCCATTTATTCAAAATCATATTATAGAAGCCACCGAGAAAGCTTTTGATGATTTTGCTGGAGCAGAAATCGATAAAGAACAACTAAAAAAAATATTAGGACTATAACCAACAGAACATCATTATGAACAAAATCATATATCCACTTTTAATTTGCGCTATCATTTTTTCCTGTAATGAACAAAAAAAGGAAGTAAACACTGTCTCTAAGATGGATACTGCAAAAGATGAACAACCTCCTACCCCTAAAAAAGAAATCACCGATCCTAAAGAAACTGAGGTATGGGAACCAGAACCTAAAGCAATTTCTTTTGATAAAACCAATATTCCTTCAGATGCAATTATACTTTTTAACGGAGAAAACTTAAGTCAATGGATCTCGACAAAAGATAGCACTACTGCCGGATGGACAATCAATACTGATAAAACAATGACGGTAAAACCCGGGACGGGAGATATTCAGACGAAAAATAATTTTGGAAGTGTCCAATTACATCTAGAATGGAAAGCTCCTAATATTGTAGAAGGAGAAGGCCAAGGAAGAGGAAATAGTGGCGTGTTTTTTCAAAATAAATATGAAATACAAATTCTGGACAGTTATCAAAATCGTACCTATTCTAACGGACAAGCTACTTCTATTTATAAACAACATATACCTTTAGTAAATGCTACCAAACCGAATGATCAATGGCAGACGTATGACATTATATTTCATCAACCAGAATTTACAAATGGTAAAAAAGTGAAATCAGGATCATTTACTGTAATTCACAATGGAGTCTTAGTACAAGATCATGTAGAAATATTAGGTAGTACAGAATATATTGGTCCTCCTAAAAATGTTCCACATGGCAAAGGGCCTATAAAATTACAAGATCATAGTAATCCAGTACACTATCGAAATATTTGGATTAGAGAATTGAATTAACTATTGACTTTTTATAAAATCCTGAACCTCTCTATCACTAAAAACAGGATTAGCACCTGCGCTACCCGCTACCATAGCTCCGATCGCACAAGCATAATTTACAGATAATTGAGGTTCATTTTTTTCTACTAATTTAGATATTAACGTTGCTAAAAAAGAATCTCCTGCACCAACAGTATCTACTACTTTTATAGTATATCCATCATTATGATAAAAAGAATTATTATAATATAGCGTTGCTCCTTTTCCTCCCTTGGTAATACAAATTTGAGAAGTATTGGTATATGCCGCAATTGACTTAATCTGCTCTTCGAGAGTGGATTCTTTTATTCCAAAATGAATACAGATCTCATCCAATTCTTCATCATTCAACTTAATAAAGTCTGCTCTTTTCATTAAATCATTAAGTAACTGTGCGTCGTAATGTGGTGGTCGAAGGTTGACGTCTAAAATTTTAAACTTGGCTTTATTAAGAAGTTTAAACAAAGTATTTCTTGAAACATTATTTCTAGCTGCTAAACTTCCAAAAATAAAAGCATCCGAAATATTCACTTCTTCATCCGCTTTTTGAGTATTTTCTATAAAATCCCAAGCAACCGGACGACTAATCTCATAGGAGGCTGTTCCTTCTTTATCTAAAGAAACCAAAACTTCTCCAGTATGATATTGATAATCCTTTTGAATCGTATCTAACGATAATCCCTGTTTATTTATATATTGGATAATGTCTTCCCCTAAGTCATCGTTTCCTACTTTAGTAATAATCGAAGCATCTATCCCTATAGTTTTTAATCGTAAAGCAACGTTTAACGGTGCTCCTCCAATTTTTTTATGATTAGGAAATATATCCCAAAGCACTTCTCCGAAACAGGTGATTTTCATGATTTTTAAATTTAAACTAATATATTAATTATTAAAGTATCGTACATAAAAAACAACCCTCAGCGGTTAACTACTCCGCTGAGGGTCTAGGTTGAAGCTAAAAAAATTAAACTAACTCAACTTACACTCAATTAACTGCTCCAACTTCTCTTATATACTTTATATCTATTTAAACAGATTCTAGCTTTTTCTTTATATCATCTAAACACAAATTATTAATACTACCTAAATGACTATGCTTTGTATTCTTCTCTGGCTTATAATTGCCATTTTCAATATCTAATCCTATTTTTACATAGGCATCTCTAAAGGACATTCCTTTCATCACTAATTCATTTAATGTGTCTACACTAAACAAATAATCATATTTATTATCATCTAATATTGTTTCATTAATCTTCACATTTTTCAAAGCATAGATAGCCATTTCTAATGATGCCTTCAGGTCCTGAATTGCAGGGACAATTCCTTCTTTAAGTAATTGTAAATCTCTATGATATCCGCTAGGTAAATTATTAGTCAATAAACTTAATTCATAAGGTAATGCTTGAATTTTATTACACTTCCCTCTAATTAGCTCAAATACATCAGGATTCTTCTTATGTGGCATAATACTAGAACCAGTTGTAAATTCTGAAGGGATACTCATAAAATCAAAATTCTGACTCATATATAAGCAAACATCCATCGCCAGTTTAGATAATGTTCCTGCCACACTACTCATTGCAAAAGCTGTAGACTTTTCGGATTTGCCTCTACTCATCTGAGCTGCAACTACATTATATTTTAAGATTTCAAAACCAAGTTCTTTAGTAGTGAATTCTCTATCTATAGGAAATGAACTCCCATATCCTGCTGCACTCCCTAATGGGTTTTGATCTACAACTTTTAATGCTGCATTTATAAAATGTAAATCATCTACAAAACTCTCTGCATAGGCAGAAAACCAAAGTCCAAATGAAGATGGCATCGCAATCTGAAGATGCGTATATCCCGGTAACAAAACTTCTTTATATAATTCTGCAGCATCTAATAAATTCTCAGACAACTCTTTAATTTGGGATTTTATTTGCAATAATTCATCTTTCAAGTATAAATGCATTGCTACTAATACCTGATCATTTCTAGATCTAGCAGTATGAATTCTCTTTCCAGCATCTCCAATTTTTTTTGTTAGTTCGAATTCAATCTTAGAATGTACATCTTCAAATTGATCTTCAATTATAAAAGTCCCATCTTCGATCTGCTCAGCCAATATTTTTAGTTCTATTTCAATTGTAGAAATATCCTTATCAGTCAGTAATTCTATCTTGTGTAACATCTTAGCATGTGCTAATGTCGCTCGAACATCATATTTAGCTATTACTAAATCTAATTGTCTATCGTTACCGACAGTAAACAAATCTATTTTTTGATCTGTTGGTAATCCTTTATCCCAAAGTTTCATACTATTCCTTCTAAAATTTTAATATACAGCTCTACGCCCTCCTTAATCTCATCTACATAAATAAATTCGTCAGCCGAATGCGATCTTGTAGAATCTCCAGGACCTAGTTTTAAAGATGGACAACTTAACACCGATTGATCCGAAAGTGTCGGCGAACCGTAGGTCGTTCTCTCTAAAACAATTCCTGATTTTACAATTGCATGATCTTTTGGTATTGATGAGGAACCTAAATGCAAGGATCTAGGTTGTACCTCGACATTATTTGGCATTGCTTGTTTAACTATTTCTAAAACCTCTTGATTTTTATATTTATCATTCACCCTAATATCAATTACAAGATTACAATGAGATGGAACCACATTATGTTGATTTCCTGCATTGATTTGGGTAACGGTCATTTTAACTTCTCCTAAAGTTTCAGATCCATTTTCAAACGTATAATTCTTAAACCATTCAATTACTTCTAGTGTATTATAAATAGCATTATCATCATTAGGATGTGCTGCATGACTAGCTGTACCTTTTACAGATACATCCAATACCAACAAGCCTTTTTCTGCAATTGCTAATTGCATCAATGTTGGCTCTCCAACAACTGCAAATTCTACATTTTTTAGATACTTCAGAATACTTTTCAACCCTAAAGGCCCACTACTCTCTTCTTCTGCGGAAGCTGCAATTACAAAATTATATTTTAAGTCATCTCGATCATAGAAATAGGTAAATGTAGCAATTAATGACACCAAAGAGCCTCCCGCATCATTGCTCCCTAATCCATATAATTTACCGTCTTCGACAAATGCTTTAAAAGGGTCATTGGTATAATTACCATTAGGCTTTACAGTATCATGATGAGAGTTTAATAATATTGTAGGTTTGGTTTCATCAAAATTTTTGTTGTATGCCCAAATATTATTGTTCTCTCTTTCAAAAGGAATATTATATTTATTAAACCAATCTTCTATCAACAATGCTGTTTCTTCTTCTTCTGAAGAAAAAGATTGAGTTTCGATCAGTTCATGTAATAGCTCAATAGCTTTATTCGTTAGTTCTTGTATCATTTTTATAGACTTAAAGTCGTATGTTTTATCGTATTATCTTTTATAAAATCTGCATTTGCTATATGTACTTTACGTACGTTCTTTTGTAATGCATCAAAACAGTTCTTCAATTTTGGTAACATCCCATCCGAAATTGCCTCGGAATCTCTTAGCTCTGTATACTTCTCTAAATCAATATATTCAATAACAGATTCTTTATCATCTATGTCCTCCAAAACTCCTTTCAATTCAAAACAATAAAATAATGACACATCAAAATATGTTCCCATTGCTGAAGCAACTTCTGAGGCAATGGTATCCGCATTAGTATTAAATAATTGACCATTCTTATCGTGTGTTACAGCACAAAAAACTGGTGTTATTCCTAATTCCAAAAACCCTTTGATAGTCTTACCACTTACATTTGTAACATCACCAACATATCCATAATCAACAAATTGTGGAGCTCTTTTATCCGCAACAATTACATTTGCATCTGCACCTGTTAACCCTAACGCATTACAATTATATTTTTGCAAGCCAGAAACGATGGTCTTATTCAATAAACCTGCGTATGTCATTACTACAATATCTAAATTATCCGAAGAAGTAATTCTACGACCATCGATCATTTCCGTCTTAACTCCTAATTTTGAAGCTAACTTCGTTGCTGATTTACCACCACCATGAATCAATATTTTGGGCTCTTCAATTTTTGAAAAATCTTCCAAAAATGAATCCAAAACATGTTTGTCTTCGATAATATTACCGCCAATCTTAGCTACTAACAATTTTTGTTTTTTCATCCCTTAGTTTTTTCTAGAATTTTCTTTAAAACCAATTGAGCAGCATATGTTCTATTATTTGCCTGTTCTATCACAATGGAATTATCACTATCAATTACCGCATCATCTACAACTACATTTCTTCTTACTGGTAAGCAATGCATGAACTTAGCATTATTAGTTAATTTCATTTTTTCTTCAGTAATTTTCCAGTTTTGATCCTGAGATGTTTTTCCATACTCGGCATATGAGCTCCAGTTTTTTACATACACAAAATCTGCGTCTTTCAATGCATTTTCTTGATTGTAATCAATGGGCACCTCATTAGTAATATGATTGGCTAACTCAAATCCCACAGGGTGGGTAATTACAAAATCTGCTTCCATTTGCTGCACCATTTCTACAAAAGAATTTGCAACTGCCTGCGGTAAGGCTTTCGGATGCGGTGCCCATGATAATACAATCTTTGGTTTATGTATTGGTTTATTTTCCGTGATCGTTATTGCATCAGTTAATGCTTGTAGAGGATGACCAGTTGCACTTTCCATATTAACTACAGGAATAGTTGCATGTACCATAAAATTTTTTAGTACATTTTCTTTATAATCATCTTCTCTATTTTCTAGTTTAGCAAATGCTCTAATTGCTAATACATCACAATATTGAGAGACTACTTGGGCTGCTTCTTTTACGTGTTCAGAATTACCTTGATCCATTACTGTACCATCACCATATTCCAGAGACCAACCTTCTCCCGTAAAATTCATTACAATTACATTCATCCCCAAGTTTAAAGCAGCTTTTTGAGTACTTAAACGCGTACGTAAACTAGGATTAAAAAACAACAAACCTATTGTTTTATCAGCTCCTAAAATCTTATTAGATAAAGGGTTTTGTTTTAATTCAATCGCTTCATTCACCCAAGTATAAAGTGAATCAACATCTTTTATTGAAAAGTAATTATTCATTATACACTGCTTTAACTATTTTGGTAAAAGGAACTTTCTTATCTATCGCATCTACCATAAAATTATCTTCTAACCCATTTACAATCCAAGTTTCTATGGCTTCATTTTGGGTAATACTCGCTGCCTGCACTTTGGATTGCATTCCTCCAGTTCCGTGTGTAGAGATAGAGGAAACAATTTCATCCGCTAATTCTTTCATATCATACACCTCATCTATTGTTTTAAAGGTTTCATTCTCTATTGATTCTTTAGTACAAATACCATTGGTATTTGTAGCTATCACTAATAAATCTACTTCTAATAAACAAGCTGTCAATGCTGCCAATTTATCATTGTCTCCAAATTTAATTTCATCAGTAGCTACAGTATCATTTTCATTAATGATAGGTATGTAATTATTAGCCAATAATACATTTATTGTATTTACTATATTTCTCTTAGATTGTTCTCTTTCAAAATCGGAGTAAGACAATAAACATTGGGATGTTAGTAATCCAAGATCTCTAAAACTTTCTTGAAAAATCCTCATTAAATGAGGCTGTCCAATAGATGCCAATGCTTGTTTTACATTAATTTCTTTCCCATTACTTTCTAAATTCACAAATTGTTTAGCCACAGCAATAGCACCAGAACTAACAATTACAAATTCATATGCATCTTGTAAAGCAACAATCTGTTTACCTATATCTTCTATCTTACCTCTAGATATATGATCTGTTCCTTTGGTTAAAACATTAGACCCTATCTTTAGTACGATACGCTTTTTATCTGATCTGTCCATCACCATGTATATACCATTTATTAGTAACCAAATGCTGTAATCCTATTGGACCTCTTTGATGCAATTTATCTGTACTTATTGCTAATTCTCCTCCTAAACCTAATTGAAAACCATCGGTAAATCTTGTAGAAGCATTATGATATACTGCGGCGCAATCTACGTTGGTCATAAAAGTCTCAGCTTCTATCTGATTTCTTGTAATAATTGCTGCAGAATGTCCCCCGCTATATTCATTTATTGTAGAAATTGCTTCTTGCGCATTCTCTGTTTCTCCAATAACTATCTTATAATCCAAAAATTCTTCTTGCCAAATACTGTTATCAGATATAGGTAAAACTTCTTCATATTTGGATAAAGAAGTATCCCCTAATATTTCTACATTGAAATTTTTAAGAGTTGTAATAAGGTTTTTCACGAAATCTTCCTTATTAGGAAGATTCTTATCAATTAGAACTTTATCCACTGCATTACATGCTGAAATTTTATCAGTTTTTCCATTAATAATATTATCCAAAGCCAATGCCTTATCCGCTTCATTATGGACATAGACAAAGTTATTACCTCTTCCACTAACAATTACAGGGCAAGTAGCGTGTTCCTTTACAAATGCAATTAATCTTTCTCCTCCTCTAGGGACAATTAAATCCACATTTTGCGTTGGTTTTTCCAGAAAAGATTGTGTCTCTAGTCTATTATAATTTAAGTATGTAATCCAATCTAAAGAGATAGTCTCTTCCTTTAGTGCTTGATGCCAAAGTTTTGCTATTGCAAGATTAGAGTGTAAGGATTCTTTTCCTCCTTTTAGTAAAATTTTATTTCCTGATTTAAATGCAATTCCAGCTGCTTCAACTGTTACATCTGGTCTTGATTCATAAATAATCAATACTGTCCCAAAAGGTGCTGTTTTATTGTACACTTGCATACCATTATCATGAGTAAATCGGAATCGCTCTACCCCAATTGGATCTTCTTGATATGCCAATTGCTTGAGAGCAGCAATCATCACTTCAATTTTATGGTCATCCACTTTTAAACGGTCACGCATTGCAAGATCACTCCCTTGATAAGATTTAAGATCTATAAGATTTTCATTTAGTATTTCATCCCGGTTTTGATCCACTAAAATTGCCATCTTTTTCAATACTGAATTTCTTTGTGATATATCTAACACTATGCTCATAATCATATCTTTTGTAACACCAAAATATCTTGTAACGCTTTAATGAATTGGTCTATTTCAGATTTTCCAATTGTTAGTGGCGGGAGTATTCTTAACAACTTCTTATTCATCGCTCCACCAGTAAAAATATGCTGATCATAGATCAGTTTTTTTCTAAGGTCTCCTACTTCAAACTCAAATTCTAAACCTAACATTAGCCCTCTACCTTTTACTTTTTTGACTCCAGGAAGACGAAGTGCTTGAGAAACAAAATAATCACCAGTTAGTCTAGCATTATCTATTAAGTTTTCTGTCTCTAATATTTCTAAAACCGAAGATGCTGCTATACAAGCAAGATGATTTCCGCCAAAAGTTGTACCCAACAACCCATAACTAGGTTTTATATGTGGTGCTATCATAATTCCACCTATAGGAAAACCATTTCCCATACCTTTAGCAATTGAGATAATATCTGGAGTAATTCCATGATGCTGATGTCCAAAGAATTTACCTGTCCTTCCGAATCCAGCTTGTACTTCATCTAGAATAAGAACTACGTTGTTTTCTTTACACAACTCTTCTAATCCCTTAAAGAATTCAGTAGTTCCTTCATCTAAACCTCCAACTCCTTGTATAGGTTCTATAATTACGGCACATACATCTCCTTTTTTTAATTCAGTTTTTACAACTTCTAAATTATTTAATGGTAAAAAAGTAACTTTTTGTTGTTGATTTAAAGGAGCATTGATCTTTTCATTATCTGTCGCAGCAACTGCTGCAGAAGTCCTACCGTGAAAACCATTCTGAAAAGAAACAACTCTCGATTTCCCTGTGTAAAAAGAAGCCAATTTTAATGCGTTTTCATTTGCTTCAGCTCCAGAATTACATAAAAACAACTGGTACTCTTTGTATCCAGATAATTGGCCTAGTTTATTTGCCAATTCTGATTGCAAACTATTATGAACAGCATTCGAATAAAACCCGATTTTTTCTATTTGTTCTTTTAATCTTTTAACATAATGTGGATGCCCGTGACCTACTGAAATTACTGCATGTCCTCCGTATAAATCCAAATATTCTACACCATTTTTATCAATAACAATACTGTCATGCGCACTAACAGGTTCGACATCATAAAGTGGGTATACATCAAATAGTTTCATAGCACTTTATTTTATAGTATTAATTTTCTCATAAGAAGCCATTACCCCTTTTATAACGGATGAGCTCAATCCCTGATGCTCCATTTCATTTAACCCTTCTATTGTACATCCTTGTGGCGTAGTCACTTTATCAATTTCTCGTTCTGGATGGGTACCATTTTCCGCCACCAGGGTTGCCGCACCTATGGCTGTTTGCACTGCTATTATCTGGGC
This sequence comes from Aquimarina sp. MMG015, assembly GCF_018100855.1. Classification (NCBI taxonomy): domain Bacteria; kingdom Pseudomonadati; phylum Bacteroidota; class Flavobacteriia; order Flavobacteriales; family Flavobacteriaceae; genus Aquimarina; species Aquimarina sp. MMG015. The sequence continues at coordinate 57,512 of NZ_JAGJEB010000007.1, forward strand.
TTCGTGTGGATGAAATCCCATCTGGATTCCTCCTTGTATCATTGCTCTAAGAAATCTTAAAAAGAAGGCGATCCCACTAGCTCCAAGAACAGTCGCCGCTTGCATCAGTCTTTCTTCAATTACTAAGGTCTCTCCAATAGTGTTAAACATCTTTTCTACAACCAATAATTCTTCTTTAACATTATCATTAGCTGCAATACAAGTCATCGATAATTTTTTTGACGCTCCAGTGTTGGGCATTACCCGAACTACTTTATTACTAGGAACTACCTCATTAATTTCTTCAATAGAAGTACCTGTAACTGTTGAAATTAATATTTGATCATTACTTAATACATCTTTAATCTCTTGTAAAACAGCATTCAACTGTCGAGGTTGCACACATAAGATTACCCATTTAACATCTTTTATAGAAGTAATAATATCTTGCGATGTTGATACACTTAGCTTTTCTTCTACTTCTTTTAAATTATATTTTGATTTATCTACTACGATAATATTTTTCGCTTCAAATAAATCACTATTTGCCAATCCAGATATTATAGATTTACCTAGATTACCTCCTCCTATGATCGTTATTTTATTCATCTTAAAATGCACTTGCTTTTAATTCTAAACCTATTTTTTCTTCTAATCCAAACATTAGATTCATATTATGAATTGCCTGTCCAGAAGCTCCTTTAATCAAATTATCAATCACAGAAGTAATTAATAACATCCCATCTTTTTTAGTAACATGAATAATACATTTATTTGTATTTACTACTTGCTTCAAATAAATTTCTTGATCTGATATAACTGTAAATTTTGCATCCTTATAAAAAGAATTGTAAAGTTCTTTAGCCTCTTCTTCGGATCCGTCATATCTAGTATACATTGTAGCATAAATCCCTTTACTGAAATTACCTCTGTTGGGAATAAAGAAAATTGGAGATTCAAAACTAGTTTGCAATTGTTTTATACTCTGATGAATCTCATCCAAATGTTGATGTGTAAAAACCTTATAACTAGAAAAATTATTATCTCTCCAACTAAAATGTGTAGTACCGCCAGGCATTACTCCAGCTCCCGTACTCCCAGTAGTAGCATTTACGTGAACGGTATCTATTAATTTACCCGAAAATGCAAGTGGTAATAAACTTAATTGAATGGCTGTTGCGAAACATCCTGGGTTTGCTATGTACTGCGCAGACATGATTTTGTCCTTTTGTAATTCTGGCAAACCATATACGAAATCTTTATTTTGAAATTTATGATCCCTCTCTAACCTAAAATCATTTCCTAAATCAATGATTTTGGTGGTCTCAGAAAATGTATTTGTTTCTAAAAAAGCTCTAGATCTTCCATGCCCAAGGCACAAAAACAAAACGTCTACATTTGGATTGATTGTATCTGTAAATGAAAGAGTGATATCTCCTAATAAATCAACATGCTGTTTACTAACAGGTACACCTGCATTAGTCGTGCTAAACACAAAATCTAAATCAACTTCTGGATGGTGAACCAACAATCTTAATAATTCACCAGCTGTATATCCAGACCCTCCTATAATTCCTACTTTTATCATGACTCACTAGGATTTACATTGTGATATATCTTATTTGCATTCCCATAGATTTTTATAAAACCTTTAGCATCATCAGAAGTCCAAGAATTATTCATCTCACCATACTGACCAAAATCCGATTTCATCATATCAAACTCTGACTCGATTCCTTCTAAAGTAAAATGATAAGGTTTTAATTTTACGATTACGTCACCTGTAACTGATTTCTGAGAATCATCGAGAAATACTTCAATATTTCGCATTACAGGATCCAAATAATTACCTTCATGCAATAACATACCATACCAATTAGCTAATTGTTCTTTCCAATATTGTTGCCACTTTGTCAACACATGCTTTTCAAGTAAATGATGGGCTTTGATTATTACCAGAGGTGCTGCTGCTTCAAAACCAACTCTTCCTTTTATACCTATAATAGTATCTCCTACATGAATATCTCTACCTATAGCAAAGGCGCTTGCTAATTCTTCTAACTTCTGAATGTTTTTAACTGGTTCATCTTTGATTCCATCTAAACCAATTAATTCTCCTTTTTCAAAATTTAACGTGATCGTTTCTTCTGTTTCTTTTTTCAGTTGACTTGGATATGCATCCTCTGGCAAAGCATTTTTAGATGTAAGTGTCTCTTTACCTCCTACACTCGTTCCCCAAATACCCTTATTTATAGAATATTGCGCCTTTTCCCAACTATAGTGTACCTGATGTTTTTTAAGAAATTCTACTTCTTCTTGTCTAGAAAGTTTTAAATCTCTTATAGGAGTAATAATTTCAATTTCTGGAGCCAATGTCTGAAAAATCATATCAAATCTAATCTGATCATTTCCTGCACCCGTACTTCCGTGCGCGATATATTTTGCTCCAACTTTTTTTGCGTAATTAATTACTTCAATTGCCTGAAAAATTCTTTCAGCGCTTACAGACAAAGGATATGTATTATTTTTTAATACATTACCAAAGATTAGATATTTAATAGCTTTCTGATAAAACTCGTTTAATATTGTTTTATTTACATGAGAACTACTTCCTAACTCATACGCTCTTTTTTCGGTTTGTATGAGCTCTTCATCAGAAAATCCGCCTGTGTTTACTAATATTGTATGAACTTCTAATTTTTTTTCATGAATTAAATATTTTACACAATACGAGGTATCCAAACCTCCACTATATGCTACTACTACTTTTTCCATAACAACAACTGTTTATTGCTTGCTAGCATTGTTTGTTTTATTTTCTTTAATCTTTTTAATACTTTTTTATCGTACCATTTTTCTTTTTTCTTCACTTCAGTAGAAGGGTCATATAACATACCAGTGCATAAACACATTTTATGATCTTTAGCTTTTAATATATCGTAGTTTGTACAAGTCTTACATCCAGCCCAAAATTTAGGATCATTGGTTAATTCTGAAAATGTAACTGGTTTATATCCTAAATCTGAATTTATTTTCATCACGGCTAGTCCTGTAGTAATTCCAAAAACTTTAGAATCAGGATATTTTTTTAAAGAATAATTAAAAGTAAATTCTTTGATTCTTTTGGCTAATCCCTGATTTCTATAATCGGGATGTACAATAAGACCTGAATGCGCAACATATTTTTCATGACCCCAAACCTCTATATAACAAAAGCCTGCAAACGTTCCATTACACAATGCTATAATTGCATTTCCATTTTCCATCTTTCCTTTAACATAATCAGGTGTTCGTTTAGCAATACCGGTACCTCTTACTTTAGCAGAATCCGATATTACATCACAAATCTCCTGAGCGTATTCAAGATGATCATTAGTGGCTATGATTATTTCTATCTGTTTCATCCGTTTGTTTCTATAACTCTTTCTTAATGCCAGATGCAATTATGAACAACTTTTCTATTGATAAAAATTCATTTTGTACATGAATTATAAATATCAAAAAAGTGTCAATACTTAAAATTTAAAAGATATGATTCCTGAGAAGATGCGAATGTAGTTTATGTCAAAAACCAATTATAAAAGAATATTCTTTTAAAAGGAATTAATAACTAAATCGAAAAAAGGAATGTTTTTCTAAGGGAAGTAGGACGCACCTACTTCATAATAATTTTAAACCCCCAAGGGGCGACGAAAACGGCGTATAGATGATATATTAATATCAACTGATTTGTTCAAGGATTGAACTTTAACTTCTCTAATAATAAATGTTGGCGTTTTCATAATAGTAACTCTAAATCGTCGGCCGTAGCCCCTTTCGTTAACTAGATGGTACAATATTACGCAAAAATAATTTCTAGTTTGAAATAAAAAAACCAATTTATCAAAGAATTATCATTTTAATAAAATCAACATCCCAATTCCTTATAAATCCTAAAAAAACAATAATAAATTTACATTTTACTCATTATTAATGATTTAATAATACCTTAAAACAAAATATAATTTATGATGATTAAATAAATAATTTGTTCAACTACATAATATAATAGGTAATAATTCTAAAAAAACCGAACTAAAGGGGTATCACAACAAGCTACCCCATAAATAAATATGTAGTTTATAAAATACCGATATCACAAAACGAAAAGCATATAGAATGTGTTTTTAGTTAAAAAACATTACTTTTTTTAAACTTTCATAAGATTTTTAACATATAAATTTTGTGATAATAAAAAAAAACAATACTTTTGGTTAACCAGATTGGTCAACCAGTTAAAATCAAACCCAGTATATGCGATTAAAAACAGAGAAGGAAACGGAAGTTATATCCAACTCCAAGAAAGGTTCCGAAGATATAATTATTTCTAAAATTAGGGAATTAATTGTTTCTAAGCAACTTGAACCGGGTGATAAGCTTCCTGCAGAAAGAGTTCTTGCCGAAAAGTTAGGTGTAAGTAGGAATCAATTACGCCAAGCAATTCAACGATTAGAATTCTATGGGTTGGTTAAAAAATATCCCCAAAGTGGGACAAGAGTATCGAATATAGGAGTTACCGCACTTAACGGAATGATGACTGATATTTTACAATTACAAGAACCTGATTTTAAATCCTTGGTAGAAACAAGATTGATACTGGAAACAAATGCTGTAAGATTAGCTGCCACAAGAAGATCAGATGAACATTTACGTCAAATACAAGCAGCACATGAAGCCTACAGTGAAAAAGCAATTAATGGTCTAAATGCGGTAGAGGAAGATTTAATGTTTCACCTTAAACTTTCTGAAGCTAGTGGCAATAGTGTTATTAACTCTTTAATGTTAGTAATTACTCCAGAAATCATTACCCACTTTGTTGCCAACAAAGTTTGTAATAAAGATGAAAATCATTTATTAATTAAAGAACATCAAGCTATTATAGATGCCATTATAGATAAAGATCCAGATAGAGCGGTTGCTAAACTAGAAGAGCACTTTAAAGATTTATATAAATTTTGTTATGATTAAGAAAATCAAAAAAAATAAAGGAAATAAATCTAATACCAATCGAATATGTAACACAAACAATAAAAACTAAAAAAAGGGACAGCTACCACACTAATCCCTTTATTTTCGAAACTTTACTTAGTTTAAAAAGTAAAATCATTACTATAATTACTTATAGATAGATAAAAACAAAGATATAAAAAATAGATAAACGTCATTCCGTTTATGATTTTTTATGATTTGTTTATAAAGTAAGTAATTACAAAAAATAGGTTTTGCTTTTAAAATTGAAAACAAATCAATTAATGATTTAAACTAAAGCATTAAAAAACAAAAATAATTACTTATGTATTTCAAAAAGATTATAGCAGTCTTCCTGATTGTTCTATCTCATTGTACGTTGCTTGCTCAAGATAGCATTACATTAGAAGGAACAGTAACTTCTCGGGAAGATGGAATACCAATACCGGGAGTTAATGTATTGATATTGAAATCCAATACGGGAACTACTACGGATTTTGATGGATTTTATCAACTTAAGGTAAACAAAGGTGATGTCGTTTCATTCTCTTTTACCGGAAAGAAAACCATAACAGTGGCAATCGATAATCAAACTACACTTGATATTGCTCTAGAAGAAGAGGCATCCGAACTAGAACAAGTTGTCGTTATAGGATATGGAGTTCAGAAGAAATCTAGTTTAACAGCTTCTGTATCCAAATTAGAAAACACCAATTTAGATGAATTGCCTTATTCTGATGTTTCTAATAGTATAAAAGGTAAAATTGCCGGAGTTCAGATTAGAAATACCACTGGTAATGTTGGTGATGAACCAGAAATAATAGTAAGAGGTATTGGATCTATAAGTCTTAGTTCTGCTCCACTTGTTGTTGTTGATGGATTCCCTTTTGATGATGGACTTCAATTTATAAATCCAAGTACCATAGAATCTATAGAAGTATTGAAAGATGCGAGTTCTACGGCAATATATGGATCCAGAGGAGCGAATGGTGTTATCCTTATAACTACTAAAGAAGGAAAAGCAGAAAAAACTTCTTTTGAGTTCAAATCCCTCTCAGGTTTTAAACAAGCTGCAAGAAGTATTGATATCATAGATGCAATTGCATTCTCTGACTTAGACCGAAGTAGAGATCAATTAGTAGAAAATTTTAATGCTCAGCAAGAAAATAGAGAACCTAATTTTGTAAATTATGATAATGTTCAAATAGGAAAAAGAACCATTGCTCAAAACATTGGTGGTCCTACTAACTGGCAAGATGAAGCATTGAGAAACCCTGCTAGGATTGACAATTATCAGTTAAATGTTTATGGAGGTGGAAGCAGAACAAACTATTTAATATCTGCAAACTATATTTATAACGAAGGACTTAGAAAAGATAATGATTTAGAAAGATTAAACTTATCAGCTAGACTTAAATCTAAATTGTCAGACAACTTAAGTTTTGATTTAAAAATAAATCCTTCTTATACACTTACAAGAAGATCTTCTATTAATTTTACAGATACAGGAAGATATGAAACTTGGATTCCTGTTAGACATAATCAATATACATCCGATTTAACAGGACAACCTGTCGGAAGTTTTGCACACGCTTTACATTTTAGAAACCTTAATTTTGATTATGTAGATCCAGTAACTGGTTTAACAGAAAATACAGGTAATATAGAAAACCTATGGTCTTCATCTAACTTTAATCCTATATCTAGACAAGAAGCCAGCAGACGTAATCGTTTTGAATATAGATTACTTGCTAATGGTTCTGTGAAATGGAAAATAGCTCGAGGGCTTACTTTAAGATCTTCATTAGGTGGTTATGTGAGATACCGTACAGGAGAAGAATATTTTGGTTCAGATGGTGATAGAGATGGAGAAACAGAAGGAATTTTAGCAGATCAACTTACTGTTAAGTACATAAATGAGAATACATTAAACTACAACAGAGATTTTAATGGTCATGATATTGGATTATTATTAGGTATTACCTATGAGAATACGACAGAACGTCTTAGCAACCTTAGAATAACTAATTTTGATGATGAAACTATAACGACTCTTAACGGTGGAACAATTATAGATCTAGATAATACATTTACTTTAAAAGATAAAACCGTATTATCTTCATACTTAGGAAGGATTAATTATGCTTATAAAGATCGTTACTTAGTATCTTTAGCAGGAAGAGCCGATGGCTTCAATAAGTTTGGAAAAAACAACAAATATGGATTTTTTCCTTCTGTATCGGTAGGATGGAATGTAGCTAACGAGAATTTCTGGAGAAATAGCATTGGTAATACAGTTAATAACCTAAAGTTAAGGTCTAGTTGGGGAATTAGTGGATCTGCTCCTGCCCTATTTGATTTCTTAGCACCAACCATAGTAGATTTCGGAAATTACAGTATAGGAAATACTGGTGGTGTAACAACGGGACAAGGTGAAGTAGACTTTTTACAAGGAAACCCTGATATTACCTGGGAAACAAACACTGAATTTAATAATGGTATAGATCTAGGTCTTTTCAATGGCGCTGTAAACCTTACTGTAGATTATTATTATAAATTATCTGAAAAACTTCTCTTAAGACAACAAATTTCTAATTCAACTGGTTTTGATGAGCAATGGAATAATATTGGAAAAGTTCAAAACTCAGGATGGGAATTTGATTTATCTACAAATCTTGGAAGAGGAAAATTAAAATGGCAAGGAAGTGCTAATATCTCATTTAATGAAAATAAACTTATTTCATTCGGTGGATCTGAAAGAATAATTAACAATGGAGAGCGGACTGATCAATATATTACTCGTGTAGGAGAACCATATATTCAATTTTATGGATATCAAACTGATGGTATTTTTCAGAATGCCGAGGATTTAGCGAATAGTCCAAGTGGTATTGCTGATGCAGTTGGAGGACTTAAAAGAGTAGATGTAAATGGTGATGGAGTTATTAATGAAGATGACAGAACTGTAATTGGTGATCCATTTCCTGACTTTATTTGGGGTTTCACTAACACATTTACATACGGAAACTTAGATCTTAATTTCTCTTTCCAGGGATCTCAAGGAGGTGAAGTTGTTTGGGGTGAAGCATTTTATAATGAAGTTGCTCGATATGGAGCTACATATGCAGAGGACCAATGGTTTAATGAAAATATCCCTGCTAGCAGACCTGGAATTAGAATTGGTGTTCCATGGTTAGAAACAGACTATGCTGTTCAAGATGCTTCTTATATATCATTAAGAGAAGTAGTACTAGGATACTCTATACCTACTCATTCGACTAAGAAAATGGGATTAGAAAAAATGAGAATTTATATCTCTGGACAAAATTTATGGTATCAAGCTGCAGATGATTATTTAGGTAATAATCCTGAAGGGAACACAGATAGAAACAATGTTTTAATCAGAGGGTATCAAAGAGGAGTTACACCAGTGCAAAGGCAACTAGCACTTGGATTAGATATCAATTTCTAAAAAGCAATTAATGATAGTCTATTTCATTTTTAATTAGCAAAAGCTAATCCTAATAAATGAAATAACAGACTAAAAAATATACACAATGAAACATATTTTTAAACTTCAAAATAGATTCATAAATTTTAATATTTATGCATTGTCATTGACATTATTGATGGTGTCTTGTGATCTAGAAGAAGAAGTAACTTCTTTTAGAACAGATGACAACTTCTATCAAGACCAAGAAGAGTTAAATAGAGGAGTAATTGCTTCATATTCTAGTTTATATGATGTGATGGAAGTAGAATGGAATATTACAGAACTTCGTTCTGATAATACATTTACTAATCCAGATAGATCTCCAGAATCAGATGCTCCTCGTTTTACATTGGATCGACTTACAGTAGATACCAATAATTCGATAAATCAAGCTTACTATGCTAATTGTTACAAAACAATAGCTTTAGCTAATAGAATCATAGCTAACATCGATGTTGCAGTTGATGAAGACTTAAGAAATCAATATGAAGGTGAAGCCAAATTTCTTAGAGCGTTAATGCATTTTAACTTAACAAGGTTATATGGTAGTATTGTGATTGTAGATAGAGTTTTAATTGGTGAAGAAGGTTTTCAATTATCTCGTAGACCTCAATCAGAAGTATATCCTTTTATTATTCAAGACTTAGAAGATGCAATCGCACTTTTACCAGAACAATATGATGATTCAGAATTCGGTAGAGCAACAGCAATAGCAGCAAGAACTATATTAGGAAAAGTTCATTTAACGAATCCTGATAGAGATCTAGAAGCTGCAATTACTCAGCTAGAATATGTTAGAGACAGAGGAATAAATGATCTAGTTACCGATTATGATAACCTGTTTGAACCAGGTGATGAATTAAACAATGAAGTAATTTTTTCTGTTCGATATGAACAAGGACTTATAGGTTTAGGTTCTCCTTTTCCGAACTTCTTTGCTCCTTTACAAAGTGATGGAAACGTAGTTTTTGGTAATGGTGATGGACTTAATGTACCTACAGAAGATATATCCGATTTATATCTAATAAATGATTCAAGAAAACCTTCATCCATGGCGGACAGTTATATTGCAACTAACGGAACTGAAATCTTTAACAAGCACGTTACTAAATACAATTCGGCATTTAACGCACTAGATGATGGTGATGTAGATTGGCCAGTTACAAGATTTGCTGATGTGCTATTAATGCTTTCTGAAGCATATGTAGACGCTAGAGGAATTTCTGAAGCCTTAATCGAACTAAACAAGGTAAGAACGCGTGCTGGTCTAGATGATCTATTAGAAGCTGATGTAAACTCTAGCTTTGCTTTTAAATTAGCCTTAGAAAATGAACGACGTCTTGAGTTTGCTTTCGAAAATCATAGATTCTTTGACCTACTAAGAACTAATAGAGCTTTGACTGTAATAAATGAACATTTTACAACAGAGTTTGCTTATAACAATCCAGACAATCCTGATCTTGATGCAAGTCCTATTTCGGATTTTCAATTACTATTACCAATACCACAAAGAGAAATTGACCTAAACCCTAATTTAGCTCAAAATATAGGTTATTAATGATTATAAATAAGCAACATATCATTACTACAATAGTATCCATTCAACTATTCTTTATTGGATGTACATGTTTTGCTAATGAGATTAAAGTAGCAACTATTGATGAATTCAATAATGCTATAAAATCTGTAAAAGCAGGAGATCGTATAATATTAAAAAATGGAGAATGGAAAGATGTAAAATTAGTAGCTAAAGGTGAAGGAACATCAGAAAACCCTATTATTATAGAAGCAGAAGAATCCGGTAAGGTAATCCTTACCGGAGATTCCAACCTAAAAATAGCTGGAACTCATTTATTAATCAAAGGGTTGTGGTTTAAGAATGGTTACACTTCTGGAAAATCAGTGATTTCGTTTAGAGTGAATTCTAAGGAATATGCAAGTCACTCCAGACTTACTGATTGTGCAATTACATATTACAATCCAAGTAAAAAATCTATCGATTATAAATGGATAAGTGTTTGGGGTAAAAATAACAGAATAGATCACAACTATTTTGTAGGGAAAATTAACTCTGGCACTACTCTAGTTGTATGGTTAAAGGGAAAAGAGCATATAGAAAACAACCATCGAATTGATCATAATTATTTTGGAGAAAGACCTACTTTAGGTTTTAATGGTGGGGAAACTATTAGAATTGGAACTAGTAAAAATTCATTATTATCTTCCAGAACAATTGTAGAGGATAATGTTTTTGAAAAATGTAATGGAGAGTTAGAAATTATTTCTAATAAATCAGGTAACAACGTATATCGTAACAATCTCTTTTTAGAAAGTGAAGGTGTCTTAACATTAAGACACGGAAACAAGTGCCTAATAGAAGGTAATGTATTTATAGGAAATCAAAAACCAAATACTGGTGGTATAAGAATTATAAATGCAGGTCATGTTGTTAGAAATAACTTAATGATGAATCTTACAGGTGATGGTTTTAGAGGGCCAATAGTTGTAATGAATGGCGTACCTAATAGCCCTGCAAATAGATATCATCAAGTTAATGATGTAAAAATTCAGAACAATACTATCATAAATTGTTCTCCAATTCAACTTTGCGCTGGTAGTGATGAAGAAAGGTCATTAACCCCAATAAATACAACCTTTTCTAATAATATCATATACAATGATAAAAATGGTGATATAGCAACAATACATGATAAAATAGATGGATTTAATTTCTATGGGAATATTTTAGATACTCAGAAAAATTTTGATCAAGAAGGCTTTACAAAAATGAAAGTAAATTGGGATACATTTGAAGATATTCTTTACATCCCAACTGAAACGAACGAAGAATTAATCAAAAATTCGAAACCTGAAGCTAAATCACCTAAACTGGATATTACTGGAGCAAAAAGAACTACTTTCATTGCTGGTGCTTATAACCTAGGAAATAATAAGTTCCCTAAGGCATTGGTTCTTAGAAGTGGAACCTCTTGGGACTCTAAAACAAAACCTGAGAAACTTGTGGCTACATCAGAAATCATTGAAGTAGAACCAGGTTTAGGAACATTACGTAAGGCATTAAAAAAGGCTTCTTTCGGTAGTATTTTAAAATTAAAATCTGGAGAATACATTCTAGAAAAAGGAATAAAAATTACAACAAACATTACTATTCAAGGAGATACTAACGGTAAAAAACCTATATTAAAAGTAAAAGAAGGTTTAGATAAAAACCCAACGTATTTCTTTAGAGTAGAAGGTGGTAATAGTTTACACTTAAATAATTTAGAAATTTCTGGAAACTTAAAAACACCTATAAAATATGCTGTAGTCTCTCCTGACAAAGGTGTCGCCGAATTATACTCTGTATTTATTGACAATTGTCATATTCATGGTTTTAGAAATAAAAAAGGGGGTAGTTTTTTCAAAGGTTACAAAGGAACTTTTGCAGATACTTTAAGTATTGCTAATTCAAGAATTGAAAAATCATACCGAGGAATTAATCTTTCAGAAGAAAAAGAAAGTTTCGGAAAGTATAGTGCTCAAATAGTACGTATTAATAACACAATTTTTAAAGACATAGAACAATGGGCTTTAAATTATTATCGTGGAGGAACTGACGAATCTACTTTAGGAGGTAATCTTTCTGTACAAAACTCTGTGTTTAGTAATGTGGGAAATGTAGAAAAAGGTACCGTGCTTAGAACCAAGGGGATTGTAACAGTAAACATCAAAAATTCAGTTTTCGAAAAAAGCTACAAAGTAATTAACCCTGTTAACTTAAATGGAAGCAAGAATACGATAAGTAACTGTGTCGTTTTTGATTGTGGCACTGTAAAAGCAACAAAAGGAGCATCTGAAAAAAATGTAATATATAAAAACCCTAAATGGGAAGATAAAGAAAAATTCATTCCAAGTGAAAAATCGCCATTGCGAAAAGAACAACATATTGGACTGAAATGGGATACTAAAAAATAAAATTAACACAATAGAATTATGAAAAATTACGAAGCATCTTTTAAGAGAATCTTAGCAGGTCTATTGGTTTTCTGTTTAATGTTGATATTTGTAATATCCTCGTCTTGTGATGCGGATATCGAAGTGGATCAAACTGTGGAAGAAATAGAATCTGCAACTCCAATAATCTCTAGTTTTTCTCCATCTAGTGCAGAAATACTTGAAGAAGTACTTGTAGAAGGGGAATTTCTTCAATTTGTGGATAGAGCAACCATAGGTGGAATACCTACCGAAATTAAAAGTAAAATTAGTGATACTCAAATTTTACTAAGAATCGACCCTGCTGTTATTTCTGGGCAAATCGTACTTATCAATGATTTAAGTAGACAAGGTGCAGAAAACTTGGAATTTACAGCTACTTCTACCGAAAGTTTAACCGTATCGTATCCTGTACCATCAGTAACGAGTGCAATCCCTAGTGAGGCTACAGCAAATGATTTACTAATCATAGAAGGAGCTAATCTTGGTGTAGTATCAAGTGTTACTTTTGGAGGCGTAGCTGGTGTTATATCTTTTCAAGAAAATGATGTAATTGTAGTAACTGTGCCAAACCCAGGAACTCTAGATCCTGTTGCTATTAATTTAACTTATAACAGTAATAGCGGAGAAATTGCACAGGAATTAAGTTCTTCTTTCTTAGTTAACATACCGACACCAGAACCAGATAATGTGCCTAGAATAATGGCTAGAGATAATATGGTAACAATCACAGGAGCTAATATCAATTTTACAACATCTGTTACAGTCGATGGTATTGAAGCAACAATTACTACGTCTCCTACTGATTTAACTTTTATGGTTCCATCTGGAGTAACAACAGGCATATCTGAAGTTATCATTACAGATACAGAAATGCGTCAAACTGTGTTTAATATACCATACATCAACGGACCATATTACGAATATTATGATTTTGATACGAAAGCTTTAGAAACTGTAAGAGATAATAAGAATGGTGATCCTACTGAAGTGGTTTTATCATTAGGAGAAGACGAAGCAGAACAACCAAGATTCCCAGGAATGACAGAATCTTTTGGAAGTAGATATTTACACTTAGATTACCCTAAAGCTACTACTAGTACTTTAGCCTCTATATATTGTTATGATTTTAGCGATGATTTTGGAACCGAAGAAATGGGAGAAGAATCAGCTGCTTTATTAGATCCAGCCGGTAGATTTGGCGGAAACCCTGTATTACATTTCTGGATGAGAATTAATGGAGCAAACTGTAGAACAAAAATATATCTAGGAACTTCAAGTGCTCAGCGTAGAGAATCTAATGGTCCTCTTTTAGACACAGGAGGAGAATGGGTATTAGTTGCTGTAAGACTTAATGGTTTTATGGATAGTGCAGCAGATTTTTCAAGATTTCATTTCCGTCTTACAGCAGGTAGCTCTTCTGATAATATACCAAGATCAGCTGATTACGATTGGATAATTGTAACCGACAGAGTATTAACAGAGTTTGGAGCTGTAGATTACTCAGCAGCTTCCATTACAGATGAGACTAACTGGAAAGATCAAGGTTAAAAAACAATAAATAACGAATTTTCATAATATTATAAATGATCCAATCACCTTTACATACTATTCGGTTAAGGTTAGGCATTCTTTGCCTAACCCTAACTCTTAGTATTCTAAGTTTTGGCTGTACCAAAAACGAAAACACAGCATCAACCAAAACAGAGATTAAAAATCAAAAACCAACACTTTCTTTATCTACTTCTGAAGCTAATGAAATAAAAAAATTACTAAACACTAATGATGTTTTAAAAGTCTCCTTTGAACAACATAAAGAAAAAGCAGACAAAGCAATTAAGAATGGTATTGAAGTGCCTATTCCAAAAGATCCTGGTGGTGGATATACACATGAAAAACACAAACGTAATTATGGAGAAATGTATTCTGCAGGAATTTCATATATAATTACTGAAGACACTAAATACTCCAAGTTTGTTACTGATATGTTATTAGCGTATGCTAAAATGTATCCTAGTTTACCTTTACATCCAAAAAGTAAAAAAAATCACCCAGCTGGAAAGCTTTTCTGGCAAGGATTAAATGAAAGTGTTTGGTTAGTTAATTCAATACAAGCATATAATCTGGTAAGTGATGTAATTTCTGAAGAAAATAAGAAAATAATAGAAGACCAAGTTTTTAAGAAAGTAGCAGAATTTATTAGTGTTGATTCTAAAAAAACCTTCAATAAAATACATAACCATGGAACCTGGGCAGTAGCGGGCGTAGGTATGACAGGATATGTTCTCAAAGATCAGGATATGGTCGACCGTGCTTTATACGGTAGTAATAAAGATAAAGAAACAGGTTTTCTTAAGCAGATAGATATGCTTTTTTCTCCGGAAGGATACTATTCTGAAGGTCCTTATTATCAGCGATATGCTATGATGCCTTTTATGCTTTTCGCTCAAGCTATCCAGATCAATCAACCTGATCTTAAAATCTTTGAATACCGAGATCAATTATTAGGTAAAGCGGTAACCACAGTATTGCAACTAACTGACGAAAATGGTGCATTTTTTCCTTTTAATGATGCATTAAAAGAAAAGAACTATTTAACCAGTGAATTGATATTTGCCAGCAATATTGCCTACGCCTACTATAAAGACAGCTCGCTACTGCCTATTACTTTAGCACATGAAAAAGTCAGCATATCAGGTGCTGGACTTGAGGTAGCTAAAGCTCTGAAAGATTATAAACCAAAATCGTACGAAAAAAAACCGCTACTAATTACAGACGGAAAAGATGGAAACGATGGAGGTTTAGCATTATTACGTATGTCTAATGGTAAAAAAGACAAAAAACTTACCACCGTTTTTAAATTTGCTTCTCAAGGGATGGGACATGGTCATTTTGATCGACTGTCTATATTTCTGTATGATGGAAAACAAGAAATTTTACAAGATTATGGCGCTGCAAGATTTTTGAATGTAGAATCAAAACAAGGAGGAAGATATCTACCAGAAAACAAAACGTGGGCAAAACAAACTATAGCGCATAATACAGTTACTGTAGATGAGTCTTCTCAATTTGGAGCTAACGTAAAAGCATCGAGTAAAGTAAATCCAAAACTTCTTTTTTCAAACTTGAAAGATAATAACCTTCAAATTGTTAGTGCTAAAGAAGAAAATGCATACCCAGGAGTTCATATGCAAAGAACACTGGCCTTAGTTAAAAATGAAGCTACAGAAAGACCTCCTTTCGTTATAGATGTATATGCAATTACTGCTAAAGAAGCTCATCAATACGATCTAAACTTTATGTATCAAGGACAAGTAATGGAAACTAATTTTGAGTATCTCAAAGAAAATACATTAGATCCACTTGGAATTAAGAATGGATACCAACATCTATGGAAACTAGCCGAAGGTAAGAGTGATCAAAATTTTGCAACGCTAACTTGGTTAAACCAAAATAGCTTCTACTCTATCTCAAGTCTTATAGATAAGGAAAGTAATATGGTCTTTGCGAGTCTAGGAGCTAACGATCCTAATTTCAATCTTAGAAATGAAGCGTCATATATGCTAAGAGAAAAGAACAAGAAGGATCATGTTTTTGTAAATGTTATAGAACCTCACGGGAATTTTGATCCAAAATTAGAATCTGTACAAAATCCACATTCTGATGTTAAAAATATTGAAATGATCTATTCTGATAATAACTATACTATCGTAGAAGTGACATTCAAAAATAATGAAAGTTATACACTAACGGTCGTTAATCAAGAACACGACCCACACAAACAACATGAATTGACTATTGGTAATAAAACATATCAGTGGACAGGCAATTATAATTTAAAAACTAACTAAACAATGAGCTACTCAAAAATTAAGAGTGAAGTATTCTTTGTAACCAAAGACAAACCATGGGAACAAGCCGCAGAAGGTATTACACGTCAAATGATCGGATATGATGTTAATATAATGATGGTTAAAGTAAACTTCGAAAAAGGGGCAATTGGATACATTCATGACCACTTTCATTCTCAAACTACATATGTTGAATCTGGAAGTTTTGAAGTTACTATCGGAGATGACAAAAAAGTATTAAATGCAGGTGATGGATTCTTTATTCCGCCTAATGTTCCTCATGGAGCAGTATGTTTGGAAGCTGGAGTTCTTATTGATGTATTTAGTCCAATACGCGAAGATTTTTTAGAAATTTCACACGAAAAGAAGTAATTAGATGACTAAGCTAAAAGGATTACGTTGGTGGATCATTGTGTTAATTTTCCTAGCAACGGTTATTAATTATATCGATAGAACTGCATTTGCACTTTTATGGCCCGAAATGGGTAAGGATTTAGGGATGGATAACTCCGATTATGCTCTAATGCTTAACTTCTTTCTCGCTGCATATGCCATCGGTAAATTTGCTTCCGGAAAATTGTATGATGAAATAGGTACCCGTTTAGGATTTACAGTTTCTATTATTGTATGGTCTGTAGCTTCTGTCTTTCATGCATTTGCAAGAGGACTTGTTAGTCTTTCAATTTTTAGAGTATTACTAGGTTTAGGAGAAGCCGGAAATTGGCCAGGAGCTGTAAAAAGTAATGGTGAGTGGTTTCCTATAAAAGAACGTGCAATTGCTCAAGGTATTTTTAATGCCGGTGCTTCTATAGGAAATGTAATTGCACCATTTATTATCATATTCTTATACACACAATATGGTTGGAAAACCACCTATATCATCTTAGGTTTTGTTGGTATATTATGGGTAATTCCTTGGTTATTTATTAATAAAGCCAAACCAGAAAAGCACCCATGGATTACTGATGAGGAAAGAGCACTTATCATAAAAGATAGAATAGAAAAAGTTGAGCCAGAGAATGAAGTAAAAGAAAAAGGGTTAAGTATTGGCCAAATATTAAGCCATAAAGAATCTTGGGGAGTTCTATTCTGTAGATTTTTTATAGAACCAATATGGTGGTTTTTTGTAGGATGGATGCCTATTTATTTAGGTGCAAAATTTGGATCTGACATTGAAGAAACTAAAAGTATTTGGATTTCCTATTTAATGGCAGCTGCGGGTAGTATAATAGGTGGTATGTTTACAAAAGCTTTAATGAAAAAGTTCTCTGTAGATGCATCAAGAAAAATAACAATTGCGTTAGGAGGTATTCTAATTTTAATCGCATTTGTATCCATCATTAACTTCGTTACAGACCAGAACTTTATGATGTTCATATATCTTGCGGGATTAGCATTATTCGGATTCCAATTTGCGATTGGAAACATCCAAACGATTTCTAGTGACTTATTTAGAGGTCCTTCTGTTGGAACACTAGCAGGATTAGCAGGAACTGTAGCGGCAGTATCACCAATGATTATGAACTGGTTTGTCGGTCAGATCACCACAAGTTCATACACCCCAGCATTTATAGCAATATGTGTTTCTGTAATACTTGGGGTCTTATCTATTTTCTTGTTTATCAAAAAAATAGGACCTGTAAGAAAATAATACACCAGTATAAATTGGTGTAAATTAAAATTAATCAACTATCAATAATTTATAATTAATAAAAAGAAAAAATGAGTTTAAAAGGAAAAGTTGCCATTGTAACTGGTGCCACCGGTGGAATTGGTTTTGAAGTTGCTAAAAGATTAGGTAACGATGGATATACTGTAGTTTTAAATGGTATAGAAGATGATAAAGGAGCTGAAAGAATCAAAGAACTTACAGCGCTAGGAATAACTGCCGAATATTACGGATTCGACGTTACAAACGAAGAAGCAGTTACTTCTAATATTGTAGCTATTGGAGAGAAATATGGAAAAATAGATTTACTGGTAAATAATGCTGGTGGATTAGGAGGAAGATCCAGATTTGAAGGTATGACTACAGAATTTTATCGATCTGTAATGGCCTTAAATCTTGACTCTACATTTTTTGCATCTAGAGCCGCTATCCCATTTTTGAAAAAAGGAGAAAACTCCTCAATCATTAACTATACATCTAATGCAGGATGGACTGCAGGAGGTCCTGGAGCAGGAATTTATGGAACATCAAAAGCTGCGGTTAATGCAATTACTAGAGCGTTAGCAAAAGATTTAGCAGAATATGGAATTAGAGTAAATGCGGTATCACCAGGTACTATAGATACTCCATTTCATGCTCAAATTAAATCTACAAAGCCTGAGGTTTTCGCATCATGGAAAAACAACATTATGTTAGGAAGATTAGGACAACCAGAAGATGTAGCTTCTGTAGTTTCTTTCTTAGCAAGTGATGATGCTGCTTTCATAACAGCCGAGACTATCCAGATTGGTGGTGGACAAGCATTAGGTATTTAATATAAAGAGACATATAAAATGAAAAAAGTAGTAACCTTTGGAGAAGTTTTAATGCGTATTGCTCCTTTAGGGAACAAAAAATTAAAACAATCTAACCAATTAGAATACTACTTTGGTGGAACCGAGGCGAACGTAGCAATATCACTCGCTCAATTCGGGAACAATACACAACATATTACAGCAGTATCCAACGATTTTGTTGGTGATGCAGCAAAGAGCTACTTGCAGAAACTGGGAGTAGATACTGGTTTGATTATTGACTCGCGTCATCCTCTGGGATTATATTTCCTGGAGGTTGGTGCAGTCATGCGATCAAGTACTATAGCGTATAACAGATCTAACTCCGCTTTTTGCAATATAAATCCCGAAGAAATTAATTGGGAAAAAGCTCTAGAAAATTGTGATTGGTTCCACTGGACAGGTATTACCCCTGCTTTATCCCTAAATGCATTTAAAGCACTAAAACAAGGATTAGAACTTGCAAATAAAAAAGGAATTACAATATCCGCAGATCCAGCATATAGAAGTGGTCTCTGGAATTATGGTCATGAAGCAAAAGATATACTTAATGAATTGGTAGCATTGTCCAATATTTTTATTGGAGGTCCAAATGAAATTAATGAACTTCTAAACACTAATTTCTCCTTTACTAATGATGATTTTATCGAAGCCAGTAAACTTCTATTACAAAGATATCCTAATATTAGAGGAGTATTTGATAAAACAAGAGTTTCTCTTAATGCAAGCTGGCATAAGATAAAAGCTAGAATGTGGAATGGAAACGAATTTTCGGAAACCAATGAATTAGAAATAACACACGTTGTTGATCGAATTGGTACTGGTGATGCTTATGCTGCAGGATTAATTCAAGGTCTATTGCACTATGATGATATAAAAGCATTGCAATTTGCTAATGCATCTTGTGCTTTAAAGCATACTATAGAAGGAGATGCTAATCTAGTAACAGAAGCTGATGTACTAAGTATCATTGAAGGTAATATATCAGGACGAATAAAAAGATAACATGGCACAATATACACGAATTGAAGTTGCACAAGTAATGGGAAACACAGGAGTTGTTCCCCTATTCTATCATAAAGATATTGATATTGTAAAAAAAGTAATCAAAGCAAGTTATGATGGAGGTGCGCGAGTATTTGAATTTACCAATAGAGGTGATCACGCGCAAGATATATTTACAGAGATATCAAAGTGGGTTGAAAATGAATTACCTGGTATGATTCTAGGAATTGGATCTGTTGTTGATCCAGGTACAGCATCATTATTTATACAAAAAGGAGCCAATTTTATCGTATCCCCTATTCTAAACCCTGAGATAGCAAAAGTTTGTAATCGCAGAAAAATTGCGTGGCTTCCTGGTTGTGCAACACTTACCGAAATAAATTATGCAGAGGAGTTGGGAGCAGAAATAGTAAAAATATTTCCTGCAGCGCAAATCGGAGGAGCTGATTTTGTAAAAGGTATAAAAGCACCTTGCCCATGGACAAGTATAATGCCAAGTGGAGGAGTATCACCAGAAGAAAAAAACCTTACAGATTGGTTCAATGCAGGGGTACACTGCGTAGGAATGGGATCTAAGCTTATTGCGAAAGATGAAAACGGAAACTTTGATTACAATAAAATAACTGAATTAACTAAGAGTTCATTAAGAATTGTTAAAGATTTAAAGCGTAATAATCAATAGTTTTTATGCATTTATCAATCTAAAGGCTCGTTCCAAATAACAAATTGCTAACAAATCAATTGAATTACATGATTTTCAACAAAAATTGTGTTAAATAAAAATAAATCTATATATTTGGTTAACCAATTTGGTTGACCAAATATAAATTTCACCCAATTATCAAAACAAGACAATCATGAAAAATTTATTACTTACCTGTATGATGTTAACTATGAGCTTTGCATTTGCTCAAATTCCTTCGGGATCTGGGGTATATCTTAACAAACTAATTGTTAGCCCTAATGGAGATGATCTTACTAATGAATATATCGAAATTCGTGGTACTCCTGATGCCGTGATTCCTTCTGATTTATATCTAATTAATGTTGAAGGTGATGGAGAAGCTAGTAGAGATGATTACGGAGAAGTTGGTGAAGTAATTCAACTAGGTGATGGAACAAGAACTTTTGGTTCTAATGGCTTTTTAGCGATTGTAGCCAACTATACAGATGAAAATACTAATGTGGTAACAACAAATCCGTATACTAGTGTTATTGCAACAGGAACAACCATAGTGACTATAGAACTTATTGGAAATGATGTTACAGGTTCTTCTAGTAGTAATGTTTCTTCATTTACACCAGATATCGGTTATGATGGAAATTTCGAAGATTGGAGTGCTACATATATGTTAGTACAAGCTCCAAGTGACCCAAGTGGTGTTGATATCGATGCAGATAATGATGGTGTTATTGATGCAACTGGAGATCATACAATGTGGACTCGTTATGATTCTGTTAGCTTTTTAGATGAAGATGATTTATTAGATTCAGGAGACAATGGTGAGTTTGGATATGGCCAAATTATAGTTGTTAGAGATTTAGCAGAAAACTCTAGTAATGGTATTTTCACTGATACAGGAGCAACTGTAATAGAAAACACAGGTAGTAATGTACATTTCTGGGGAAGACAAGGAACCTCTACAGGTTTTACTACATCGGATTGGATAGCTGCCTCATTTGATGGAACAGGTCCTAATTGGGAATTCTCAGGTAACACTGCAAGAGTATCACCTGCAGAATTTGCAAGCTATATTATTCCTAGTGAAATATATGGAGCCCTAAATCCTACGGCTGCTACTCTATCTATAACAGAACAAGAATTAACCGACGATATTTCATTTTTCCCAAATCCAACTACTAACGTAATTAATATCAGCTCTAAAAATGATATTATTTCATCTATAGAAGTAGTAAACGTAACTGGTCAAATATTAATTCAAAAAGAAAATGATTTAGACGTTATTGATTTAACATCTTTCTCCACTGGATTATATTATATGAATATCTATGGTGATGGAACTAAGATTACCAAAGCGATCGTTAAAAATTAAAAAATACTTTTTAAACAGTTTGATTTTAATTTGAGTTTAGATAATATCCTTGCATATTTTTGCAAGGATATTCCTATTAAAACCTAAATTTAATACCCCATAGATAATGAAACCTTTTACAATAATTTTTATTCTATTTATAAGTTTTGGTACTCAAGCTCAGATAACATTAGATGCTGACGGTCCCGGCAATACCTATGAACTTATTAATAGCGTTTTTGCACCAACAAGCGGAAATGTCATAGAAGCACCCGGAATTACTGGTAGTACTTGCGATAACCATTCTACCTATTCTGGTACAGATGGAAATCGTCATATTGATGAAGTATTCAATACAGACTTAGGGGTTAATGTATTTAGATTTATCATGCATGTTAATGAAGATATTGATCGCGACAAATGTTCCACTACAGATCGCCAGCGCAATGAAATTAAAACTTACGCTCCTTCTCCTGATAATCTTAAAGGAGTAATAGGAGAAACTGTGGAATACAAATGGAAATTTAAAATAGATGCAAACTTTCAACCTTCCGGAAGTTTTACTCATTTTCATCAATTAAAATCTGTTGGAGCAGATTCTGCAGAAGAAAGTCAGCCGCTGATTACCTTAACTGCTAGAAAGGCAAGCCCGGATCGATTAGAATTAAGATATGCACCTACTACTTCACAATCTACACTTACTACAGTCGATCTATCTGTATTAAAAGGAAATTGGGTTGAAGTTCTTGAAACTGTTACCTATGGAGAAACTGGAAATGCTTCTTATAGCATTATCATCACTAATGTAGATTCGGGATCAGAAATATTAAACTACTCTTCTTCTTCGCTTAGAATGTGGAAGACAAATGCAGATTTTATTAGACCAAAATGGGGAATCTATAGAAGTTTAAATTCTGCCTCAGATTTAAGAGATGAAGAAGTATTGTATGCTAACTTTTCCGTAACTGAAAACCCTACGCTCTCTGTACCAACAATATCAGAAAAAGAATTGTTTGATGTATTTCCGAACCCTACTAAAGCAGTAATAAGTTTTAATTTTTTCGAGAACACAAACGACTACACAATATCAGTTATAGGTGGGTCAGGAAAAATTGTCAAGAAACCACAAGAATTAAAAACTACTGATCAGTTAGATATTAGTGATCTTTCTAATGGAGTCTATTTTATAAAAATTATTGATAAGCAAACTAATACCTTTTCTATAAAGAAAATTGTAAAAATAGATTAATAGAAGTTTAAAATAAAAAACAACATATTATGAAATTTACTTTTGTACTATTTACTCTTTTGACATACATTTCTTCTTATGCTCAGGTTTCTCTTACTGCTGATGGCCCAGGAAACACCTATGAGCTTATTACTTCTAAATTGGCTCCAGGATATAATCCTATAGAAGCGCCAGGTATGGTAAGAAAAGATTGTGATAACCATCTTAATTATGGTAAGCACATTAGTGAAGTTTATGATGATGAACTCGCTAAGAATGTATTTAAATTTGTCATTCATGTTAAAGAAGACAATGACCGTTGCAAAACTTTTGATAGACAACGTAATGAAATAAAAAGCTATAAATCATCACCAGATAATCTAAAAGCTACGATTGGGGAAACTGTAGAGTACAATTGGAAATTTAAGATAGATAAAAACTTCAAGCCATCTAAGAACTTTACGCACCTCCATCAATTAAAATCTGTAGGAGAAACAGAAAAAGCAAAACCTATTATCACCCTTACGGCTAGAAAAGGAAGTGTTGATAAATTAGAGCTTAGACATTCTAGCGGAAAAGATCAAAATACACTTAAAAAAGTAGATTTGGACTTATTAAGAGGTAATTGGGTAATGGTTACAGAAAAAGTTACTTACGGAAACCTAGGTAAAACCTCTTACGATATATCTATCACCAATATAAAAACAGGAAAAATAATTTTGGAATACCAGAGTACTAACCTACAAATATGGAATGCAGGTGCAGAATTCGTTAGACCAAAATGGGGAATCTATAGAAGTTTAAAAAACGCACAAAACCTTAGAGATGAAGAAGTACTATTTGCAGATTTTTCTATTAAAGAAAGTAAATAGTTGACCTTAGCAGAATTAATCACCTATAAAAATATTTTTCGCTCTACAGATCAAAGACTCTACTTAAATTAAACCCAAAGAAAAAATCACCATCTCCCCAATCTCCAGATCCTTGACCTAAGAAACCATTTTCAAACATAGGCTGTGCATTTGTAAAATGAACCTGAAATACATGACCTCCTGTTTCTATATCAAAACCTATTGATAATGGATTTTTAAAAGTAGAAGTACTACTTCTATTAAAATGATATCCGTAATCTACATTAAGACTAAAACGTTTCGTTAATTTGTAACGACCTCCTACTCCCATAATAAACTGAGAATTATCCTGATCATCAAATCTAACAAAATTTTCATGTAAATAAGACGGTGCTAGTTCTAATGAAAGTCTTTTACTTACCTTTCTAGAAATTAAAACTTGAGACACATAAGATAATCTATTATTAAATTCTAATTTAGGTAATTGATTTTTTTCTAAACCTGTATTAATCGTTAATAAATTATATCCAACAATAGTAAAAGGGAATCCGTTTTTTTTCTGTCTTGTTAATCTATACTTAATATGAGCTCCATAGGTCTTTTGAAATGAGCTACGAGCAATCCCAACATTTAGTCCATCTGTTATACCATAAATAAATTTAAGTTGAGTTACGGCTTGATCCAATCCAAAAAAATCATCAATTCCATTTTCTACACTACCAAAACGGTGAGCAACTACAAAAAATAAACTACGTTTATTAACCAATTTTGTAGATTCAAAATTTACAACCTTAAGTCCCTTAAAAGTAGATGTAACATAATTATCTTCTTGAACATCCGACTCTAACTCATTTAACAAATCATCTTGAGCAAGTGTAATATATGGTAGTAAAAATAAAATGAATAAGAGTTTTTTCATGAACGAGGTTTTAAAATACTATAAAAAGAAATTATTTAATAATTGATGCTTGGTCTAACTTAACTACTTCTAGAAGTTCGTCATAACCGATGCATCTGCCCTTTATGATATATTGTGAACGTAAACTAGATGCAGTAATATTGTGATCAGTATCAAAAGTGCAATACGCAGCTTCATTGAGCATTAAAGAATTAGTTTCTATCTCTGTCACTTCTCCTTTAACAACAATTGTTTTATTTAAATACTTTTTAGAAGCTGTATCTGAGCTTTCCGAAAATTCTCTTACCAAATCAGTAGCATCAACCGTAAATTCCGCTTTTTCCTCCTGAATATCCCTATGAGATTGATACACATATTTATATCCAACAAAAGCCGCAATTCCTAAAATTAAAATTACTATAAGTAGTTTTTTCATTGTGTATTTTCCGTTTAAACTTGTTTTAAAAGTATGAAAATTATCCACCTAATGAAACATATTTTTGCATATCAATTAAATTTGATCTAATTTTTACCTTCCAAAACTAGAACTCAATAGGCAATTTATGAAAATAAATATTTTAAAATTTTTGATTTTTTGTATGATTTTATTCAACATAAGTTGTGAAAATGATAGCGAAAAAGATTTAATAGATATTACACCTGTTACGTTGGTTACTTATAACAATAATGTAAAGGCTATCGTTGATAGTAACTGTACTACTTGTCATAATGATCCACCGATTAACTTTGCTCCTATGCCACTTTTAACTTTTAATCAGGTAAAGGAGGCTGTGGATAACAGAGGGTTACTAGAGAGAGTTTCTTCAGAAGATATTAGTTTTTTGATGCCTTCTGGAGGTCCAAGGTTACCACAAGCGACCATTGATATTATATTACAATGGAATACTGATGGATTATTAGAACAATAAAACCATATACCCATGAAAAATATCTTATTCTTTTTATTAGTATTTATTTCAGGATCTATTCTTGCGCAAGGAAAATTTATTACCAAGAAAGGTACTATTAGTTTTGAAGCTTCTGTGCCATCTTTTGAAGAAGTAAAAGCTAAAAACAGTACCGTAACTGCCATTTTAAATACTGATAACGGTGACTTTGCTGCTTTAGCCTTAATAAAAGGTTTCAGGTTTAAGAATGCTTTGATGGAAGAACACTTTAATGAAAACTATATTGAATCTGACGATTATCCCAAAGCAACTTTTAAAGGTAAGCTTGTAAACTTTGACATCAGTAATATTCAAAATGAATATGCGATTAAAGGAACATTATCATTACACGGAAAAACAAAGGAAATCGAGGTAAAAGGCGTAGTCAATAAAGATGGTGATGATACAATTTCTATCGCTTCATCTTTTATAACAAAACCTGAAGAGTTCGACATTAAAATTCCAAGTATCGTTAGTAAAAAGATCGCTGATGATATTTCGGTGTCGCTAAATTTTATTTTAAAAAAGAAATAGTTTTTTAATATTTCAATTTTTCAACTTGAAATATTCCTTTTTTAAATCTAATTTTTCCTTTTTAGTACATTTTTATTGAATGTCTGTATCATAATCTTGTTTATTAGCGCTAATAAACTGTTTGAATATGGTTTCATTCAAAAAACCATATTATTAATATATAATCAGGAGCTATGTAAATAACTATATAATCAACATATTCAGATTCAAACACACTAATTAATTATTAAAAAATGACATAATATTATTTTTAATAACGTCTAATTAAAACTCAACTCTCGGTGAAATCTCTTAAAACGTTGCTATATTTTTCCATTTTTAAATATCCTCTTTCAGCCGAAGAGATTTATTTGTTTTCTGCTGCCTCTGATCAAAGTGAAATCAAAAACGAACTTGAATATCTCAAAAAAAAGGGAGTTATTTCTTATGATAACAGTTATTATTTTCTAGATGGAAACTTACAATCTGTTTCTCGTCGTATAGAAGGAAATAAAATGGCTAAATCTGTTATGCAAAAAGCAATTAAAAAAGGTACTTTAATTGCTAAGTTTCCTTATGTAAAAGCTGTTGGTATTTCTGGCGCTTTGTCAAAAAATTATCATGATAAAGATGGTGATGTTGATTTTTTTGTGATTACAAAATCAGAACGTCTATGGGTTGCAAGAACGCTATTAATGTTGTACAAGAAAATATTCTTATTCAATTCCAGAAAGTTCTTTTGTATCAATTACTTTATAGCGGAAAATTCATTAGAAATATCAGAAAAAAACATATTTACGGCTACCGAATTATTAACGTTAATTCCGGTTTCTGGAGATTTCACTAGTTTCTATAGACAAAACCAATGGGTTTCTAACTTTTTACCCAATTTAGAAATAGGTAAATCTTCCGTCAAAAATTTAAAAAGCAAGCCTCTAATAACTAGAATTATAGAATTAATACTAAACACTAAAATCGGAAATAGTTTAGAACGTATTTTTCTAAAAATGACATTAAAAAAGTGGAATACTAAATTTAAGACTTTACACAAAGATGATTTTGACATAGCAATGAAATCAACGGATGGGGTATCCAAACATCATCCTAGAAATTTTCAGAAAAAGGTCATTGACAGGTTAAACAAACGGTACAATGAATTTCAATTAAAATATAATATAGAATTAGAAAAAGAGCATGCTTGATATTTTGTTTTCACATTCTTATTACTACCCTTTAGATCTTAAACAATGGAAGAATCAAACACCTTATCCTCCATTAGGAACTATATACGCTGCTTCTTTAATGCGAGAAAAGGGTTTTACGGTTGATCTTTTTGACACCAACCTAAGAGATAACCCATATGACATTGAAAAAGAAATCATAGAAAAGAAACCTAGATTTATGGTTTTATATGATGATGGCTTTAATTACTTGACAAAAATGTGTCTAACTACTATGCGTGAAGCCGCTTTTGAGATGATGAGAATTGGGAAAAGCCATAATTGCACTATAATTGTCAATAGTTCTGATGCTACAGATCATTATCCTAAATATTTATACAATGGTGCTGATTATATTATCCAAGGAGAAGGAGAATTGGCTTTATTAGAACTTATTTCGGCTCTTAAAAATGAGCAGCCAATAGAAAAAATTAAAAGCCTTGTATATAAAAAAGATGAAAACACTGTTACTAATCCTAAACGAGAAGTTTTAAAAAAACTAGATGAGTTACCTATGCCCGCATGGGATCTTGTGGACATTAATTCTTATAAAAAAGTATGGCATGATGGAGGTAAAGAATTTACTCTAAATCTTGCTACTACCAGAGGGTGTCCATTTAAATGCAACTGGTGCGCTAAACCAATTTATGGAAATAGATATAATACGCATTCTCCAGAATATATAGTAAATCACATACAATATTTACAGAAAAACTATGATGTCGAACGTTTCTGGATGTGTGACGATATTTTTGGTTTAACTCCAGGATGGGTGCAGAATTTTAATCAAGAACTAAAAAACACAAATACTACACTAAAATATTACATCCAAAGTAGAGTTGATTTATTACTTAAAGAAGATACTATAGATGCTCTTGCTGAATCTGGATTACAAGAAGTTTGGGTTGGAGCAGAAAGTGGTTCTCAATCCATCCTCGATGCTATGGATAAAGGAACTAAAGTAGAAGAAATATACAATGCCACAACGTTACTAAAAGATAAGAATATACGAGTAGCATTTTTTATTCAATTTGGTTATCTCGGTGAAACCAAAGATGATATTTCTAAAACTATAAAAATGATAAAAGAACTAGTTCCAGATGACCTAGGTATATCCGTATCTTATCCACTTCCGGGAACTAAATTTTATGATAAAGTAAAAGATGATCTTCGATTCAAAGCAAATTGGACAGACTCGGATGATTTAGCCATGATGTTTAAGAGTACTTATAATTCTAAATACTATAAAAAACTACATAGATATGTACATAAGGAATATAGAAAAAGTCAAGGACTACGATTCCTAAAAGCTACTCTAAAGAGTCCTTCTAAAATTTCTACTAATACACTAAAACGAATATCATATTTACTGTATTATTTCCCAAGTGCATATATGGATGCTCAGATTTTAAAAAGAATGGAACATATTAATGAATGAGAGTTTTGACATAGCGGCGATAACCTATGATACTACTTTTACTCATAGTAAAATTGGCAAACTCCAAAGAAACTTGGTGTTTGATCATTTGACAAAAATGCTTCCGCCAAATCAAAAATTAGATATTCTAGAAATTAATTGTGGTACTGGTCATGATGCAATATGGCTAGCTGAACAAGGACATCGTGTTATTGCTACAGATATATCATCAGAAATGATTTCAATCGCTAAATCGAAGCAACATAACCAGATCAAAGATCTAGAGTTTCTACAACTAGATATTAACAAGCTAAGCACATTAAATTCTGAACAACCTTTTGATTTGATATTTTCAGATTTTGGAGGATTAAATTGTCTTTCTCCAGATCAATTAAAAGAGTTTTTTATAGCCGCTCAGGCAAAATTAAAACCAAATGGCATAATCGTAGGAGTTATTATGCCTAAGCAATGTTTGATGGAGAATATTTATTTCACGATGAAAGGTAAATTCAAACAAGCTTTTAGACGTAATACTGATAATGTAGTCATAGCAAATGTCGACGGAGTCGATGTAAATACTTGGTACTATAATCCAAAAATGATACAGAAAATATCTAGCAAATTATTTAAAACAAATGAATTAAAACCCATCGGATTATGGATCCCTCCTTCTTATCTTGAATCGTTTTTTAAGAACAAGTCGGGAATTTTAAAAATCTTATCAAATCTGGATATGTTTTTCCGTCGTTTCGCATTCCTATCAAAATATAGTGATCATTATCTAATCTCCCTCATCAAAAAATGAGTATAGTTCTTACCCACGCATATTATCTAAGTACAGATCCTAAGGAACAAAGGATCATGAAACCCTATCCTCCTCTAGGACAGCTTTATATTTCTGGATACTTAAAAGAGCACGGTTTAGAGAATTATGTTTTTGACACAACATTTAGCTCTAAAAAAGAGCAACTAAGTTTTATAGCATCCAAGAAACCAGATGTAGTAGCTATATATGCAAATCTAATGACTAAAGTAGAAGTCATTAAACTTATTAAAACACTAGTTACAGAAGCTACGTACGGTTTCCCAAAAATAGTACTAGGAGGTCCTGATGTTACTTATAACACCGAAAATTACTTAAGATCTGGTGCTCAATATATCGTAATCGGTGAAGGAGAAGAAACGTTATATGAACTCCATCAAGCGATTAAAAACAAAACCGATATACACGCAGTTTCAGGAATTGCATATTTAGATAATGACAAAGTAGTAAAAACTACTGCCAGAATAAAAATGAAAGATTTATCAGTGCTTCCACTCCCAAACCGAGAAGCTATTGATATGCAAAAATATCTTGATACTTGGAAAAATAACCATGGACAAAGTTCTATGACCATTAGTACTCAGCGTGGTTGTCCATATACTTGTAAATGGTGTAGTACAGCAGTTTATGGACAGAGTTATCGAAGAAGACCTGCTAATCTTGTAGCACAAGAATTAGCTATGCTTAAAAGAGAATACAATCCTGATACCATATGGTTTGTTGATGATGTATTTACAGTAAGTCATAAATGGTTAGCAGAATTTCATAAAGAAGTGATACAACAAGATGCTATTATTCCTTTTGAATGTATTACCCGAGCAGAACGTTTAAATGATGAAGTTTTACAACAGTTAAAAGAAGCTGGTTGTTATCGGATATGGATTGGTGCAGAAAGTGGTTCACAAAAAATAGTGGATGCAATGGATCGAAGAGTTAAAGTAGAAACAGTAAGAGAAGCCATCCAGAAAACTAATCAATTAGGTATCGAAACAGGAACTTTTATTATGGTAGGATATCCTGGTGAAGATGAAAAAGATATCGCAGAAACCATACATCATCTAAAAGTAGCGAACCCTACTCATTTTACAATCACTGTTGCTTATCCAATAAAAGGAACTTCTCTATATAATGAAATCGAAAATGATATCACTATACAACCGGATTGGAATACCTCAACAGATAGAGACATTGATTTTAAAAGAACTTATCATCGTAAATTCTATGATTTTGCTGTAAGAAGAATTGTTAATGAAGTAAACTATTTTAAAAACAGAAATAACCTAAAAGAAAAATTAAAATTAAAAGTAAAATCGATAGCCGCTTTACTACTAATGAAATATTATAAATTGAGATAAAATTCTTTATTTAAAAATGGATGATATATGATTAGTGTTGTAATACCAACCAGAAATAGATTAGAATCTTTAAATAGAGTATTAGATTCTCTATATAAACAGGCTCTAAAACCTAAAGAAATAATCATTATTGACTCCAGTGATCAAGCTTTTACAACTAAAGATCTCATTACACCACCTAATACTATTAATTTAATTTTGGAGCGATCCACTCCTTCAGTTTGTGAACAAAGAAATATCGGTATTAAATTAAGTTCAAATCCTATTATTTTATTAAGTGATGATGATTTAGTCTTCGAAGAAGAATATACATTAACATTATATGACTATCTGAAAAAAAATCCCTCTAAAAAAGCTGTTAGTGGAATAATTTTAGAAAAAAATACAAAAGATGAATGGGCATATGCCAATGAGATTTCTGATGTAAAACTAATTTATAATTGGTTCTTTGGACTTTCTATCTTTTCTGATTTATCTAAAAGTAAAAGAGGCAATATTCTTGTTAACCGAATAAAAACTAAATTATCTAACAAAGGAAACCAAATCTCAAAAGCAGGATGGCCTATTTTCGTAAACTGGAATAAAGATGAAAATGATTTTCCTTTTTTTTCATTAATGGGTGCAATGATAAGAAAACCTGAAGAAGATTTATTTGATCCCGTTTTCGTATTTAATGGTATTGGAGATAATTATGATGCCTGTATTAAATTAGGTTTCAATATTACCATTTTAAAAAAGACAAAAGCCTTTCATCACAAGGAAATAACGAATCGAATCAGTCCAAAAGAAGGTTTCTATTACCGAACTTCAGCATTACATTATATACTACTTAACAATTCTAATTTCTCAAGTTCAAATCGTTTATTTTTACTTTGGTCCTTGATTGGAGTTTTAATTCCAAACTTTCTTAAAATGAATACAGAAATGATAAAATATAATCTGATATTAATCTTCAGGATATTATTTAAAAAAAATCTATATCAACAAGAAACCCTTAATAATATCAGCACATAACAATAATTAAAACATTTCATTTCAAATTTTGAAAAAATTAATTGAACATATAAAATATCTAATTCCTCTATCTAAAAGGAAAAGACTTCCCTTTTTCTTTTCTATTTCTATTGTCAATTCAATTTTAGACTTCATTTCCATCGCGTTTTTAACACCATTTATTCTATTAATAATTGATAAAAAGAAAGTAGATGATTTTTTGGTTTCCCATTTTGGTATTACTTATCAAGAAAAGCATATACTATATGCCCTTATAATTCTAATAGTTTTTTATTTACTAAAAAATTTACTCCAAACTAAAATTGTATCCCGACAATCAAAATACCTCTACTCTATTGGTACTTTGTTATCTAAGAAACTAGTATCCAGTTTTACCTATGGAAACTATGAAAAATATTACCTCATCGATAAAGGAGAATTAATCAGAGATTTTCATAAACTTCCAACTATTTTCGTAACTAATATTCTTATCCCGATTTACCACTTAACATCAGAAATAATTATAATATCTATGATTATGATAGCAGGATTTATTCTTAATCCTTTGGCAACTATTTTTTCTATAATTTTTGTCTCTATTTCTGCACTATTATTATTGTTTTTGCGTAAAGGCAAAACACAACGCTTTAATGAAATCATTTCTAAATCATATAGAGACACCTTAAATAATTTAATGAATATCTTAAACGGAATCATTGAAATAAAAAGTTCTAAATCAGAAAGAGATTTCATTAATCGATTTGGCAAATCCTATGAGGAACAAAATGACACGCTAGCATCCTTAAGCACTTTTAAACAAAATAATGTACGATATCTAGAAGTAATGACAATTATTTTTATTTCATTTTCTATTGCTTTTATATTATTAAACTCCAGTTCAATGAAAGATCTGGTATTACTTTCTTTTTATGGAAGTGCCGTTATTAAAATTATTCCGTCATTCAATAAAATCATTAACGCATACATAGATTTAAAAAGTAACAAACATGCTGTTGATATTTTAGCCTCTTACAAATTTGACCAACCTAATGAACTAAATGAAAATCTGTTCGAAAATTCTTTACGGTTAGAAAACATTAATTTTAATTACCCTAATAACGATTTAATTATATCTAACTGTAACATAGAAATAAAGAAAGGTGACTTTATTGGAATTATGGGCAAATCTGGTTGCGGAAAAACGACCTTACTACATATTATCTGTAGAATGCTTCCATTTAAATCTGGTAAGATCATATTAGATAAAAATGTTATTTCGAATACAGCATCGTTTCCTTTCGTATATATGTTATCGCAACATTCATTTATTTTTCAAGGAACATTGATTGAAAATATAACAATGAATAAAAAAGAAGATGTTGATTATAACTATATAAATCACCTCTTTGATAGTTTTGATCTAAAAGATTGGTTTCTAAATTTAGACGATGGTTTTGATACTGTATTAAACATTGATAGTAAAAGTATTTCTGGTGGACAAAAACAACGTTTAGCTTTGATTAGAGCCTTATATACAAAACCCAAAATTCTATTACTTGATGAAGCTACAAATCAACTAAATGAAGATTTAGAGATAAAAATTATGAAATATTTAAAAAGTAGAACAACAGAAAATGAATTATCGATAGTTGCTGTTTTTCATAATAAAGACCTCTCTAAATTTGCCGAGAAACATTACACATTTCAAAACAGCAATCTCATAAAGGGATGAAGAAAAAGTTGTTATTTATTACGCCACTATTTCCAGGGAACAAAAATGAGGATACTATCGTTCCTTTTATTTATCAATTCTGTAATTACTTAGATACTAATTTTGATGATCTAGAAATAGATATAATTACACTCCGATATCCTATTAAAAAAGAGGAATACAATATTAACTCTATTAAAGTGTATGCAATTGGAGGTGGATTTAAAACCAAATGGAATAGTATATTGGTGATTAGTAAAGCCTTTATAAAAGGTGCCAAACTTTTTGGCAGAAATGACTATGACGGAATCCTATCTTTCTGGTATAGTGACACCGCTATTGTTGGTAAGTTACTTAGGATATTTTTTAGAGTTAAACATTTTACTTGGTTGCAAGGACAAGATGTAAAATCAAATAACAAATACTTTAAACTCTTCAGGCCATCCGCAGATCGACTTATTGTAGTGGGAAAAAACCATCAAAAGGTTTTAAAAAAACATTGGGGTATTACCGCTAAAAAAATTGCCAATGTAGCTGTAGATACCAATAGCTTTCCGGAACTGAATATTGGATCAAGAACCATTGATATTATTGGTGTAGGAAATTTGGGCGCATTAAAAAATTATTCTTTATTTATTGAAATTATTTTCGAATTAAAGAAAGCGTTGAATACTATAAATGTTGTTATCTGTGGGGATGGAGAAGAAAAAGAAATGCTTACTACTAAAATTAATGCACTAGGACTAAGAGAAAATATTACATTAATGGGGTATGTACCCAATAACAAGGTTCGAGATCTTTTAAATAATAGTAAACTGTTATTACATACGTCACAATTCGAAGGGAATTCTATGGTTGTTCAAGAAGCTCTGTATAGTGGTTGCAAAGTAATTAGTACATTCCCTTTATCAGAAAACATAACGAACTTTTTCTATGAAGATAATAAAGCGGATTTAATTAAAACATCAATGGATTTATTAAATAAAAATCAAGAAACTCAAAGGATTAGGCATTTTAAAATTGAAGATACCGCAGATGTAATCTATTCTTGTTTTTTTGATTCTAAATAATGAAACGTTTGATAAATATCTTCAGCTATTGCTTTATGAGTCAATTTATCTTCTACACATTGCAATAATTCTGATTGTTTTTTAGAATAATCTATAGTTTTTGTTTCACAAAATGCATTAAATAGTTCTTCTCCATTACCTGGTGCAAACAATAAAGCACAGGCTCCATTATTAGTCATATAATTAAAAGACGGAATACTAGTTACAATCGGAACACAACCACACGTCATTGCCTCTGCAAGTGCAAATCCACTACCCTCATAATGAGATCCCAAAACAAAATACTCATGAGTTTGATATAATAACTCGATTTCTTTTCTATCTAATTTCCCTATAGTATTAACTGCTTGCTTTAAAAGTGTACTTGAGCTTAACAATTCATTTACTTCTTCTAATAATTCAAACTCATTATATACCATCGTTAATGTAGCCAAAGGTTCTTTAACCAGGTATTTTTGAAAAGCACTCAAAACAGTAATTGGATCTTTATTCTTATCCAATCTCCCGACCCATAAAAAAGATTCCTTTTTTCTCTTAATCTCTGGGTTGAATGTAAAATTGGCAGCACCTTCCATTACTTCGAAAACTTTATTATTATCAAAAACTCCAGACGCTACCCAATCTTTGGCATTTTCTTTTCCTGTAAAAAAATAACCATCTATATATTTATCAGCCCAAGTATATATTAATTTCTTTAAACCTTTGGGCGCTTCAGCATATCCTTGAACTTGAACCAAAATTATTGATTTCTTACGTAATTGTTTCCTTAGAAAATAACTATACCTCCCATATCCCATTCCATGTATTAAAATATAATCTGGTGCTAACTTATTTATGAAATTATGGTACAAAAAAGGAATATTATATTTTTTCAGTTTCTTCCCTTTATAAAAAAAATACTGTACCCCTTCTTTTTTCATGGAAAAATTAACTGCAATCCTATTCAATGAAATTGTTTGTATTTTATCCTTCAAATACGGAAGGTACCCTAAACTATAATTAAACTTTTTAATTAATAAATCTGGTTTTTTTATCTTCTCTGAGTAGTAATTTAAATCTAGAAAAACCTTATTCATACACAAAAACTAAAAATTTAATCATAACCAAATCTTTCTTTACTATAATCTATGATTACTAAATACTTTTTTTAAAATCACTAGATATTAAAGATTATGACTAAATTTAATTAAATATCTAATAATAAACTCTTGAGACTTATATTAAATTCTATTTGTCGTTTTTTTATAAAATCAACAATTGTTTGACCTATAATTCTTCTTTACAAGTATGAGAAAAAAAATTAAGGATTTCATTATCATTATCTTCATATCATTCCTTTTATTAGTAATATTAGAAGTCATCCTTGGTTTTTTTTTCAAAAACAGAAAATTTCAACATCAATCTAATAAAATAGACCGTGTCTTAGCATCCAATTCATATTCTGAAAAAGATATTCCTTTTATAAAACAGTTTTACAATGATTACCATAAGCTAACCTATGAATGGGATCCATTTACGGAATATAAACTTAAACCATATACAGGTAAAGCAATAAATATTGATATACAAGGTAATAGAAAAACTATCAATGAAGACACTATCATAACTGATTCTACATATACTATCTATTGTTTTGGTGGTTCTACTATGTTTGGCGAAGGAGCTAGAGATATAATGACAATACCGTCATTATTATCCAAAAAATTAAAAGAAAAAGCGCCAACAAAAAAATTTCATATTACCAACTACGGTGTTCCCGCTTATAGCAGATCACAGGAAACTGCACTATTAATAGAAGCTTTAAAAAAAGGAAAAAAACCCGATATTGTTGTTTTCTATGATGGTTTTAATGAAGTACTTTTAAAACATCCTAATTATTTAAAAAACGTTCGGGAACCAATAAAACAGTCATATGATGCTATCAAAAAATCTAACAAACAATTCATATTAGCACTTAAATCAAGTAATGTTAATATGGGTGTTAAAAAACTACAAAACAAATTAAAGCACGTAGAAAAAGAAAAATATGATGTCATCATAAACGACTCTATACTTGATGAAATTATAAAAGGATATAGAAATAATATTAAAATTACGGACGCTATCAGCAATCAATATCGTTTTAATATCTTTAATTACTTACAACCATCTGTTTATACCAAGAAATTAAGAACCGAATATGAAAACCTTCAATATAACAAACATGAAGGTTTAGATAAGGTGTTTAATAAGTTATATCAACAATTGACAACTGATTCAATATTACAAAACTCAAATAATTTTATTAATATCAGTAACTGTTTTGACACTAGTAAAGAAAATATATTTATTGACAATTGCCATATTTCTGAATATGGTAATTCTATAATAAGTGAAATTATTGCTAATGATATTATTACATCAATTAATAATATCAACTAGCTTAGGACTTATATATCATCATTAGAACATCTCATTCAATGAATCATAATTTATTTAAAAAGAAGTACTTAATCTCTTTATTTAAAAAATTGATTTTAATATTTGGCTTTACATTCCTTCTTTTGGAAGTAGTACTAGCTATATATACGAAGAATAGCAACCTTAATATTGAAATCCCCACATACTCTTTAGAGAATACTCAGAGCTTTTGGTATGACATTAATAAAAATTTTGGAACCTCTCATCTCCCAAATAATAATTATAGGCAAAAAAAAACATGCTTTGATGTAACTTATCAATCCAATTCCAAGGGTTTTAGAGATCAAGAAAGAGCTATAAGAAGTTCTAATAAGAGAGTATTGGTTCTTGGAGATTCATTTATCGAAGGTGTAGGTGTGTCTAGAGAATTCAGACTATCAAATCTATTAGAAAATGAAAAAAAAATACCACACTTAAATTTTGGAATGGCAGGCAATTTTGGATCTACACAATATTACATATTATATAAAACATTAGCTAGTTCTTACACTCATGATGCCATTTTAATAGGTGTTTTACCTGCAAACGACTTTATTGATGATGACTATGAAATAAACTTAAAAATTAATTCGGACCGATATCGACCATATCTCGTCGGAGACTATCCGCATTATTCATTGACCTATCATCTGGATAGCATCCATAAGTCAAGAGTGCATAGTAAAAAACTTAAACCTATTAAAAAAATATTTAAAAATTTCACATATTCATACAACGTTCTTTTATATGCTAAATCAGTATTAAAACAATCTATAAAAAAAGATAATAAAATAGTATCTGAAGATGAAATTCCCGGATATTTTAATTATTCAGAAAAGCAATTAAATCGCCTAAAGTATTCATTAGAACAGATTAAATCAATAGCTGGAGAAAGAGAGGTTATGGTTTTTACAATTCCAGTATTAAGAGATATTCAAAATTACAAAAAACATAAAAATAATCCTTTAGGTAAAGAAATGTCCGCTTTTTGTGAATCTATAGGAATCAAATATTTGGATCTTCTTTTAGAAACAGATAAAATTTCCATAAAAGATTCTGAAGAACAGTTTTTAACTTGTGATGGGCATTGGAGTAAAAAAGGAAATGTTTTTGCTAAAAAACATATCCAATCTTTTTTTGATTATTACAATTAATATCTATTACATATTAATCAATTGATTAAACAACTCGTATTCTTCTGGATATTTAGATGTATCAACATCAATGTACTGTGAGTTATTAATAATTTTTCCTTCTTTTATATTAGCACTAGGATCACCACTGGTACCTGTAAAATTAAATGTTTCATATTCCGATTTAAGTGGTGTATACATCTCTAAAAACTCACTTATTTTATCTAAAATTACATTTGGTGTACGCACTAACTCCTCAGAATTTATAACTAAACACTGATCATTAGATAATTTTTCTCTCAGTTTTATTAGGTAAGACATCCGATCATGATAATATTTTTTTGATTTATCATCTGACCATGGTGTATAATGTTTTTTAGTAAGTGCCATAATACTAGCTACTGATGGATCAGGAGGTCGTGTCAGAATAATCACTTTAAGATTCTTTTTTTGAAAAATCTTTGGATTTGGAGTTTTCGAATTATGATTTATTTGATCTACATAGGTTTTTTTTAAAAAATTAACAGACCTATTCTTTAATAAGGTCTTAGATTTCATATAAAGTAATTTTAAATTACTCTCATATATCGCGTTACTTTCTCCAAGTCCCACCATAGTAGGGTGTGATAAAAGAATATGAGTCAACAAAGAAGACCTACTCCTCATATGCCCCATTACGAAAAGATAATCCGTTCTTTTAGTTTCCATTATAGTGTGTGAGTTTATACCTAGTATATATCATATTCTAAAAAAGTAGCTCTATTTATAATTTTTTAGGTTCTGTTTTAATAAAACTATGCTCTATCATTTTTTTTAATGAGCTCTGATAATTTATTTTTTCAGTTGGTATATGTAAGTCTACCTGTTTAGGAGGTTCGTATGGATCATCAATCCCTGTGAAATTTTTTATTTCTCCTTTTAGCACTTTTTTATATAATCCTTTGGGGTCTCTTTCTATACAACCTTCAATAGAACAATCAACATAAATTAGTTTAAAATCAAAACCTTCATTTTCTATAAGTTTCTTAGCATCTAATCTATGGTCATTATACGGAGCTATAAGAGAAACAATAACACTGATTCCTTTCTTAAGATAAGAGATCGATAGCTCGGCCGTTAAGATTAACTGTTTATGTCTATCTTCTTTACTAAACCCTAAATCACAGTGCAATGCCTTGCGCAGATCATCTCCATCTAAATGAAAGACTTTATTTTCTATACTTGAGTAGTAATTTGTTAAACCTTTTCCCAAAGTAGTTTTTCCACTACCCGACAAACCCGTTAAAAGAATAAAAACTGGTTTCAATTATGTTACTATTTTATTTTAATTATTAAAATGATCCCTCTTTTTATATGTGGTTTTTAAAATAAAGAATAGACAAAGGGTGATACAACAGAATTCTCTGTAAAAACTAATAAAGCTCCTAATAAAACTAAAACAATAATAATTGGGATCAACCAATACTTTTTTTGATGCATCAAAAACTTCAAAAACTCTAAAAATATCCCTGATTTATTCATTGCTAATATAATTTTTCATAATCGATACTTTCTTTTTTATCTATCCATCCAGTAGTCGCTTTTTTCTTATTTGTAATTCTTAAAACAAACGTAATTGGAAAAAAAAGTAAGTAATAGACTATCCCTAAAATAACAAAAGAACTGATCTCTCCCAAAATATTACCAACAAATAACCAAACGAATAGAAAAGGATAAAACAATATCGGCAGCAAAATTGTAATTATTGAAACTACCATAAAACTAATGGCTGCATTAGTTTGTTTTGCATTAAATATAAATCCATCTTTATATACAGAGACACAAAAAATTAACAATAATAGTACTAATACCAATCCTCCAAATTGTCGTTGCTTTCTTTTAGCATTACTATTATCCTGAACAATATCTATAACACCACTAATCCAACTCATACTTTATTTGTTTAGAAAGTGTTTCACTCACATTCCTATTTCTTTCTTTGTATATTATATAATTACCTAATACCAATATATCCATTTCAGTCTGAAAAAAACATCTCAACGCATCTAACGGAGACGCAACTATAGGTTCGCCTCTAACATTAAATGATGTATTAATCAATACAGGGCAAGACGTTTTATCTTCAAAAGAAGAAATTAATTGGTGTAACAATGGGTTTTCTTCTGAAGAGAGCGTTTGAACTCTAGCTGTGCCATCTTCATGAATACAAGAAGGTATTTTTTCTTTCTTATCACTTCTAAATGTAAAAAGCATGTATTTAGAAGATATACTATCCAAAAACCAATCTTTAGCTTTTTCTTCTAATACTATGGGAGCAAAAGGTCTAAACCCTTCTCTTTTTTTGATTCTCATATTCACATGCTTTTTCATATCACTATATAACGGACTTGCCAAAATACTGCGATTACCCAAAGCTCTGGGTCCAAACTCCATTTTACCCTGAAACCAACCTATTATTTTTTTGCCTTTAAGCTGATCCGAAACCTCTTCACATAACTCCTTATCATTTACTAAACTATAATCAATCTGATGTTCCTTTAAAACAGCTTCTATAGCATCATTACTATAACCAATTCCTAGATATGCTTGTTCTGGTAATGTATTATCGATATAAGTTCTTTCGTTTTTTAAATAATGATACCATCCCACGAAAGCCGCTCCCATTGCTCCTCCACCATCTCCTGCTGCTGGTTGCACCCATATATTTTTAAATATATCTTTAGTAAGCAACTCTCCATTTGCTTTACAATTTAGCGCTACTCCTCCTGATAAACATACATTGTCTGATTTAGTTATTTTCTTTGTATACCTAAGTAATTTTACCAAAAAGTCCTCGGTAACTGATTGTATAGAACTTGCTACATCACAATAAAACGATGTCATTTCTTCACTTGGTTTTCTAGCTAATTGTCCTAAAACGTCGCAAAATGCCTTGTTAATTGTAGTTTTTCCTTTATCGAATGAGAAATATTTAAGATCTAAATGTATTTCTGCCTGATCTGTAATTGTAACAAAATGTTTTAGAATTAACTCCTTATAAATCGGTTTACCATACGGAGCCAATCCCATTAGCTTATACTCTCCAGAATTAATTTTAAAACCACAATACTGTGTAAATGCACTGTATAAAAGCCCAAAAGAATGTGGGTAATGTTGTTCTTTTATAATCTTTACTTCATTATTGTTACCTAAGCCTATAGTGGTACAAGCCTTTTCTCCCACTCCATCTATCGTAACTATAGCACTTTCGGAAAAAGGTGAAGAAAAGAAAGCTCCTGCTGCGTGTGCTTCGTGATGTTCAGAAAATAAAACGTTACCTGTAAATGCTAATTCCTTTTTAATAATTGCGGGAATCCAAAGTTTGGTTTTTGTCCAAGATTTAATAGATTTTCTAAAAAAAGAAAAACCAAAAGGTGTGTTAGCTTGAATAGAATTAATAATCCTATCAAATTTTAAAAAAGGTTTCTCATAAAAAACGATTAGTGATATCTCTTCTATCCCTATGCCTGCTTCTTTTAAACAAAACTCAATAGCCTTTTTAGGAAAAGAAGGATCATGTTTTTTTCTAGTAAAACGTTCTTCTTGAGCAGCGGCTATAATTTTACCATTTTTAAGTAAGCAAGCTGCTGAATCATGATAAAACGCTGAA
Source organism: Aquimarina sp. MMG015 (assembly GCF_018100855.1). Classification (NCBI taxonomy): domain Bacteria; kingdom Pseudomonadati; phylum Bacteroidota; class Flavobacteriia; order Flavobacteriales; family Flavobacteriaceae; genus Aquimarina; species Aquimarina sp. MMG015. The sequence continues at coordinate 99,622 of NZ_JAGJEB010000007.1, forward strand.
ATTCCTAAAATATAACTCACACTCTATTCGTTTGATAATAATTCCTCTTCTAAAAAAGTGCCTAAAACCTTTTGACCATACTCGTTTAAATGAGGATCGTTAAGATAATAAAGTCTTTTCTCTTTCGTATCTTTTTCTCGTAATTGTTCTAATGGGTTTAGTAAAGTCACATTTTTATATTGTTGTATATCCAAAGAAGCTTTTTCAAAAAAACCATATTCCATTTTCTTAAATTCAGTTTCATCAGAAAACTTTGCTCCCAATTCACGCATATTATTGAAATAAAAAGAATTTAACTGCGAACAATGTGGGACAAAAACAATAAAGACTTGGACATCAGTTGGGATTCCTTCTATAAATTCTTTTAATTCATCAATCCAGATAGCATATCGGTGTTGAAAACTCCCTTCTGCTGTTACTGATTTATATAAGTATGCTGAATCCGACTTAAAATATAATTTGCTTCGCTGATTATAATCCTTTACACTAAATCTTTGATCATTAAACGTCTTATTAATTGGTGCAACGCTCGATTTAAAATGCCCTAACCGATAATTGACATAAGAACTACTCAGAAACATATCGGATACATCCCAGTATACATTTCTTATCAAGGGTAATTCTTTATAATTGGTCAAGTGATCAACATCTATAAGATCATTCCCAACATATACCTGATAGATAATATTTTTTGGCTGATATTTCTGTATTCGTCGATTTACGAAAGTATTAACCTGCTTCACACCTATTCCCTGTACGCCAGAATTTATAAATGTTTTATCACTAGAACTTCTGAGATACTCAACATAATTATCTGTTGTGGCAGAAAAAGAATCTCCAAACACTAAATAATCTATATCCTTAGATTCGATATCATTAGCTCCATTTAGAGAAGTAAACTCTGCTTTATAAAAATCAATAACAGAAAATCGATACGATAGCTCAAAAAGAAGAAACACAATAATCAGAACAATCATTGTTTGATATAACCATCTTAAAACTTTCTTCACACCTTGGGAAATTATCTAATTATCGTTTCTAAATCTCACATGCTTGTAACATAATCAGCAGCATAAATTGAAAAACATCAAAACCGTAAAGACTTCTTTTTCTCAAAATCTTCTTTAGTAATCGGCTTACCGTTAATTGTGGTGGTATCCCAATCTTGTGTTATTTTCCATACACCATTGATCTTTTTAAGTGCAATATGGAATTGTCCATACAAGTATTGTGTCTTATTATCCGCAGTAATCCCTATTTTATAAAAACCAACTTCATACGAAGTATCGTCATTGGTATGCCTACTATCGAACCAGAAATCAAGTTTTATTTGTGTATTACTTTCTTTAGAAGCTTTTAGACGTTCTACATTCTTACTCTTAAAAACATTCTTAGTATCAATACCTTTTGGTGTAACACGTAATACCTCATCTGCATATATCGCGTTTAATGATACTGCATCTAACGCTTCATACGCTTTCTGGAACGGTTTCCAAACCGTTTGATCAATTTGCTTTTGGATTTCCGAACTATTCACCTGTCCGAGCATAATCGAACTAAATAACATAAAAACAGGAATAAAAAATCTAATCATAATATATGTATTGGTAAAAGTATAAAGTTAAAACTTTCTTTAGTTTTAAAAACATAATCACTTACAAACAAAAAATCCCGCTATAACAGCGGGATTTAAGATTCTATATTTTATTAAAATTACTTACTTAAGTACATCTTACGTTTTGAATATAGATCTTAAAACTGATCATCTTTAAGATCATCAATAAATAAAATACTTTCTCCAGTACTCTTCATCTCTGTGTCTTGTCCTGAAATAGGTTTACACAAAAAGTGTGAAAATATGGAAAGATATCCAAAAACAATTGACATAAAAAAACCAGCTACATCCCTGTAACTGGCTTCTTAATTATTGTTACGTTAAATTTAACTATTTAAACTTTGATAATCACTGAGTATAGGTTGTGAGATTAAATTCATTTTAAAACCAGTTGATTCAAATTCAATATCACCTCTATCTGTTTCTATTATATATTTCCATTCCATCATCTTTTTGTTAGGAGTTAGTCCTAATTTTTCACGTCTAATTTCTACAATGAAAATCTCTAAAAAATTTTCAAAAGATAAAGACATTTTAAAATTAGAAATATTTTCAAACTTTAACTCACAAGGGGATACTAAAAATTTAAAAGTTTCATCATTTTGTTTTTCCCATTTAAAAATATAATCTAAAAACAATGTAAAGTTGTAGTTCTCATCAGGGAATTTTATTTGATATAACCTAGAATCATGCCAGCCCATTATATCAAAATCGGCATCTGTCCATTTATCCTTAATTTCCATTATTATTTTGTTTTCTTTTCTCTAAAGTTTTTCTAACTGTTCTAATATCTTGTTGATTCATTGATTCTGCTTTTTTTGATGTTCGAGAAAGGTTAGTTTTCCCTGTTTCTGGATTGGTATTTACTTTATATGATTGTTTATGTGGAGTATCCACTCCTCCGTGAGCTCTTCCTTCTAAATCATATCTTACTAACCCATTTGAAGTTTGTACATGAACAGAGTATTTTCCATCATTTAGATTGTTTTTTATGTCTGATGCTTGATTTGTCAGAGGCTTTTTCCCTGAAGGGAGCGAAGGAACTTTCTTTTCAATAATAGCTTCTGTCAAAAATATTACCGCTCCAGCTGCTAGTCCTCCTAGTTCTGCTTCTGACATATTAGGTACGTCTGCGACCGTTTCTGCTGCGCTAATTATTGCATTCTCCGTTTTATTTTCAATACCTGTAACTTCAGATAACCCAGGAATAACATCATGAGCTAATTGACCAATATTATTTAGGGTGTTTGAAGCAATTTCGGGCAATGTTTCTATCGGGTTACTAACCAGATTATGCATTGCTGTATTAAAACTACGATTGAAGCTTCTAACAGTCTTATTCCATCCTTTTAAAAAGTCACCACAACATCCTTGAGGCATCATTCCATCAGGATCCATAAAGAAAATGGGGCTATTAAACGCATAATTATACGGAGAGTGCCTTCTCATTTCCTCTGCAAGAGGATCAAGGTTCATCCATCGTCCTAATGAAGCATCATAATTCCTAGCTCCAAAATCCATCCATTCTAAACCAAGTTCATCTTGTTCTTCTTTCCCCCCAAAACCGTAGTTATGTTTCCTACCAGTAATGGTGTTATTGTATCCTTTATGTTGTAGTCCAAAGGGATAATAATTCTTTTCTTCTATGATTTCGTTCTCCATAGAACCGGGTATTAAATCAATATCACCATCTTTGTTTTTATCTGAATAAGACAATCTAATATTTCCTAAATGATCTTTATATTGGTATACATAATCATATCCACTAGTACTATTAGGCTCTAAATATCCTTCAGGATGATTAAAGAATTTAAGTTCTTCATCTGGTTGAGGGCAACCAGCACAGCTAGGAACTATATTTTTCTCATATATAAAATTCCCTGCGTATGAAGTAGTATTCGATGCACCCGTATTATAAGTAATTGTTTTACTTAACTTAGTTCCTACAGCATCATATATATAACTTATAGAACCAATAAGAATGGGTATAATTCCAGAATTATCACTAAAACTTATGCTAGTTGGTAAGTTTAAATGATTATAATTAATATTGGTGATATCTTTATTTTTATCTACAATCATATTTCCATTCTCATCATAAAGATAATCATTACCATTGGTATTTCCATCTTTAAATCCTTCTGTGACACTACTAGCATCTGTAACATAGGATAATTGATTCCCTTTTTGATAATCATAAGTTAAATCATCCATTATACCAAAACTTCCAGTACTTGTATTGATAAGTCCTTTTCGCTCTAATGCTAATATATTACCATTTTGATCATAGGATACAGCCTCTAAATTGTACTTATCTGTATTATCAGTAGCTTTCGTTATTCTGTTTAGCGCATCATATTGATACTTGTAGGTTTTTTGTGAATTATCCTCGGATGCAGTTTTCCAGTGAATCTGACTGATATTACCATTATAAAGTGGAGTTACATCCGTTGTTGAGCGGCTATAATTAATCTGCATTCCGAACAAATCCCCTGTGTCTAAAGTAACAGTACTTATATCCCTAAAATTGTCTTCTTCTCTAATACTATGATTATTAATACCACTTAACCATCCTTGTATGTTATACCGATAATCAACCGTCTGCAATGGTTGGTTCTCTGCGTTACCAACTTTTTTCTGTTCTAATTGACCTATACCATTGTACTGATTGCTTGCAATCAATTCTGAGTTTGATGCCCCATCTGCAATAGAAGCACTAAATGTATTGGTACTACTGGCAATAATATGAACACCTGGTTTTAATATAATAGTATTGTTTGCTAATAACGCAGAATTATCTTCAGGAATTTCGGCAATAATAATTTCATCGTCTTCTGCAGTTGACAATGGTAATGTATGATCACCAATTCGCTGATGATGTGCTACTAATCTCGCAACATGATCATAGGCAAACTCATCTATAGTAACAATAGGTGTTTGATCATCTTTTTGATGATAATTCCTGGTTTTTATCGGTTTTCCTGTAAAATCTAATTGATTTTCGATAACATCTAACGTATTTAGATATTGATTATATGTAGCTACTGCTATCGGACGCCCCTTATCATCATACGTGGTTTTGGTCTCTATCCAATCATTAGTATTCAATACTCTTATTTTACTGTAAGTAGCTAAACTTCGAACAGACGAAGACGTAATAGCTTCTGTAATTAAAGGATATTCTACGGTCGTAATTTCACTTACTATATCCATGTCATAGTGATCGAAGTAATTAACCGTTAGCACCTCTAAATTAGTCGTTGGAAATACTGTATTAGAATATTGAATCTTAGTACCTACTACTGTCCAAGTAGAAGATGCATTAAAAACCTCGTTTAACTCTGTATAATTATTTACCTCTTCCTGCATCGCTAATTGATCTAATACACTACCATGGGTATAAATACCTGTGTAGACCACTCGATCAAAGACATCATACTTAGTAAATAACCATTTCTTATTTGTTCTAAGATTAACATCTTGTGTTAGTATTGGACGATCTAAGTTATCATATACGATGTATTCCCAATCTTTTCCCGGGATCTTTTTCATACGTAAGCGCTGTTTATGATCATATAGGTATTGGTAACATAAATCATCAATATCAGTTTGCGATAAGGTTTCTTTTTCTGAGGCTAAAGGCGGAATCACATAGGAAAGATTATCATGCACATCATATACATAATAGGTATCATGGCTCTCTCCATTATTATAGGCTCGTTTTAGAACTACCTGACCTTTTGGGTTGGTATACTCTTCGGTTGTATGATTTTTGCCTAAAGAAGGCTCCCAGTTTTCATCTTTAGTAGTTTTTTTATACAGTCTATTATCAGGAATTATAAAGCTTGGATGCTTTCTCAAATAAGAACCGTATGTAACTATATCTGATTCATCATGATAATCAACACTATAGGATCTGATATTATCTTCTACAGTATTAAATCCATTTTCATACTCAATTTCTCCTTGAGAAAATGAAGTTCGTTGTGATCGATCCATCGGTAAACGTTCCTTTTTCACTTCGTTTAGTGGCGAATTCTGGAAAGTTATAAAACGTCCTCTACTACCAACATCGGTATGGGTATCAAAATGATATTCTTGCGCGTATGAATCTGCATTTATTTCATAAGCTCCATTGTTATTTGGGTCACCAAACGGTAAATATATTATACTTTCTCTACCATATCCATCATATTGATGATACGTGATGATGTCTTCTTTACTCCCTCCGGCTCGCACTGCATTTTCCTGTAGTATTCTACCTAATCCGTCGAAATAAGAAATCGTTTGAATTTTATCATCATCTCCAGATGTCGTTGCCTGTATTTCTGTAAGAGGCACCTGATACACCTTCGTATTAACATAATTTCTATCGGTACTCTGTGCGTTACTTATTGCTCCAATCAATAAGCAAGCGATAACACTAATGTTTTGCATATATCTTTTCATGACTTATTGATTTTTATAGTTATACTCATACTCTTGTAACACATTCCCTTCAGCATCTTTTATATATTGAAGCCTATTATATCCGTCATATACATAATAGCTTGTATATCCTTTTGGATCTGTGGTACTTGTAGTACCAATTAGAGTATCATAGGTAAAGGTGGTAATCATTCCATTAGGGAAATCATTTATCAAGGTGCTCAACGCTTCTCTTAATTCTTGTTCGGCACAAATGTTTTCGGTACAACGGTCATTATCTGCATTGGATAGATTTTTTAAGGTCGTAATTGTATTTTCTGGAATATCGTTATATGCAATATTCTTTAACACAGCAATTGGATATTGTCCTTGATATCCCCATATATAAGATGTTATCGGGCTATTTTCTTTTTCCTGCACTTCTATTGGATTTAGATCATCATCGTATTGCAGTACCTTACCTGTAATAAAGGTTCCATACCCTTCTTTATAGATTTCGGCGTATTCTGGTAATACTCGATTGTTACTATACTCTTTAAAACGAATTATTTTTTTACTTTCTAGTGAGCCCCAACCTTTGTTTTCAGTTAAGACCAATTCAGAGATACGATTTTGATTAGTCCTGTTTAAAGTTTCGATCAAAGGCCTTTGTTCATCTGGAATATTGAAAGAGCTTAATGCATCGATATCATCAGGATAATAGTTATCCACAGTTTGATATGCAAATGTATTAGAGTAGCTGCTGATATATTTACTAATTCTTGTTTGATTCAGCGTGTTACTATTATAACGATAGACTGTGGAATCTTTCATTGATTCATTAGTTTCAGGATCATACTTTATTTTAACGTTACTATTTAGTACATTCCAAAAAGAGGTTAATTCATATTCCAGGTAAACAGGTTTAATAACCCTTCCTATAAGGCCTTCGGGAATAGTTTGATCATAAAGAATTCCAATCTTGTAAGCTTGTTGAATATGAGGGTTTACCGTGGAGTAATAGTTTTTCTCTTCTTCTTCTTTAATAAAATCTCCATCTTGATTACGATAAGTAATTTTTGATAAAAGATCACCCCTTAAAGGATCCAGATTATATGCAGGAGGAAACGGAAATTCTCTTAAATATATTGGATCAACGACCATCCCATATTGATATTCTGTTTTACCGTTTTCTTTGTTTCCTTGGTATTCTGTAACCATTCGATACCCCGTATAACTTCCATTAGGTTTTGCTAAGGAAACCGAACTATTAGAAGTATATTTATGTCTTTCGTGTACAAATTGGGCAGGTCCGGTGCCTGTACTATTAATAAGTGCACAACCTGTTCCTGTAGTGAGGCCCCTAAAATAGGGAATCGAGGCTAGCTTTCCACTAGGTTCACCGTTAGAAAACTCATACTCATATTTTGTTGATATCAAATCATGATCACTTTCTGTTTCAAATAGTATTTCTTTTACTCGTAATCCACCCGTTAAGACTTCTTCAAATTGGTTTGTATTATTATTATTGATGGTTTCCCAAACCGTTGTATAGACTTCAAAAAGAGGTACTCCATCATATCTAGTTAGGTCAGGAGGAGAAGATCCAACAGTTTGAATACCTCTAACCGCAGTAAGGAAATACCTTCCGGCTTCTAAGCTGTATGATCTTGTTTTATCATCTCCTACCCAAGCAACATCAATTGAGGTAGGCGTATCTTCATGATTTGTAAGTATCATTATCCAAGGGCAATCATCAGGTTCATTTTCATCTGCTGCACAAGGAATATTAATATGGAACTCTACTTGCTGTTCTAATTGCAAATCAAATACAAACTCATATTTTAGATATTGAGGTGCATCAAGAGTTACTTGGTTTTCAGTTTGTAGATCAGTAAAAAAGTATGATTTTTTCACCAATTCATCATTCTCTACAATTACACCTAAATCAGGTGTTTTCTTAACACGATTACTTTCATATATATATGTTTTAGATCCTCCTGTTGGATAAGTGATTTTATTTAATGTCCCGTATTGAGAAGCTTCTTCATTTACATTTCTATCAGCTTCTCCTACAGTCTCTAATGTTGTTTGGTTATAAAAACCATTTTGATTATGTTTAAAAATAGCGGTAGCGATTAAATCCTCATTAGAGTTTTTTCCATTATGATATCCCCAATAATCTTGAGCTGTAGAAAAACGATGAGGTAATTTATCTGGTTGTATATAATCAAAACTATGACGTTGATAGTTATTAGTATCAATAGTATTATCCGAATTAATTTCGTATTGATCAATTGATTCTAAAAACAATCTTTTAGTAGCGTTTCTAAAAGCATCTGTCATATCATCTCCAATATAAAATGGATACCCTTTAAAATCGAATTTATACCATCCTAGATTTGAGTTTTGTTCATAAAAATGATTAAGCTTAAAATGTTTGATTTTTTTATCGTGTTGGTCATATAGTTCAATTTGTTCTAATGCCTTTGACCTATATAGATCTTCACGGAAATCACTTGATTGTGTAAAAACAACTTTTCCTTGGTCGAATATAATTTCTCGTAACCAAACCTCATCATATAACGACTCTAAAAAAGAATGATTGATCCCAGATCTTGGAATACGACATAGCGTATTAGGGCTTGTCGCTGAATTTAACATATGAACGATTTCTTTTTCCTCAGAAATTCGCTGTATGGTTCGGACACTAGTATTTAAATCATAGTTGAAATTAACAGATTCTTCTGTAATAGGATCAAAGATACGTTTAAGATACCATGCAGCTATATTTTTCCTAGTTTCCTGCGGTTCAGAAGTATTACTATTACTGACTCCATAGTTTCTATAACTAAATACGTACTCAGTGTCAATTCCTCCCCGTATTTCTACAGAATGATCTTCTGGATTTTCTGCATCCCCAAAGTAAAATTCAATACCTTTTTCATTCGTTACTTTAAAAGATGTAATCACGTTATAACCAATATCATCAGGTATTGAAAAAATAGGTTCAACTTTAAGGTTGCTATGTTCTTCAAAAACAGGTATGTTTGTTTTTTGATCAAAATAGAAACTGCCCGAATATCCTAAAAAATTGAAATTGAATATATCCGGCTCATAATCCCTACGCTGATTAAGATATTCTAATATTTCTTCTTTTTCTTCGTTCAAATTAAAAGGTAATCTTTCTCTTAATGTCTCTACTGTTAGATTACTTTGAGTATTTAAATATCCAAACGGAATATCATCTGGCAATTGTCTTTTTTGTCTGGATATCATTCCTCCGGCGTTTAAAGACCAGCCGAGACCTACTCTTGATGAAATTTGATCTAAAGTGACTCCTCCTGCGTGGTATGATAAAGAAATGGGAACAGTGAATCTTTTCTGTTCAATATTGCAAATGGGTATCCCAACGCTGGGAATACCTGTAAAAAGAGATACCGGTGTATCGATATATTGTCCTAATGATGCAACTTCAGGTGAGGGAGGCAAGTTATCGGTAAGTGGTATTTCTTGCCCACTTACATGATAAAAACCAAAACACAATGCTATTGTGGCGACTATATTTTTTAATGTATTCATAATCTTGTTCTACTTTTGATTGTTTTCCTTAAGTAATAGTTCTATTTTTTTCACACGCTCTTCTAGCTCCAGGTTCTTTTCTTTCTGCTCTTTCAATTTCTTCTCCTGCGCAATGGTATATAAAGTCAATTCTTCAATTTTCTCTAGAAGTTTAGCATTCATTTCACCAAGTAGAATGCCGTTTTCAGCTACCTGTGATGCTGATGGGATATTTATTAAATGACCTTTGGTAGTAATATGATCTTCTACTTGTTGTAAGGTTGGGAGTTCATACGAATCTTCGAATACATAGTCTGGCCATCCTGTTAAATCAACTTTTACTTCTTTGGTATGGATATTACCGTTTACAGCTAGTTTAGCGTCTGGTGTATATGTTCCAATACCAACATTACCAGTGTCTACACTTAGTGCAACATCTCCATCTTTTTTAACAATAAAAGGCATTTGATTAATTGTTTGGGAATAAACATAAAAATCTCCTTCTGATAGATTGTATCCTGAATAATCCACATGTGCAACACCAATTCTTATTCTTTCATTACTAGTTGGCGTTTGGAAACGTATTTCTGGCCATTGAGATGATGAGATTTTAAGATAATGTCGAGAGTCTAATTTTCCAATTATTGCATCTCCAGAAACGTCAAGTAGTTTAGTAGGATTTGATGTTCCAATCCCTACATTACCGCCATTAAAATAAGTGTTACCATTGGATGCAATCAAAAATTTATTCTCAAAACTAGAATTCCTTCCTGTAATATACCCATGTTCTTGTCCATTAAGACTCACTAGAGAACTTCCTCCTTTTTGTACATTAATAAATTCTTGACCAGCTATGGAACCATTCACATCTAATTTCCTGCTAGGATTACTTTTTCCAATACCAACTTTACCGTTAGAAGTCAATGTCAAAATGTCAACCCAAGAAGTAGCATTATGCCTTCCTTGAAAATTTAGTAATGTCTGTCCTCCCGGATCAGTATTAAGAATCCTATGACCAAATCCAGATCCCCAACTAGAAGTATCCCATGTAATTGCCTTATTTACCGAATAATTAGCATTCAAATTATCAAAATTTGTTGTTTGCCCAACACCTCGTATACTCCACAATAAAATAAAGAGAAAAATTAATGACTTTTTCATAATTCCAAAATTGGTATTCATATAGATAATTATTTTAAAAATATATTTTAAGGCTAAATAAAAACGTGCAAATATAGTATGAATAAGATAATTGCAAAGCACAAAATCACTGGCTGTTAACAACTTTTAAAAGCGGTCTGATTCCACTTTTATTTAGATCACCGATAATTAAATTCTTCAACTTAAATGCTAACAAAAACTATACGCTCTTAATATTATTTTCTTCCTCTTAATTTCGTTTTATATAGGTAAGTGTCATGAGGTTTGCATATGTTACCATCAAAATCATTTTTTTTTAGAAAAAAAAGTAATCTAAATTTTAGAAGAACACTTTGCAAACAAAAAATCCCGCTGTTATAGCGGGATTTAAAATTCTATATTTTATTAAAATTACTTACTCAAGTACATCTTACGTCTTGAATATAGATCGTAAAACTGATCATCTTTAAGATCATCAATAAATAAAATACTTTCTCCAGTACTCTTCATCTCTGGTCCCAGTTTCTTATTTACATTCGGGAACTTATTAAATGAAAACACAGGCTGTTTGATTGCATATCCATCCAAATGTGGTTTGAAATCAAAATCCGTAACCTTCTTCTCTCCTAACATTACCTTAGTAGCATAATTTACATATGGTTCTCCATACGCTTTCGCTATAAAAGGTACTGTTCTAGAGGCTCTTGGATTTGCTTCTATAATGTATACAACATCATCCTTTATAGCAAACTGTATGTTAATCAATCCAACAGTATTCAATGCCAATGCAATTTTATGCGTATGATCCTTGATTTGTTGCATAACAAATTCTCCAAGGTTAAATGGTGGCAAGGTAGCATTAGAATCTCCCGAGTGTATCCCACAAGGCTCTATATGTTCCATAATACCAATGATATACACATTCTCTCCATCACAGATTGCATCTGCTTCGGCCTCTATAGCTCCATCAAGGTAGTGATCTAATAATAATTTATTATTCGGTATTTTGCGCAACAAATCAACAACGTGTTCTTCTAATTCTTGTTTATTGATCACAATTTTCATTCCTTGACCACCAAGTACATAAGATGGACGCACCAATATTGGAAAATCTAAACGATCTGCAACCTCTAAAGCTTCATCAGCAGTTTCGGCAATATCAAACTCTGGATAAGGAATGTTATTTTCTTTTAATAAAGTAGAAAAACTACCTCTATCCTCTGCTAAATCTAGTGATTGATAGGTTGTTCCAATAATCTTAATTCCATATCGATCAAGCTTTTCTGCAAGTTTTAAGGCTGTTTGCCCTCCTAACTGAACAATAACACCTTCTGGTTTTTCATGTCTTATGATATCATATATATGCTCCCAGAAAACAGGCTCAAAATATAATTTATCCGCTGTGTCAAAATCGGTAGAAACTGTCTCAGGATTACAGTTAATCATAATTGTTTCGTACCCGCATTCTGCAGAAGCCAAAACTCCATGAACACAACAGTAATCAAACTCAATACCTTGACCAATACGATTAGGACCAGAACCTAATACTACAATTTTCTTTTTATCTGTTACAATACTTTCATTAGCAACAATAATCTCTCCGTCGGCTGTCTGTGTTTCCGCTTCGAAAGTAGAGTAAAAATATGGAGTTTGTGCTTTAAATTCAGCAGCACAAGTATCTACCAACTTATACACTCTATTGATTCCTAACTCGTCTCTTTTGTTGTATACTTCACTTTCATAACAACCAAGCATATGAGCGATCTGTCTATCAGCAAATCCTTTTTGCTTAGCTTCTAGAATCAAATCTTTGGTTAATGATTGGATTGTATACGTTGAGATTTCTTTTTCTAATAAATATAATTCTTCATACTGCTTTAAGAACCACATATCTATTTTAGTAATCTCGTATATCCTACTAAGCGGAATACCCATTTGGATTGCATCATAGATCACAAAAACTCGATCCCAACTAGCGTTGGTAAGTTTTTCTATTATTTGATCGTAATCTTTATATCCTTTCCCGTCTGCTCCAAGACCATTTCTCTTAATCTCTAGAGACTGAGTAGCTTTATGCAAGGCTTCCTGAAAAGAACGTCCAATTCCCATTACTTCACCTACGGCCTTCATCTGAAGCCCTAATCTTCTATCCGATCCTTCAAACTTATCAAAATTCCAACGAGGTATTTTTACTATTACATAATCTAATGTTGGTTCAAATAAAGCCGACGTAGATTTTGTAATTTGATTATCCAATTCATCCAATGTATAGCCAATTGCTAATTTAGCCGCTATTTTTGCAATAGGATATCCTGTAGCTTTAGAAGCTAATGCCGAAGAACGAGATACACGTGGATTAATCTCAATTGCTATAATATCTTCATTTTCATCTGGACTTACAGCAAACTGCACATTACATCCTCCTGCAAACTCTCCTATACTTCGCATCATATGAATTGCCATATCACGCATACGTTGATATGTTTTATCACTAAGAGTCATTGCTGGAGCAACGGTAATAGAATCACCTGTATGAATCCCCATAGGATCCATATTTTCGATCGCACAAATAATTACCACATTATCATTAGCATCTCTTAATAATTCTAATTCATACTCCTTCCATCCTATCAATGCTTTATCAATCATTACTTCGTGGATAGGAGAAGTCTCTAACCCTCTAGTCAATAATTCATCAAACTCTTCTTCTTTATATACAAAAGACGCCCCAGCACCTCCTAGTGTATAAGAAGCTCTTATTACTAAAGGAAAACCAAACTCCTGAGCAATTTCTTTCCCTTTTAGGTAAGATCCTGCAGTAGCTTGTGGCGCCATTCCGATTCCGATCTTAAGCATTAGCTCTCTAAACTTCTCACGATCTTCTGTTATATTAATGGCATCTATATCTACACCTATTATCTCTACATCAAAATCTTTCCAAATTCCTTTCTCATCTGCTTCAATACAAAGATTTAAGGCAGTTTGACCTCCCATAGTTGGCAGTACCGCATCTATGTTTGGATGATTTTTAAGGATTTCGATAATAGATTTAGTATTCAATGGTTTCAGATATACATGATCTGCCATTGAAGGATCCGTCATTATAGTTGCCGGATTAGAATTTATCAATATGGTTTCTATTCCATCTTCACGTAAAGAACGTAAAGCTTGTGATCCGGAATAGTCAAACTCACATGCCTGGCCAATAATGATTGGTCCTGATCCAATGATCAATATACTTTTGAGTTTTTCGTTTTTTGGCATTTTGGTGTTGGTATTGAAATTTAAAAAATAATTTAGGAATCAACTAGATATAAAAAAAGGCGTTACTCCTAAAAGTAACACCTTAAATATTTTCGTCGCACTACAATCATTAGTGCTTATGTCTTAATTCTGAAGAAACAGATAGCTTCTTTCTGCCTTTAGCTCTTCTACGAGCAAGGACCTTTCTACCATTAGCAGAAGCCATACGCTCTCTAAAACCGTGTTTGTTTTTTCTCTTTCTCTTCGATGGTTGAAACGTTCTTTTCATTGCTATCTATCTTTATATATCTTCTTGAAATCTCTTTTTTGTAAAACTAGTTGGAATCTCATCCCAAAACTGCGGGCAAATATACGAAGAGTTTTTACTTTCACAAACCTAAATATCAAAATATTTATAATTGTTTTTATTACCTTTGCCGCGACAAAAAAAATAATACATTTTATGTACAACAAAAACATTAAATTAGTAATTGCAGCATTAATTGTTGGTACTGCCATTTGGCAAATGATAGAAGGATATATTGGAAATGGAATTATGCTGATTTTACTAGCCTCGATTTTTGTCTTTTTATATTTTAAAAACGAATTAATTTTACTTTCATTCTTAAGATTACGTAAACAAGATTTTCCAGGAGCAAAAAAATGGTTAGATAGAATTAAGAACCCTGAAAGTACTCTTACCACTAAGCAACAAGGATATTACAACTATCTTTTAGGTATTATGTTATCACAAACAAATATCACGCAAGCAGAAAAATATCTCAAAAAAGCTATAAAATTAGGGCTATCCATGAATCAAGATTTAGCCGTTGCTAAACTTAATCTTGCAGGTATTGCCATGACCAAAAGAAGAAAAAGAGAAGCTCAAAATTTACTTACCGAAGCTAAGAAATTAGATAAGCATGGTATGTTAAAAGAGCAAATCACTATGATGAAACAACAAATGAAAAAGATTTAGGCACACTAATTGTTCTTATAATTACGTTATCTAGTAGTTCAAAGGGTAAAATAAGGGCAGTACTAAATCTAATAAATAATGTTTTAAGACACTAAAACTGTTATTTTTAAAGACTTTATAGTACATTAGCTCGCGTAATAAAGTTGTAATGAAGAAAATATTAATTCTAGGAATACTTTTTTTATATATAGGAAATGTTTTTGGACAGCTAGAAAGAAAGATTCCTTTTTCAATTGCTGTTGCAGCCCATATCAAAAAATATAATTTAAAAAGTAATGAAGCATACAAGGATCAAGATCTAGAATATGCTAAATTCTTATTTGATTCACTTGTTCAAAATCATCTGGTTGGAACTTATATGGATGATTTTAAGATGAGTCCTTTAAAAGGAGAACCAATCTCTTTTAAAGAAATTGAAAAACCTATATTCTTAATTACATATGCCACTTGGTGTGTTCCTGGTATTGGAGAAATACCAGCATTGAATGACTTATCCGATAAATTTCATGATCAAATAGATTTTATTGTCTTATTCTGGGATACTAAAGAAAGATTAAAAGAAAAAGTTGGAGAGTATAGCGAAAACATTCAACTATTATATGTTAATGAACTTACTAATCAAAATTCCTACATCATTAACAACCTGAAGCATTCTCTTGGATTCCCTATGATGTACTTTATGGATAGCGATAAAAAATTGTTAGATATTCGTAAAATTGTTACTCATCATTCTAGCGAAACTCTCAGTAACTCTTATACAATACATTATAATTCTCTATCTAAAGGGGTTTCTCTTTTAATAGCTGATCTTGATGCCAAAGGTGCATTAGCTGTTCCTGCAGAGGAAGATAAAAAAGAGCTTAAAGTTAAAGGTGACTCAAGAACACAAGAAGAGCGTGATATAGATGAAGAATATGAGCGTTATAGACGAGAGAAAGATTCTTTAAACAATCAGCGCGGTAATAATAAATAAAAGATCGTTAATAAATTTATTCTCTATTTTCCAAAAATCATTTTTAATGCTACCAGTAAAAGAATCCCACCAAAGATTTTTTTCAAAGTCGTTTGATTTAGAGAAACTGCAAACTTACTTCCCAAATAGCCTCCTACAATAAAAGTAATCGCCATTATAGCAGCGAACTTCCAATTTACGTGACCTTCTTTATAGTAGTTAAAAGCCGCCAATAAAGTTACAGGAACAGAAAGTACCGCAAGACTTGTACCTTGCGCTTGATGCTGTGTAAATCCAACCCATAATATCAACAAAGGTATCATTACTACACTACCACCAATACCCATAGTGCCGCTAAGAAAGCCAGCCAATAACCCTATAACTACTAATGAAATAATTGTCATTGTATCCATACTACAATTTTACAATAATTGTAGATATGGCAATATAAAATGTAGAAATAATTTAGGTAAACACTAGATATTATTGTCCTAGTCCAGTTTTATAATACCCTTCTCTTGGAATTTTAATTAAATACTCCTTTCCGGTACCATTATTAAGATGAGCTTCACGCAACCAAGGGTTATGTAATTTCAAAATCTTATAATTGATATTATATTTAGCTGCGAACTCATTAAAATCTACTATTGGCTCATCAACTAAAACATTAAAAGTAGGAATATACTCGTATAAATCATTTTTAGTAAAGTTAAACCCATACTTTTTAGGATTACTTAGGATCTCTTTTACTGCTGTAATTCTAAAAACATACCTTCCTGTTTCCTGACCTAAAAGAAGATCGTAATATGTAGTAGCATTTTGTCTTTTTAATTGCTTATTTATTCCTCCAGGACCAGCATTATAAGCTGCTGCTGCCAAAGTCCAGCTTCCAAAACGCTTTTTAGCATTCTTTAAATACTTACAAGCAACTCTTGTTGACTTTTCGATATGATAACGTTCATCTACATTGTTGTTTACTTCTAAACCATATTCCTTTCCTGTATTTTTTAATATTTGCCAGAAACCGGTAGCTCTAGCTGGAGAAACAGCCTGAGTTAAACTACTTTCTATAACTGCTAAATATTTAAAATCATCTGGAACGCCTTCTTCTTTCAATATTGGCTCTATAATCGGAAAATACTTATTCGCTCTTTTAAAAAGCAATAAACCATTCGATTGCCAATAGGTGTTAACCAACAACTCCCTATCCATTCGTTCTCGAATATCTGGATTTTCTACAGGAACTAATTCTCCTGCAAAATTCATGTTATCAGGCATAGGAACTGCATAGACATTGTAGTCGTTAATCAATTTTTCTTCTAAAAGTTCCTGGGCAATTGGCTTCTGAGGTTCTTGTTGTGTAGCATTTACTAAAATTCCAAAGGTAAATAGCACACCTAAAAAAACTAACATTTTTTTTATCATCTTCATCTTTAAGTAGGTTTTATTGGGGAATAAATTCTTAAGTTTCCAAAATAATGTAAAATATTGGAATATTGGCTATTAATTCTCAATTATTTCTGGAAGATGCTTGTTAAACCAACGCGCTCTATTAATAATCATCACATGAGTTCCCTTTTCTACAGTTATACAGTTATCAATGTAAGAGATCGGAAAAACGATATCTTTACTACCATGTATATGAACAATTCCATCAATAACCTCTTCTTGATCCCAACAAACTATCTTCTCGATTGCCCAATCCAAATAGGTTTTGTCATTTACAGATAAATATTTTTGATACATCGCAGCTCTCTTTTTTGCAAAATCACCAAACGCCAGTTTCTCCCAATTATCTATTTTAGAAACTAATGATGTTGGCATCAACTTATACGCTTTTGTCTTTCTTACTAATCGCATTCGCTTAGGGAGTTCATGTTTTGTCTTAACACTAGAAATAACAATTAATTTACTAACATTAAGATACTTACTCATCTCTTGAACCATAATACCACCAAAAGAAACACCAATAAGTACACATTTCTTATGTTCAACTTCTTCACACATTCGTTTTGCGTAAGACTCCATTGATTCATTTTTTTTGGGAATCTTCCACGGAATGGTATATGTTTTATATTTTTCTTCTGAGAGATTTATATATTCAAAAATAGATACGTCTGCAGCCATACCAGGAACAAAATAAACATGGGTAACTTCCTTCATACTAGGTATTTTAACAATGGTTTATACGTTTTAAAGTTCTAATTTTCTTATCTTTGCAGCTCAAAACTATAGTAATACTTTATCAGAAAAAAGTAAACAGGATATTAAATTATTGTAAAAGGGAAAATTTTAACTAACAAATCTTAGTTAGGCTAAGTAAGGAATACTAAAATTTAATCTACACAATATCTTAATTTTTTATAATTATTATCAGATTTCTGACAAAGAAAAATTATGAGTTTTAGAACCCATTTTAATTTTTATCAATAGTAAATTAAAAAAAATATGGAGAACATGAGCGATGTGGAATTAGAAATAGTAGACAACGAATTTTTAAGACAATTCGAAACTACTATTGAAGGTCAAAAATCAAAGATCGAATATGCTCAACAAGAGAGAAAAATATTCCTTACTAAACTCGTGATGAGCGAGGAGCAAATGGAAAAGGGATATTCCGAAGAATTTATAGTAGCTGTTTTTAATATTATCGAAGAACGTAATATTAGACTTGTTCCTACAAGCCCTATTATCGCAAAATTCATGCGAAAGAATAGAAGAAAATACAAAGATTTACTTCCTGTTGGAATCAACATATAGAAGTATCTTTAGAAACATAAAAAACCTGCTATTCAGCAGGTTTTTTATGTTTCTATAAGTACTAATTTCATCTAGTATAGACAAAAAACAACTTGTTTTAGCTTAACAATCATACATGCTTTTGAATCCTTAAAATGTATTACTTTAAAAACTCAAACCGCACCAAACCATCATCATCAATATCTGTTAGCTGTACTCCACATAATGTATTTACATAAGAAGGATCCCAAGGCATCTTTACCTTTACATAATTCTCTGTAAACCCATGAATATATCCTTCTTTATTTTCTGACTCAAACAATACAGTTCTTTCTGTTTTCAATTGGCTTTCATAAAAAGCTCTACGTTTTTTAACAGACAAACCTCGCAACATTTTACTTCTCTTCTTTCTAACATCTTGTGGAACTACATTATCCAATGAAGCTGCTACCGTATTCTCTCGTTCAGAGTAAGTAAACACGTGTAAATAAGAAACATCCAATTCGGACAAGAAATTATAAGTGTCCAAAAAATGATCATCTGTTTCTCCTGGAAAACCAACAATCACATCAACCCCAATACATGCATGAGGCATTACTTCTTTTATTTTCTGCACACGATCTACATACAAATCACTTAAATACCTACGACGCATTAACTTTAATATTTCGTCATTACCAGACTGTAATGGAATATGAAAATGAGGTACAAATGTTCTTGATTTTGACACAAAATCAATCGTTTCATTCTTTAAAAGATTTGGTTCTATAGATGAAATACGAAGCCTTTCTATACCATCTACTTCATCAAGAGCTTGTACCAATTCATAAAAAGTATGTTCGTGCTTTTTATTACCAAACTCTCCTTTTCCATAATCACCAATATTAACTCCAGTAAGTACTATTTCTTTAATACCTTTTTCTGAAATCTCTTTTGCATTTTTCAACACATTGTTTAATGTATCACTACGAGAAATACCTCTAGCCAATGGAATCGTACAATATGTACACTTATAATCACATCCATCTTGAACCTTTAAAAAAGCTCTCGTACGATCACCAATAGAATAACTACCTACATAAAAATCTGCTTCCTCTATTTCGCAAGAATGAACTTCTCCAAACTCATTCTTAGACAAATCATTAATATAATCAGTAATTTTAAACTTTTCTGTAGCTCCTAATACCAAATCCACTCCATCTACTGCAACTAACTCTTCTGGTTTTAACTGAGCATAACAACCAACCGCTGCCACAAAAGCATCCGGATTTACCTTTTGCGCCTGTTTTACAATCGTTTTAAATCTCTTATCAGCATTTTCTGTAACAGAACAAGTATTTATTACATAAATATCAGCATTTTCAGAAAAATCTACACGATCAAAACCTTCATTATTGAAATTTCTGGCAATGGTAGAGGTTTCTGAAAAATTCAGTTTACAACCCAATGTATAAAAAGCTACTTTCTTTCTCATTACAATTATCACGTCATTTCTGCAAAGACAGAAATCTATTTATATTTACACTTGTTTTTAATCAAAAGATCCCGACCTTCGTCAGTATCTTAATTAAAAGCCGTCAAAGATACCAACAATAATCCGTTTACTAAAATTGAAAATCAACCAATCAACTTATATAATTCACTATTTAGCAATAGTTTACCTCTGCACACTATGCTTTTCTTGCGGAACCCCTTCTGAAGAAAACAAAGATCATCTAGTATTTAGATATAATGAATACTCTAACACACTTACCTTAGATCCAGCATTTGCTCGTAACCCATCTATTATTTGGCCTACTAATCAATTATTTAATAGCTTAATTCAACTTGATGATTCTTTAAACATACAACCCGATATAGCCAAAAACTGGAAAATTTCTGATGACAATTTAATTTACACCTTCACATTAAGAAACGATGTAAGGTTTCATAAACATGCTGAATTTAAAACTACAGATAGTACAAGAATCGTAACTGCTAATGATTTCGAATACAGTTTTGATAGATTAAATGATCCAAAAGTAGCATCTCCCGGAAACTGGGTTTTAAAAAATGTAGACACGTACAAAGCAGTCAATGACACAACATTCCGGATACAATTAAAAAAGCCATTTCCAGCATTTTTGGGTTTAATGAGTATGCGCTATTGCTCAGTAGTTCCAAAAGAAATTGTTGAATTTTACGGAAGTGACTTCAGAGCGAATCCAATTGGTACTGGACCATTTAAATTTAAATTATGGGAAGAGAACGTTAAATTAGTCTTACGTCGTAATGAACTATATTTTGAAAAAGACAAGAACGGGAAACAATTACCATACTTAGAGGCTGTAGCTGTAACATTTTTACCAGACAAGCAAACAGAATTTTTACAATTTGCGAAAGGAGAAATTGATTTCTTAAATAGTCTGGATGCATCGTATAAAGATGAATTATTAACTCCAAGTGGAAAACTTAGAGATAAATATAAAGATCAAGTAAACTTATCCAAAGGACCATATCTAAACTCCGAGTATCTTGGATTCTACTTGGATGGAGATAAAGATGAAGTAAAATCCGAACTACTACGCAAAGCTATTAACTATGGTTTTGACAGAGAAAAAATGATTACGTATCTAAAAAATGGTGTTGGAACTCCTGCCACGAATGGTTTTATTCCAAAAGGTTTACCCGGTTTTAATAATCAAAAGGGATTTACCTATAACCCAAAAAAATCTCGTAAACTCATTAAAGAATATATCAAACTTACAGGAAACCAAAACCCAACCATTAGCATTGCTACTGATAGCAATTACCAAAGTATTTGTGAATTTATACAACGTGAACTAGAAAAGATTGGACTTAACATTATAGTTGATGTGATGCCGCCATCCACCATCAGAAAAAAGAAATGGAGCGGAGAATTAGATGTATTCAGAGCGAGTTGGATTGCGGATTACCCAGATGCCGAAAATTTCTTATCACCATACTATAGCAAGAATTTTACACCTAACGGTCCTAATTACACACATTTTAAGAATGAAACTTTTGATCGATTGTATGAAGAAAGTTTTTCTATTAAGGATATAAAAATACGGGAAGCGTATTACGCGAAAATGGATTCGATTGTAATCGCCCACGCTCCAATTGTGCCTTTATATTACGACCAAGTAGTTCGTTTTACTAGGAAAAATGTGAAAGGATTAACCAATAACCCTCAAAATTTCTTGGTTCTAAAACGCGTTTGGAAAGAAAAATAACTCTTTTATAATCCCTCCAAACGAAGGCTAAAAACACTTTATCGGCTAAAAAACACACTTAATCGATGTTTTTTATTATATTCGCCATCAATTAATATTATTTTAACCAAAATCTTATGAAAAAAACCTATGTATTTGCATTAGCATCCTTAATGCTAGCAGCAGTATCTTGTAGTGACGATGACTCTAACCCAGGAATCGTAACAGTTACTCCGGATCCAACAGAAGAAATCTCTCTTAATCCTGATGACGTATCTGGAGGTATTATCATTGACAACGGAACGCAAGTTTCTGGAAATGCACCAACACCTACCGGAACACTACCTTTTAGCCTAGACGAAACTTCGCAATCTGGTTTTCAGAAAAATGGTTTCGACATTACTTTTGATGCACCATCTAATTATGCAGGAGCATATATTCAAGTACAGTCTGAAGATGGAACTGCTGCCGATGAATACTGGGATGTTTCTATCCCTGGTAGATCAAATGTAACTTCCAGTGAAGAGAAAAGAAAAGGATTATTTAGCGAGCAAACAAACAGATTAAATGATCAAGAAATTGAAATTGATGTAGATTTTGAAGACAACGTATCTGCTGGTACTTTTTGCTACCTAATTTGTATTTATGATACCGATGGAAATATTAGTCAGCCAGTAGAAGTATGTGTAGAAGTAGAAGCGTGGGGAGGAAACCCTAACTTAATTGGTACTTGGAACTACACAAAAAGAACTAGAAATGGAGTTACAGAAGATACTATCGGCGCAGAAGAATGTGATGAAACTACTGTATTTTGTGCAAATGATACAGAATTATTGGTAGAAAATGCTTATTGTGATACTCTTTTATCACTTCCTATAACATTTAATGCTGATGGTACTTATACTTATGTAGAGACAACCAATTACACCAATTTGGATTACGAAGCTACAAGAGAAACTTGTACAGCAACTTTCGAAACTGAAGCTGAAGAATTATATAGTTCTAGAGGGAATTGGGCATATGATGAAGAAGAAGGAAAATTAACTTTAGTAGAGTTTGAATATACAGAAACTGTTAATGGAGATCCTTCAACAGGTATCGAAGAAAACGGATATCTTTTATTTGATGGTAAAGCAACTGTAACTGACAGTCTTATTATCGAAGGAGATTATGACGATGACCAGGAGACTTACACTGCAGAATTTCATTTTAATAGATAACATTTCTTTTATCTAAATACTATAAAACTAAAACCCCATCTTTTTTATTAAGATGGGGTTTTTATCACTCATAACTCTTTCGCCATATTTTTGTTTCTTCAAAAATATGTTCTAAGATTTTTTGATCCACTTCCGTTAATTCGATTTTACGTCTAGCCATCACTACTTTTGCTACTTCAAAAGCTTTTTTGGTCAAATACGTAGTAAAACCACTGCTTCCTCCCCAACTATAACTAGGTACAAAATTACGTGGAAATCCACTTCCGAATACATTAGCATTTACTCCTACTACCGTTCCTGTATTAAACATCGTATTAATACCACACTTAGAGTGATCTCCCATCATCAACCCACAAAATTGTAATCCTGTTTTAGCAAAACCTTCAGTTTCATAACTCCATAATCGCACTGGAGCATAATTATTTTTAAGATTCGATGTATTGGTGTCTGCACCAAGATTACACCACTCTCCTAATACTGTATTCCCTATAAAACCATCATGCCCTTTATTAGAATATCCAAATACAACAGAATTACTAACCTCTCCTCCTATTTTAGAATGAGGTCCAATTGTAGTTCCTCCATATATTTTAGCACCCATTTTTACAGTAGCATGATCACACAACACAAAAGGTCCTCTGATTAAACTCCCCTCCATAATCTCTGCATCCTTACCAATATAAATAGGTCCTGCAGTAGCATTGAGCGTAGTAAACTCTAATTTAGCACCTTCTTCTAAAAAAACTTTTTCTGGTGCAATTACATTATTACTTTCTGGTATCGCTTGACTTTCTCTATCCTTAGTCAACAAATCAAAATCTTCTTTGATTGCCCGTTCATTTTTAGAAAAAATATCCCAAGTATATTTAACAGTAAACACATCGTAATTATATTGTATCACTTCATACACATCAAAATCTACCTCTTGATCTTCTTTTGCATAAAAAGCAATTGGCTCATCATCATAAAAAATAGCTTGATCTGGCTCTAAATTTGAAACCATCCTTACCAAATTTTCTGTGGGAAGAAATGAAGCATTTATCATTACGTTCTCCTCTAATTCTACCATTGGATATTTCTCACTAAGATAATCCTCAGTAATCGTAGAAGTAGCATACCCTAAATGTTTTTCCCATTTCTCTCGAATGGTCAAAATCCCTATTCTAATATCAGCAACAGGTCTGGTATACGTAAAAGGAAGAAGCGAGTTTCTAGAAGCTCCATCAAAAAGAATATAATTCATAACTCTAAAAGTGAAAAATTTGTATTGCGAATCAAAAATACGGTAACGTATAAAAACAAAAAAGCCTTTCTGAAAAGAAAGGCTTCTTAAAATCGTTATGTACTAAATTACTTTTTGAATTTAGCATATTTGTTTTTGAACTTGTCGATACGTCCTGCAGTATCAATAAGTTTAGATTTACCTGTATAGAAAGGATGAGAAGTTCTTGAAATTTCTAATTTCACTAACGGATACTCAACACCATCAACTTCAAGTGTTTCTTTAGTATTCGCAGTAGATTTAGTTAAAAAAACCTCATCATTTGACATATCCTTAAAGGCAACTAGTCTATAATTATCTGGGTGAATATCTTTTCTCATTATATTATATTATCATTTTCGAGGTGCAAATGTAAGTATTTTTTATAAAATAGCAAGATTAAATAAAATAATTTATTTGAAAAAACTTAGTCAACTATTTATGTAAAATATCAGAAAGCGATCAGTAAACTCATTAATTATAAGAACTTAGAACCCTTACTCAAAAAAGCAATTGATAATTTTCTAATATTAACCATTTTCCTTTATTACTTCACAAATTAAATGAGATAAAAAAGAGAAAAGCGAGGTAGAACTTGTTTCTGCCGCACTACAATCATCTTCTTCACTCTTTAATAAATCTATATTTCTAGATTTTGAGGCTTCAAAATATTCAAAAATAAAATTTCTTAATTCATTTTTAGATAAATCTAATTCTACAACATAGTAGTAAAGTGCAACAAATTCTGGAGTTTGTTGACTTAAAAGTTCTTGTTCTAATTGTGTCTCTTCTTCTGAAGTCCATTCCGAAGATTTTGTTCGTACTTCTTCTATAAATTTAGCATAGGCAGGAGAAGGAATAACATCTTTCACAAAAGCATCAACGAGGCTTTTTATTTTTAATTCTTTTTCTTGTTCAGAAGGCTCTTCTCTATTCTCATCAATAGAACAAGAAGTAAATAACACAAGGAGAAAGCTTGAAATATAAAGTAATTTTGTTTTCATGCAAACAATATTTTGGGAGTTAAAAAGCTAGAAAAAACAGCTAAACGGCAATTACACTTTATTATCTTTGACTTGTAAAAAATAACAAAAACGATGGTTTAACCGTAATTCTATAACGTAAATATAGTCTTTTTTTAACAAATCTCCATTTGAAATACAGAAATTAACTAGCTTGTTGTTAACATTTTACTATATTTGGGTATCAAAAACGTTAAATAAACTCAAAAAAAGACAATGAAAAGTAAGAGTATTCCTATAAAAAAATATGTTTTAATTTATGGTATTGTTTTAGGGTTTTCTATAATTACTTATAGTATTTTGACTTATTTAACTGGGAATTATACAGTAAAAAACCTATTTCATTATAGTATACTTTTTTTACTCACTATCTCCTCTATTATAACTGGTCTAATTTTATTCAAAAAAAACAATGAGGGTTTTATAAGTCTTGGAGAGGCATTAATAATCGGTATAGGAATCACAGTTTTTGGTGGAATAATAATTACTCTTTGGGAAATATTACTTATAAGAGTAATAGATCCTGAAATCATTACTCAATTAGAAGATAAACAAATAAAGAAAATAGCGGAAAAAGCTAATGATTTTACCCAAGAAAATATTGAAAGAAAAATAGAAATAACTAAAAAGTTTACCTCTCCCTTGATAATGTTTATTACTGCTTTTCTTGAAGACATAATAGTTGGGTTTACGATGTCATTAATAACAGGCCTCATTATCAGAAAAAAAAGAGATCCTTTTAAGTAAAACTACTCCACAATAAATTCTCTACATCAATATTTTTCCGAGCAAAATGTAACAAATTCGTAAATTTGTGTACTTATGTGTTATATCTAAATAACCAAAACTATATAATTATGGAAAAATCTGTTAAATCTAATGCGATATCTCTTGGAGTTATTTTAGGAGTAGTCCTATCACTTGTAACTGTTCTTGCCTATACTGTATACCAAGGAATGTATACCAATTGGATGGCCGGAATTGGATTATCGCTAATGATCATCGTCTTTGGTATCGTATCTGCAGTAAAAAGTAGAAAGTTACTTGGAGGTTTTATTGACTTCAAAAAAGCATTTACTTCTTATTTAATAACTGTTGCCATAGGAACATTAATTAGTACAGTTATAACTATCTTGATATATGTAGCAGTTGATCCAGATGCAGCCACGGCGATTAATGAACAGGTTATAGAATCTACCGTTGGTTTTATGGAAAAATTCGGAACACCAGAATCTGAAATTGAGAAAGCAGTAGCTAAAATGGAAGAAGAAAATCAGTTTAGCCTTGTTAATCAAATAAAAGGTTGGTTCTGGGGAATGCTTATATACATCATTATTGGGTTATTAGCTTCTTTAGCAATAAAAAAGAAAGAGCCTTTATACTAGAACATACATAAAGTAAAAAATACAATTGGATTGCCGTTTAGGCAATCCAATTTTTTTATGTAATTTTCTATAAATGGAATACCTATATTTGTCAACCAAATCATTTTACTAAATTATCAATGGGGGTTTCTCATAAAAATTTTCTTACTTACATTCTTGGTGTAGCTATATTAACAGGTATTGCCAGAGTAGCTTTAGATTATCTATCCAGAATACTAGACATCTCTCCTATCCTCTATTATCTTACTTTTTTGATTGCGTTGATATTGGAGATTGTTATCATTATATATGTAATCAAAAAGTATAAAACACATAAAAGTGTATTAAATATTACTGATGCATTAAAGGTTGGAATTATTATAATGGGTATAGTTGGCTTGTGTTATTGTTCTATGGCATATATATATGATGTATATATAGATCCTGATTTTCAAACTAATATGACATTACGTTTTACAGAACAGTTTACTCCCGAGCAATTGGATCAGGTGAAACAAAATTTAGAAAACCAAGATAGTAGTAAATCCTATATCGGTGTCATTATGTATACCATATGGTTTATATTTATTGGGACTGTGATATCATTAATTGCAGGTTCTGTTTTTAAAACTAAAGTAGCATCATCATAGTATGGATATTTCTGTAGTCATACCATTGCTTAACGAGCAAGAATCACTTACTGAACTTTATAATTGGATTGTAAAAGTGATGCAATCTAACAAATATACGTATGAAATTCTTTTTATTGACGACGGTAGTACCGATAAGTCTTGGGATACTATTACCTCTTTATCAAAAAAAGATCAAAATGTAAAAGGAATACAATTCCTTAAAAACTATGGTAAATCGCAAGCGCTACACGCAGGTTTTGCAGAAGCGCAAGGAGATGTAATCATTACTATGGATGCAGATCTACAAGATAATCCAGAGGAGATTCCGGAGATGTATGATATGATCATTAAAGATGGATACGATTTAATATCTGGTTGGAAAAAGAAACGGTATGACTCTGTAATTGCTAAAAATTTACCTTCTAAACTTTTTAATGCAGCAGCAAGAAAAACATCTGGTTTAAAATTACACGATTTTAATTGCGGATTAAAAGCATATAAAAATCAAGTAGTTAAGCAGGTAGATGTTCATGGAGAAATGCATCGTTACATACCCGTATTAGCAAAAAATGCCGGATTTAATAAAATCGGTGAAAAAGTAGTTCTACATCAAGCTAGAAAATACGGGAAAACTAAATTCGGGATGAACCGTTTCGTAAATGGGTTCTTAGATTTGATCACCATTTGGTTTATGTCACGTTTTGGAAAACGACCTATGCATTTCTTTGGTCTGATTGGTACAATTCTTTTTATAATAGGGTTCTGTTTTTCATTATATTTAGGGATAGATAAACTCTTTATAGAAAAAACAGGAAGATTGATAGCCTCGCGACCAGAATTTTATATCGCTTTGACATCGATGATACTAGGAACGCAGTTTTTCTTAGCTGGCTTTCTAGGAGAAATTATGTTAACCAGCAAACGTGATAAAGAACGATATCATATTTCTGAAAAAATACATTTATAACCCTCTATTGTATAATAAAAATATAAACGAACACCCCTTTTATCATTAGATTATTAAATAACTTAAATTTAACGTGGATCTTCCTTTTTACAGGAATTTTCTAACAAAATTAAATAATACTTTTATCAACAAAACCTAAACAAATGCAAGTTTCAGAATCCTTAATCCACACTAGAGTTGAAGAATGGTTATCACCTGTTTTTGACAAACAAACGCAAGAAGAAATTGTAAAACTACAACAACAAGACTCTGATGTATTAAAGGAGAGTTTTTACAAAGACTTAGAGTTTGGAACTGGTGGTATGCGAGGTATTATGGGAGTAGGAACAAATCGCATAAATAAATACACCTTAGGAAAAAGTACACAAGGGTTGAGTAATTATTTACAGAAACAATTCCCTGGTGAACAAGCAAAGGCAGTAATCGCATACGATTGTAGAAATAATAGTGATACACTGGCACAATTAGTAGCCGATGTATTTTCCGCTAATGGCATACAAGTTTATCTATTTTCTAGTTTGCGACCAACACCAGAACTTTCGTACGCTGTAAAAGAATTAGGATGCCATTGTGGAATCGTACTAACTGCTAGTCATAACCCTCCTGAGTATAATGGATACAAAGTATACTGGCAAGATGGAGGACAATTAGTACCACCACAAGATGGCGAAATCATTGCCGAAATAAACACTCTGAATTATGCTGATATTAAGTTTGATGCAAATACAGAACTTATAAAAAAAATAGATAAAGAAATTGATACTCCTTTTATAGAGAATAGTGTAAAGAATGGAAGTTTTGCTGCTACACAAGAAGCAAAAGATAATACGACCATTGTATTTACCTCATTACATGGTACGTCTATCACGGCAGTTCCAGAAACTTTGAAGAAGGCAGGATACAGCAATGTACATATTGTAAAAGAACAGGAAGTACCTGATGGTAATTTCCCAACTGTAAAATCTCCAAATCCAGAAGAGCCAGAAGCACTTGCAATGGCAACAGCACTTGCCGAAAAAGTGAATGCCGATATTGTAATCGGAACAGATCCAGATTGCGACCGACTAGGGATTGCTGTTAGAAATACTAACGGAGAATTACAATTACTTAACGGAAATCAAACCATGATTGTAATGACTTGGTTTTTATTAAAACATTATAAATCAAAAGGAATAAAAGGAAACGAATTTATTGCCTCTACTATCGTATCCACTCCAATGATGAAAAACCTTGCAGCAGCATATGAGGTAGAATACAAAGAAGTACTTACTGGTTTTAAATGGATCGCTAAACTTATTAAAGACTTCCCTGACAAACATTTTATTGGTGGTGGTGAAGAGAGCTTTGGTTTTATGGTAGGTGACTTCGTTAGAGATAAAGATGCCGTTACCTCTACCCTTCTGGCCTGTGAGATTGTTGCGTACACAAAATCTCATGGAAGTTCATTTTATAAAGAGCTATTAAACCTATATGTTGATCACGGCTTTTACAAAGAAAACCTTGTTTCTCTTGTGAAAAAAGGAATAAAAGGAGCTGAGGAAATCAAGCAAACAATGATCGATTTAAGAAACAATCCTCCTACCGAGATCGCTGAAGAAAAGATTGTATTAATTGAAGATTATCAAACAAGCATAGCAACAAATACTTTAGATAAAACTGAACATTCGATTGAAATCCCAAAATCTAATGTATTGATTTTTTACACTGAAGCAGGAAGCAAAATAGCTGCAAGACCAAGTGGAACCGAGCCAAAAATTAAGTTCTATATGAGTGTACAAGAATCTATTGACGATTTGTCAGCTTTTGATACTGTGGAACAAAAACTGAATACTAAAATAGCAGCAATCAAAAAAGATTTACAATTAACTTAAATGACGGTTATTACCGTTTCTAAAATAATTAATGAATTACTTTAAACAAATCCTTCGCTTTGCGAAACCTTATAAAATATATGCAATATTAAATATCATATCAAATATTTTCTATGCGCTATTTGGAACACTTGCAATGGTATCTTTATTCCCAATGTTAAATGTTCTTTTTGACCAGACTAAAAGAGTTAGTCAAGAGCCTGAATGGAATGGTATTTTAAACATTAGAGAATACGCGGAAAGTTATCTTAACTATTTTGTTACTCAAAAAGCAGAACAAGGAAATGATGATGTACTCCTATTTATGGTTGTATTAGTCATTACTATGTTTTTCATGAAAAATATCTTTAGCTATTTAGCTATGTATTTCATTACGTTTTTAAGAAATGGAGTATTAAAAGATATTCGAAATGAATTATATCAAAAAACAATAGACCTTCCTCTTTCCTACTTTTCAGAAAAAAGAAAAGGAGACACTATCGCCAGAATTTCTACAGACGTATTGGAGATTCAACATTCCTTTTTATCAATATTAGAATTGATAGTAAGAGAACCGCTAATGATTATATTCACTATATGTGCGATGTTATTAATTAGTGTGAAGCTAACGATATTTGTTTTTATTTTTATTCCAGTTTCAGGTTTTTTAATTTCCTTAATCGGAAAAAAACTTAAAAAACACTCTGATAAAGTTCAGAAAGAGCAAGGGTACTTTCTATCCATAGTAGAAGAAACGTTAGGAGGATTAAAAGTTATTAAAGGGTTTAATGCCGAGAATATTTTTGGGAAAAAGTTTCAAGAATCTACATTAAGGTTTTACAATTTTTCGAATTCACTATTAAATAGGCAAAACCTAGCATCGCCTACAAGCGAATTTTTAGGAATTACTGTAATAGCTATACTATTATGGTATGGTGGTCAAATGGTACTCGTTGAAAAATCATTAGATCCAGGTCTTTTTATTGTCTATATGGGACTTGCATATAACATTCTAACTCCTGCCAAAGCTATTTCTAAAGCAAGTTATGGTGTAAAAAGAGGAAATGCGGCAGCAGAACGTGTATTAGAAATTCTTAATACAGAATCTCCATTAAAAGATAAAACAGAAGCTACAACTAAAAACGACTTTACTACTGATATAAAGCTAGAAAATATTTCATTTAAATATGAAGAAGAATATGTTTTAAACGATTTTAACCTTACTGTCCCAAAAGGAAAATCAGTAGCCTTAGTTGGTCAATCAGGTAGTGGTAAATCTACTATAGCAAACTTAGTGACCCGATTTTATGATGTAAACAAGGGAGCTATAAAAATTGATGGTACTGATATTAAAGATATTACCAAAAATTCTCTTAGAGGATTAATGGGCTTAGTTACTCAGGACTCTATTTTATTTCATGATACTATTAAAAATAATTTGCTAATTGGTAAAGAAGATGCGACCGATGAAGAGATTATTAATGCTCTAAAAGTTGCTAATGCTTGGGAATTTGTAAAAGAAAAACCGGAAGGACTTAATTCCGTTATTGGCGATAGTGGTGATAAACTGAGTGGTGGGCAGAAACAAAGGCTTTCTATTGCAAGAGCAGTACTTAAAAATCCGCCCATAATGATTCTGGATGAAGCTACCTCAGCATTAGATACAGAAAGTGAACGTTTAGTTCAATCTGCCTTAGAAAATATGATGAAAAATAGAACGAGTATTGTAATAGCACATAGGCTATCAACTATACAAAATTCTGATTTAATCGTTGTAATGCAAAAAGGACGTATTGTAGAACAAGGAACTCACGAAGAACTTATTGCTAAAAATGGTGCATACCAAAAACTAGTTACCATGCAATCATTTGATAATTAAAATCCAGATTATCAAATACATATAAACAAAAAAGAGCGTCTCCACGCTCTTTTTCTTCACACAAATCATCTTAATTTAGGGGCTTAATCTAAAATTAAAACTCACTTTTATAAAAACCTTCATTTTGGGGGAAATGAAAGTACTAACTCATTTTCACAGTGTAAAGATAGAACTATTTTTGTATAACGCAAACAAAAAATGTATTTTATCTGTAAAAAAATGCTTTTTAACATTTAAAGACACGTAAAACAATTAAAAAGTAAGTAAAAACCTACTTTTTTGTTACTTATCAAATACATATTATTTAATTATAGTATATGAAGGCAAATATGCGTATAAACAAAAAAGAGCGTCTCCACGCTCTTTTTCTTCACACAAATCATCTTAATTTAGGGGCTTAATCTAAAATTAAAACTCACTTTTATTAAAATCTTTCATCTTGGGGAAAATGAAAGCGTTAACTCTTATTTACAATGTAAAGATATTATAATTTTTTAAACTCGCAAACTTTATGTGCTTTTTATCTATAAAAAATGTATTAAAACATAAAAATTAAATCAAAAATAACAATAAAGTAGTATTTTTCTTACTTTAGTAATAAAAAAATAAGAAACTAAAAAAACAATGAAAACAAAAAAAAGAGTGCGGAAACACTCTTTTAATTGAAACAAATCATCTTAATATAGGGGCTTAATATAAAATAAAAACTAAAATTATTTTTTTGAACTCTACATTTAAAAAATGTGAAAGTATCTTTTCTAAATTACAATGTAAAGATAATATATTTTTTTAATAAAACAATTTTATTGTGTATTTTACCTAAAAAATATATTGTTTTAACCTAAACAATATAATTATTCCTACAAATTTCTTACAAATAAAATAATTCAACATCATATTAAACCTTTTTTTGTTATTTTAGTCTAATAGTAAACTAGCGTATACTAATCATTACTTAAATCATTATTTACTATTGAATATTCAAGAAGAGGACTTACTTATAGCGTTACAAACAGATAAAGACATAAATAATGCCTTTACTAAGCTTGTATCTATGTATAAGCAACGGTTATACTGGCACATAAGAAATATGGTCAAAAATCATGACGACACCGATGATATCCTACAAAATGTCTTTATAAAAGTATATAAGAACATTTCAAAATTTAAAGGGGATAGTAAACTATATTCTTGGATGTATAGAATTGCAACCAATGAATCAATCACCTTCTTGAACCAAAAAGCAAAAAAGTATAATATTAGTAATGAAGAACTACAACAACAACTTATTGAAAACTTAGAAGCCGATGTATATTTTGAAGGAGATGAAATCCAACTTAAGCTACAAAAAGCAATAGCATTATTACCTCAAAAACAACAACAAGTATTCAATATGAAATATTTTCAAGAATTAAAATATAAAGAAATCTCTGAAATCTTGGAAACTAGCGAGGGAGCTCTAAAAGCTTCTTACCATCTAGCGTCTAAAAAAATTGAAGAATATTTAAAAACTAATTAAACCTTTTTACATTTACAGCGTCCTAGATATAGTGAAAAAAAATAATTTACATAACAAAAAAGGAGGATTTAAAGTTCCCAGTGATTATTTCGAGAATTTCGAAGAGAAACTTTTTGAAAAAATTTCTAAAGATGATCAAGTCAATTCTGCACTCCCCAATAAAGCTAACTCTGGTTTAAAAGTTCCAGAAAACTATTTTGATAAGCTTGAGCACGATATATTTAAAAACGTAAATTCTGAGAATCAGGAATCCTCTATACTTGCTGGTAGTATCAAAACAGGATTAAGCGCTCCTGACAAATACTTTGAAAATGTAGAGAACACTATTCTACAAAAAACAATAAATACCAATCAAGAATCTAAAATAATATCACTTTTATCTCGGAAAAACATTTTATATATCTCTGGTATAGCTGCTATGATAGCTATTATAATTTCTATATCAATAAATAAAGGACAAGATTCTTTTAGTTTTGATTCTGTTGATATAGTAGATATTCAAGAATATTTCGATGAAGGAAATGCAGAATTTAGTGATTCTGAAATTGCAGAATTATTAGACGAAGAAATTAACCTAACGAATACATTTAGTGACGAAGATATTACTGATGAAGAATTAGAAAACTATTTATCAGATGAAGAATTAGAGGATGAAATTATATATGTTGAATAAAAAAGAGCACATGAAAAAGATATTACTACTATTTATTATCGTTTTTACTATTAACTTCTCTTTTGGTCAAAGAGGACCTAGAGGAAAAGTAAAAGCTTTAAAAATAGCTTACATAACGGAACAATTAGATCTAAGTAGTAAAGAAGCTCAAGAATTTTGGCCTATTTATAATGAGCATGAAGAAACTATGGAAAACCTTAAAAGGACAGAACGTAAGTCTCTTAGAGCCATTAAGGAATCTAATGGTTTCGAAAATCTAACTGAAACACAAGCAAAGGACTTTTTAAATAACTATATAAAAGCGGAAGAAAAAAAACACCTAATGCGTAAAAAACTAATTACCGATTTAAGACAGGTGATTCCGCATAAAAAAATCCTAAAACTGGTAAAAGCAGAAATGGACTTTAATAAACGTTTATTAAAACAACTACGAAATAGACGTCAAGGAAAGTAAAAAAACAATCTATTATCATAAAAAAGTAAATGAACTCTATTGATCATTTACTTTTTTTGCTTTTAAAAATCAATTTTGCCATTCTATTTTTACCTGCTGCAATCGCTATACTATCATTAATAAATCGTATTGTATAAAAGCTTTCTGCGCTTATATCTTTCCAGGTATTTCCGGAGTCATTGGAAATAGATATTCCTGTAAAACCAACCGTAACAATCTCTTTTCCCTCACTATTAGGTACATAACGGACACAACTCTTATAACCCGCTCCTACCCCATCTGCAATTAAATTCCAAGTTTTTCCTCCATCAGT
This sequence comes from Aquimarina sp. MMG015, assembly GCF_018100855.1. Classification (NCBI taxonomy): domain Bacteria; kingdom Pseudomonadati; phylum Bacteroidota; class Flavobacteriia; order Flavobacteriales; family Flavobacteriaceae; genus Aquimarina; species Aquimarina sp. MMG015. The sequence goes on from NZ_JAGJEB010000007.1 coordinate 134,627, forward strand.
AGTAACGGCTTTATTTTTTTGATTTGCTTCTGGCTTTGTATAATCTCCTCCGAATATTATTCCAATATTCTTATCATAAAAGTCCAATGAATACGCTCCTTTAGTCTCTGTACCTTGAATTATCGGAGTTTCTGAAACACTCCAAGTATTACCTTTATCAGAAGAATAAAATACTCTAGATTTAATTCCTCCTGAAGCCATCCAAACATCATCCTCTATTATTTTTATATTTCCGTTACTTGCAGCAAATGCAGCTTCTCCTTTTGCAGTCTTTGGTAATACATCGCAAGAAACTTTATTCCAGGTTTCTCCCCCATCTTTGGTTCGTATAACTGATAAACATCCATCGGTAGGATCCCCCATTGCTATTCCATCGGTATTATCCCAAAATACCATAGAATCATAAAATACTTTATCGTGATCCTCTTTGTATACTAATTTTGGTTCCCTACTTTGCTTGTTAACCTTATATAATAATGCTGGCGATTCAATACTTAATACAAAAAAATCGGTCTTAGTTTGCGCAATAGCTCTAAATTGAATTTTTCTTCCCTCAAAATCTAAAACTGAGATTTTTTTATTCTTTACGTTAAACTCATTATCAATATCAAAAGTTCCATATATCCCATTACTACCAGCAAAAATTAATTGATTATCACTTATATCGACAGCTCTAATACTAACAGAATCATTATAAAAAGGTGACACCTCGACAGCAGAAAAATTATGATTAACAACTATAGGTTTTTCAGAACTACAACTAAAAAGAAGTATCAAAGTAATTAATGATAGTAAAAATCTCATACCCAATATTTTTAAACCAAATATAACACTATTCTAAAGCAAAGGATTACCTTTGCAAACCCTAAAAAAATAAAGGATGCGTTTACATAGAAATCTGGTCTTTGCTGTAATTGATGGACTCAATGAAATTTTTAATGAAGAAGCTTATGCGGATAAGGTAGTTCAGAAATTACTAAAACGAGACAAAAGATGGGGTTCTCGCGACAGAAGTTTTGTTGCAGAAACCGTTTATGACATTGTACGATGGAAACGTCTTTATGCAAAGATTGCTGATGTTTCGGAACCATTTTCAAGAGAAAATCTTTGGAGGATTTTTGCGGTTTGGGCGACACTTAGAGGAATTACTTTACCCGATTGGAAACAGATTGTTCCTACACCAACAAGACGTATCAAAGGTCGTTTTGACGAATTAAGTCAAATTCGCAAGTTTAGAGAATCTATTCCTGATTGGATGGATGAATTAGGCGAAAAAGAGCTTGGAAAAAAATGGGAAAAGGAAATTGCTGCTTTAAATGAACAAGCACCTGTAGTACTTAGAACTAATGCATTAAAAATATCTAGAGATAAACTTAGAAGTATTCTTGAAGATGAAAATATAGATACCGAATTTATAAAAGGATATTCATCAGCGCTTCAGCTCACAGAAAGAGCTAATGTCTTTTCTACAGAAGCTTTTAAAAAGGGATTCTTCGAGGTACAGGATGCTTCTTCTCAATTGGTAGCCGATTTCTTAGATGTAAAACCTGGTCAACGAGTAGTAGACACTTGTGCCGGAGCAGGAGGAAAAACACTACACCTGGCTGCTTTAATGGAAAATAAAGGGCAAATAATTGCCATGGATATCTATGGCAATAAGTTAAAAGAACTTAAAAGAAGAGCAAGAAGAGCAGGTGCTCATAATATAGAGCCAAGAACTATAGAGAGTTCTAAAGATATCAAGAAACTACATGCCAAAGCAGATCGCGTTTTAATCGATGCTCCCTGTAGTGGATTAGGTGTTTTAAGTAGAAATCCAGATGCTAAATGGAAATTGCAACCAGAGTTTCTAGATAAAATTAAACAAACTCAATCACAGATTTTAGAAAGTTATTCTAAAATGGTTAAACCAGGTGGAAAGCTGGTATATGCAACTTGCTCCATACTTCCTTCTGAAAATCAAGATCAAGTTAAAGCTTTCTTAACTAAAGAAATAGGAAAAGATTTTACTTTTATAAAAGATAAAAAAGTGCTTTCTTCAGAATCTGGATATGATGGATTTTACATGGCATTGCTAGAAAGAAAATAACTCAACTTACGTAACAAACAATGAAAACAAAACTACTTCTTATTGCACTTTGTACATTTTATATAGGATATAGTCAAGTTCCTACCGGATATTATAATTCTGCTACTGGATCAGGATATACGCTAAAAACACAATTAAAAAATATTATTGATAGTGATAATGATGGATTATCTCCAGAGTTTCAATCAACAGATCCCGGATATAGCGGGCTGTACACTACATATGTAGCGTCAGATTCTGACTCATATTATGAAAATAACGGAAGTGTACTAGATATGTACTCAGAAAACCCGACAGGAGCTGATGATTACGAATATACTCACTTTACAGATCAAGACCCTGGATCTGGAGGAACTTCAGAAGGAGAATTTTACAATAGAGAACATATAATACCACAATCTGTTTTTAATCAAGTAACTCCTCAACGTTCAGATGCTCATTTTGTGGTTCCTTCTGACAAATTCGTAAATGGTGCTCGTGGTAGTTTACCATTTGGAAGAGTGGAAACAGCTAACTTAACTACCACAAATGGTTCTAAAAGAGGGAATAATGTAAATTCAGGATATTCAGCAGGATATGCAGCTACCGTTTTTGAGCCAATAGATGAGTTTAAAGGAGATATTGCCAGAATGCATTTTTACTTTGCCACTCGCTATGAAGATAACGTAGCTGGTTATTCATATACCATGTTTAATGGAACAAGTGATCAAGTTTTTGATCAAACCTTTTTAAACATTCTTATAACTTGGCATAATCAAGATCCTGTATCAACAAGAGAAATCGACAGAAATAATGCAATTTTTGGAAGACAGAGTAACAGAAATCCATTTATTGATCATCCAGAATACGTAGAAATGATATGGAGTACTGTAATTGATTCAGAAGCTCCAACATCACCTACTAACATAATGGTATCTAATGAAACTTCTAATAGTATCGACTTGTCTTGGACAGCTTCTACAGATAATATAGCCGTAACTGAGTATGATATATATGTAAATAGTGTTTTTAATAAATCTGTTTCTTCTACAACAACCACAGTAGGTGGTTTAAGTTCAGAAACAACATATGCTTTTACAGTATTGGCAAAAGATGCTGCAGGAAACGAATCCTCTCAAAGTGCTCCTGTGAACGGAACCACATTAACTGGAGGAACTGGCGGAACTGCTTGTGCTACAGAAACGTTTGGTAATATTGGAGCCGCTTCTAGTTCATATTCCGAACGTACTTGGACTGGTGATGACGGAGGAGAATGGACCGCTACGGATGCCAGAACAGACCAGACATTAACTGCAAGTGCAATTACTATTAGAAATGGTGAACTAACTTCTTCTTCAATTTCTGGAGGAATTGGATCACTTACTGTTACTACGCTAAGAGCCTTTAGTGGTGGTACAGGAACATTTACTATTAGAGTTAACGGAACTGAAGTGGGAACAATACCTTATAGCGATGTTCAAGAAACGACTACTATTAATAACATCAATGTAACTGGAAATATTATAGTTTCTTTTACTGATAAAGCTACAACTAGTGACCGAGTAATTATTGATGATTTATCCTGGACCTGCTATGATCCAACATTAGGGGTGGATGATCTTGATCTGGATAACCTTATAACGGTATATCCAAACCCTTCTTTAGATAGAAGACTGACGATAGACATTTCAAATAGTGTAAATAATGAAGTAAATGTTTATGATATTACTGGTAAGCGAATAGTCTCTAAAAAGAATATTGACGAAACCATTCAATTAAATAATTTACCTCAAGGTGTGCTGCTCTTAGAAATTATTTCTTCTAAAAGAAGTATTACCAAAAAGGTAATCATACGATAAAACGAAAAGCGGCTAGAAAAGCCGCTTTTTTTTATTTTTAATCGTTGTTTAAAATTTAGTGAATAACTCTATCATTACGATAAAGTTTTATACAATACTTTCTTAAGAAAAGTAGTAAATTTGCAGCTTATTAAAAACAACACAAAGTCTGGGAGCATGATCCACTTCTTCGGAAACCAAAATGAGAAAGTATTTGCAGTACAAACCACTGACGAAATCTCAACAGAAAACATCAAAAAATTAGTATGGTTATTTGGCAACCAACCTAAAATCTCAACGGCGTCTATTGACGCTTTTTTTGTTGGTCCACGGGCCGCTATGATAACTCCATGGAGTACCAACGCAGTGGAAATCACTCAAAATATGGGGATATCGGGAATTATCAGAATTGAAGAGTTCGAAGCGGTTACTGAAAATTACACTGATTTTGACCCTATGCTTTCGCAAAAGTATTCTAATTTAAACCAAGATATTTATACCATTGATATTGAGCCTGAAGCCATTCTAGAAATTGATGATATCGATGTATATAATAAAGCAGAAGGTTTAGCATTAAGCGCAGAAGAAGTAGTGTATTTAGAAGAAGTTTCTGAAAAAATCGGAAGAAAACTTACAGATTCGGAAGTCTTTGGTTTCTCTCAGGTAAATTCAGAACACTGTAGACACAAAATATTCAACGGTACTTTTATCATCGATGGAGAAGAACAGCCAACCTCTCTTTTTAAATTGATAAAGAAAACTTCAGAAACAAATCCTAATGATATTGTTTCTGCATACAAAGATAATGTAGCTTTTATAAAAGGTCCTAAGGTTACTCAATTTGCGCCAAAAAGTGCTGACAAACCAGACTTTTATCAAGAAACACCTTACGAAAGTGTAATCTCACTTAAAGCTGAAACACACAATTTCCCTACTACAGTAGAACCATTTAATGGCGCTGCTACAGGTTCTGGTGGAGAAATTAGAGATCGTCTTGCAGGTGGAAAAGGTTCTTTACCGCTAGCGGGAACTGCTGTATATATGACCTCCTATTCTCGATTAGAAGAAAATCGTCCTTGGGAACAGTCGGTCGAAGAAAGAAAATGGTTATATCAAACTCCAGTAGATATTTTAATCAAAGCTTCTAATGGAGCTTCAGATTTTGGTAACAAATTTGGGCAACCCTTAATTACTGGATCTATATTAACTTTTGAACACGAAGAAGATGCTCGTAAATTAGGTTTTGACAAAGTTATTATGCAAGCTGGTGGTATCGGATATGGTAAGAACGAACAAGCACTAAAGGACAAACCTGAAACTGGTGATAAAATCGTTATTCTTGGTGGAGAAAATTATCGAATTGGTATGGGTGGAGCTGCAGTATCTTCTGCAGATACTGGGGAATTTAGTAGTGGAATCGAATTAAATGCAATCCAACGTTCTAATCCAGAAATGCAAAAACGTGCTGCCAACGCTATTAGAGGTATGGTAGAAAGTGATACAAATACTATTGTTTCTATTCATGATCATGGAGCTGGAGGTCATTTAAATTGTCTTTCTGAATTAGTAGAAGAAACAGGAGGAAAAATTGATCTTGATAAATTACCTGTTGGAGATCCTACCCTTTCTGCAAAAGAAATTATTGGTAATGAATCTCAGGAGCGTATGGGATTAGTCATTGGGCAAAAAGATATTGACACTTTAGAACGTATAGCTGATCGTGAACGTTCTCCAATGTATCAAGTAGGTGATGTTACAGGTGATGATCGTTTTACTTTTCAATCAAAAACCAAAGGTGATAAACCAATGGATCTTGCACTAGAAGATATGTTCGGTAGTTCTCCTAAAACGATCATGAATGACAAAACAATTGATCGTAATTATAAGGAGATATCTTATCAAAAAGAAAATATTCATGACTATCTAGAACAAGTATTGCAGTTAGAAGCTGTTGCTTGTAAAGATTGGCTAACAAACAAAGTAGACCGTTGTGTAGGTGGAAAAGTTGCCAAACAACAATGTGCTGGACCCTTACAATTACCACTTAATAATTGTGGAGTAATGGCTTTAGATTACACCTCTAAAGAAGGTATCGCTACATCTATTGGACACTCCCCTATTTCTGGACTTATTAATCCCGAAGCGGGAAGCAAAAATTCTATCGCAGAAGCTTTAACCAATATCGTTTGGGCTCCACTTAAAGATGGATTACAATCTATTTCTCTATCGGCAAACTGGATGTGGCCCTGTAAAAATGAAGGTGAAGATGCCAGATTGTATAAAGCAGTAAAAGCAATTTCCGATTTTGCTATTGATTTAGGAATCAACGTGCCTACTGGTAAAGATTCTCTTTCGATGAAGCAAAAATATCCTAATGAAGAAGTAATCTCTCCGGGTACTGTAATTATTTCTGCAGCTGCCAATTGTAATGATATTACTAAAGTGGTAGAGCCAGTTCTTCAAAAAAATGGTGGAGATATCTATTATATCAATTTATCACAAGACAATTATGAATTAGGTGGTTCATCTTTTTCACAAATAACAAATAAAATTGGTTCTAAAGCTCCTAATATTAAGGATGCTCAAAGTTTTAAAAACACTTTTAATACTATCCAACAACTAATAAGAGAAAATAAAATAGTTGCTGGACACGACATTGCTTCTGGAGGGTTAATTACTACACTACTTGAATTATGTTTTGCAGATATTAATCTGGGAGCAACCTTAGACCTTTCTAAACTTGGAGAACAAGATACTATCAAGTTACTATTTGCTGAAAACGCTGGTATTGTATTCCAAAGTGCTAATAATTGTAATATAGAGACCGTACTTTCTCAGAATAACATCCAGTTTTTCAATATTGGTACAGTAACCAATAAAGCTTCATTAGAAATTAAAAATGTAGATGATTCTTACAATTTTGATATCGAAAAACTTAGAAAAACTTGGTTCAAGACATCCTATTTATTAGATCAAAAGCAAACTGCCAATAATCTAGCAAAAGATCGTTTTGAAAATTTTGAAAATCAAGCTTTACAATATAGTTTCCCTAAACATTTTACAGGACAGCTTCCAGTAATTACTAATGATCAACCAAGACCTAAAGCTGCTATCATCCGTGAAAAAGGAAGTAATTCTGAGCGTGAAATGGCAAATGCTATGTATTTAGCAGGTTTCGATGTTAAAGATGTTCATATGACTGACCTAATATCTGGTCGAGAAACATTAGAAGACATCCAATTTATTGGAGCTGTAGGTGGATTTTCTAACAGTGATGTTTTAGGTTCCGCAAAAGGTTGGGCCGGCGCTTTTCTTTATAACGAAAAGGCAAATACTGCACTCAAAAACTTTTTCAAAAGAGAAGATACCTTATCCGTAGGGATTTGTAATGGGTGTCAATTATTTATGGAATTAGAAGTAATCAATCCTGAGCATAGCGAGCATGGGAAAATGCATCATAATAATTCTCATAAACACGAAAGCAATTTTACTTCTGTTAAAATACAAGAAAACAATTCGATTATGTTATCCACATTAGCAGGAAGCACATTAGGAGTATGGATTTCTCATGGTGAAGGGAAATTTAACCTTCCTCTTTCTGAGGATCAATATAACATTGTTGCTAAATATGGGTATGAAGGATACCCTGCAAATCCTAACGGGTCAGATTATAACACTGCTATGATGTGCGACACATCTGGACGTCATTTAGTAATGATGCCACATATAGAACGTTCTACATTTCAATGGAATTGGGCAAATTATCCCGAAGGAAGACAGGATGAAGTATCACCTTGGATAGAAGCTTTCGTAAATGCTAGAAAGTGGATTAAAAATCAATAGTTATACGAATTCAGCACATTATTAGTTTAATCTGTTTAGGGTTTATTATAGTCTAACTGTTATATATCTATACTAGTTAGATTGATCAATGGAATATTACGATTGAAGATTTAATCAGTATTTTTATCCCATTGCTATTAACTATTTTAAAACCTAAACACCTAAACCCTTGAAAAAAAAAATTATTTTCCTGTTTTTTTTGGTCTCGGCCACGATTATAGCGCAAACAAAACCGTCATATAGCAGAGCAAAAATTATTTATAATACTTCAGCTAATTTTAAGATCTTAATGGACGCTGGAGTACCAATGGACCACGGACAACATAAACGAGGGATGTTCATTATTTCCGATTTTTCTAATGAAGAGATTCAGACTGCAAAAGATCTTGGGTTTAATGTAGAAATTATAATTGAAGATGCAGAGGCCGATTTTATACGAAGAAATGAGATAGCGAAAAATCAAAAAGCGATTCAGAATTTAACATGTCCGTCCGGAAACGGAACCGTTAACAACTACCCAACTCCATCTAACTTTTCTCTTGGATCTATGGGCGGATATCTAACTTATCAAGAAATGTTAGATAATCTTGATGCCATGCGAGTACAATACCCAACATTAATTTCGGCAAGAGCGGACATCGGTACATTTGTTACGAATGGTACACCTGATAATTCCGTTTCTCCATCCATAGGAGGAAATACAATACAATGGGTGCGTATTTCTGATAACCCTGATGTAGATGAAAACGAATCTGAAATATTATATGATGCCATACATCATGCGAGAGAACCTGCAAGTTTATCGCAACTTATCTATTATATGTGGTATTTATTAGAGAATTACAATACTGATCCTGATATTAAACAAATTGTAGATAATACTGAGTTATATTTCGTACCTGTCATAAACCCAGACGGATATCTTTATAATCAAGTAACAAATCCAAACGGAGGTGGATTATGGAGAAAAAATAGATTCAATACACACGGGGTTGATAATAACAGAAATTACGACCACTATCCTAATGGAAATTCTACAGGAGCTACTTGGGGAGGTCCAGGCTCATCTAGTAATACAAATGATCAAACCTATCACGGTACTAGCGCTTTTTCTGAGGTAGAAAACCAAGCAATGAAATGGTTTACTGAACAACACGAGTTTGTCATTGCTTTAAACAACCATACTTTTGGCGAGTTATTATATTTCCCATATTCCTATGCTGCCAATACGCCAACTCCTGATGAGGATATTTTTATTGCAATAGGAGCCGAACTTACTTCTCAAAACGGTTATAACCCATTAAGAGACGCTCCATTTGCTGGTGATAGTGATGATTTTATGTACGGAGGTGTATCATCATCTCACAATAAAATATTTTCTTTTACTCCAGAAGTTGGTACCGCCTTCTGGCCTGCTTCTAACCAAATAGATGGGATCTGCAAAGAAATGATGTATCTAAATCTTACCGCTGCAAAAATGACTAACAATTATGCACAATTAGCAAGTACAGGAAGCCTTTTTGTAGGAGAAATGACTTCTTTTAATGCAGAGTATACACTAAAAAGACTTGGTATAACTGGAAATGGAAACTTTACTGTAGCTATTATACCAATATCAAATAATATTACTAGCGTTGGTAACACTAAAACGTATAACAATACCCAAATCGGAGAAGATATTACAGATAATATCCAGATCAACGTTGATAATACAATAAAAGTTGGTGATGAGATCTCTTATACTATTGAAATAGATGGAGGTACGATTACTGAATCCATAAATGTCATTAAAAAATATGGATCATTACAGAGTATTGTAAATAATGACGCTAATAGTTTAACAGATTATACGCAATCTGGATGGTCCACAACAACAACTACATTTGTTTCTGCCAATGCATCAATAACTGAATCTCCTACTGGAAACTATGGCGCTAATGAAAACAAAACAATTGAACTTACCCAAAGTATCGATCTTACCACAGCGGCTTTTGCTAATGTTCAATTTAATGCCAAATGGGATATCGAAAATAATTGGGATTATACTCAATTTGAAGTTTCTATCGATAATGGATCTTCTTGGACTCCTCAATGTGGAAAATTTACCAACTCGGGAAGTACAAATCCAGGTCAACCAACAGGAGAGCCTCTATACGATGGAACTCAAACGGATTGGATATTAGAAGAAATTGATCTTAGCGATTATTTAGGAGAAACGATTAAAATACGTTTTCAATTTGTTTCAGATAGTGACATCGAAAGTGATGGATTCTTTTTCGATGATTTAATAATAAATGGTATCAATGAAAATGTATTAACTATTGAAGAAAATTTATTTTCAGAATTCAAAGTTTTTCCAAACCCCGTAAAAGATCTACTACAAATATCAGCAACTTCTTCCTCCAATTTCAATCTACATTTAAGAAATGTCATTGGACAAAAGGTTGCTACAAAAAACAAAGTTTCTGGAAATCAAGAATTTGATATTTCAAAATTAAATGTAGGATTGTACTTTTTAACGATTGAAATGGAAGAAAACGTCAAAACTTTTAAAATTCTAAAACAATAATTATTCAATTAAATCCCATAAAACTTAAGGAGTTATCAAAAGATAGCTCCTTTTTTTATATATTAGGGTTGTGTATTGTTAGATTTTTTATAATTTGCGAAACTATGCGCGCATAGTAATTTTCAAAAAATTCTCTATAGAATAAAAAGTACGAGAATTTTAAGAATATAAAATAAATTTTGTGCAACTTTATAATAACGGTTAACTATCATTTTTCTTAAAAATACAGTTAACTGAAGGTCTTTTAAACAGAGTAAAAATATCTGAAACAACGTATGAATACAATTACTAGATTATTTGATTTTCCGCATTATCAATTAGAAAAATACAACTTAGACAAAGCTTTAATTACGAAATATAATGGTGAGTGGGTTGCAACTTCAACTAAGGAGTATGTAGATAAAGCAAATCAGATCAGTCGTGGTCTATTACGATTAGGAGTTAAGCCTAATGATAAGGTCGCAATTATTTCTTCCAATAATAGAACGGAATGGAATATTGTGGATATTGGAGTTTTACAGATCGCTGCACAAGATGTACCTATCTACCCTACTATTTCCCAAGAAGATTACGAATATGTTCTAAATCACTCAGAATCTGTTTATTGTTTTGTATCTGATGATGAAGTTTTACAAAAAGTAAATAACATAAAAGGCAATGTTCCTTCATTAAAAGGAGTATATTCTTTTAATGATCTTGATGGATGTGATAGCTGGAATAAAGTATTAGAACTTGGTAAAGATGATAGTAATCAAGAAGAAGTAGAAAAAATAATGGCTTCTGTTAAAGAAGACGATTTAGCTACATTAATTTATACTTCTGGAACCACTGGGAGACCTAAGGGTGTAATGCTAAGTCATAAAAACATTGTATCTAACGCTTTACATAGCTCTACGAGATTTGCAGATTTTGGAGGAGAAGTTAAAGCATTGAGTTTTTTACCGGTTTGCCATATTTATGAAAGAATGTTAATGTATCTATACCAGTATAGAGGTATTGGTATTTACTTTGCAGAATCTCTAGAAACTATAAGTGACAACTTAAAAGAGATACAGCCGGATATGATGACTGCTGTTCCTAGACTTCTAGAAAAAGTATATGATAAAATTATTGCTAAAGGAGCTGACCTAACTGGTATCAAAAAGAAATTGTTTTTCTGGGCGGTAGAGCTTGGTCTTGAATATGAACCATATGAAGCAAATGGTTGGTGGTATGAAAAGAAATTAGGTATTGCCAAAAAATTAATATTTAGTAAATGGCAAGAAGCATTAGGAGGAAATCTTAAAGTAATAGCTTCCGGTAGTGCTGCTTTACAATCCAGACTAGCTAGAGTGTTCAATGCTGCAGGTATTAACGTAATGGAAGGTTATGGATTAACCGAAACGTCACCTGTAGTCTCCGTTAATGATATTAGAGACAGAGGGTTTAAAATTGGTACTGTTGGAAAAATGCTTCCGGATACCGAAGTAAAAATTGCAGAAGACGGAGAAATTCTTGTAAAAGGTCCTCAAGTTATGATGGGATATTACAAAGATGAGGAAAAAAGTAAAGAAGTATTAAAAGATGGATATTTTCATACTGGAGATATAGGAGAAATAGATAATGAAGGTTTCTTAAGAATTACAGACCGTAAAAAAGAAATGTTCAAGACTTCAGGTGGAAAATATGTAGCGCCTCAAGTAATCGAAAACGCAATGAAACAATCTCGTTTTATTGAACAAATAATGGTAATTGGAGATGGAGAAAAAATGCCAGCTGCATTTATCCAACCAAATTTCGAATTTGTAAAAGACTGGGCAAACCGAAAAGGCATATCTATTGGAACTACTAATGAAGAAATTGTTAGTAATCAGATAGTAATTGATCGTTTCCAAGAAGAAGTAGATGAACATAATGAAAAATTTGGAAAATGGGAACGCATCAAACGATTCGAACTTACATCTGATGAATGGAGTATTGAAGCGGAACACCTTACCCCTACAATGAAATTAAAAAGAAGAGTGATCAAGGCAAAATACCAAGATCTATACAGTAAAATTTATGGCTAATTCAATTCACTGATTACAAATGTATAGTGTAAAACTTTAACTTTAAATCAGTAAACTCCTCATTTTATGAGGAGTTTTTTTATTAATTCAATAGAAAAACGTAAATTACATACTCTTTTTTTGATTTTTTACACAATTTATTATGCGTGCATAGTAAATTTTTCTTACCTTTACTGCATAACAAATTTTCTGAATGAGAGAAAAAACGATTGATTATGCACTACGAGCTACATGGATGGCAGTTGCCAAGATGTATAACGAAGAAGCAGGTAAAAAAGGTAGTACAATGGCAACAGGTTTTGCTTTAATTAGCATTGATCCTGAAAATGGAACACCATCTACCTCATTAGGCCCTAAAATGGGTATGGAAGCCACCAGTTTATCTAGAACTTTAAAAACTATGGAAGAAAAAGGATTAATCTTTAGAAAGAAGAATCCTCAAGACGGCCGTGGTGTTTTAATTTATCTAACACCTTTCGGTGTAGAAATGAGAAATTTTTCAAAAGACGTAGTTTTTACATTTGATCATGCCGTAAGAAAACATGTTTCTAAAGAAAAGTTAGATACTTTCTTAGAAGTATTTCAATTGATCAATGATCTCATTGCTACGAAGAAAATATACACAAAACAAGAATCTATAACATCTTAACAACCAGAAGTTAAAAAAAATGAAAAGAGTCATTAAAAAAGTTGCAGTAGTTGGTTCAGGAATTATGGGATCCGGTATTGCATGTCATTTCGCTAATATAGGCGTCGAAGTACTATTGTTAGATATAGTACCAAGAGAATTAAACGACAAAGAAAAGGCCAAGGGTCTTACATTAGAAAGCAAAGTGGTTCGTAATAGGTTAGTAAATGATTCACTAACCGCCGCTCTTAAGTCTAAACCCTCTCCTATTTACAGTCAAAAATTTGCAAATCGTATCACTACAGGTAACCTAGAAGATGATGTTGCAAAAGTAGCAGACGTAGACTGGATCATAGAAGTAGTAGTAGAAAGACTGGATATCAAAAAACTAGTTTTTGAAAACCTAGAGAAACATAGAACTCCTGGAACACTAATAACTTCCAATACCTCAGGTATACCAATAAAATTTATGAATGAAGGAAGAAGTGAAGATTTCCAGAAACATTTCTGTGGGACACATTTCTTTAACCCGGCACGATACTTAAAATTATTTGAGATCATCCCTGGCCCAGATACTTCTACAGAAGTTCTTGAATTCCTAAATGGATATGGAGAACAATTCTTAGGGAAAACATCTGTGGTAGCTAAGGATACTCCAGCATTTATTGGAAATAGAATTGGTATCTTCAGTATAATGAGCTTATTCCATATGGTTAAAGATATGGGATTAACCATAGAAGAAGTTGATAAATTATCTGGCCCTGTAATCGGACGTCCTAAATCTGCTACTTTTCGTACAGTTGATGTCGTAGGTCTAGACACTTTAGTGCACGTTGCCAATGGTATTGCTGACAATTGCCCAGATGATGAGCGTCACGAATTATTTAAACTTCCTGCCTTCATTAATACAATGATGGAAAATAAATGGTTAGGAAGCAAAACAAAACAAGGTTTTTACAAAAAGAATGTATCGCCAGAAGGGAAAAAGGAAATTCTTTCTTTAGACCTAGATACTCTAGAATATAGAAGTAAAAAAAGAGCTTCATTTGCTACTTTAGAAATGACCAAAACTATTGACAAGGTAGTAGATCGTTTTAAAGTTTTAGTAGCTGGAAAAGATAAGGCTGGAGAATTTTATCGTAAAAGTTTTGCTGCATTATTTGCATATGTATCGAATCGTATTCCTGAAATCACAGATGATCTTTATAAGATTGATGATGCAATGAAAGCTGGATTTGGATGGGAACACGGTCCATTCCAAATATGGGATGCAATTGGTGTAGAAAAAGGAATCGAAATAATGAAAGCAGAAGGGTACGAACCAGCTGCTTGGGTACATGATATGATCGCTTCAGGAAGTACTTCTTTTTACACTGTAAAGAATGGAGCTACTAATTATTACGACATTCCGAAAAAGGAACAAGTAAAAGTTCCTGGACAAGACGCATTTATCATTCTTGATAATATTCGTAAATCATCAGAAGTTTTCAAAAACAGCGGTGTTGTAGTAGAAGATCTTGGCGATGGAATCCTTAATGTAGAATTCCAAAGTAAGATGAATACTATAGGTGGTGATGTACTTGCAGGATTAAATACAGCTATTGATATGGCTGAAAAAAACTTCCAGGGATTAGTTGTAGGTAATCAAGCCGCTAACTTTTCTGTTGGAGCAAATATCGGAATGATTTTTATGATGGCTGTAGAGCAGGAATACGATGAGCTAAATATGGCTATTAAGTATTTCCAAGATTCTATGATGCGTATGCGTTATTCTTCGATCCCTACAATTGTTGCTCCTCACGGCATGGCATTAGGTGGTGGATGCGAAATTTCATTGCACGCTGATAAAGTAGTTGCTGCTGCAGAAACCTATATGGGATTAGTAGAATTTGGTGTTGGTGTAATCCCTGGTGGTGGTGGATCAAAAGAAATGGCTTTAAGAGCTTCAGATCTTTTTAAGAAAGATGATGTAGAACTTAATGTATTACAGGAACATTTCTTAACTATTGGTATGGCTAAAGTATCCACTTCTGCTTACGAAGCATTTGATACAAACTTACTTCAAAAAGGAAAAGATATAGTTGTTGTTAATAAAGATCGTCAGATCGCTACAGCGAAAGCATATGCAAAATTAATGGCAGAACAAGGATATACACAACCTGTTAGAAGAAAAGATGTAAAAGTCCTTGGAAAACAAGCACTAGGTATGTTTTTAGTTGGAACAGATTCAATGGAAGCAAGTAAATATATCTCAGAGCATGATCATAAAATAGCAAATAAGTTAGGATATGTTATGGCTGGAGGAGATTTATCAGAACCTACCCTTGTAACAGAGCAATACCTATTAGATCTAGAGCGCGAAGCTTTCTTGTCTTTATGTACAGAACGCAAAACGTTAGAGCGTATTGAACATATGCTTAAGAAAGGTAAACCTTTAAGAAACTAGAAAAAAGAAAAAGAAATGAAAACCGCATATATAGTAAAAGCATATAGAACAGCCGTAGGAAAAGCGCCTCGCGGAGTGTTCAGATTTAAAAGAACTGATGAGTTAGCTGCTGAAACAATTCAGCATATGATGAAAGAGCTACCACAATTAGACAAAAGCCGTATTGATGATGTTATTGTTGGTAATGCTATGCCAGAAGGATCTCAGGGTCTTAATATGGCACGTTTAATATCATTGATGGGATTAGAATCTATTGATGTACCAGGTGTTACTGTAAATAGATTCTGTTCTTCTGGAATTGAAACCATAGGTATGGCTACTGCAAAAATACAAGCTGGAATGGCAGATTGTATTATAGCTGGTGGTGCAGAAAGCATGAGTTCAGTTCCTATGACTGGATACAAAACAGAATTAAACTATGATTTAGCAAAGTCTGGTCATGAAGATTACTATTGGGGAATGGGAAATACTGCAGAAGCGGTTGCCAATCAATTTAATGTTTCTAGAGAAGATCAAGATGAGTTTGCTTACAATTCTCATATGAAAGCTTTAAAAGCGCAAGCAGAGGATCGTTTTCAGGATCAAATTGTTCCTATCAATGTTGAACAGATTTATGTTGATGAAAATGGTAAAAAAGCTAGCAAATCATACACCGTAAATAAAGATGAAGGACCACGTGCCGGAACTAGCAAACAAGTATTAGGTAAACTAAGACCTGTATTTGCAGCTGACGGAAGTGTGACTGCTGGTAATTCTTCTCAAATGAGTGATGGTGCAGCTTTTGTAATGGTAATGAGTGAGGATATGGTAAAAGAATTAAACCTAGAGCCAATCGCAAGACTTGTAAACTATGCTGCAGCCGGTGTAGAGCCTAGAATTATGGGAATCGGTCCTGTAAAGGCTATTCCTAAAGCATTAAAACAAGCTGGTTTAAAACAAGATGATATCGATCTGATTGAACTTAATGAAGCTTTTGCTTCACAATCATTAGCGGTAATGCGTGAGCTAAACATCAATCAAGATATAGTGAACGTAAATGGAGGTGCTATTGCTTTAGGTCACCCACTTGGCTGTACTGGAGCTAAACTTTCTGTTCAGTTATTTGATGAGATGCGCAAACGTGATATGAAAGGTAAATACGGAATGGTAACCATGTGTGTTGGAACGGGACAAGGTGCTGCAGGTATTTTTGAATTTTTGAACTAAAAAAAATAGAATAAAGAAATAACACTAATAAAATGAGTACAGAAACTTTAAATAAAGACATTCTTAGAGGAGGACAATTCCTTGTGAAAGAAACGAAAGCTGAAGATGTATTTACTCCAGAAGATTTTTCTGAAGAGCAAAAGATGATGCGTGATAGTACCAAAGAATTTGTAGATAGAGAACTTTGGGCACACTGGGAAAAATTCGAATCAAAAGATTATGCTTTTACTGCAGAGTGTATGAAAAAAGCCGGAGAACTTGGTCTTCTTGGTGTTGCCGTACCAGAAGCATATGACGGTCTAGGAATGGGATTTGTTTCTACAATGTTAGTATGTGATTATATATCAGGTGCTACAGGATCATTTAGTACTGCTTTTGGAGCACATACAGGTATCGGTACTATGCCAATATCATTATATGGAAACGAAGAGCAAAAGAAGAAATATGTTTCGAAATTAGCTACTGGAGAGTGGATGGGAGCATATTGCTTAACAGAACCAGGCGCAGGATCTGATGCAAATTCTGGAAAAACAAAAGCTGTATTATCAGAAGATGGTAAACATTATTTGATCTCAGGTCAAAAAATGTGGATCTCTAATGCAGGTTTTTGTAATGTAATGATTGTTTTTGCTCGTATTGAGGATGACAAAAATATCACTGGATTTATTGTAGAATATGATCCTAACAATTCTAACGGTATCTCATTAGGTGATGAAGAAAAGAAATTAGGTATCCACTCCTCTTCTACTCGTCAAGTTTTCTTTAGTGACACTAAGGTCCCTGTAGAGAATATGTTATCAGAAAGAGGTAATGGATTTAAAATTGCGATGAATGCTTTAAACGTTGGACGTATCAAATTAGCAGCAGCTTGTTTAGATGCGCAACGTAGAGTAATTGGAGAAGCTACTAAATATGCTAATGAGCGTATTCAGTTTAAAACTCCAATTATGAATTTTGGAGCAATCAAATCTAAGATCGCTGAAATGGCTACGAATACCTATGCAGATGAATCTGCAAGTTACCGTGCTGCAAAAAATATCGAAGATAGAATTGCTATCCGACAAGCGGAAGGAAATACACATCAAGAAGCTGAATTAAAAGGAGTTGAAGAATACGCTATCGAGTGTTCTATACTAAAAGTAGCTGTTTCTGAAGATGTTCAGAATACTACAGATGAAGGTATTCAAATATTTGGAGGAATGGGATTCTCTGCAGATACTCCTATGGAATCTGCTTGGAGAGATGCTCGTATTTCTCGTATCTATGAAGGTACTAATGAGATCAACCGTATGTTAGCTGTAGGTATGCTAGTAAAGAAAGCAATGAAAGGTCATGTAGATCTTTTAAATCCTGCTATGAAGGTTGCTGATGAATTAACAGGAATTCCTTCTTTTGATACTCCTGATTACTCTGCTTTATTTGCAGAAGAAAAAGAGATCATTGCAAAATTAAAGAAAGTATTCTTAATGGTGGCAGGAGCTGCTATGCAGAAATTTGGTCCGCAATTAGAAGAGCACCAACAATTATTAATGGCTGCCTCTGACATTCTAATTGAAATCTATATGGCGGAATCTACAATTCTACGTACAGAGAAAAATGCTAAGCGTTTTGGAGAAGATTCTCAAGAGATTCAAATTGCAATGTCTCAATTATACTTATATAACGCAGTAGATATCGTTATTAAAAAAGGAAAAGAAGGAATCGTTTCTTTTGCTGAAGGAGATGAGCAACGCATGATGTTAATGGGACTTAAACGTTTCACTAAATATGCGAACCAACCAAATGTGGTTGCATTAAGAACAAAAATTGCTGATAAAGTAGCTGCCGAAAACGGATACTGCTTTTCATAACAATAATAATATATCCGTTCCTAAGGATTAAAACTAGGAAGTTGTTTAATTTTGATTTAAGAAACCGTCTTTCTGTTGGGGAAAGACGGTTTTTTTATTTATCAAATTTTATCTACCCTCTACATCCACGTAATACTCCAAAAAGGAAATCATCAGCAGCTTGCGCATATTCATCTCCACAATTACGATCAAAAGGATTCGTACTTCCACCTAATACACGTCCGCATTGATCATGATCTAAACAATCTTTAGTCCAAGCACTAGCGATAGAAAAAACACCCGGACAACCAGAACCGCAACGGCCTAAACAACGATCACCATTTACTAATTCACGATCTCTATATATTTGGCCTTCATTATCATCGTACACAGCAGTAACATATGTATTTTTTCTAATACAAGTTATTCCATCATCATTACCTTTCACTAGATTGGTTTGGTTCCCTTTAAAAACAATTTTTTCGTAACTATAATTACTTGGAGATTTAGCCCAATATTCTAGTAATTTCAATAAGGTGAATTCTGCCATCGTAAAATCATCCACAGAACCATCCTTAAATAGATATGCAGAGATCTCCTCTCCTATCATTAATAATGTTTCTTTTTCTTTACTAGATAACACAACATTCTTACCATCGATTTCAATAAATTCTGTATCATAATCTATTGAAGCGACTAGCCTTACATCATTTATCGCTACTTTAACAGTATAATAATTCGATTTTTCTACAACTTTATATGCTATCTGGAAACCGTTAAGTTCTTTTTTCCCTTCTAATTGATCTTCTTGATGAATTTCTAATCCAATTGTTTCATCATTATTGGAGTCCTCTTGATTATCACAAGAGTTTAATAAAAATAAAAACAAAAAGATGTTTACTAAAAATTTAAATTGAATTTTCATGATTTGATATATTTAAGTTAGTTACACTAAAATACTTTACTAATCTAAATTTCTTACTACCAAATGATTATCAAAACATTAATCTAATTTAATATTATGGAAATATCACATT
The DNA here is from genome assembly GCF_018100855.1 of Aquimarina sp. MMG015. NCBI lineage: Bacteria > Pseudomonadati > Bacteroidota > Flavobacteriia > Flavobacteriales > Flavobacteriaceae > Aquimarina > Aquimarina sp. MMG015. The sequence goes on from NZ_JAGJEB010000007.1 coordinate 154,139, forward strand.
ATAGTTCATTAAGAAATTTTTAAAAAAACAATAAATAAGTACGCTAATAATTCATTAAAAGAGCCTCAAATTTTTACAAATACAATAAACAACTGTTAATTATATGTTGTTTTTCAATATATTATGTGAAATAACAAGAATTTATCAACACGAAAACGTTATAGTAACTTTTCAGAAGATAAGAATTGAATATTTCGTAATAACTTAGTAGAAATTTAACACAAGAAACACTTTTACAAACTAAAACTTATGAATTATGAAATCAATTTCCCCTCCTCCGAAAATTTCGAAATTATTTGAGCTACTCTAATTAAATAAAATAGTTCTATTAACTAATCAGTCAGAATAAATAGAACCTGTTTTTTTTGAATAAAAATTTTGAAAAAATCACTTATCTATAGTCGTCATAATTACTGTTTTTATAATTAAGAGCACCAAACTCTTGATTATCTTTTCATTAAAACAAACAAAGTAAGTTTCGCTGGTTGTCAGACAAACTTCTATTTTCTTGTATATATACGTCTTTCCATAAGTTATTTATTTCATATTCTTATTTAACTAAGAACGAAAATTTGCGAAAAAAACTTACTCACTTATTACAAACTACTGTTTTCAACAGAACAAAAAATCTTAAAATGAAAAGAAAAAACCTCTTAAAAATCCTGGTAAGCTTTTTATGTTGCTTACCATTTTTACAGTTACAGGCACAAGATGAAGATGTAATGTTTCAGGCTTTTGACTGGAATGTACAAAACCAACCTGCAGGTCAAACTTGGTATGATGTTGTTTCTAGTGTTAGAAATACCATCAGTGATGCAGGAATTGACCTAATCTGGATGCCTCCTCCAAGTAATTCTGCCGCCCCACAAGGATATCTGCCTAGAGAGATTAATAACTTCGATAGCGCCTATGGTACTACTAATCAACTGAAGTCATTGATCGATCAATATCATAATTTAGACATTAAAGTAATAAGCGATATTGTAGTGAATCATCGAGTAGGTACTAACGACGCAGTTACATTTACAAATCCGGCTTGGCCAACATTTTATATTACAGCCGATGATGAAGGTAGAAATTTTGTAAATGGTCCCGTAGAGTTTAGTATTAATAATGATTTTGTACCTGGATTTGATTTAAAAGCAGATGGTTCTAGTGGAGGATTTGCAGCTGCCAGAGACTTAGATCACAGAAATCCAGCAGTAAGAGCAGAGATTATAAAATGGATGAAAAAGTTACAAGATGATCTTGGTTTTGATGGATGGAGGTATGATTTTGTTCACGGATATGATCCTATATATAATAAAGAATACAACGATGCTACAAACCCTTACTTTGCGGTAGGAGAATTACTAGAAAGTAGCAGAGTACAAACGAATAATTTTGTGAATAGAACGCAAGGTTCATCTTCTGCTTTTGATTTTAACACAAAAGTAAGTTTACAAAATGCGATTAGAGATAATAATTTATCTTATTTAAGAGATGGTCAAGGTAGGCCTTCTGGTATGATGGGTATCAATCCATCTAAATCAGTTACTTTTCTTGATAATCATGATACTGGTTTCGCACAACAATGTTGTGGCTCAAATTTTGTTTTTCCAGGTGGAGAGACAAATCTTAGAAAAGGATATGCTTATATTTTAACACATCCTGGAAACCCAATGGTATTCTGGACTCATTTCTTTGATACTGGCGCAGGCGTACAAAATGCTATTAAGGATCTTATTGCAGCAAGAAAAAGTGTAAGAATTCACTCTGGATCTACTATAAGTATTGATGAAGCAAGAGGAGATTTATATGCCGCTTACATCGATGGAAGATCTGGAACACTAGCAATGAAGCTAGGATCTGGTAATTGGTCTCCTAACGGAAGTGGATGGACACTACAAACTTCTGGTACTGATTATGCAGTATGGACACAAGGCGCAAATACTGGTGGCGGAGAAACGGTACCTCCTTATACTGTTAACTTCTTTAAACCATCAGGTTGGGGATCTAACATCAATGCTTATGTATTCGATTCAGGAGCAAACGCTACACTTCCTGGGACTAGTGATTGGCCTGGAAACAATATGACGAACATTTCAGGAACAGATTGGTATTCTTTTACCATTACTCCTCCTGCAGGTGTTTCTGCAGCAAATCTTAGAGTCATCTTCAATGATGGAAATAACCAAACTGATGATCTTTCGAGAAGTACCAATGGATGGTACCGAGGAAATAGTTGGTCCGACAATTGTCCTAGCGATTGTAGTGGTAGTGGATCAGGAACAACTAATGATGTAACATTAAACTTCCAAAAACCTGGCGGTGGATGGGGTACTAATACCAACATGTACTTATATAATAAATCCACAAACCAAACATTGTCTGGAACTGCAGGTTGGCCTGGAACAATTATGAACAACTTAAGTGGTACATCTTGGTGTAGAAAAACGTTTACATTACCTAATGGAGTCGCTACAAATAATGTTGGAGTGGTTTTCAATAATGGAAATGGTCAACAAACAGTTGATCTCACAAGAGGTACCGATGGATGGTTTATAGTAACCGGAAGCAGTAATGGAAAAAGAACCGGAACTTGGTCTAATAACTGTACTAATAATTGTCCTTCTAACAGAGCAATGGAATTAGCTGATACAGCTGATAAAGAGAATACTTCCATCATAGAGAAAAGTATTGTTACTCTTTGGCCAAATCCAATTAAAGATAGAGGTACATTAAGCGTAAATACATCAGAAAATGGTGTTTTAAAAGTTAGTATCTCTAATATTTTAGGTCAAACTAAAACTATATACAGCCAAAACACGCAAGTAGGGAATCAAACTATAGAAATTAATTCAAGTGATATGCGAGAATCTGGCATCTATTTTGGTACCATAACATTAAATGGTAAAAAACTTAAAAGAATTAAAATTGTAAAACAATAATTTTTTTGTCCTAATTACTTACCAATAATTATCACAAGTTGATATGTTAGTCAAGAAGCGGTCGTTTTAATAAAACGACCGCTTTTTTAACCTTATTTAATTCTGATATCTTTTCTATTAACTTTACAAAATCTTAACTTTTATATATCGCCAATAAAAAGCGTATTGTTTTTAATATCTTTCCACTCTTTAAAAATTCAATTTATTAACTATAATACTCAAACTTTGAAAAAAATAGCTTTCATTTTATCTCTAATTATATTGATATCTTGCAAAAATCAAGAACCAAAAAGTTCTGATAAAACAATTGCAGATTCAACAGAAAAAACTGCACTTCCAAAAAAAGAAAAAAAAGATCATCAAATTCGAGATATTAAAAAAGCAGAAATAGCTCCCAACGTAGATGGAGATATGGATGATCCAATCTGGAATCAAACGAAATGGTATCCAATGGATCAGAATTGGATTGGGGAATTTCCAGATATCAAAGATTTCTTTGGTAGGTATAAAATGACTTGGACTCCAGAAGCTTTGTACATTTTAGTAGAAATTAAAGATGATATTTTATATGATCAATATAAAGACCCACTTAAATTATGGTGGGATGATGATTGTGTTGAGATATTTATAGACGCCGATAATTCCGGAGGAGAACATCAATACAACAACAATGCGTTTGCATATCATGTAGCATTGGATGGTAATGTTGTAGATCTAGATTCACAGAAAAAACCATTACTTTATAATAATCATGTAAAAATGAAACGTACAACAAAAGATGATGTTTCTATATGGGAATTCGAACTGACCGTATATGATGATACTTACCAAGAAGGCAAAGCCAATGATCCTGTGGTTTTATCTAAAGATCAAAAATTAGGTTTCGCTATAGCCTATAACGATAATGATACGAGTAAAGAAAGAGAAAATTTCATGGGTTCTGTCTTCGTACCTGGCGAAGATAAAAATCAAGGCTGGATTAATGCTGATATCTTCGGTACTATAGTTCTTATTGAGTAAAATAAATCTCTAAAAATATAGAAAAGGAATTTTCCGTTGTGATACTCTTATAACATTGTTTCCATCAATTGTTCATCTTTAGATACATCTTCAGAAAAATTAACTGCGGTTTCAATAAGTGCTAAATGAGAATATGCTTGCGGAAAATTCCCTAACAATCTTTTAGACTTAAAGTCTATATCTTCACTAAAAAGCCCTAAGTGATTGCTATAAGATAACAATTGATCAAACATTGCTTTTGCTTTTGCTTTCTCTCCTATTTTATTTAAACTATTGATAAACCAAAAACTACAAATAGTAAATGACGAAGAAGGCAACCCAAAATCATCTTTATTCTTATAACGATATAATAACCCATCATTACATAATTCTTTTTCTGTAGCTTTTACAGTACTTATAAATCTTGGATCCATTGGCTCTATAAAACCATAAGATTCCATTAATAACGTAGAAGCATCTAAATCAGAGGATCCGTAAGATTGGGTATAAGCCTGTACCTCTTCATTCCAAGCATTCTTATAAATATCATTATAAATCCGATCTCTAAGCTCAATCCACCTCGTATTATTTTCTGTTTTACCAATAAGCTCTCCTATCTTAATAGCTCTATCTACAGCCACCCAACATAACAATTTAGAGAATGTAAAATGTCTTTCTTCTGTTCTAAATTCCCAAATACCTTTGTCTGGTTTTTCCCAGTTTACATTTACAATATGAACAATACTCTTACTTATGGTCCATAAACTCTCACTATCATCTACGGCGCAATCAAATTTCACGAATTGTTGGTAAATTACATTCATCAGAATCCCATAAATATCATTCTGTTTTTGATGAAAAGCAGCATTACCAATACGTACGGGACTAGAATTTTTATAACCGCTTAAATGATCCAATGTTTTCTCCGTAAGATCCTTTTCGCCATTAATACCATACATAATCTGGATCTTTTCATCTTTATCTGGTATAATATCTATAATAAACTGAAGAAAACGTTGCGCTACCCTTTTATGTCCTAAATCAGAAATCACTTTTATTACCATAGAGGCATCTCTAATCCAACAAAAACGATAATCCCAGTTACGAACTTCTCCTATTGTTTCGGGTAAAGATGTAGTCGCAGCAGCCAAAACAGCTCCAGATTTTTCATAACTAAGCAATTTAAGTACCAATGCACTTCTTAGAATCTGATCATTGTAAACTGCATACGAAGTAGTTTTCTCACTCCAATTCATCCAGTACACACGTGTTCTCTGTAATTTAAGATAACATAGTTCTAAGGATTGCTTTAGAATTTTTTCGTGATAACTGATTAAAAAATAAGCATTACCAGATAAAACTATCTCTTCTGAATTTAAAATAGCTTCTAAATCTAAATCCGAATAAAGGTATAAAGTATCATATTTATCTTTATCTGTTATACTTTTTATATATTCATCAGTTTTTTTAGAATAAGTTTCCTCTTTGGCATACTCCAATCTAGGATTATATCTAACTCTAAAAGATGGCTTTCCTGAAATCAATTTAATATATCGTATGATATCAGCAGGTGTATGATAAGTACCATCTTCATTCTGATATCTAGGCATAAAATCTATACTTTCGAAAGCATCTGTACCATTATTAAATTCGGTAACTAAAATATTTGTTTTGGCGATATACTTTTGGGAAATAGTATATTCATCTGAAACTAAAATTTCAAAAGAGCCTCCTTTTTTTTCATCTAAAATTTTTGCAAAAACTGACGAAGAATCAAAATTTGGCAAACAACACCAATCAATTGCTCCTTGTTTAGAAATCAACGCTGCACTTTTACAATTCCCTATAATTCCGTAGTCCAAATTGTCCATATAACCTCAAGTTCTTTTAAATAAACGTACCTTTATTCACTGAACCGAAATTTAATCAATCAAATTTAGTCAACCAACTTTCGCCACCCTTTATGAGCAAAACTATCATAATCTCAAATCGACTACCCTTACAATTAGAAATTGACAATAATTCTATTAAAACTACTCCAAGTGTTGGAGGATTAGCAACAGGAATGAAGTCTGTGCACTCCGGAAGTGATAGCATTTGGATAGGATGGAGTGGTCTAACCGAAGAACAATTAGACACTGAAAAAAGAAATTTAGTTAATAATGCACTAAAAAAACATCAATGTGTTGGTGTACCACTTACAGAATTAGAAATAGATGGATTCTATTATGGTTTTAGCAATAATACTTTATGGCCATTATTTCATTATTTTATGGAATATACAGAATTCAACAAAGACAGTTGGGAAGTATATCAACAGGTAAATCAAAAATTTGCAGATGTAATAATAGAAAATCTCGGAGAAAATGATACTATCTGGGTACACGATTATCAACTATTATTGCTACCTGAGATGATTCGCAAAAAGAAACCGAACGTAACTATAGGTTTCTTTTTACATATTCCTTTCCCATCTTATGAAGTCTTTAGAACGATTCCTTGTAGAGAAGAACTATTAAAAGGATTACTGGGTGCCGATCTTATTGGTTTTCACACCTATGATTATGAACGTCATTTCCTGAGTTCAGCCCAAAGAATTTTAGGATTAGAAATTAACTTCAATAATGTTCATATAGATAATAGAATAGTAAAAGTAGATTCTTTCCCAATGGGAATTGATTATGATAAATTTCATAATGCCGCTACTATTCATAATGAAAAAGAGAAAAAAGATCAAACAGAGATACAGCAAAAGATAGATGAACATTTAATAAGTGGTGATCGAGCTAAACTTATCTTATCTATTGACAGACTAGATTACACCAAAGGAATAGCCAACAGATTAAGAGCTTTTGAATATTTTCTGGACAAATACCCTCAATTTAAAGGTAAAGCAAGACTTGTAATGCTTGCAGTTCCATCTAGATCAAATGTTCCACAATATCAACTACTAAAAAACGAAATTGACCAATTGGTAGGTAGAATTAATGGAAAATTTTCCGAAGTTAGTTGGACACCCATTTGGTATTTTTATCGTTCTATGCCTTTTGAAAACTTGATTGATTTATACACTTCTAGCGAAGTTGCTTTACTTACTCCTATTAGAGACGGAATGAACCTTGTAGCAAAAGAATATATAGCCTCTAGAGTAGATCAAAAAGGTGTTCTTATTTTAAGTGAAATGACAGGAGCATCAAAAGAAATGAGTGAAGCACTTATTATCAATCCTAATAACTTTGAAGAAATAGCAGATACACTAAAATTTGCTTTAGAAATGCCGGAAGAAGAGCAAATAAAAAGAAATAAAGCACTACAAAAACGGTTAAAAAGATATAATGTAGAGAAATGGGCAAATGATTTTATGGAGTCTTTAGATGCAACTAAGACTACTGCTAAGAAATACTCTTTAAAAAAACTGACGCCTTCTATTAAAAAGGATTTATTTAATGATTATAATACTTCAAAAAATAGAATTTTATACATTGATTATGATGGTACTTTAGCACCTTTTGAAAAAATTCCTGAGAATGCAAAGCCAACTCAAAAAATATTTGATATTTTAGATACGTTACAAAGTGATGATCGTACCAAAATAATTTTAATAACTGGAAGAGATAAATTCACCTTTAACAAGTGGTTTGGTCATAAGGATTATACCTTAATTACTGAACACGGCGCTTGGCTAAAAGAAAACAATAAAGATTGGGAACTTTTGGAACGAGTTAGTAATGGTTGGTTCGAATCAATCGCCCCAGTTTTAGAATCGTTTACTGATAGAACACCGGGTTCTCTTATAGAAGAAAAAAATTATTCATTAGCTTGGCATTTTAGAAATGTAGATCCTGATTTAGGAAAATTAAGATCCATGGAACTAAAAACAACCATACAACATCTAATAGCTAATCACAACCTAGAGATTCTAGAAGGTGATAAAGTATTAGAAATAAAAGTTAGTGGCATTAATAAAGGTAAATCAGCGTGTAAAATGCTAACTGAAAAAGAGTATGATTTTATCTTTGCCATTGGAGATGATTGGACAGATGAATACATGTTTAAAGAATTACCTTCTTCTTCGTATACAGTTAAAGTTGGACTTAAAAAGACGATTGCTAAATATTATGTAGAAGATACAAATCAAGTTCACGAATTATTAAAAGAATTTAATAACCAATCATAAGAACACATATCTGAAACCAAAATTTTATATACTTCCGGTAATAATTATTGCGCAGTTTTTCTGTACTTCACTGTGGTTTGCAGGTAATGCGGTAATTGATGATTTTGCCGCTCAATTTAGTGTAGCATTTAATATTCTTGGATATCTTTTATCCACTGTACAATTCGGATTCATTGTTGGTACACTAACCTTTGCCTTACTTACTATAGTCGATAGATTCCCTCCTTCTAAGGTGTTTATGATTTCGGCAATTCTAGGAGCACTTTGTAATATTGCCTTGTTAATACCTAATATTACCGTATTAAATGTATTAACAGCTAGATTTGGTACAGGTTTCTTTCTTGCAGGAATCTATCCTGTAGGTATGAAAATAGCATCTGACTACTATAAGGATGGATTAGGAAAAGCCCTTGGATATTTAGTAGGTGCTCTAGTTCTTGGAACCGCGTTACCACATTTGTTAAAAGAACTTTCTTGGAATAGCGATTATAAAATTGTAATACAATCTACAAGCCTTTTAGCTGCTATTGGAGGAATTTTAATCTTTATTTTTGTTCCTAACGGTCCTTATAGAAAACCTGTTTCTAAACTTCAATTAGGTGTAATAACAGAGCTTTTTGGGATTGTTAGTTTTAGAAAAGCTGCTTTAGGATATTTTGGGCATATGTGGGAATTATATGCTTTTTGGGGGTTTGTTCCGATATTATTAAAAACATATGTAGAACAACACAGAATAGGAATTCCCATTTCATTTTGGTCATTTATCATTATCGCAGTAGGTTTTTTCTCTTGCATCATTGGCGGATATATTTCTTTAAAAACGGGTAGTAGAAAAGTAGCTCGATATTCACTTATTATTTCTGGACTATTTTGTATTACCTCTCCCCTATTATTCCAGTTAAACACAGAAATCTTCTTAGGATTATTATGTCTTTGGGGAATGGTCGTTATTTCAGACTCTCCTCAATTTTCGACTTTAGTTGCGGCTGCAGCTCCTCCAGAATTAAGAGGAACAGGACTTACTATTGTTAATTGTATAGGTTTTGCTATTACCATCATAAGTATTCAGTTACTTTCATATGCAGTTACCAAAATTGATCCTATATATTTATTTCTATTTTTAGCAATTGGTCCAGCCATTGGATTATATAGTTCAAGAAAACAATTACTATAAACTCTTAACAAATACTTAAGAAAATACTTGATAATTCAGTGTACTTTAGAAAACAAAACCGATGCAAAAACATCTCTCATTCATACTACTATTACTTGTTTTTGTAGTATCCGCACAACCAAGTACTGAAGTCTATTTGTTTGATATTTTCGTAAATGGAGAAACATTAGAGCTAAAAAACAAACGAAACATTTCTAATAACGAAGGATATGACAATCAGCCTTCCTTTTACAATGATAATATTGTACTTTTTGCTTCTACTAGAAACAAACAAACCGACATTGCCAAATATAATATTAGAGATAATAAGATAGATTGGATTTCTGAAACAGCAATAGGTAGCGAATATTCGCCTACTAAAATTCCAAATCAAAAGGCAGTATCCGCTATCAGATTAGACACGACAGGCACACAGTTATTATATCAATATGACTTTAAAAATGGAAAGCCAACCGTTCTTATAAAAGATCTAATTATCGGTTATCACGTTTGGTTTAACCAAAACACATTAGTTTCTTCTGTGTTAGAAGATGGAGGATTATCATTAGTGGTTTCTAATCTAAAGACAAAGGTAAATAAGACTTTTCAGAAAAAAATAGGCCGATCATTGCATAAAATACCCAATACGCCACTGATTAGTTATATTAGTAAAGAAAATAAAGAATGGGAAATAAGGTCGTTAAACCCAATTACCGGTGAAACTGAAAAAATAATTAACACAATACCTGAAGCTGAAGATATGTGTTGGTTGATCAATGGAACTATTCTAATGCCAAAAGGGAATACTATTTTTAAGTTCAACCCTAAAACGGATACTCGTTGGAGTATCTTTCATACATTTCTTGATAACGAAATTGCTAATATTAGCAGAATTAAATCCAACGAAATAGGAACAATGCTCACTTTAGTATCAGATGTTTCACCAGAACAAATTGTACAAAAACAACTAGATGCTTATAACAAACGAGATGTTAATGGCTTTGTAGACACATATTCGGATAACATAAAAGTGTATAATTATCCAAATGAATTGATATATGAAGGTAAAGAAAAATTAAAAAGAGGGTATGCTTCTTTTTTTGAACAAACTCCAGACTTACATTGTGAAGTGAAAAAACGGATTGTTTATGGTAATAAAGTAATTGATGAAGAATTTCTGATTATGAATGGTCAAAAGAGAAAAGCTGTAGCGATTTACGAAGTAGAAAACGGAAAAATTGCGAAGGTTACTTTTATACAATAATCTCATCTATTTTTTTTACATTTTTTCACAAATCAAACCGGAAAACGAATACTCACCATAGAACTAATAAAAACCCCAAATAACAGGAAAAATAAAAACTCTCCTAAATAAAATTATTGTTTTATACTATTAAAGTTGTACTCAACCAATATTCTCTATTAATATCTGTAACTAATAATGTTATCTAAAGTCCTTAGTTATAATTCTAGTATACTATGAGAAAAATAATTTTATTATTGATTATAAGCATATTGCTTACTAATTGTACACAAGACAAAAGTATCTCTGAAGAAGATAAGAAACAGATCATATCAGAACTTAATGTTATTGATATTCTTGATCAAAAATACGCCGGTATACCTCCTACAGCATTAAGAGAAAAACATGGTTACGAAAAAGCTTGGGAGATTTTTGAACGTCAAAGAGATAGTATTGGAATAATAAATAAACAAAAAATTAAAGAATTATTTAATAAATATGGTTATCTCGGAGAACGCAAAGTTGGACAAAAGGCATCGACAAGTTTTTGGCTTCCAATTCAACATGCAGATAACGACATCCCTTTTCAGCAAGAAATGCTGACAGCGATGGAGAAAGAAATTAAAAACGGAAGTAATGACAAGTATCACTACGCGATGTTAGAGGATAGAATTCAAGTGAACCTAAATAAACCTCAACGTTTTGGCACCCAATTAACATACAATAAAAATGGACAAGCGATACCAAAAAATGGTTTGCTAGATTCTACAAATATAGATAGCATAAGAAAAGAATATTCTCTTCCAACTTTAAAGAAATATTATAATGAAATGACAAAGTCGCATTTTGAAATGAACAAACAAATGTTTCTTGAAAAGGGAATTACAAAACCCCAGTTATATCAATAAAACATAATGAAATGTAATGAAATGTAATAATAATTAGTTCAATTACGATTATCAAAACCTTTTACAAACGTTACCTATATCATCAATTAACATTTTAAAGAGTATCTTACAAAGTATTGAACGCAAATTAATACTACTATGCAGGTAATTTTAGGTGCAAATGGAATAATTGGAGAGGAATTGGCCAAAGCATTACGATCCAATTACACGAAAGAAATTAAACTAGTTGGACGGAACCCCAAAAAAGTACATATAGATGATATTTTGTTCAAAGGTGATCTGTTACAAGCAAAAGATGTTCATAACGCTGTAGAAAATGCCAAAATTGCGTATCTAACTGTAGGGCTCCCATACCGATCTAAGATTTGGTTAAGAGATTGGCCTATCATCATGAAGAATGTAATATCTGGTTGCAAAAAAAACAACTGTAAACTTGTATACTTCGACAATACATATGCATATTCCCAAGACAGCAAAATTCAAAAAGAAGATACTCCCCTGCAACCAAAAGGTAAAAAAGGTGAAGCAAAAAGAATAGCTGCAGAACTTTTATTGAGTGCGATTAATAACAAAGAAATTAATGGAGTAATATGTAGAGCACCTGAATTTTATGGCCCCGATAAAACAAAAGGAATAACGAACACACTTATTTTTGATGCGCTAAAAGCCAATAAAAAACCAAAAGTATTTTTAAAAGATAATGTCTTAAGGACCTTTATTTATACTCCTGATGCTAGTAAAGCAATGGCTTTGATTGGGAATACTCCAGATACATATGGTCAAACCTGGCACCTTCCGTGTGATGAAAATCGATTAACATACAAAGAAATCATAGAACAAATCTCGTTACAATTAGATAGAAAAATAACATACAATATATTAGGAGTATTTATTCTAAAAATAGCATCATTTTTTAATCAAAATATCAGAGAAACTCAGGAGTTATTACCTAGGTATAATATTGATAATATTTTTGATTCTTCTAAATTCAAAAATAGATTTCCTGATTTTAAAATAACTTCTTATCAACAAGGTATTAGCAACATAATTAAAGATTATAAAATTAAGTAAAAGAATAGAGAAAATGAACTACCATAATAAGTCATTTCGTCCAACACAAAATTCAGAAAATGGGGAAACAACAGAAGAAACAATTTTTAAATATAAACAGGAAGGTACAATCTTAACTTCGGAATATAGTGGTGGTCAAATTAAAAAAGGACACCTAATTGGATTAGTGGATGAAAACGGAAATATCGAAATGCGTTATCATCAAATAAATAACAACAAAGAGTTAATGACTGGAATCTGTTTTTCGAAACCAGAAATATTAACTAACGGAAAAATACGTCTTCATGAAACTTGGGAATGGACATCTGGAGATAAATCAAAAGGAAAATCCACTTTAGAAGAAATATAAAAAATACCTAAAGTATAATCTGTTTATAATAAATCTGATCTTTTATTATAAATATAAAAAAACAGGGTAACATTTTTAGCTATAAAGCTACTTACAATAAACCTTGTTATATCTCATGAAAAATACAATCATACTGCTAATCATAGTTCTAACTTCTAACTTAGTACAGGCACAGTTTATAAAACAAAAATCTATCAATGCTCAAATTGGTTACGGATTAAGTGCTCCCTATAATAGTGTTGATCAAGTTGTTAATAATGGTTTTTTTATACAAGGAGAATTTGTACTTAAAATTACTTCCTGGGTTGAGTTCAAACCTTATGCAGGCTTTATAACAACTAGTTCTAATGGAAAAGATATAAATGATAACCCAACCGATGAAAAAGCCGAGACAAAAGCTTTTTTACTAGGTGGAAAAGCAAGATTGAGAGCACCAATTCCTTGGGTAGCACCTTATGCCGAAATTGGGATAGGAACTTCTATCGGGAAATTTGAAACAGTAACAGCATTTGATAATATTGATAAAAGTGGAGTGATTTATCACATTCCTTTCTCATTTGGATTAGAGCTAGGAAAAAACCATAATGTAGATTTAGGCTTTGCCTATTATTTTCAACCATCCGTTGCGCAATACGTTGGAGCATTTACCCTAGGTATTACATTTCCATTAAATTAAAAAATGAAAGCTAACGATATAATTCTCTGTGTCATCAATTTTTGATACCTTAGAAACCATACTATTTTCTAAAAGATATTAGTCCCCAATAGGATATAACTCAATTATAATATCAATTTATAAAGTACAATATAATCATACAAAATTATAACTCATTATGAGACTAAATGCTGGGATTCTGACTAAAAAACTCAATGAAACAAAATCTTTCTATACTAAAAATTTAGGCTTCCAAATAAAGTTTGAGAATGAGTTTTATCTTCTGCTCAAGACTCCCAATGAAAGAGACACTTTGAGTTTTTTATTACCAAATCATCCAACTCAACAATCCTTTTTTCATAAACCTTTTCTAGGAGAAGGAATGTATCTAACAATTGAAGTCGAGGATGTAGATACCTTTTACGCTGAGATAAAAAACAAAGGAGTGGAAATAAAAGTAGATTTAAGAGATGAACCTTGGGGCGAAAGACATTTTGCTATACAAGATCCAAACGGTATTGGAATTGATATTGTAAGATATACAGAGCCTATTGATAATTAATTATCATTAGGTGGTATAGCAATTAGAATTTGAACCAATAGTTCTCTAATTTGGTTACATTGCAATGGTAACCATCAGTAATATCCATAAAAGTTAATAAATCAAGTAACATTACACCGCATCGTAAGACGTATATTAAAATACAATCAAAATCTAAATCTAAAATATCAGATACGGAATACAATTAATGTGTGAATTCAATTTAAATATTTTTAATCTTCTTATAATAGCATCTGTATTTATAGGAACTACGTTTGGACTACTATTAATTCTTACTAAGCGGATAAACAAAAAAGCCAATGTATTACTTGGGTTACTTACGTTTATCATTGTTTTATGGAATATTTGGATATTAAGTTTAGATTTTCAGATAACCAACTATCTCCCAAATTTTTATTTAATACCATTACAGTACTCTCTAGCTCTAGGACCATTATTATATCTATATGTAAAAAAAATAACCAACTTTAATTATCGTCTTTCTCAAAAAGATATCCTTCATTTTTTTCCTTTAGTTATAGAACTCATTATACATTTTGTAATTAGTCGTGATGCACTAATAAATAACACCATTGGTATTGAGACGATTACATATCTTCAATTAATGCCTATTGTACAGTTTCTTGCTATTGTATCTATTGTTACTTACTGTATATATGCACTAAAAGAAATTAGAACTTATCATAGATGGTTAAACAAAAATTACAGCAATAATGATGCATATAGCTTAAGGTGGCTATATCGATTAATTATCATATTTGCCATACTTTGGTTCTTATGGACACCTTACACTATTATAGATTATGTACTATTTAATTTCCAGTTAGGACTAGCTGATTATTATCCAATTTACGTGTTATTATCAATTGTTACTATTTGGATTAGTGCTGAAGCTTTTTTAAGACCAGAAGTAATTTTATTGGAAACCAATAGGAATAATAATAAGAAAGAAAAGCCATCCGAAGAAATCTTTAAAAAAGCATCTTGGTTAAAAGAGCAAATGATAACCAATCGTTTTTACCTAAATTCAGAATTGACATTAAAATCCTTAGCTGAAAATCTGGATATGCATCCCAATATTTTATCTAAAGTGATCAATGATGGTTTAGACAAAAATTTCTCCGATTTTATAAATGAATATCGTGTAAACGCTATCATAAAAAAATTGAATAGTGATGACTATGATCACATAACGTTATTAGGTTTATCTTTTGAATGTGGCTTTAATTCAAAAACAACTTTTAATAGAGTATTTAAAAATATCAAGGGAGTTACCCCTCTACAGTATAAGAAATCAATAAAAAACAATGCTGGTCATTCTTAAATGAGTCCCAATATATAATATGGAGCTTTTGGAAGTCCCGATAAGTCTATGTTTGTGGAATAATTCAATTATCAATCAAATATAAAATCAAAAATGAAATCAAATTATTTAGTACTTATTATTTGCTTACTAATAGCTTGTAATACTAGTAAAAGTTCAACTCCAGAAAATTCTCAAACAAGAGAAACTGAAAAGCTACATTTTTCTAAAGTTGACTTCAAAAAAAGTCTCCCTACATCAGATAATTATATCAAAAGTTTTACATTAAACAAGGATGCTTTTCTGAACATTCATTTTACTTTAGAACAACCGCTTATAGAGAGCCTTAAATTATTAGCTCCTACCCTATCCCAAGATCAATTATTAAACAAAGGGAATTTTCAATTTTCATTCTTAGTCAATGGTAAAAAAGTTCACGTAGAAAATCTAAATAAAGGTGCAGGAACTATAGATGCTAAAACAACCAAACTTAAATATATGGTTCCCTTACTCTATCCTAAACAGATTGATTTTTGGGGTTGGTTCACGTGGTTAAGGTTCATGAAATTAAGTGGTGGACAAGATATATTGACAGAAGGCAATCATTCCTTAACAATCGAGGTAAGACCTTATTTAAAACAGGAAACAGTAAAAGTAGGTGCTGTTTTAGCTAAAGGGACTATCTCCATTAAAGTAGCTAAAATCCAAGTAGATGAAAACCTAATACCTGTTCAAAAAATCCAATCAAATAGTGGTTGGGAAATATCGAAAGATAGTTTCGATAATCGCAAAATAGAAGCGTTAAATAGAAAAATTGCTGAAAACAGATTCGAAAACATTAATGGAATCATAGTTATAAAAGAAAATAAACTTCTAATAGAAGAATATTTTAATGGCGAACATAGAAATAGTCTACACGATTCTAGATCTGTAGGAAAATCATTTGCTTCTACAATGTTAGGAATTGCTATACAAGATGATTTCATAAACAATGAGAAGGTTTTTCTAAAAGATTTTTACAATTTAAAATCCTTTAAAAATTATAGTAAAAAGAAAGATTCAGTAACCTTAAAATCTCTTCTAACAATGAGTTCAGGATTTCTTGGAGATGATAACGATTATAGTAGTCCCGGAAATGAAGAAAACATGTATCCAACAGATAACTGGGTTAAATTCTCTTTGGATTTACCCATGGAAAAAAGTAAAAAAATAGAAACCGATTTCACTTACTTTACCGCAGGAGTAGTTATTCTGGGTGATATCATTCATAAATCTGTTCCTGATGGATTAGTTTCTTATGCGGATAAAAAACTTTTTAAACCACTTAATATCACTAATTATAAATGGCAATATACTCCTCAAAAAGTTGGTAATACCGCGGGAGGAATACAACTACGAGCCATTGACTTTGCAAAATATGGACAATTATACAAAAACAAAGGTACATGGAATGGTAAACAAATTATAACCAAAAAGTGGGTAGAGAAAAGTTTATCAAAACAAGTGTCACAAGCAGCTGCAGGTATAAAAGATGGTTATTATGGGTACCTTTTCTGGAATAAAACATATAATGTTAATGGAAAAGACTATGAGGTTTCTTTTTGTAGTGGTAGAGGCGGAAACAAAATTTTTATATGTAAAGACATTCCTTATGTAATAGTTATAACTTCTTCTGCATATAATAATCCTAACGCACATCCTAATGCAGACAAAATAATGAAAGAATACATATTACCTGCAATCATTAATAACTAATAAAGTTAGCAGATATACTATAGAAACATAAGGCGGTTTATAAATATTCTTTAAGGTTTTACTAATTAATAAAACCGTCTTATGTGTTTTTAGACAACAAAACACAAGCTAATGCAACATGTGATTGTAATGAAACATCAATTTACATAAATAATGATCTGGCCATGTATTAAGAAAAAGCTATCACACATTAGAAGTTTAACAACATTTATCTTACACTAATGTATATATTTGATATTACTAGTCATTAAACAAAATGGAAAAATTAAAAAACTGCATTCTAAGTCAAATAACTATTGAGAAAAACTCAATGGATACTATTCTTTCAGTTTTTGAACCATTAGAAATTACAAAAGGAGAATTTTTTCTAAAATCGGGAAGGGTTTGTCGACATATGGCTTTCATCGAATCTGGTTATCTAAGAATGTATGACATCGCAGATGGAAAAGAAATAACACTATGGATTGGTAGTAGTGATAAATTTATCACTTCGCTTTCAAGCTTTATTTTCCAAACAACGAATAACTGGAACATACAAGCAATTACGGACTGCAAACTGTATGTAATTAACCGAGAAAATCATTTTAAACTGAATAAAACCGTGCCTAAATGGTTAGAGTTTGATAATATGCTCTTGGCACATTCTTTTGCATTATTAGAAAAAAACATGTTTGCTCAATTACATACTACCGCAAAACAACGATTTAGAAGTTTACTAAGTGAAGAACCAGACCTTTTTAAAAATGTTCCATTACAATATATAGCATCTATGTTAGGAATTACTCCAGAATCATTAAGTAGGTTAAGAAGAATCAATTAACTATCATTTGTCAAGAGAGATTAAACTTTGTTTATAGAAATTTGCTAAAACAAAATCTCATTCAAATGAACAAGCTACAAAATGCCTTAAGAATCAATGCCTTTTTCTCGAGTACATCAGGCATTATTTTGATTATATTAAATCAACAAATTGCAAAACTATTCGGTACCAGTAACACTACCGTTTTTTGGATAGTGGGAATCGTATTGATTTACTTTGCTTTGACCATCTGGTTCGAAATCAAGAAGCAACGAAAATCAGCAATCATTTGGATTATAACACAAGATTATATCTGGGTGCTTGTTAGCATACTACTCGTTACATTTAATCCTTTTCAAATTACCAAAACAGGGAACTTAATAATCAGTATTATTGCGTTAATTGTTTTATATATGGGCGTAAATCAAATGATCAAACTAGATTCAATCAACAAGTAACTTCCCGTAAGCCCAATAGATAAAACTAATCACTTTTGATAATAATTGTTCTAAAAGGTTCTATTTCCTAAAAAATAATAATGATTTTTTTTTAAAAAACGTATACTGTACTAGCTAAGTGTACGTTTTTTAAATAGAAACAAAATATAAACTTAATCGGAAGTTCATTAGTTTTAATTCCCATTCTAACCCAACCAAGATGTTAGAATTTATTTTGACTATTTAAAAAGATAAATTTAACCATTATGAAAACCTACAATATGACTAGTCTCTTAAAAAATATAATTGCATTCGTGCTACTCTTATTTAATTGTACATTAGTATTAGGGCAATCGATTAACTATACAGCGTCTACAGATATTATAGCAAACCCTGAAAGGGGATTACAAAAATATTCTATTACATCCAGTGAGTACGCAACGACTGCGGATTTTAGCAACTTATCTGTTAGCACTTTAAATAATTGGAAGACAAGTACGGACAAAGTAACTGTTGTATACCGTTATTTTCTTTTAGATGCATTCTTAAATTCAGATATTAACACTACTTTTTTAGATAATATACAGGGGGATTTTGATAATGTAAGAACTGCTGGTCTTAAAATAATTGTGAGATTTTCTTATTCTAATTCACAAGGAACTTCGGCACAGCAACCAACCAAATCACAAATATTAACGCATATTTCTCAACTTTCTACAGTATTAAACACCAATAAAGATGTTATTTTTTCTGTTCAAGCGGGTTTTATTGGTACTTGGGGAGAATGGTATTATACAAACTCTACAGAATTTGGTACCGATGGTAGTATCTCAGAAACTCAATGGGCTAATCGCAAAGAAATAGTAGATGCAATGTTAGCAGCTACACCAATAGAAGTTCCCATCCAAGTTAGATATGCCGCTATTAAAACTACGATGTATGGTGATACGCAACTAAATGAACAAACCGCCTATCAAAATAACGAAAATGCTAGAATTGGATTTTATAATGATGCGTTCTTAAATGATTTTGGTGATCAAGGAACCTACGGAGTGTCATCGCAATGCGAAAATCCTGTTGGAGCAATTGATTACTCTTATATTTCTAACGAAACCAAGTATTTACCAATGACGGGAGAGACTAATGGTATAAATACTTGCGATAATGGTTTTAGAACGAGCGGCGCTAATGCTTTAAATGAATTAAATTTAACCAATTGGACAACCATAAACAGAGATTACTATACACCCTTTTGGACTCAGGCAATCAACTCTGGTCATTATGATGATATTGTAAAAAACGTCGGATACAGATTTGTTTTAAATTCATCAACGATAACGACTAACAATAGTGATTTTGACCTAAGTTTAGATATCACAAATGTCGGTTTCGCAAGACCTTTTAAAAAAAGAACTGTATATCTAATTTTGAAAAATACAGCTACAGATGAAATCATTACAGAAGTGATCGACACAGATATTAGAACTTGGGAATCTTCTGTTTCAATAACACAAAATTTTGATTTAGGGTTAACCGGAACATTTCAATTATATCTTTGGATGCCTGATACTGAAGCATCATTAGCATCTAATTCTGATTATAGTATTCAACTTGCAAACACAAATACTTGGCAATCTGAAACAGGCTACAATAACCTACTACAGACAATATCTTTAAACAACACACTTAATGTTGATGATTTTTCGATTACAGACAATTTCTCAATCTATCCAAATCCGGCATCCGATATTATTACAATAAAATTAAAAAAATATGATAGTGCAGAACTTGAAATTTTTGATATTAACGGCCAATTAATCAAAGAATTATCTGTATCTCAAGATTCTCAGTTAAATATTTCTGACTTATCAAATGGTGTGTATTTTTTACGTTTAAATAAAAACAAATTAGTTACTCGTAAATTGATAAAAAAATAAACATTATATTTTGTAATAAATCGTAATCACCATCAGTAGATCGTAGTCGTTATACGTACTGTTAATGAAACACAAGATTCTGATTATTCGAAGAATATAATGTTTAAAAAATCTAATAAAAACATAGAACAAAAGGATAAAGCGAATTCCAAGTTAAAAAGAATTGATAAACACTATTTATATGCCGAAATTCAAAGTATACTTAATTTAGAAAAAGGGTTTTTATTAACCGTAAAAAACCTCTTGATTAAACCAGGGCAATCTGTTCGAGAATTTATACATGAAAATAGAGAAAAGTATGTAAAACCGATGCTATTCTTAATTCTCACTTCTGTGATTTTTACATTTATTATAAATTCATTAGATATAAATTTTAGTCTTTTTAACATTGATAAAGTTCGAGGTTTCAGTGGAAAGATCCGGTCCAAGGAAATTGGAGATTGGACTCAAAACAACATTGGATATTCTCAACTTGCAATGGGTGTTTTTATTGGATTATGGATAAAGTTATTATACCGAAAATCGAATTACAATTTCTATGAAATACTAGTTCTTCTATCATTCATTTTAGGGGAATCCTTTATTATTTTAGGAACTTTTATTCTTTTAACGACAATTTTAAAAAGTCCAATTATAGGAGTAATTGGTATTATTATGTATTTTGTTTACATCGTTTGGGGAATTGGCCAATTTTACGGAGAGAATCGGATCATAAATTATCTAAAATCACTTTTAGCATATGTATTAGGTAATATTACTTACATGATGCTAATGGCATTATTAGCTTATATTTTTAAATTTATATGATTAAAATAATACCCCTCTTATAAACTATATATCTAAAGAACATTTAATAAACCAGTGCTCAAAGAACATCTTTATCATATCAAAACTGATGACAATGAACTCATAGCTCTTTGGAAATTGAGTTCTAATAATATATCTGGTAAACATATATTTTTAACTCACGGGACATTTTCTAATAGAAAAATATGTGACGGTATAACATCATATTTAATTGAAAAAGGATTTACCTGTTGGATAATGGAGTGGAGAAATCATGGAAAAAGTTCAAAAACCAAAAAAGAATTTAATTTTGAAACCATTGCAAAATTTGACATTAAATCAACATTCAATTTTCTTTTCAATATCCAAAACATAAAAAAAATAGATTGTTTAACTCATAGTGGTGGTGGTATTATCTTAACAATGTTTTTGATTAACAACCCGAGTTATAACCCAATGATTAATAGTATTACTTTATTTGCTGTACAAGCATTCGGAGCTGGAGAGACATTGAATAGTAAAATAAAAATAGTATTAAGCAAATATATAACCGCTTTATTGGGAAAAGTTCCTTCGAAAGCTGCAGGTTCTACAGAACAAAGCGAAAGTTATTATACCATGAAACAATGGTTTGATTGGAATTTAAAAAAGAACTTTATTGGAGCAAACGGCTTTGATTACTTAAAAAGGATGAATAGTATCAATGTGCCAATTTTATCAATTTGTGCACAAGGTGATGACTTTATAGCGCCAAGGAAAGGTTGTGAAAAGTTTCTCAATGCATTTGATAACAAACAGAACAAACTTCTTTTCTTCTCAAAAGAAAATGGAAATTTAGAAAACTATAATCATAGTCGTATTTTAAAATCTCAAAACTCAAAAAAAGAAATATGGCCCATTGTAACAAACTGGATTACCCAAAGAAAAACTGTTACTTGATACTACAGAATTAATTATTAAATTAGAAATATAAAAACCTAAAGAATAAAACTAACACTGATAAACAAAGGGTTGTAAGTATTTATAATTAATTATAAGTAGCGAAATAGTAACTATACGATCATTTTGGGTAGACATTTCGAAGCAACTTAAAATAATTAAGAAAATGGCTAAAAATAAAACCACAGAAACAGAAGTAAACGTCTACGATTTTATTGAATCATATGTAGATAACGATCAAAAGAAAGCTGATAGTCATAGATTAATAGAATTAATGAGTGAATGGTCAGGTTTTGAACCTAAGATGTGGGGACCAACTATAATAGGTTTTGGAAGCTATCACTATAAATATGCAAGTGGTCATGAAGGTGATGCTCCTTTGCTAGGATTCTCACCGCGTAAAACACAATTTTCACTCTATATTTATTCAAATACAGAAAAAAATGATGCTCTCCTGACGGATTTAGGGAAATTTAAAATGGGGAAAGCTTGTATTTATTTTAAAAAACTAGCTGATTTAAATATCTCAATTGTTGAAAAACTGAGTATGGAAACAATCGCATATTTAAATGAACATCATGAATGTGCTTGTAGAAATTAATAACAATTGTAAGCCAACACTATTCAAAAATCTATTAAATCACATTTTATACTCACACGTTAGTACCAATTAATTTAAAATCAAATAAAAATGAAAGTTACTGTCGAAAAAAATGAAAAGGTTGCCAATATGATATTTGCGTCCATTTACCCACTTTACCTTAATAGGTTGGAAAAAAATGGTAGAACAAAAGAAGAACTCGACCAAGTAATTAAGTGGTTTACTGGTTTTGATGATGATGCTTTACAAATGCTTATTAATGAAAAAGTAACCTTTAGAACATTTTTTCAAAAAGCTAAAATAAATTCAAACGCACACTTGATTAAAGGAGTCGTTTGTGGTTATCGAATTGAAGAAATAGAGGATGAGTTTGAATTATATAAGCAATGTAGGCGCATGGAAAAGCTGATTGATGAATTAGCGAGAGGTCGCAAAATGGAGAAGATTTTGCGAAAAGAAAAGAAATAAAAACTGATATTAGCTATAACCATAGAAAATGAAAATCCCGAAAATAAAAGGAATAATCGACAGGCGCATTCTTATCAATTATCAAGTTGACAAGGAGATCTTGGAAAATTATTTACCGAAACCTTTTAGACCCAAACTTATTAATGGAAAAGGTATTGCTGGAATATGTTTAATTAGACTAAAAGAAATCAGACCTAAAGGATTACCAAAACAAATAGGAATTTCCTCAGAAAATGGAGCTCATAGGATTGCAGTTGAATGGAATGAAAACGGAAAAGTAAAAGAAGGTGTTTACATTCCAAGAAGAGATACTTCTTCTAAAGTAAACTCTTTAGCCGGAGGTACTATTTTTCCGGGTGTTCATCATCTTGCTGAATTTACGGTTAATGAATCAGACGGAAATTATGATGTAGCATTTATTAGTGATGACGATACCTCTTTATCAATTGAAGCAAGTGAAACAGACAATTGGAACGAAGAAAGTGTATTTGATAATCTAAATTGCGTCTCAGATTTTTTTGAAAATGGATCAATTGGTTATTCTCCTGACAAAAATGACTTTGACGGATTAGAGCTTAAAGCATATAACTGGAAAGTATCCCTCTTAAATGTAAAAAAAGTTCACTCTAGTTTTTTTGAGAATAAAACTATTTTTCCAAAAGATTCTATAAAATTCGACAATGCACTTTTAATGAAGAATATTAAACACGAATGGATTGGATTAGAAAAAATAAAAGCATCTAAATCTATCTAAAAAGCGGTTTATAGCTGTCTCGAAATAACTTATAAACAACATACCACAATAAAGTATAAAACAATGTTTAATCAGAATAGTTCGATTACTAAAATCTACTACTATTTTTAAGTTAATCCGTTGTATAATTAAAGAAAACCAAAAAGTATACGTATTTCGAAATTCCGTATAAGATTCCAACACATCATTGTACTGATCTTTGCTCTATTATTTTAAATAAAAAAAAGATCAACATGAGTATCAAAAACCAATTTGGAAAAAAGGGATGGACCCCTGATAGAATCACATCACTTAAAGATAAAACATTTGTTATCACGGGTACTACAAGTGGTACGGGATATGAAGCAGCAAAAATATTGTTATCCAAAGGAGCAAAAGTAGTAATGCTTAATCGTAATCCAAAAAAATCAGAGGACACTATCGCAACATTAAAACAAGAACTTAGTGATACTATAGATGTATCCAATATACGTATGGATTTGGCAGAACAAGCTTCGGTAAAAAAAGCAGCAGAAGAAGTTCTTAAGACAGTTCCGCGAATCGATGCGTTAATGTGCAACGCGGCCATTGCTCAAGTACCAAAACAAACCTTAACCGTTGATGGTTTTGAAAGTCAGTTAGGTGTAAACCACTATGGTAACTTTTTACTACAAGCGTTACTTTATCCAAGAATTGAAGAATCTAAAGGACGTATTGTGACTGTAGGTAGTATGGGATATAACTTAGGGATTAAAACCATACAATTCGACGATATGAATTGGGATCAAAATTACAGTCCTAATGGAGTATATAGCCAAAGTAAATTGGCGCAAATTATGTGCGTCTACGAATTACAAGATCGATTGAAAAAAGCAGGCAAGACCGATGTTAAAGCGTATGCTTGTCATCCAGGAGCTTCCAGAACATCATTAATCAAAACTAGTGGTAGTCTAGTTACTAGATTCGTGTGGCAAATAATGAAGTTGACTCCAATGGTACAATCTGCAGAAAAAGGTTCGTATCCCGAGTTAATGTGCGCCACAGAAGATGATTTAGATCAAAAAGGATTTTACGGACCTACAGGAAGAGGTTATTTTAAAGGTCCTGTTGGCGAATGTTCGTTAGAACCACACGCAAAAGATAAAACTGTAGCAAAAAAGTTATGGGAAGTGTCTGAAAAAGCGATAGGGTTAAAATGGAATTTATAAACTATATAATTGAAAAAAAAATAAAACATGGATATTCTAAAAACATCAACAGACTGGGCAAAAGCTGAACTTTTTTCGACACCATTTTTCATTCTTTTCGGAGTAATATTTATAGCTGCAAGCTTAGGTTTTTGGCAATTGGGAAAAACCGACATGGCAAGAGCTTACATAATTCCAACAGTGGTAGCCGGCTCATTATTGGTAATTATTGGGTTAGGGTTATTTTTTACTAATAAATCAAGAATTACAGAATTTAAAAAAGCCTACAATAGCGATACTACAACTTTTGTTACTTCAGAACTCCAACGTACCCAAAGCACTTTAAACGAATATAAAAACGTTGTTTTTACTGCTGTTCCCATAATTATAGCAGCTTGTGCCCTCTTCATTTTATTTATTAATACACCCATTTGGCGTGCTAGTATGATTACCACCATTGCCATGTTAGTTGTTATTTTATTGATTGACGGCACTGCCCATGCGAGAATTGATGTTTACCAGAAACAACTATTAGCAGTAGAAAAAGAATTGAAAAAATAAGATGAAACATTTTAAAACATTATCAGCTTATCTAGAATATCTGGAACTGCCTAGACCAGAACATCCTATGCTAAGTGTTTTTTCTTCTATTGGAAATAATTTTTTGCCGTGCACTAAAAAGAGTTCTCCTCCAATTACCAATGATTGTTATTCTATTAGTTTAAAAAAAATTGTAAAAGGAAGTTTAACATATGGGCGTACCAAATATGATTTCACCAATGGTGCTCTATTTTTCATCTCACCAAGACAAGTATTACAATGGGATAACAACATGATTTTTGAACAAAAAGGATTTTCCATCAACTTTCATGAAGATTTTCTGAAAGGAACTGAATTAGCACATCAGATCAAAAAATATGGATTCTTTTCATACTCAGTCAATGAAGCGTTACACCTATCACCCAAAGAGGAAAAGTTGATCGAAGACATTGTAAAAAGTATTGATATAGAATACCAAAATAATCAAGATAGATTTAGTAAAGACATCATCATTTCCCAACTAAATACTCTTTTTAAATATACCAATCGCTTTTACGAGCGACAATTTATCAATCGAAAAGATTTTTCTAACCATCTCCTAGAACAATTTAATAAACAACTGGAAAGCTATTTTGATTCAGAACAATTGCAAAAAAATGGAATCCCTAGCATTTTACAAATTGCCAATAAACTCTCAGTTTCGCAGAGATATCTAAGTGATACGTTAAAAAAAGAAACAGGAAAAACTTCTACCGAACATTTACACTTATACCTAATCAATGAAGCTAAAAATATTTTGCTGAACCCTAGCAAAACCATTTCAGAAGTAGCCTATGAATTGAGGTTCGAATACCCACCTTATTTTTCACGACTATTCAAAAAGAAAGAAGGTGTCAGTCCTACGGAATACAGAAAAAAGTATAGAATTAATTAAATCAGCTAATGCAACTTAAAGTATGTAATAGAGATGATTGTTATAATAAAAAGTAATATCAAAATACAAATCATAAAGTATAGAAATCAATTAGAATTAGTAGACAAACAAGAAAAAGTTTAAATTGTACATCAAGTTTTATATACAATTCGTTGTGTAACGCAAAACCTTGAAAAGAAATAAATTACTAATTAATCTTTAAGCATATTATGAAATCATCTATTTTGAAAAAAATAATTTTCACTTTCTCCTGTATTATAATATGTAGTGCATCAATTGCACAAGATAATGACTGCAATTACTTTGGTTTATCTAAACCCAAAACAATTCCGCAAGATTTTAATCCTGAAATATTAAATTTAAAAGGGAGCTTTAAATTTAACGTTGAAATTAAAAAATGTGATGAGATCTATTTCACCACTATTGATTCAAAAGAAAACATCTACATATCAAAAAAAAATAATGGAAAATGGAGTGAACCAAAAATTGCATCTTTTTCGGATCCAAAGTATAGTGACGCTGATCCTTTTTTGACTAAAAAAAGGGATAGAATATATTTTATTTCTGAAAGACCAACCAGCCAAAATGATGAAAACACGGATTGGAATATCTGGTATGCTAATAATGAAAATGGTATGTGGGGAAAACCCAAGCCACTTCCTGAACCTATAAATTCAAAAGAATTTGATGAATATTTCTTCTCGATTTCAGATAAAGGAAATGCTTTTTTCTCATCTAACAGAGCTGATGGTCAAGGTTCTTTTGATATTTACACTGTAAAAGTATTAGACAATAATACGTTTTCGGAACCGAAGAATGTAGGTCGACCATTGAGTACAGAAAAATATGAATTTGACCCATATATTTCAAAAGATGAAAGTTTTATAATTTTCTCAATCAACGAAAATGGTAATAGCAGTCTTTATTATAGTTATAGAAATAAAAAAAATAATTGGACAGAACCTCAAAATTTGGGAGATCAAATTAACATCACAAATCAGGATTTTGCGCCATCACTTTCTAAAGACGGAAAATTTATTTTTTATTCAAATAATGGAAAATTAAAATGGGTTAGTTCTGAAATAATAAGGATCCCTAACTAGAATATCTCACAATATTACTTATACATCATTATGGTTTTGTATCACTGTTAAATAGAAGCTTGATTTAATAAAATATGAAGATTGTAAAAAAATTATTAAAATGGCTTTTATTTATTTTACTAATTCCAATTTCCTATTTAATAATATCATTGATTCTATCTGCTATAACAATCAACTCAAAAACAAGTAATAACGATTTAAGTAAATCTATTTACTTAAGTACAAACGGAGTTCATTTAGATATTATATTACCAGAAAAAGATATAGATAGTATGCTCTTATCAGGCATCAAATATGAGAATCTAGAAAAATACATATCATTCGGTTGGGGAGATGAAAACTTTTATATTAATACACTAACATGGGGAGATTTGACTTTTAACAATGCATTCAAAGCAATGTTTTTGAAAAGTTCGACATTAATGCATGTAACTCGATATAAACAAAAACATTCAGATTGGGTTGAAATAAAAATAAATGAGATTGAATTGCAAAAATTGAATACTTATTTATTAAATACCTTTGAGAGAAATGAAAAAGGAATGAAAATTTTATTAAAAAATAAAGGGTATTCTTCTAAGGATGACTTTTATAAATCTAAAGGAAGTTACTCTTGTTTTAAGACTTGTAATAGCTGGGTAAACACTGGATTTAAAGAAAGTGGGTTGAAATCTTGTCTTTGGACGCCATTTGATTTTGGGCTTTTGAATAAATACCAATAAAAACAAGTTAACCCTAAACTCCCGAAGATAATACTCTAGAAATTAAGCTAAATGATCAGTATGCTTTTTATTTGATGTATAGTTTGTTAAACTAAACAATCATGATTACCATATTATAAGAGACATTGTAAATCAATTAAAAACCGTAGTCATAAACTGTAAGTAAAATGTAAGACAATCTGTTATTAAACGAAAAATAGCGCAACTTATCGAAAACAAGGAATAATATGGAAAAAATAGAGTTAATTAGGTAACAATAATACTCGCAAAAGCACTAATCTATAGAACCTAAAAAGAATAATTGTTTATGGCACTTCAATCAAAATTAGATATCTACATCGGAGATACGCCTATTACTTCATTTAAAAAATTTTCTCTTCGACAAAAAATTACAGAACACCACGATTTTGAATTGATATGTAGGACAGATGTTTTAGAACAACTATCAGGTGAGATGGTATCTCAAACTAAGAACTTTTTAGGGGAATCCTTTGTGGTACAAATAAAACCATTAGGGTTTATAGGTGGTTATAAAGAATTAGCATTTAAAGGTATTGTAACTTCTGTAAATAGTACCAAGGGATTTCAAAACAGTACAGGTGACAGCGTTGTAATTTCTGGTAAAAGTAGTTCTATTATAGCGGATGATGGCCCACATTATGCATCGCATAACGATGTTCCTCTATCTGATATTTTACAAAAAACATTTCAGGGATATGACATTTCTATGCTAGCCCTTTCTTTTGATCCTACTAAAACAGATGCTTTGCATTATAGCGTACAGCAAAATGAAAGCTCTTATGAATATGCAACTCGTCTTGCTGCCCAATATAGCGAATGGTTCTATTATAACGGGAATACATTAGTTTTTGGAAATGCAAAGTATGATACCGTTCCTTTATCTTACGGAATTGATTTACAAGAGTTTTCTCTTGAATTGGCTCCAAAACCTAATAAGTATAAATACTTCACTAATGATTACTTAACTGATGAACAACACGAGAAATCAACAGCAGAAGTGAATACCGGTGTTAATGGATATAATCAGTTCACTAATGATAAAAGTGAAAGTATATTTTCTAAAGAAACTGCTGTTTATATTAACTCCTACGATGATACCAAATTAAAGCAACGTCTCGATACACATGTAATACAACAGAAAAAAGCTACCATAGTAAATCAAGTAATCGTAAAGGGAAAAAGTGATAATCCTGGTGTTAACTTAGGAGATGTAGTTACAATACAAGATGATATGACAGGATATGGTTCATTTAGAATCATCAAAGTTACTCATACTGCCTCAGAAAATGGTAAATACTATAATGAATTTGAAGGAATTACAGCAGAGTTAGATGTATATCCCAATACAGATATGATGGCATTTCCTAAAAGTGAAACTCAGGTAGCTACTGTAATGGAAAATGTTGATCCAGATGGATTGAGTAGAATTCGTGTTCAGTTCCCTTGGCAAAAACCATATGGAGAGCTAACACCTTGGCTACGAGTCGTTTCCCCACATGCAGGTGGCGAAAAAGGATTTCATTTTATTCCTGAAAAAGGAGAAGAAGTTCTTATTGGTTTCGAAGGAGGAAATGCAGAACGACCATATGTAATGGGTAGTATGTATACTGGTACCGCACAACCGGGAGCTTTTCAGAGTGATGCAAATGATATCAAAGCAATTCAATCCAGAAGCGGTACGAAATTAGTATTAGATGACAAAGAAGGTTCTACAACCATAACGGATCAAGGAACTGCTGGTATAAAACTAGATGGGAACGGAGTAGCAGTAACAAATGCTCAAGAAAGAAATGAAGTCAATATAGCGGATAAATCTTCTCTTTTTATAATGGATAAAGAAGGTAATATTGTCTTTGAAGGTAAAAAACAATTCCAAATAATAATAGGAGAAAGTTCTTTGATTATGGATAAAGAAGGAAACATTGCCATTAATGGTAAAAATATTATTATTAATGGTAAAGAAAGTGTTGATAATAGATCTAGTGGTAGTCAAGTCTTACTAAATAAAAATGCAAAAGTAACAGGAAGTAAAGTAGATATTAACTAATCTGAGTTTTACCACTAAATATGTCTGAAAAAAGAAAAAGAAAAAGTTTTTTGTTAGATGATGAAGAGACTAATTCATCTGTTATTACAAATCAAAAAATTGAAGTCTCTGGAGAACGACTTAAATACAGAACTGTTCAGTCAAACTCAACCAAGATAGAAGATGAAATTAGGAGTCACTCAGAATTAAAAAAGCAGTATAATATAGACCTAAACCTTCCTGATAATCGAGTAGCAGTACTTCTTAATGATCTACACTATGAGTTTATGCCACCGGTAATGGATAAGGTCTATGAATTTGTTTCTAAAACCGAACATATCAGAAACAATATACAGTTTAGTTTAGATACCAACGGTAGATTGAATAAAATACTTAATCGAGAAAAAGTATTTCAGAATTGGACTGATCTAAAAGAGAATGGTCTTAAAGATATTGATTTCATTAAAAATCTAAAAAAAGATAATCCAGCTCAATATAAAAATATTCTTAGCGAGGGTGATCTACAATTCGCCACTACTAATAATAAACTAGAACTGGATTACCAAAGAGATTTATTGTATTTAGTTTTATTTGACAAGCATATTAAAGCTGTTGATCTAAGTAACATCCCTTCAGAAGAATATATATATACCTCTCAGTTATTTCCAAAAGTTCAGATACCAATGGAAATTAGGTACGATGTGATAGAAGAAAATGAAAAATCTATTACCTTAAGAAAGGTAGCAGATAGCATATTAGATGATACCTTATTAAAAAAGATAGAGGAACAATATAATATATTACACAAACCTTTAATTAAATATAGTTTTACAGAATATAAACTTACATTTAGAACACGTTATACTGTTGATAAAAATACCAGAATTATTAATGATGCCGAATTAACAATCATAGAAGATGTAGAACATAATATCCAGAGTACGTGTAAATATAGTGTAAGAAAATTGTAAATAAATGGAACAAAAAGAATTTGAATTTAAAGCATTTATAATTGAAAACTACTATAAAATGTGGCTGGTTTTCGCAGTGTTATTACTTATTATAATTGTTGTTCCAGGCTTTTTATTAGCAGATTATTTTTTACCGGAAAATACTGCAAACACATCATTAATTTCTCAGTTATTAGTTCTTGCAATGATAGGAATCCCCTTAATGATATTATTATTTACTATTATAAATGGTATATTTTTTAAGAAGCTACATATTTCTTTAGGAAAAGGAATCAAAATAAAAAGAAATAAAAAAGTTCTATATCAACTTAACAAAGATGAAATAACCAAATTTATAATAAAAAGCAATGATGACAAAACACTCCAGAACAGGTTTAGAACTTTAGAAATCAATACAAATCAAGATAAAAAAATTAAGATTATAAGTAGAGATAAAAATCAAGAAGGTGTTTTTAATGATTTTTTAAAGGCATATATCCTGTATTATAATTTGAATAAAGATCATGCCCAAAAAGTATCTATAAATACTTTAGGTGACTATAAATTAATTTTTGATCTTAAAAATTAGTTGAACTATGAGTAGCTATTTACCACAAAAAACTTTTGCAATTTGTACTATGCAAATGAGTCCAACAAAAGGACAACTTTTAGCAGATGAGGGAGCAAGAAAATTGTCTGTTATTCATTCTAAAAAAGATGCTGTTCTATTAACAAAAGTAGATTTAGTATTAATGAACGATTTTGGTTGCCAAAATAAATGGCAAGGGCCTGCGGTAAAAGCTGGTTTCTTCGCAGGGTTAGTTGCAGGAATAGCTATAGCAGCAGCAGTAGCTTTTAGTGTTTGTACTTTTGGCGTGGGTGCGATAATAATTGGTGCTTGTGCAGTTGCCGCTGCTGCGTACACTTATTCAGCTGCTAAATCAAATAGTACAAAATGTAATAATTTATTAACAGCTTGGCAAAATCCTCACCCAACTGTAAAGTTTGATCAAATAGAAGCTGTAACCCAAACTTCTTTCATTACCTGTGGTGCTGGCGGAATGCTTCAACCTTTTATTAGTCCATCGGCAGCAAATTCTGCAGCTAAAAGAATAGCTTGGGCTAATCGAGGAGAGGTTGGTCTATCTGGTGTTATTTCTTTTATGTTTGGTACTGCAATTGGATACGCCGGTGCTTCTACGGGAATTGGCGCATTTGCTGGAGGATCTTCTATGTTAGGCGCTACAGGGTCTGGATTGTTAGCTGTAGGAAAAGAAGCTTTAATAGGAATGGGAGGTGCTTACTTAGTTTACGCTCCAATAGCACATGGTGAAAAAAAAGGTATGCGTAATTGGTTTAAAAGCGATGCAGGGGATACAACTTATGACCGTCTTATTAAAAATCACGAAGAAAAGGAACAACCTGAATGGTTTGAATTCACTTATGATTCTCCAGATGATGATTATAATCCAACAGCACTTGGTAAACCTGCAGGAGAAACATTAGATAGATCTGTAGAATTGTTTAGAATAAATCAAAATGATAGATATATTGATCGAATGATGAATGTGGAGGGTACAAAAGCAGAACAGCGCGCAGCAAGAGAAGCAATTGCTAAAGAAATGTCAAAAACCAAATCTGGAGCAGAAGCCGTAAGAGAAATGCGAAGAAAAGGTAGTGGAGAAATTTTGCCAAGAACAAAAACGCAAACAAAAGGAAATAGAGCCACTTCAGCTCATAGAAGCAATGCCCGAACAGCGAGATCTCAGGCAATATGGGGAACTAAAAACAAAGGATATTCTAATGGAATAGCTTTTAATGGTGTTGCTTTAATGTTACCCTTATTGGTAACTCCTTTAGATGAATATACAATAAAAGCAGCAGCAGATTTTGCCGAGGAAGATATTGCCAATGGTAGTTCTATATCTTCAACCACTCATTAGATATGTAAATATTTAATTTGATGCCTATTTAATGTTTAGAAAAAACAATCTAAATTTACTTATAAAGATAGGATACGGTTGTAGTATTCTAATATGAAGTTTATTATTAATACTTGTGCTTATATCCATCTTTTCTAACAACCTTAACTTTAGCTTTAAATTGCTTTATCTTATAATCCTGATCATATTATATACAGTATATCTAAAGGTTATCGTCGAAAAATATTATATCAAATTTTGTAAATAAAGAAATCTCTTTAAAAATAGATAAAGTGATAACTACAGAAATACTTAAAAAAGTTTTTAACTATAATGGTATGGGTGCTAATGTTTATAGAGACTATATCACTTTTTTCAACGAAGAACTTGCCAAATACATAACAATTAGCTCTATAGGCTACAAACCTACATATGACATCATATCCAATTGGAAAAACAGAATGATTACCGTTTTTATGAACACCGAAAATATACATAAGGAATATAATTATAATGAAAAGAAGAAAATAAGCAATGTAAAAATTTTCAGGTTCGTAAAAGACCGCCATAACTTAGAAACAACATATAAACAAAGTGTTCACGAGTTTGTTGCTAATAAAAGACAATTAGAAGGGCTTTTGATAATTTTTATACCGCTGTTTATAAGTTTTTTCTGTATTTATTTAATAATTCAATTATGAAAACTACACAATTACTTTTTTTAGGTTTGGCTTTTTTTATTATCAGTTGCTCAGAATCCATTACTACTACCGTAGCTAAGCAAGCTTGTCAATGTATTGAGAATGATACCGCTAAAGACACTAGAGTTTGTACTAATAAAGCTATTATTGATAACAAAGAGGTTTTAGAAAATGAGTATAAAGAACAAGGCATTTCTTTACTAAATGAAAACAAAGAGGTGAATCCATTTTATTTTCAATTAATATACATGACAATGTTACAAAGTGAATGTCCTGAATTAACTACAGGTAAATAAAAACTTATCTTAAATGTTATATAATATTAAAGGCTAATAATAATGACAGTTAAACAAAACCTAGATAAAATATCAGGAATTACATATCATATAAAATCTATAAGGAATATTCATAAAAACGAACTCAATATATTAGTCGATACTCCTTTAAAAAAAGAAAAATATATTTATTGTTGAATATACCAAAAGTAATTAAACCAATTTGGTATACTTATTACCCTCTACACATTAGAAACAACCTATATATTCCCCATTCTACTATCATAAGATCAAATCATCAGTTTACGATGTTTTTTGATAAATACACTAAAAAAGCATTTAGAAAAACAAAAATAAAGTCTTACAATTAAACGATTCAATTAATTTTTGACGGATCATTACCACCTGCTTAATCCAATCAAATTTCCCTGTCGGGAAGATATAATCATTTGCCGGTTTCATAATAGCACTAACTTCCATTTATTCAGATCTTTGAACCAACAAATAACAATATTTTTTTAACCAAAGTAAGGAAGGAATATTCTGTTAATTAAAGATCACTAAGTATATTATTTTGATCATAATAAAAGATTGATCAAAGTTAAGTTACTTTATATACAGAGACATAAGAACAGTTTATTTCTTCTTTACTTCTAATACACAAATAATTATGTCTGTAACAGTTTACGAACACAAAAATTTTAAAGGAAATCACGCCACTCTCGAAACAGGTAAATATCCTGTTATTCCGATTGGGATCGACAAATTAAGCTCTGTTAAAGTAAAACCTGGGTCTTATGCTGTTTTTTTTATTACCAGAGGTTTCAGAGATGGCTCATTTACTCTTTTCCCAGGAGAATATCCGAATTTTGGTTCAATGGATAATAAAATTGACTCTGTAAAGGTATTCGATCATGACTCAAGTATTTTTCCTACTATCAGCTTCTATAGCGATACTCATTTTAGAGGGATTCAACAAAATTTAGCTGGTACTGGGCAGGTTACGAACTTTGATTCTCCTTTTATTAAGCACGATATTTTTTCGTCAGTTAAAGTACCTGAGGGAGTAACTTTAACAATTTTCAAACATTCGAACCGCCAAGGTCCTTCTCTTACTTTACATGCTGGAGAGCACAAAGATCTAGGAGTTTTTGGATTCAATGATATCGCTTCTAGTGTACAAATTGTACAGAATAATTTAGAAGTAACTAATATTGAATACACCAATTCAGTAACCAGAGACGGAGAACCAATTATTATAGATAGTATTGCTCAAAATGGATCAAGCTTAGAACAGCAAGTCAATTTAACATTAGAAACCGCTTATGAGGAAACTTTCACAAGATCGTTTAGTAACTCTACACTTTTCGGCCTAGAAATTAGTACGACTGCTAACGTAGGAGTAGAATTAGGTCCATTAAGTGCTAGTGTAGAACAAACGGTAACAACAACCTTTGAGAACACCTTTACTTTTGGCAAAGAAGAATCTAAAACAAAAACCATTAATATCTCTAAAGAGCTTAATGTGAGCGTTCCGCCAGAAAACATTGCAAAAGCGGTAATGACGCTTACTCCTCAGCAAGTTACGATAGATGCTATTTACACTCTAAGACTAAAAGGAACTAACCGAACAACTAAACAAAACGTAACCATTGAAAGTAAAAGTGCTTCTCTAGGGATGGTAATCGTAGAAAAGTTTAAACCTATATCGAAGTAAATCAAAAATAAATATGAATCGCTAAACTAAATAAATCTCATCTGTGATTCATATTTTTATTAAACCCTGATGGAAATATCATATTTCCATCAGGGTTTAATAAAATAAATTGTTAGAAAACTAAGAATAGTATACTAATAGAACAATACAATAAAGGAACAATAATATGTTCTTATAAATTTGTCAAACTAGATTAGATGAATATCGTGTACTACGGTCTAGCTAAAAAATACTCGTAACTATTTATTCTACTTTTATATATTCTTTAATAGATATAGGTTTACCATCATCTGTAAACCCTTCAATACATATTTCAAAATCACCAACAACATCTGAAGTAAAAAACTTCAGAATAGTATTATCTTCTTTTGTGGTATTGTTTGGTTTCCACAATAATTGATTTCTATAATCAGGAATGCGTGCATAAGTAGTATCATTTTGATCATATTGTTGTGTAAAATATTTTTTCGTTGCTTGAGGTCTTGATAAAGTAGTCTGTAATAGATAACCTTTGTTTAAGCCTTCTACATAATCTCCTTTTAAAGTTTCAAAAATTAATATTCCTTCAAAAATTTTAGTCCCCAAAAAATACCGATCTCTTACAAAACTAATACGCTGAATCTTTCTAGCATCATATTCCAAAATATACTCATGATCTTGTTCTACAATGCCATCTACAATAACAAGTGGTGGAAAATTATAATCCTCTTGAGTGGGATTATTTCCTCTAATAACGAATACCTTTTCTCCCTTTTTATTTGTTCTAGTCCATACATTATTTACAACTTCTATAATCGTTTCTTTTACGGTAGGAAACCTTGTGTATTCATCTAGATTGAATGTTTCGTCAGGACTACCATAGAAAGGAACAGAACTTTCATATTTCTGTATGGTATCTGGTTTTACATTAAAATAAC
This sequence comes from Aquimarina sp. MMG015, assembly GCF_018100855.1. NCBI lineage: Bacteria > Pseudomonadati > Bacteroidota > Flavobacteriia > Flavobacteriales > Flavobacteriaceae > Aquimarina > Aquimarina sp. MMG015. The sequence goes on from NZ_JAGJEB010000007.1 coordinate 190,959, forward strand.
TATTTTCAATCTGATTATAAACACTCTGCTGGATGATATCATCTTCAAGTTCCTCTGTAATCCTAAATTTATAAAAATCAAAGTTAGGATAACTAAATACAGGGGTTGGACTAAGTCCAATTTTATAATCATTCTTATTCTCTCCTAGAATCTGAATTATAAAGTTATTTTCCTCATAATTTTTATCTAGATTAAAAATAAAGCTTCCGTTTTCGTCAGTAGCTATAATTTTCACATCATCTGTTCTTCCCGGAACTGACAATGCCACATCAATATCTATAATTGGTAAAGTAGGTTCTTGAGGTATAATTTTACCATAAATCAATTCTCCACGCATTTCGGGTAAAAAGACTGAAGACTTTATGGATTTTGACTGATTTTTGACAGATTTAGTATCTAATATCAAAAAGTCATCTGATGAGAGTGGTTCTGAAGAAACAAAATGGTCTTTTTTTCTAACAGAGACAGAATAATTACCTTTTTTCATGCCAGAAAACGCTTCACTTATTGTTAATACCACCAAATTTCTTTTATTCAAAATCTGCTTATCAACATTAACGTTTAGCTTTTTGTTATTTTTCCTTTCAATCCGTTTTAATGGTATTGAAGTTACAATAGAATCATCTGATTCATTTTCTGCAAGAATGGCTTTTTGATTTACTTGATATGGGTTTATTATACTTAGATCACCCTGAAACAAAAGATTATTTTTAGCATTTAGCATCCACTGCGTATATCCAATCAATTTATAGTTCCCAGAAGGAACAGATACAGGAAGAAAAAAATCTCCTTGTCCTAAGCCATTTTCAAGTTTGACTTTATGCTTAAAAACAGCTTTATTACTTTCGTCAATAAGTTCTACATATGCAACTTTGCTAATATCACTTAAATGATCATTATGAACATTCAAACAATATAAACTATAATACAAATATTCTCCTGCTAATAACACTGTAGCATTGTAATGTATAAAAACCTTTTCCTGAGATACTTTATCGTACCCCGCCAAATCTTCTACTGTTTTTAAAATGGATTGACGTTGTGCCTGAAGACTAGACCAGAATAAAAGCATACTATATAAAAGAAATCTTATATACACAGAAATAATTTTACATTAAACATTTATTATTTATAACCACTTTAACCAGGTTTAATCTATCCAAAAATCTGGAACAATACTTTGTCCAAATTCAGTACAGTCACCACATCCACGTCTTACAAAGGCAAAGAATCCGTCTATTGGATTAGAATTGCGATATTCTTCAAAAAACCTGAATTCTTCTGCTTGTATAAAACCTAGTAATCGTATATTATAATTTTCAATAGTTTCTTCTTCTCTGAGCACTGGTATTATCCGATCACAGCCTGGAGAAAATTGAGGAAGATCTGATATAAGGTCGCTTCTATCAAAAAAAATACGTTTTGACGATACAGAAGAAACATCAAAAAACCCCAATACATTCTCACCAGTATTACTTTCTGAAATGATGTTTCCGGCAATGAATCCAGATTGAACCTGAGAGAAAAAGCTTTCGGATTGAGAAAATCTATTTAATGTTTCATAGAATTGATTCGCTTCTCTGGATTGCACATATTGTCTAACCAGAATACTATAACGATCAGCAACACTTATATCTTCAGCATTTATAAACTTTACAGGAAATTCTGTAACTCGGTCTTCAGTAAATGTGGTAGTATTCGTTATAATAATCTCATTAGATACCCTTGTATTATAACACACTCTTTCTTCTATAGGCCTGGGAGTATATTCTATAGTCTCAATCATTAAAGTTTCATTACCAATCAAAACATCTCTCAAATCTCTGGGAACCCATAACGAAGCTACAATCCTATATGTCTCTTCATACTCGTAACGATAGTAAACTGAATTACCAGTGGGGTCGAAACTATCAATTAATATACCTACGCCTTCCAAATCATCATCATTAAACATTCGTTTTGGATATAGATTATCAATAGCTGATTCTTGTGGTAATGTAGCGACAGCTGAAATATATGATTTTCCATTTTCCGTCTTAATTGATAGTCTATATTCTTTTCCTAATTCTGCATTAAACGCTTCTATAGAAGTATATATTCCGGGAGAAGTTTCATTAAAGAGGTATTCATTATCATGATCATCCAGTATCTTAACTTCTGCATTCTGCTCCTTAAGTGGACCGTCTTCCTCAAATCTATAAGTCCTTGATAATACAAGTTGTTGATTTTTTAATTCATTAGTTATAGTAGCGTTAATAACCAGGATACTCTCAAAATCTTCGGTTTCAAAATCGAAAGGTTCTACACAATTAGATAGTACCATACAAGAAAGAAAGAAAAATAATACGCTCTTCATACGCATACTCATCATTATTTTTTCAAAGAGTTTCATCATCATTAAAATTTAAAATTATAAGTAATAGAAGGTACAGGAACAGAAAATATTGAACTTTTTAATCCTTTAACCTCTCCATTTTCTGTTACAAAGAATACTGAAAATGGATTGTCACGTCCTAATACATTATAAACTGATATCGTCCAGAAACTGTGAGCCAGTTTTTTTCGTTTATGATTTCCTTCAATATTAATTCCAATATCTAATCTATAGAAATCAGGTATTCTAAATTTATTTCTATCGCTAAACACTGGATATTCTGCTCCATTAAAAACAAAGTTGCCTACAGGAAAGGTCACTGGTCTACCTGTCTGGTATACGAAATTAGTTGATAGACTAAATCGCTTCGTTAATTTATAATTAGCAACAAGGCTAAAATCATGTGGTTTATCAAAATTTGATGGAAAGAAATCTCCATTATTAACCTGTTCTTCTCTAAATGGGCTATCCAATTGAATAAAAGACCTCGAATACGTATACCCTAACCACCCATTAAATCTTCCACTTTGTTTTTTAAACAAAAACTCAACTCCATAAGCCTTTCCTTTTCCTTGTAAAATAACAGTTTCGATATTTTCATTGAGAAGTACCTCTGCTCCTGTTTTAAAATCTATACTATTATTAGATCTCTTATAAAACCCTTCTAAGCTGATCTCATAAGCAGCATTATCAAAATTTTTATAGACCCCTAATGAGTATTGTTGAGAACTTTGAGGTTTTATATTAAGATCAGAAAGTTTCCAGGTATCAATTGGAGATGCTATCGTATTATTAGATAAAGTATGTATATATTGATATGTTTTATTATATGCGGCTTTTACAGACAAATCTTCGTCTAACAAATACCTTCCTGATATTCTAAATTCTGGTCCTCCATACGTTTCAATCACTTCATTTTTGTCAAAATTTAATGTCTCTATAACTGTACCTTCATCTCTAGGTGCTCCATCCTCATAAACATTTTGACTTCCTTCTCCCAAGGCATTAAACATAGAATATCTAATTCCAGCATCTAGGGTTATTTTATCCGTAAGCGCTATATTTCCTGAAAGAAAAACAGCAGATTCCAGTCCTCTTTCTTTTTGTATTTCCACCGGATCTATTATAGACTCAGGTCCTTTTGGTTTTATACTCCCTGGATTTACAACATATAATTTACCAGACAAACCGTAATCAAACTTTATATGCTTGTTATAAAGATGCTTAAACTGAAACTTTAATTCTGTTTCATCTATACTATATCCAAGGTCAAAGTCATTATTTGTTTCTCCATCAAACACTATATCAAAATCGTATCGGCTGTTAGTAAAAACTAACTTACCAGTATTCTTATCATTAAATCGATGGTGCCATCGCAATGATAATGCTCTATTACCATATACATACAAAGAATCTGAAGTTATCCTAAAATCATCTCTGCTCCAATATCCCATTGCTTCGATTTTAGAGTTCTCATTGATTTGATGATTATATTTAGCAATTACATCATAAAAAGAAGCTTCGCTATCCTTTAGAGATTCTTCATCTAATGACTTCAACACCCAATTTGCATATACACCTCTTCCTCCTAGCATTAGTCCGGATTTTTCTTTAAGAATAGGAGTTTCTATAAGTAGGTTTCCTGTTATGGGTCCAATAGAACCTTCTCCTCTAAATTTATCTACGCTGGCATTTTTTGTGGTTAGATCAAAAACAGAAGATAGCCTTCCTCCATATTCGGCAGGAATACCATTTTTATATATACTTACATCTCCTAATGCAAAAGGATTTAGTGCCGAAAAAATTCCAAAAAAGTGTTGAGGATTATATATCACAGCGTCATCTAGCAAAATTAAATTCTGATCTGACTTCCCTCCTCTTACACTATAACCGGAAGCTCCTTCTCCAGCAGTGGTTATACCTGGAAGTGTAGTAGCAACTTTTAGGACATCACGTTCTCCTAATGCTAAGGGAATATTCTTGGACGTTTGGACATTAATCTCTGTTTTAGTTACTACTTCTTCTACATTTTTGTTCACTTCTGCCTCTAGAATCACTTCATCCAATTGCTCTATACTTTCATTAAGTGAGAAATTTAATCTACCATTGTTATATAGTATTACTCGCTTCTTAACATTTTCCATTCCCATAGCATTAACTTCTATAAGATTAGATCCTTTAGTCAATTCTACTTCATAAAACCCATTATTATCGGTTTCTACATCTACGTCTTTTCCGTTTACAACAATAATAGAATTCGGTATCGGTTTGTTGCTTTGTCTGTTTATAATATGCCCTGATAACTTAAACTTCTTATTAGAATTATTCCTGATAGCTTTCCCAATCCTTACAGTTTCAATTCTTGCTGTCGAAGATTTAGGAACAGCTGCAAAAACTGCAGAGATATTTTTATCATTAAGCATTTCGGAAGAAAAGTTATTTACTCCTTTTTTTCCAAAAAAACCATCTGGCAAAGTATCATGAATTACATTGTTTAAAGTAAGAACAATATCACTCTCATTAATAATATGAAAATTAACAATCGTGTTCTTGAAGATATCATTAAGTACTACCTCTACCGGCACATCTTCATAATCCTCCGATATTTTTTTATATTCTTCAATCCAAGGATCCTGAAAATAAAAATTATAATTTGTTTGCTCTTCTATTTGAAGTAAAACAGTTTTTAAGTTAGTATTTGCAAAGGAAATAGTTATCAATGAATCGTTTCTCTGAGCTACCACACCTTGAAAACTTAACAAAATAATAAGTAGTAAACATTTCTTCATAACTTTAAAAACTGTGTTTTGATAAAGATGGGGAATGGGCAATTTGTTGGAATAACTTCTTCATAAAAGCATCATAATCTGATTCTTTTAAAACATTATAATCATCGTAAAATGATTTGATTTCTTTTCTATAGAATGGAAAGAATTTAATAACATCTCCTTTTGACTTAATATTTCTACAGCCTGAATCTATACAAAATAGATATCTGGATTTGTCTAAAAACTTATAATACAATCGTTGTCCTTTTATGTGTTCTCTTCTTCTTTTCTTGTGCTGTTTTAATAATGAAAAAGAAGAATTCTCAAATAATACTTCAACAAAACCTGAGGTAGTTATCCCATCAATTGATAAATCTTCTATTTTTATAAAATGAGAATCCTCAATAGTAAATTTTTCAATTTTATCGTAAATCAATTGTAAGATAGATGCAACTGACCCTGATTTTAGTTCGATTAAAAAGTTCTGAGTTTCTAAATTGTATTTTATTCCAATATTATAATAGGTCTGGGAATCGTATGTAACGGAACCTCTTAATACTTCGTCTGAACTAAAAAAAGCATGTTTGTTGTCTAATATTTTGTTTCTATCAAAATCGATATACTGCTTTCCGTTATATAATCCGGTACGCTCATTTCCGATTACTTTATCAAACCACTCATAACTGCGATTTTTATCCTGCATCTGCCCAAAAACAAATACGTTTAGAAACAAAAAAACAATCATACTATTTATTTTATTTACTTTACCCATATTCCTCGTTACTGTATCTTTTGAATACTATCACCTTTTAAGCACTATTCTTGAAATTGACAATAAAATGATCTTTCGAGATTAACCTATTTAGAAAGCACACTTTTTTAAAATGTAACTGATCGTTTGAACAATTAGCAAAATGTAGTAATGCAATAAATACTCAAAGACCTCCAAGAAAATATTTAACCTGTAGTCAAGTATTTCTTTTCGAAATATATCTCTATTCATAAACGACATAGGTAAACCCTATCAAAATTTACCAATGCCGAAGAACGCTTACTAATAATTAGAAAAAGAACCTATAAACAAGATTTTCATAACGAATACTTTAAACATGCAGAATTCATAAATCATAGTATTCCAAATAAAAAGGGTATAATGAAATAACAGAATAAGATTGATGATATTCGTTCATCTTATAAATTTGTTAAGGAGCAGTAGTCAATGATACCTTTTACTTAAATTAGGCGATCAAATTAATACACATGAAGACAATTTTCACCTCAACACTCTTTTTATTTTCTATTATTTTAACTGCTCAAACCGATCAAAGAATATATGATATTATTGATGCTGTTTCTTCGGAAAGAATTGAAACAGATATAAAAAAATTAGCTGGATTTGGCACCAGACATACCTTAAGTGATACGATATCCGAAACTAGAGGAATTGGTGCTGCAAGAAGATGGATCAAATCAGAGTTTGATAATATCTCTAAAAGTTGTAACAATTGCTTAGAAGTATTTTATCAAAAAGATTTGGTAAAAAAAGGAGCTAACCAACGTATCGTTAAAGATGTAATGGTAGTCAATGTAGTAGCAATACAGCGTGGTACAAAATACCCTAATCGGTTTATTATGATGAGTGGTGATATCGATTCACGTATTACTGATCCTACTAATTTTACTGATGATGCTCCTGGAGCTAATGATAATGCAACTGGAATGGCCGGAGCTATAGAAGCCGCCAGAGTTTTATCCAAATATAAATTCGAAAATAGCATTATCTATGTTGGTTTATCTGGCGAAGAGCAAGGTCTCTTTGGAGGAAAAGGATTAGCAAACTTTGCAAAAACAAAAAATTGGGAAATCATTGGAGTAATGAACAATGATATGATTGGAAATATCAAAGGGGTAGATGGTGTTATCGACAATAGAACATTTAGGATTTTTTCAGAGCCTACGAATCTCACTGATGATCAAAAAACAGTAGAAAGAAGACGTTTTTATGGAGGTGAAGTAGATGGAATATCCCGTCAGTTAGCTCGGTATATTCATAAAACTACTAAAACATATATGCCAGAAATGAATCCTATGATGGTTTATCGTTTAGATCGTTTTGGTCGTGGTGGCCATCATCGTCCATTTAATGATGCTGGTTTTGCTGGAATCCGTATTATGGAAGCGCACGAAAATTATACGCAACAACATCAAGATATAAGAGAAGAAGACGGTATTAAATATGGAGATGTAGTTGAACATGTTAATTTTGAATATGCCGCAAAACTCACAGCTGTAAATGTAATTAATATGGCGAGTATCGGTTGGGCGCCTCCCGCTCCTACTGAAGTTAAAATCGGAGGGATTGTAGAACCATCAGTTAAATTTAGATGGAAAAAATCAGATGACCCTAATATCAAAGGATATAAAATTTACTGGAGAGATACTACTTCTCCTACTTGGGATCATAGCCGATTTGTTGGCAGTGTAGACAACTTTACGTTAAATGGTATTGTTATTGACAATTACTTTTTTGGTATATCTGCAGTAGGAAAAAATGGTCATGAAAGTCCAGTAGTATTTCCATCTGGGATATTTAGAAAATAAACTATTTCTAAGTATATTAACCTTGCAAATTTAACCACACAATTCATGAAAACCTTAAAGATTATAGCTGTTTTTGCACTTCTTTGTATAATTTCTTGCAAACAAGAATCTTTCAAAGAGAAAACATTCATATCCAATGATATTGCCTCATTATTCCCTTCTGAAACAAAAGGAAAGGTTATAATACATGAAAATTTTAAATCAGAACACGTAATCCCAAGAAATGTAGAAGTATTTCTTCCGGATGGATATGATGCTAATTCCAAAAAGAAATACAATGTATTATATATGCATGATGGACAAAATGTTTTTAACTCAAAAACATCATATACAGGCATTGATTGGGGTGTTGATGAAGCTGTTGATAGTTTGATTAAGATCTCAAAGATTAAAAACACGATCGTTGTTGCTCCTTGGAATACGGTAAAAAAACGGTTTTCTGAATATATGCCTAAAGCTCCTTCTGAAGCAACCAGTAGTGCAGAAGTGAAAGCTGCTTTAAAACAAAATACGGGTTTTGATGATTTGTATTCTGATCAATATCTGAAATTTTTAGTAGAAGAATTAAAGCCTTTTATCGACAAAACATATAATGTTTATACTAAGATGGAAAACACTAGTATAATGGGATCATCTATGGGAGGATTAATTTCATTGTATGCGATCTGCAAATATCCCGAAGTCTTTGGTGCAGCAGGATGTGTATCAACGCATTGGCCGGTTCCTGTTTTAGGAGAAGCATATATAAAAACCCTACCTTCTACCCTTCCAGATCCTACAACTCATAAAATATATTTTGATTTTGGAACAGAAACGTTAGATGCCCAATATGAACCCTATCAAAAACAGGTAGATCAAATGATGATAGATAAAGGATATACCAAAGGTGAAAATTGGATTACTAAAAAATTTGAAGGTGCCGCGCATGATGAAAAGAGTTGGAATAACAGAATACATATTCCACTAGAATTTTTATTACAATAAATTAAACAAAATGAATAAGTTTTTCTTTACGGTCTGTATTGTTTGCGGACTATCACCAATATTCTCGCAAACCTCACTTTTTGATGAGCATCAAAAATTTACAAGACAAGATTCTTTAAGAGGTTCTATTACTCCAGAACGCGCTTGGTGGGACCTCACCTATTATCATTTGGACATATCAGTGAATCCTGATAAAAAATTAATAAAAGGAAAAAATACAATTCATTATAAAGTATTAGAAAACCATAATGTACTACAAGTGGATCTTCAACCACCATTAGTTATAGAAAAAGTAATACAAGATGGAAAAGAACTAAAAGTAACCTCTGAAGAGAATGCCCATTTCGTTACACTTTCCAAAAAACAAATAAAAGGAAGCGTCAATTCGATAGATGTTTATTACAGTGGTAATCCAAAGGAAGCCGTTCGTGCACCTTGGGATGGAGGAATTTCGTGGAAAAAAGACAGTAACGGAAAACACTTTGTTGCTTCCTCTTGTCAAGGATTAGGAGCGAGTGTCTGGTGGCCTAATAAAGATCATATGTATGATGAAGTAGATAGTATGTTAGTAAGTGTTACCGTTCCAAAAGGGTTAATGAATGTGGGTAATGGAAGACTTCGTAAAGTAGAAGAGCGCACGCTCAATACTAAAACATTTCATTGGTTTGTGCAAAACCCTATCAATAATTACGGTGTAAATATCAATATTGGTGATTACGTACATTTTGGAGAACAATATGATGGAGAAAAAGGCAATCTTGACATGGATTACTACGTATTAAGGGATAATCTTGAAGATGCTAAAAAACAATTTAAAGATGCTCCAAAAATGATGAAATCTTTTGAGCATTGGTTTGGACCATACCCTTTTTATGAAGATAGTTTTAAATTAGTAGAAGCTCCATATTTAGGTATGGAACATCAGAGTTCTGTAACCTACGGAAATAAGTACGTAAATGGCTACTTAGGCAATGATTTATCTGGTACTGGTTGGGGATTAAAATTTGATTTCATTATTATACACGAATCCGGTCATGAATGGTTTGCTAATAATATTACCTATAAAGATATCGCCGATATGTGGATTCATGAAAGTTTTACTGCGTATTCAGAAAACCTATTTTTGGATTATCACTATGGTAAACAAGCTTCTTCCGAATATGTAATAGGTACACGTCAAGGAATTAGAAATGATAAGCCAATTATTGGAAGATATCACGTAAATAACGAAGGATCTAGTGATATGTATTATAAAGGAGCTAATATGTTGCACACCTTACGTCAACTAATAGAAGATGATGAAAAATGGAGATCTATTTTAAGAGGATTAAATAAAGATTTTTACCATCAAACCGTTACTACGAAACAAATTGAAGATTATCTAAGTAAAAAAACCAACATTGACCTAACAGCTTTTTTTAATCAATATTTAAGAGATACAAGAATACCTACTTTAGAATATAGTTTTGACGATAATGGATTAAAATACAGATATATTGATATTGTTGAAGATTTTGATATGCCCGTGCGTTTAAAAATAAACGGAAAAGATCAATGGGTACAGCCAAATACAAAGTGGCAAACGCTAAAAGTAAAAACAAATGAAATTGTAATCGATCCTAATTTTTATATAAATACCAAATCTATATAATGAAAATTTATTTTCCTCAATGGCAAGGATCTGGAACCGGTAAAAATATAGAAGATGGAGCCAAAGCCATCTTAGAGTATCTTAATGATCCAGAATTTGTTCATATCCCATTATCAAAAATAGCAGCTGGAAAAAATGGAGAAAGAAAACATCATATTAATAATTATGATGCAATCACAGATCAATTGACTTATCTAAAAACACAAATTGACCAAACACAACCAAACACAATCAAAACCATTGGTGGGGATTGTGGATTAGAAATTGTTCCTGTCTCTTACCTTAATCAAAAATATCCTAATCTAGGTGTAATTTGGTTTGATGCACATGCCGATATAAATAAACCTTGTGACTCCCCTAGCTGTAACTTTCATGGTATGCCATTAAGAACATTATTAGGAGAAGGATCTGATCATATGAACCCTTTATTGTTCTCTACAATTAAAGCGTCGCAAATACATTATGTCGGCTTAAGAGATATTGATGATACAGAACAAAGTAGAATTGATAAGGGAGAAATTTATGCCCCAAAAAATATAAATATTACAAATTTGATCGAAACTTTACAATCAAAAAATATTACAAAACTATATATACACTTTGATTTTGATTGTCTAGAACCCAATGATTATAGTAAAACATATTATCAGGTAGCTGATGGTGTTACCATTTCAGAATCTGAAACTTGCATAAAAGCATTACAAGAAAATTTCACTATCGTTGGTAGTAGTGTTCTAGAATCAATTACCACAGATATTTCTGAATTACACCCTATTGAAAAAATTATTAATTTATTAATGAATACCTAAAAACTATGTCAGGAGGTAATTGGAAAGATATGCTATTAGCATCTCAAACAGGTGATCTAGAATTGGTGAAATACTACGTCAAAATAGGAGTTGATATTAATTACCAACATCCGGAAGCTATGACAACACCACTTATCGAAAGTCTTAGGTTTGGAAATCTTGACATTGCTAGGTTTTTATTAAAAAATAACGCAGATGTACATGCTAAAGAAGGGTTTAGTGGAGATACTGCATTGTCAGTAGCAACCGAAAAGCAAGATCAAAAGGCTATAAACTTATTACAACCTTATCTAAAGCCATAAATTAACACCTAAAAGTCAATTCTTAATAAATGACCACATATATTATATCATTTATAGCTGCCATTATACTCGGGATGTCTAAATCTGGATTAAAAGGAATGGGAGTTCTTATTGTTACATTAATGGTATTAGTTCACGGAGCTAAAGCTTCAACCGGTATTGTGTTACCTCTTTTAATTTTTGCGGATATACTCGCTGTTATATATTATAATAGACACGCTCAATGGAAATACCTTATCAAATTTCTTCCTTGGATGATCGCTGGCGTATTGGTTGCTGTGTTTGTTGGAAAAGATCTTAGCGAAGATGTTTTTAAAAAAGGAATGGCAATTATCATAATCATAAGTGTTATTATTATGTTTCTTTGGGAACGTTATGAAAAGAAAAATATCCCAACCGCTATTTGGTTCGCTGGATCAACTGGTTTCTTAGCTGGATTTACTACAATGATTGGGAATTTGGCAGGTGCATTTGCGAACATATTTTTTCTTGCCATGCGCATTCCAAAAAATGAATTTATCGGAACCGCTGCGTGGTTATTCTTTATAATCAATTTAATCAAGTTACCTTTTCATATTTTTAGTTGGAAAACGATTACCTACCAATCAATATTTACTGATTTATATTTAATCCCAGGAGTTATACTAGGGTTTATAATTGGGCTAAAAGTGGTGAAACTTTTTAAAGATCATCAGTATCGAAAGTTTATTTTGATCATGACAGCTATCGGAGGAATCGTAATTCTATTTCGATAATTTAAATCCCATATCCATGTTATTTAAGATAACTTTCTCATATGTTTAAAGCCTTATGCATTACCTTTATAAGAAAAGGTTAGCTATGTTTACATTATTTAAGAAAAAATCAGAGAAAGAACAACTTCAAAAAAAGTACCGCTTGTTAATGGAAGAATCCTATAAGCTTTCCCACACGAATCGTAAGGCAAGTGATAACAAACAAGCTGAAGCCGAGGAAATTTTAAAACGAATAGAACAACTTTCTGAGTAATACAAACGTTTTAAAGCAAAAATGATCAGTCATATAACATCATATATATTTACTCTTTTAATGACATCTTCCTTACTTATTTTTGATTTTAATAAAAATAGCGATTTATCAAATTGGACCATAGTAAATGATGTCATTATGGGTGGTGTATCTAATAGTACTCTAGAAATTAATCCTGATGGAAATGCTGTTTTTTCTGGTACTGTTTCTTTAGAAAACAATGGTGGATTTTCATTGGTTCGGTATCGTTTTGAAACTTTAAAAGTACAAGGATATACTAAGGCCATAATCAGACTAAAAGGAGATCCAACTACATATCAGTTTAGAGCTAAAACTAATTCTAATGATCGATATTCTTACATAGCAATTTTTGAGACTACCGGTGAATGGCAAACTATTGAAATCTCATTATCCGAAATGTATCCGGCATTTAGAGGAAGAAAATTAGATCTTCCTAATTATCAAACTGAACAAATGCAAGAAGTTGCTTTTCTGATTGGCAACAAAAAAGAAGAAAAATTCGAACTAGTAATTGATATAATAGAATTAAAATAAACAACCACTAACTCTTCTATTCATTTCACTTTCAACAACTTCATCTGTAATGACATCACTTTTTACACGACTGATTGAGAAAAAATATGAATAAAGGCTTTGGGATACTTTTTTTGAACATTCTAGTTTTTTTTAGCTGTTCTACTGATGACCAAATTCTATATGACCCAAATGCCGAAAGAAATCCTCCAGTAATTGCGCACAATGGTATTTTCGCTGACGCTGATTTATGTCAAGAAGCAAAGGATTTATATACTAGATTAATTTCTTCTACACAAAAAGGAATTGCTTTTGGAAGGCAAGAAGCTTTCGGAACAGGCAACAATTTTCCCATGCCTGATAAACTTGATAATGATTTTTTTGAAGTTGCTAATGATCATCCAGCGATTGCTGGTTTTGACTTAGAACTTATATCGCTTCAAAACACCTTAGTGATTGACAATTTTATAGAAAAATTTACTAATGCGGTAGTAGAGGCGCATGAAAATGGAAGTATTATCACAATGAGTTGGCACGCAGTAAATCCAAGCCATATCCAAGGTTTTGATCGAAGAGATACTGTAGTCCAAGACATGCTAGAAGGTGGAGAATTTAGAGACCTTTTTTTAGAGTCTTTAGGAAAAGTAGCTGCTCTTTTTAAAAATTTAAAAGATTCAGAAGGAAAACCAATACCGGTATTATTTAGACCTTGGCATGAAATGAATGGTGATTTCTTTTATTGGGGCGAAGGCTTTAGAACTACACAAGAGTATATTCAACTATTTAGAGATACAATTACCATTCTGTCAGAAGACTTAAACGTTCATAATTTGATTTATATATATTCTCCCAATTGGGTCTCAGACCCTTCAGAGTATATGAGAAACTATCCTGGTGATGCCTATGTAGATATGTTTGGTGTTGACGTATATGACTTTATGAATGGGAGATTTTTACAAAACTCACTAAATAATTTGCAAATAGTAGAAAGTATCGCAACTGACAAAAATCGTCTTTTTGCACTTACGGAAACCGGATTAACTAATATAACTCAAGATACTTGGTGGACAGAAAGTCTTTATAAAGCAATTCGCAGTAGCAGTATTTCGTATGCTATGGTATGGCGTAATGATACACCTTCCTTTTTTCACGTTCCTTTTTTAACGCACCCCTCAGTTAATAATTTTAGAGATTTTGTAGAAAAAGAGACCATTTTATTAAGTAGCGAAACCAAATAAAAAAATATCATTTTATATTGATTCTAAGAAGTTATGCTTTTAAATCTATTTCTTTTAAACTCTCCATTCTATTTCTTTCTAAGAAAGCATCAATAGTTTCGAAATGCTCAATTACTCTTTTATTTTTAAACTCAAACACCTTATTAGATAATCCTCTTAAAAAATCTCGATCATGCGACACCAATATCAATGTCCCATCAAAATTTAACAGTGCTTCCTTAAGAACATCTTTGGATCGTATATCTAAATGATTCGTTGGCTCATCTAAAATAAGAACATTTACAGGTTCTAAAAGTAACTTAACCATTGCCAATCTAGTTCTTTCTCCTCCAGAGAGTACACCCACCTTTTTATCAATATGATCGCCACTAAACATAAACTGACCTAATATATTCTTAATTTGTGTTCTTACATCTCCTTTTGCAACTTCATCGACAGTCTGAAAAACAGTAAGATTTGGATCCAATAATGATGCCTGGTTTTGAGCAAAATATCCAACTTTAGCATTATGTCCTAGATCACATTGACCTTCAAAATCAATTTCTCCCATAATTGCTTTGATCATAGTAGATTTTCCTTCACCATTTCTACCTACGAAAGAAACTTTTTCTCCTCTCGCAATAGACATACTGGCATCTTTAAAAACTACATGATCATCATATTTCTTGGATAGTTCTTTAGCTATAACAGGATAGTCTCCAGAACGTGCAGATGGTGGAAATCTTAGTTTCAATGAAGAAGTGTCTATTTCATCTATTTCTATAATATCAAGTTTCTCCAGCATACGTTCTCTAGAATTTACCTGATTTGTTTTAGAATACGTTCCTTTAAACCTTTCTATAAATTGTTTTGTATCAGCTATAAATTTTTGTTGTTCCTGATATGCCTTTAATTGGTGAGAACGTCTTTCTTCTCTTAACTGAAGATAATGCGTATAATTAGCCTTATAATCATAGATTCTTCCCATAGTAACCTCTATTGTTCTATTGGTTATATTATCTATAAATGCCTTATCATGAGAAATCACAATAACTGCCTTCGCCTTATTGAGTAAGAAATCTTCTAACCATATCACAGATTCTATATCCACGTGATTCGTAGGTTCATCTAATAATATAA
Organism: Aquimarina sp. MMG015; assembly: GCF_018100855.1. Lineage (NCBI taxonomy): Bacteria > Pseudomonadati > Bacteroidota > Flavobacteriia > Flavobacteriales > Flavobacteriaceae > Aquimarina > Aquimarina sp. MMG015. The sequence continues at coordinate 206,347 of NZ_JAGJEB010000007.1, forward strand.
GATCTGGTTTTTGCAATAATATTTTAGCAAGCTCAATTCGCATTCTCCATCCGCCGCTAAATTCACTAGTTGGCCTTGTAAAATCTTCTCTCCTAAAACCTAGTCCTTGTAATGCCTTTTCTACTTCTGCATCATAATTTACCTCTTCTATTGCATAAAATTTTTCTCCAAGATCTGTAACTTTTTGGATGATTCCCATATATTCATCCGAATCATAATCTGTACGAGTTTCTAATTCTTTGTTCAATTGATCCATTTGATGCTGCATATCATGAATTTGACCAAACGCTTTAGACGCTTCTTCAAACACTGTACAATCATCATCTGTTAACAAATGCTGTGGTAAATAAGCTATCACAGCTTCTTTGGGACAACGTACATTTCCTCTGGTAGCTTTCTGTACACCTGCAATAATCTTCATCATAGTAGATTTACCTGCTCCATTTTTACCCATTAGGGCAATCTTATCATTTTCATTAATCACAAAAGAAACATTACTAAATAATGTCTCACCACTAAACTCTACAGCAATTCCATCAACAGAAATCATATTATCATATTTTTAAAGGTGCAAAACTATAAAAAAGCAGGTCACTACAAAGAAATTATATGAATATCAATTTCTACTACCTACTTTATCATTATTACAAATTGAAAAAAAAGATAGAACTATAGAAATCCATATAACCTTAATAATTAGGCATATTAATTAATATTAATGGAAATCTAACTATAAACCACCGGCCAACAAGGGAAAATAACCCTAAAAATATCGGGGTAACAACTACTCATAAATAGCTATTTACTCATTTTAAAACAACCACTTACATACTAATTTTGTTTTCAGAAAGACAATTCCGGAAGCCTTTCATTAATTAAATACTCTTAAAACCAATAATTATGAAAAAATCAATTTTTAAAACACTTGCCATTGCATGTACCTTTGGTATTGTGTTTGTAGCTTGTGAAAACAAAGAAGATGAGTTACAAGATGAACAATTACAGGAGTTACAGGAAACTCCTACCAAAAATGCTGCATACTTAGATGAATTAAGTGAAACTTCTTATGAGGTAGCAAAAATTCAAAAAGATGGGCACGAATATCATTTTATTGCATTAGGTGATGAAGATGAAATGATTGTAGCAGAGACATTATACGGAAATGCTTCTAAAAATGCTGAAGAAAGTCTGCATAGCATAGAACAATCTCCTTTTAATCTTTTTATTGCATTGACATCTAATTCTGTGTCCGTACCAGAACGCGTAGCAAAAACAGCGAAAGGTTTAGAATTAGAACAATCTGGTAGAAATATTAAAAAAAATGGTGCTTTATTAGAGATCAAAGATCCAAATTACGCAGAAGCTATAGACCAAAAAGCTTGCTATGATATAGGAGCTACTGATTTTAGAAATATTTATTGCGGTGGAGTTCCTGTTGTATCAACACCAACAGATATACGCTTCTGCGATAATGGATTATGGACTTCATTAACACGTAATTCTTATTATGGTGGTGATTGGAAAGAATTAGATGATACGTATACGCGTACTAACGTAGTTTGTGGATTAACCAGATTACAATTTTATGCTTGGGAAAACACAGCTTCTTGGCCTTTTAGCGATTGGAAATGGGTATTAAAATATCAGGTAGACTTACCGAATGGATACTGGTATTACTATTACTATACTTCTACAAATACTGAGAGACAAGTAAAAAGAACACGACCAACTAGTAGTGGGTCTTTTAGAGCCTACACTAGATTCTATTAGACGAACATATTACACAAAATAGTGAAACCCATTGTACATTTATGTTAATGTATAATGGGTCTTTTATTTCACTAAAATTAGTAACTTTCCGTTTAAAATTAAAACCCTACCAATCTCATGATTACCAAACCAGAACTATACTTTAAAAATGATCAAGAATGGCGTCGTTGGCTTCATGAAAATCATACAAGTTCTGAAGGAATATATTTGATTTTTTATAAAGTAGAAAGCAAACAACCAAGTATGCGTTGGGAAGAAGCTGTAAAAGTAGCACTCTGCTATGGATGGATTGATTCTACGGTAAAAAAACTCGATAATGAAAAAAGAAGACAGTATTTCTGTCCTAGAAAACCTAAAAGTGTTTGGAGTAAAGTAAACAAAACATATATCATGGAATTGATCAAAAACAATTTAATGCAGGATAGTGGTCTAAAATCTATTAGTATTGCAAAAGAAAATGGATCTTGGACAGCATTAGATAATGTAGAAAATGGAGTCATCCCAGAGGATTTACAAAAAGCATTTAATACTAATAAAATAGCATACACCAACTATTCTAACTTTGCCCGAAGTTATCGAAAAAGTTACCTTTACTGGCTAAATCAAGCCAAACGTCAAGAAACTAGAGATAAAAGGATTTTGGAAATTATCAAATTTTGTAAAGCTAATATCAAAACTAGAGATGGTGGTAGATAAACCAAATACTAAGAAATACCACTTTTGATCCCATGATTCCCTACATTCCATTAACAACACTTTAAGACATTTTGTTGTCTAATTCATTATTTTCGATTCAGATAAATCAAATACCATGCACAAACACATCATAACTACCCTATTCTTAGGGCTGTTTCTAATATTTAATACCCAAGCACAAAAAGACAAAAAAGAAGATAAATGGGATGTTTCTAATCCTAATGGTCAGTTTAATTATAAAGATCATAGTTTTACGACTGATGAGGGTACCTGGATGAATCTAGATGTAAGTCCCGACGGAAAAACTATTGTTTTTGACCTTATGGGAGATATTTATAGCATTCCTATAACGGGAGGAAAAGCCAAAACCTTACGTACAGGAATTCCTTTTGAAGTACAGCCTCGTTTTAGTCCAGATGGATCAAAAATATCTTTTACTAGTGATGCAGGTGGTGGAGATAATATTTGGACAATGAATTTGGATGGAAGCAATCCCAAGCAAATAACTAAAGAAAAATTCCGATTACTAAATAATGCCTATTGGATGCCAGATGGTAATTATATCGTTGCTAGAAAACACTTTACATCACAACGGTCTTTAGGAGCTGGAGAAATGTGGCAATATCATATTACGGGAGGATCTGGAGTACAACTAACGAAAAGAAAGAATGATCAACAAGACGTAAACGAACCTAGTATTTCATCTGATGGAAAATATATGTACTATAGTGAAGACGTTTATCCTGGCGGTTTTTTTCAATACAACAAGGATCCAAATAAACAGATTTATGTAATCAAACGATACGATTTTGAAACTGGAAAAACCACAAGAATAACTGGTGGTCCTGGAGGAGCTGCAAGACCACAAATTTCAAGAGATGGAAAAAAACTAGCATTTGTAAAACGAGTACGAACTAAGACAGTATTATATATCCATGATTTAGAAACTGGTGAAGAATGGCCCATTTATGATCAATTAAATAAAGATCAACAAGAAGCTTGGGCAATTTTTGGGGTTTACCCCAATTTTAGTTGGATGCCAAATAACCAAGAGATTATATTTTGGTCAGCAGGAAAAATTCATAAAATAAATATGGAGAACTCTAATGTAACTAATATCCCTTTTACTGTAGATGCTACTCTAAAAATAGCTGAAACTGTACATTTTAATTCCCCAGTATCTCCAAAAGAATTTACCGCTAAAGTTATTCGTCATGCTGTTACCTCTCCTGATAAAAAAACATTAATATTTAGTGCTTTGGGGCATCTATGGAGTAAAAAATTACCTAAAGGAAAACCACAGCGATTAACAACGCAGAATACTGATTTTGAGTTCGAGCCAAGTTTTTCTCCTGATGGTAGAAACATAGTATTTGTAACCTGGAATGATGAAACATTAGGTGCTATTTGTAAAATTCCAATTACTGGAGGAACTCCTATAAAACTAACATCCGGAAAAGGTATCTACAGAACTCCTTCATATAACCCTTCTGGTAGTTTAATTACATATCGAAAAGAAGGAGGAAATAATGACCAAGGAAGAAGTTTTAGTAAAAAAACTGGTATTTATACCATGTCTTCTTCCGGAAGTAATTCGAAATTGGTTTTAAGAGAAGGAGAATATCCAACTTTTACGAAAGATGGAAAACGTATTTTCTATCAAACAGGAGGAACTTACTTTGGAAGTCTAACGAAAGAATTGAAATCAGTAGATCTTAATGGACAAGATAAAAAATCGCATATAAAATCAAAATACGCCAACCGATTAGTTCCGAGTCCTGATAATAAATGGATCGCATTTACACATTTGCATAAAGCCTATATAGCTCCTCTAATTATTAATGGAAAAACAATTGACTTAGACAATAAATCAACCTTAGTACCCGTGTCACAAATTTCTAAAGACGCTGGTATCAACTTACATTGGTCTAAAGACAGTAAACAAATATTCTGGACACTAGGAGATGAATATTTTTCAAATAATATTAAAGATAGGTTTATCTTCTTACCAAACTCTCCAAAAAAAGTAGGAGAAATAACCAGCAATGGGACTCCTATTGGTTTAATTACAAAAACAGATGCTCCAACCGGAAAAATTGCCTTCACTAATGCACATATCATCACTATGGAAGGTGACAATGTAATTGAGGAAGGAACTATTATCATAAATGGAAATACGATAGAAAAGATTGGAAAAACAAGTAATATTAGCATTCCACAAAATGCAAAAGTATTCGACGTTAGAGGAAAAACAATTATGCCTGGTATCGTAGATGCACACGCACACGTTGGAGCATTTAGGTATGGATTAACAACGCAGAAGCATTGGCAACTATATGCTAATTTAGCTTTTGGGGTAACAACTGCTCATGACCCTTCTGCAAATACGGAAACTGTTTTCAGTATTTCGGAACTACTAAAAAGTGGAAAAATGGTGGGACCTAGACTCTACTCTACTGGTTTTATATTATATGGTGCGGACGGGGATTTTAAAGCAGTTGTAAATAATCTCGAAGATGCCAGATCTTCCATTCGTCGAACAAAAGCTTTTGGAGCTAAATCCGTAAAAAGTTATAATCAACCTAGAAGGGATCAGAGGCAGCAGGTTATGCAAGCCGCTCGTGAATTAGAAATTAATGTCGTTCCCGAAGGAGGTTCTACTTTTTACCACAATATGAGTATGATCATGGATGGACATACAGGTGTAGAGCATAATATACCAGTAGCGCCAGTTTATAAGGATGTATATGAATTATGGAAAACTAGTAAAACTGGATATACACCCACATTAATTGTAAACTACGGAGGAATGAATGGAGAATATTTCTTCTACCAAAAAGGTAATATTTGGGAAAATGAAAAATTATTAAAATACACACCAAGATCTATCGTAGATGCTAGATCTCGTCATAGAACAATGGTTCCCGATGAAGAATATGAAAATGGACATATTTTGGTTTCTAAAACTGCGACAAAATTGACCAATGAAGGTGTCAAAGTTAATTTAGGAGCTCACGGTCAATTACAAGGTCTTGGAGCTCATTGGGAACTATGGATGCTTCAACAAGGTGGTATGACCAATATGCAAGCATTGCAAGCTGCAACCATAAATGGTGCTAATTATATCGGTGCAGGTAATGATATAGGATCGCTTAAAGAAGGAAAACTAGCGGATTTAATCGTTCTAGATAAAAACCCTTTAGAAAATATTCGAAATACAGAAACAGTAAAATATACTATGGTTAATGGAAGATTATATGACACAGAAACCATGAATGAAATTGGAAATACAACAAAAGAAAGAACGAAATTTTGGTGGGAAAATTCTAAATCTAACAAAGCTTTTCCTTGGCACGAAACGGCTCAGAGTTTTATGAAACCAGGTTGCGGGTGTCATCTAGGTCATAATTAAAAAGAAAATAGACAATCAAAAACAAAAAATATGCAATTAGCACAGGTAAATATTGCTGAAATGTTAGCCCCTATTAATGATCCTATTATGGCTGATTTTGTAAATAATTTAGATCGCATCAATGAATTAGCCGAACAAAGTGATGGTTTTGTATGGAGGCTAAAGGGTGACGAAGGAAATGCGACTGCATTAACAGTTTTTGACAATCTTTTTTTGATCATCAATATGTCCGTTTGGGAAAGCATGGACGCACTATTTAGCTTTACGTATAAATCAGATCATGTAGCAATATTAAAAAGGAAAAAAGAGTGGTTTCATAAAATGCCTAGAATGCATATGGCATTTTGGTACATAGAAAATGGTCACGAGCCTTCTCCAGAAGAAGCTAAAGAAAGACTATACTATTTACAAGAGCACGGAGAAACTCCGTATGCATTCTCATTTAAAAGTAAATTCACAAAAGATGATGCTATCAATTATCAAAAACTATAAAATAGCCTTATGTGTAATTACACTTCTAAGCACTTTAAGTTGCTCTAAAAAGGAAAAAAAACATTACGATATTGTAATTTCTAATATAAATCTGGTAGAGATTGAAAATGGAAATATTACAACTAAAACTGTATTTATCAATAATGGAAAAATAATAAAAATAACGTTATTAGATAGTGTTGACACCTATAGAGCAAAAAACAAAGTAGACGGAACGAATAAATACCTTCTACCTGGATTTTGGGATAATCATATTCACCTTAGAGGAGGAGATTCTTTGGTAGAAGAAAACAGGAATTTACTTCCTCTATTTATTGCTAATGGAATAACAACTGTAAGAGATGCAGGTGGAGACTTAACATTAGAAATTTTAAAATGGAGAAAAGAAATAAGTGATAACACATTGGTTGGACCAACTATCTATACTTCTGGTCCTAAGCTAGATGGATCAAATGCCACTTGGGCAGGTTCTTTACCTATAGAATCATCAGAAGATATTACCAAAGCATTGGATTCTTTAGAAAAAATCCCTTCAGATTTTGTAAAAATATACGACAGCAGAATTTCTAGGGAAAATTATTTAGAAATATTAAAACAAGCCTCGGCTAGAGGCATCATATCTTCAGGTCACATGCCGTTTACAGTAGAGCTTAATGAAGCTGTAAATTCTGGTATCGGAGCAATTGAACATTTATATTATGTCTTAAAAGGGTGCTCTTCTCAAGAATCCGAAATCACTCAGGCCATTATTCGTAAAGAATTAAGTTTTTGGGATGCTATGGATGATTTAATCATAAGTTATAATGATTCAATTGCTCAACAAACATTTAAAGATCTAAAGAAAGCGAACACTTATGTTGTTCCGACATTACACATCGGAGACATCCTAAGTTATCTGGATGAAGTAGATCATAGTAATGATCCTTATCTAAAAATTATAGGGAAAGGAATTATTAAAACCTATGAAGGTAGAATCAAACGTGCATTAACGGCATCTGATGAATCTAAAAAATCAAGAAAAGAATTAAATACCTTTTTTAAAGGTTTAACTAAATCCCTGCAAGATGCTGATGTAAAACTTTTGGCAGGTTCGGATAGTGGTGCTTTTAACTCCTACACATATTCTGGAATTTCATTACATAAAGAACTAGAAGCAATGGTATCAGCCGGTTTAACCCCTTTAGAAGCAATACAGACCTCAGCATATCACGGATCTCATTATCTTAAAAAAAATGAAGTTTCTGGTACAATTAAAATTGGAAAAGTTTCTGATTTAGTTATTCTTAATAGTAACCCGATACAAAATATTAAGAATACTAAAGATATTTATAAGGTTATTAAAGGAAATAAAGTTTATGATCCTAAAAACATGTAACTTGATTAACTTATAATAATATATCTGATTTTTTTTAGGTCCAGAAAAACAACTATTTATGGATGCAATCAAAAAAATAAAACCATTAGGATTTACCTGGGAAACTCCAGATCCATTTTTATTCTGTGCTTATCATGAAGATCAATACCCTAAAGGAAATGAAGAATTAGGTCCAAATGCTTCTCTAGAAGGAAGAAATATTGGGCAAGATTTTATTATCAAAGATGGTTGGAGAATGTATCACGGTAGTAAAGTACCTGGTTTTCCTGCGCACCCACATCGCGGATTTGAAACTATAACAATTGTGCAAAAAGGACTCGTTGACCACTCCGATTCTTTAGGAGCAGCTGGACGTTTCGGTAATGGCGATGTGCAATGGATGACTGCTGGTAGAGGTGTGCAACATTCTGAAATGTTCCCTCTATTAAATTCCGAAGAGGAAAACCCCTTTTTACTATTCCAAATTTGGCTTAATCTTCCTAAAAGTAAAAAAATGGTAGCCCCACATTTTAAAATGCTTTGGAGTGAAGAAATACCCAAATTAAATATCGCTGATGAACATGAAAGGACAACAGAAATAACCTTAATTTCTGGAAAAATAGAAAATCAAAATGCTGCAGATCCAGCTCAGAATTCTTGGGCATCCAATTCAGAAAACGAAGTTTTAATAGCTACTATAAAAATGGCACCGAATGCCCAATACACATTTAAGAAGGCATCAGAAGGAATAAATCGTTCTATTTTCTTTTTTAAAGGAAATGAAATTGAAAGTGATGGATATAAAATCCCAGTAAATCATGAACTTGTTACTATCGCCAATAAAGAACTAACAATAAAAAATGGTGATAAAGAATCTCATTTCTTACTTCTTCAAGGAAAACCAATTAACGAACCTGTTGTTAAACAAGGTCCTTTCGTAATGAATAGTCAGCAAGAAATTAGAGAAGCCATTATAGAATACCAACAAACTCAATTTGGTAAATGGCCTTGGCCTAGCTATGATCATGTACATAATAGGTCTAAAGGACGTTTTGCCTTGTATCCTGATGGAAGTCAAATTATTAAAGACTCTTAAATACTCAAAAGCAATACTTTACACCTTTACAACTATAGTTTTAAAAGTAGTATCCTTTTAAAACTACTATTAAAATACTATCTTTATTAAAGGGAAAGAAAAAAGTTAAGTATTTAAACTGTAAATTCATATGCTAAAAAAAGTACTGTATTTCTTCCCAATCTTCCTTTTATTTTTATCTACATTATCATGTTCGAAAGAGACAGTTATCAATGACTTAGAAAAAGAATGGTTAGAGAAAAATGATAGTATTACTGTTGCCATATATCCATATTACCCGCCATATCAGTTTGTAAATGAACAAAATGAAATTGATGGTATTTTCATCGATTATTTAAAACTGATTGAGCAGAAAATTGATTACAAATTTCAAAAAAAACGTTATGATCATTGGCCCAAATTAATACACGATGTAAAAAACAATACCGTTCAATGTATATTAGAAATCCAAGAAACTAAGGAAAGAAAATCATATTTAAACTTTTATGCCCCATTATTTAAGTCCCCTCATGTAATTGTAACTAGAAGGGATGCTAATTTTGGAATTAACATTAATAGTTTAACGGATAAAACTATTGTATTACCTGAAGATTATGCCATTACAGAAATTTTAAAGCGTACTTATCCAAATTTTAATATTGTAACTGAAAAAGATGAACAAACCTGTTTAATTAAATTAAACTCTGGAGTCTATGATGCTTACATAGGACCTAAAGCTTTGGTTAATTATTATATAAGGATAAAGAAATTAAATGATATCGAAATAACTTCGGACACTAACTTAGATTATGAACCCGGTTTTGCCGTTAATAAAACTAACACAACACTACATAACATTTTTTCTAAAGTACTATCCAATATAACAAAAGAAGAAAAAGAATCAATCTTAAATAATTGGTACTATAGTAATGTTACCCCTTTTTATCAAACTCCTACTTTCTGGATAATGGTATTCTTAATTACATTATTATTGTTCATTTTAGGAGCTTCTTTCAATGCGTATTTAAAATATAAAATTAAACAGAAAACCGAAGAATTAATAATTGCAAAAGATATTGCTGAAGAAAGCAATCGCCTAAAAACAAATTTTATCTATAATATTCCACAAGAAATAAGAACTCCTATGAATGGAATTATAGGACTTTCAGAATTTTTAAATGATAACAATTTAAGTGCAAAAGAGCGACAAAAATATACACAAATGATTATTGGAAATAGTAAAGAATTACTATCAATTATCGATAACATTTTAGAAATTTCTCAATTACAAACTAAAAGATTTACTCTTAGGCTAATCGAAATCGATCTTCGAGATGTATTTCGTACATTAACTTCTCAATATCAAGTAAAAGCAGAAGAAAAAAATATTAAAATTAATATTAAAAGTGAACTTACAAATTCAGAAAATTTAGTTTTAATGGATCGTCCAAAACTAAACAAGATTCTGAACGTTTTTATGGATAATGCAATTAAATATACCGATAATGGATCTATTGATATTATGTACTCCATAATAGATGATTTTTTATCTATTTCTATTAAAGATTCTGGTATTGGGATTGAAGAAAAAAAGAAAAATAAAATAATTAATAGCCTAGATCCAACAAAAAACTCTATAAATCTAATCGAAAAAAATATTGGATTAGGGTTAGGACTTACTATTGCTAAAAAAAATGCTGATTTTATTGGTGGTCAAATTACAGTAATAAGTAAGGAGCATGAAGGAACCACGTTTTTATTAAAAGTTCCATATAATCAAGTCAAAAAGAATAGTTCAAATACAAAGAGGACGGATGATAAAAACTCCATTAAGAAAGAAAAGAATATCATATTAATCGCTGAAGATGGTGAAACTAACTTTTTATTCCTTAAAACAATTCTTACCAAAATGAACGATTATGATTTTACAATCTATAGAGCAAAAAATGGTCAAGAAGCTGTAACCATTTGTGAAGAAAATGAGAATATTGATTTAGTTCTTATGGATATTAAAATGCCGATTATGAATGGATATGATGCTACCGCCTATATCAAAAAAATGAGACCCAATTTGCCTATCATCGCTCAAACTGCTTATTCCATAGAAGACGATGTACAAAAAGCTTTGGATGCTGGATGTGATGATTTTGTTTCTAAGCCTGTAGATAAAAAAATATTAAGACCGATGTTAAATAAGTATTTCCCATTATTTAAAAGTAGAAATAAGACTTCTAACACTCCATAATATATGCTAAAAAAGATAACTAATATTTTTGTTTTCTTCTGTTTAATTATCGGAATAACATCTTGTTCTAATCAAGATATTCTCGACAAAAATGAAAGAGAGTGGCTGTTACAACAAGATACTATTTCCGTTGCAGTATATGCGTACTATCCTCCTTATCAATTTATAAATAAAAAAGATAGTATCGATGGTATTTTAGTAGATCACTTCGGTCTTATTGAAAACAAAATTGGTTATCGTTTTCGAAAAAAATATTATACAAATTGGTCAAACTTAATCGAAGATGCTCAAAATAAAAAAATTGATATCGTATTGGAAATGCAGGAAACTGCTGGACGAGAAAAATATCTAAATTTTTACACTAAATTTTTCGAAACTCCTTTCGTTTTAGTGGTTAAAGAAGAGGTCGATAGCACATTAAAGCTTAATGATTTTCTAGATAAAAGGATTACAGTCCCAAAAGGGTACTCTATAGACGACTATCTTAAGCAAAATTATCCCGATTTAAATATTAAGAATTATCCTGATGATATTACCTGTTTACTTAAATTACAATCAGGAGAAGCGGATGCATATATTGGCGGAAAGGCATTGGTCAATTATTTAATAAAGTCTGAAGGTATTACTGGGTTAAAAGTTATTACAGAAATTGATTACAGTTACATCCCCAGCATAGCTGTTACTAAAGACAATAAAATATTAAACGAAATAATCGCTAAAGCCACACGTACTATTACTGATGAAGAAAAACAAGAAATACTCGACAATTGGCTTTTTGATGTTGTAAAACCATTTTACAAAAAACCAAAGTTTTGGATCATTTCATCAATTACATTCTTCGCCGCTCTGGCAAGTATTATTTTAGTACATTTTTATTTAAAGTTTAAAATCAAACAAAGGACCAAAGAACTTCAAATTGCTAAGGATAAGGCCGAAGAGAGTAATAGAATTAAAACTAATTTTATTCAGAATATCTCGCATGAAATTAGAACTCCTATGAATGGGATTATGGGCTTTTCAGAATTATTGAAATCTGGAACAATAACAGAGGAAGAAAGGCAAGAGTATACTAAAATTATTATTGAGAGTGGTAAAGATTTAATTCACTCCGTTGACAATATTTTGGAAATTTCTGTATTAGAGACTAAACAAAGTAAAATTAGATTTACACCAACGAATTTGGAAGAATTACTTCTAGAATTAATCTCCGAATATTCATCTAAAGCTAATGAAAAGAACTTAAGTATTGAGTTAGATCACAAAATTCCAAAAGAAAAAAGCACAATTATTACAGATCAACCAAAACTATATAAAATATTGAGTGGCTTAATTGATAATGGTATTAAATTCACCCATACTGGTTCAATAATAATCTTTTCTTATCTTGTACAAGATTATGTTGCTATATCCATAAAAGATACCGGAATAGGAATAAAACCAAAAGATCAAGATATTATTTTTAAGAGTTTCTCACAATCAGAAAAAGAAATCTCTAAAAATTTTGGAGGTCTTGGGTTGGGCCTAGCGATTGCTAAACAATATACCGACTTAATCGGAGGAAATATTTCCTTTATAAGTAAAGAAAACGAAGGAAGTTCCTTCTTACTAAAAATTCCATATACCCCAATGCAGAATAACGCAGAACTAGCTACTAAAAAAAAAGGAGAAATAATTCCAGAAAAACATGTCATACTAATTGCTGAAGATGGGGAAATCAACTTCTTATTTTTAAAAACAGTTTTAACTAAGATGATTGATTTCGAATTTGTTATTTACCGTGCGAAAAACGGAAAAGAAGCTGTAGAAATATGTGAAGGAAACGAAAAGATTAATTTAGTTTTGATGGATATCAAAATGCCTATTATGGATGGTTATGATGCGACAAAGCGCATAAAAAAAATGCGCCCAGATCTTCCAGTTGTAGCTCAAACAGCATATTCCACCGAAGAAGATATAGAAAAAGCATTTTCAGCAGGGTGTGATGACTTTCTTGCTAAACCAGTAGATCAAAAAATATTGAGACCAATATTAGATAAGTACATTTCTATATTTAGAAATAAACAATAGTATAAATAATGTCTTTTGAACATCAGTATGCTGGTTTTATAAACAGCAACCTATTATGGAAAGATAACAGTCTTTTTGAACTTTCTCAGTTTGATTTACGCAACTCAAATAGTAATTCTTTCGAAGAGTTTTCTATTAACATTGCACCTAATGAAGTATTAGGAAAAAGAATTGAACACTTTTTTGAACATTACATCCATAGTACTAATGATTATAAATTGATATTAAAAGGTCTGCAGATATTCAAAAACAAGATAACTATTGGAGAATTAGATTTTATAATAGAAGATTTACGTAAAAAAAACATTTTACACATTGAATTGGTTTATAAATTCTATCTATACAACCCTAAAAAAAGTTCTATTATCTTAGAAAGATGGATTGGTCCTAATCAAAAAGATAGTTTATTAGAAAAAGTAACCAAATTAAAAGAAAAACAATTACCGCTACTCTATCATTCTGAAACTGTATTAAAACTTCGAGAACTAAATATTGATCCAAACAGAGTACTACAAAAAGTGTGTTTTTTTGGAAATTTATTTGTTCCTCTATCCTATCTAAACAAGAAACTTACTGATCTAAATAATAGTTGTATACAAGGATTTTGGATACATGAAAAAGATTTTACATCAGATAAGTATGGCTCTCGACAGTATTTCATCCCAGAGAAGAAAGATTGGGTCACACACCCAAAACATAATAGAGTTTGGAACTCTTATATGGCAATACTAGAAGAGCTTCAAATACAACTGATCAAAAAAAAATCTCCATTACTTTGGATAAAAAGTAATGAAGATTCTTTTACCAAGTGTTTCATTGTTTGGTGGTAATAATTTTATGATTATAAGTCATTTATATAACTACCGTATAAATCCTTAAACCTAAAACCTTCAGACAGTCGATATTTGCTTAATTTTTTATGTTCCACTAACCCCCATAACAAGAATTCTTTCATAAAATAGCTGTCTTTTTCATCTATATCATCTTGATACTTTTTAATGAGATTGTTTAACGGAATAATTTCATCTAATTTTTTCTTATAGTCTTCTTCAGAAATTTCATCCAAAAGCTCAAAACCGCTTTGTTCAAAAAACCAGTCAATCAACTCTTGATATGGGCTTCTCTCACTCTCTCTTTCTAACTTCTCAATTTTTGGAAAAAAATCGGCGAATAATGTTTTAATAGAATCAGAGATTAAAGTATGAGCTACAGATGCTGCTCCTTCTTGCTCACCTTCATATACTAACTCTACTTTACCTGTTATTGCCGGAACTACGCCCATAAAATCACTAAGTCTTAAAAAAGTGTATTCGTCTCCAGATTTAAGAGCTCTATACTCTGCAGTACTTAATAAATTTTCGTATGCAGTAATACTCATTCTAGCACTTACACCACTTTTAGCATCGATGAATTCACTTTCTCTAGCCTGAAAACTAATTTGTTCTAATAAATCCTTGGCTAAATCAGGCACATAGACCAGTGTACTTTGTCTAGAATCTAACTTTGCTTCTTGCTGAGTAATTGTTTTAGCAATCTCTATACTTTCTGGATAATGCGTTAGTATCTGAGAACCAATCCTATCTTTTAGAGGAGTTACAATACTACCTCTATTAGTATAATCTTCTGGATTTGCAGTAAATACAAACTGCATATCTAACGGCAATCGAAGTTTAAATCCTCTAATTTGGATATCTCCTTCTTGTAAAATATTAAATAATGCCACCTGAATACGAGCTTGTAAATCAGGTAATTCATTAATTACAAAAATACAACGATTGGCTCTTGGGATCATCCCAAAATGAATAACTCTATCATCTGCATAACTTAGCTTTAGATTTGCAGCTTTGATTGGATCTACATCACCAATAATATCTGCTACCGTAACATCAGGAGTAGCCAATTTTTCGGCAAACCGATCATTTCTATGCATCCAAGAAACAGGTGTGTCATCACCTTTTTCTTCAATCAATGTAACTGCATATCTTGATATCGGGTTAAACGGATCATCATTAATCTCTGATCCAGTAACAACTGGAATCCATTCGTCTAACAAATTAATCATTTGTCTTGCTAGACGAGTTTTTGCTTGACCTCGCAAACCTAATAAATTAATATTGTGCCTAGATAATATTGCTCGTTCTAACTCCGGAATAACAGTATTCTCATATCCATGAATTCCTGTAAAAGTATCCTCATTATTACCTATTTTAATTCTCAAATTTTCTCTAAGCTCGTCTTTTATACTTCTACTATGATATCCCGATGCTTTTAGCTCACCAAATGTTTTTATATTTTTAAAATCCATATTTTCTTTTCCGAAATATTCTTTATTTATTATCTTTTTTATCCTTTAATTCTTTTTTTTCTATTCGCTTCGTAGTCTTCAAAAATCATCTCACCAAGCCCTTTTAAACCAGTATAAAAAGCTTTACCTTGATTCGCATGGGTAAACTCTCTTACAAACTGCATTAAATAAGGATCCTGTGCGATCATAAACGTAGTAATAGGTATATGTAACTTTCTAGCTTGCTGTGCCATCATATAACACTTATTCACAATATTGCGATCCAACCCATTACTGTTTTTATAATACTGTCCATCTGGCATTCTTAAACAACTAGGCTTCCCATCGGTAATCATAAAAATTTGCTTATTTGTATTACGCTTTCTTCTTAACATATCCATAGCCAACTGCAATCCCGCAACAGTATTCGTATGATAAGGTCCAACTTGTAAATATGGTAAATCTTTAATTGCAATTGGCCAAGCATCATTTCCAAACACCAAAATATCTAAGGTATCTTTCGGGTATCTTGTCGTAATAAGTTCTGCTAATGCCATTGCCACCTTTTTAGCAGGAGTAATTCTATCCTCGCCATACAATATCATACTATGACTGATATCAATCATCAATACAGTACTCATCTGCGCCTTATACTGTGTTTCTTCTACAACAAGATCATCCTCAGTAAGGTGTAAATCTCCGATACCATGGTTAATCTGAGCATTTTTTAAACTTTCTGTAATTGATATTCTTTCTAATCCATCACCATATTGATAATTCCTATATTCTCCGGCGTGTTCGTCTCCTCTTCCTGTATATTTAGTTCTATGGTTTCCTGATCCACTACGCTTTAAATTACCAAAAATTTGATCTAATGCTCTTTTACGAATTGCTCTTTCTGTCTTAGCTGTAATAGACATTCCGCCTTTTCCATCAGGTTTGATTTCCTCTCGGATATATCCTTTTTTCTTTAAATCCTCAATAAAATCATCTAATGTGTATTCTTCTGTGGTAAGTTTGTATTCTTTATCCAATTCTCTCATCCAATCCAAAGCCTCATCTAGGTCGCCAGAAGTGTGAGTAATAATCTCCTGAAAAATATCAAAAAGCTTATCAAATGGAGATTGCTCAGGTGCTTCATAGTTTTTAAAAGCGAACCCTTTTTTTAAAAATCCCTTTTTCTCTTTCATTATATAAATTTAGCATATTTTGTAAAAGATATATACTGAACTCAATGCTAATAATAGATAATTAACAAATGTTTTGGAATTGTTCTGGCTTAAAGACACTTTTATCTAAAAACAATAAACACTAAACAATTCTTATCTTTGAGACATCAAGTATATTTTTAAGAATATATTCTTATAATAATCAAAAGTCATCTTACTCAGTTTATGAAGAATTCATTCCTATTGTTACTCTTTCTTTTTCCAATTATAAATTATAGCCAAAATGATATCGAAAAAGTAAAAACTACAATTTCAAAAAGTGAAATTGAAGGGCACATTTATTTTTTGGCATCTGATGAACTAAAAGGTAGACAAACTGGAACTGCTGAGAATAAAATAGCTGCTCAATATCTAGCTAATATGCTACGTTCTTATGGAGTAAAACCCGTTACAGAAGATAAAAGTTATCTTCAGAAAGTCGTACTTAATTCAGTATCTCAATTTGATAAAGCAGAATTGAAAATAAAAAATTTTAGTACTTCAAAAATCGTAACAATAAATAAAACGAATACATCCTATTCTGGTTCATTGGCATTTGTTAATTATGGTTTCGAAAAAGACTATGCTAATGTAGATGTAAAGGGTAAAATAGTTGTTTCATATTCTGGAACAAAAGAAAATAGTAACCTAAGATTTGCCTTTTCTAAAACACAAGAGAAAATCAAAATTGCAAAAGAAAAAGGTGCCATTGGCATTATTGAGCTTAATAATATAGATAATAGAACTTGGTCTCAATTAGATCATAGTTTTAATGGAGAAAAAATGTATGTTTCTGAAGAAGACACATCTAATAATTTCACTTATTTATGGGTAAATGACCAAAAAGAAGAAATTAGTAAATTCTTTACAGACAAAAATGAGGTGAATGGATCAATTAATATTCAAGGTATCAAGAAAGGTAACATAACTACTCAAAATGTTGTTGGAATGGTTGAAGGAACGGATCCAAAACTTAAAGATGAATACATTATTTATTCTGCTCATTATGACCATGTGGGTATAGGGAAAGCTGTCGATAATGACTCTATTTATAACGGAGCAAGAGATAATGCAGTTGGAACTGTTACAGTATTGTCTGCAGCGGAAAATATTGCTAAGTATCCAACTAAAAGGTCAGCTTTATTTATATTGTTTACCGGAGAAGAAAAAGGGTTACTAGGTAGCAAATGGTATGTAGAAAACCCCTTGATTCCTTTAAATAAAATGGTATACTGTTTTAATAGTGATAATGGTGGATATAATGATACTAGTATAGCCACAATTGTTGGTCTAGAACGAACTACTGCGTCGGATGATATAAAGAAGGCTGCAACTCCTTTTGGACTCAAAGCAATTGATGATCCAGCTCCTGAACAAGGGTTATTCGATAGATCAGATAATGTACATTTTGCTGCTAAAGGAATTCCTGCTCCAACATTTAGTATGGGGTTTACAGCTTTTGACGAAGAAATAACAAAATATTATCATCAGGTAACCGACAATCCCGACACCTTGGATTATGATTATCTTTTAAAATTCTTCCAATCCTATGTGTTGGCGTGCCGAAATATTGCTAATAACCCTAAAACACCTTTCTGGGTAGAAGGTGATAAATACTATGATGCTGGTATAAAATTATATAACAAAAAATAAATTGTCATTTTATAATCGGTTCATATGAAATCAATTGTTTTAATTAGTTTTATAAGTCTACTTATGATATCCTGTAGTCAGCAAGATCCTTTAGAGAAAATCTTAAACTCGGATACACCACAAATAGCAAACGTAAGTAAGAATATAGAGAAATACGAAGTTCAGATTTTATATAGTCAAATCAACCGAAATAAAAAAGGTCAAGTAACATTTACGGATTACGAATTTAATGTTTCAGATAGCACCTATTTTTATCCAGCAAGCTCAGTTAAATTCCCAATTGCTTTACTTGCTTTAGAAAAATTAAACACGTTACAAAAAAATGATATCCCTATTTCTAAAGAAACTAATTTTATTACAGAACAAGATTCTGCATACTCCTCTATAGATAAAGAAATCATTAAAATTTTTGCAGTAAGTGATAATCAAGCCTACAATCGATTATTTGAATTTCTTGGACAAGATTATATCAATCAAAAGCTAAACTCTAAAAATATCAATAGTAGAATATCTCATCGGTTATCGACTAATAATGCTTCTAATACTAAATCTCAATCATTAATTTTTAAAAAAAACATACAAGATAGTATTCCATTATATAAACAATCAGGTATAGAAAATTTACCTAGTGCCGAATTAGCATTAAAAGATGTACTAAAAGGTAAAGGTTATATTCTTAATGATTCACTAATCTCAACTCCAAAAGATTTTTCACAGAAAAATTATCTTCCGTTAAGATCATTACACGGGCTAATGAAACGTATTCAATTTCCTGATACATTTACTCCAAAAGAACGTTTTAAAATCTCAGAAAGGGATCGTGATTTTATAATTAAAGCGATGAAGACACTTCCATATGAAGCTGGCTACGATAAAAAAGAATACTACGATGGATATGTTAAGTTTTTTATGTTTGGTGATACAAAAAAAGATATTCCTAAACATATAGAAATCTACAATAAAGTAGGATATGCTTATGGTTATCTTACCGATTGCGCATATTTTAAAGACACAAAAAACAATGTAGAATTTATATTATCGGCTACAATACATGTAAACGAAAATGAAATCTATAACGATGATAATTATGAATATGATAAAATCGGAATTCCATTTCTAGCGCAATTAGGAAGAATGATCCATGACTTAGAAAAACAAAAAAGTAAATAATTTCGTTTCTAAAACGACTTTTCTTTAACAATTTCTCAAAATAAACCCTTAATTACCCGATAAAATCTCAAACTTTAAGAAATATTGATCTTTTTTTAACAAAATTATATATTCAAAAGACATCTAATGAACTAATTTTATAATCCCTTAGTTTTAAGAACGTTTAAGTTTAGTACAAATAACAACAAAATATGGTTACACATTTTATAATTAAGTAACTATATACAATACAATAAGTATAGTATATAGTTTTAAAAACAAGAACATATGAAACAATATATACTATTCTTATTATTATTTACCTTCGGCTTATTATACCCTAATAATCTTTTTATAACATCAAATTCTTCAATGATAATTCAAAATCAGATTGATAGAAAACTATCTGAAGATGAAGAAAAAAAACGTGGATTAGATTTATTAGCCACAGAAATTATTGAACAAATTGATGAAATTGATTTAAGAAAAATGGCTCGATCTGCCATTTTTGAAACTTCTTATGGATTTAGATGGAAAATGGTCAATCTTCATACAGGAAATATTATTATCATAAAAGTTGATAAGAATTTTAAATTAATTTCCGCCAGAAATAGTAAGAAAAAGAAAATAATGACCCCCTAAAATATAGATCGCTAGGCTAACATTGTTTTTAAATTTTCATAATCTTCTAAATACTCCCAATAGATAATTCTATCAAATGCATATTTGATCAAAATATACTTCTCGCTTACAGACAATATTCGATCTACCGAAACCAATTTTTTAGACGGAGATTTTACCTCAACTTCTTCTATTATTTCTTGATTTCTTGCATCAAATCCATGCACGATAGTATGATTATGCAAAGTAAGTTCTATAAATTTCATATTATTAGTATTTAACCTCTTCAAATGTAGGTATTTTCTAACTTAACACCCCTTTAAGAGTTTCGCATTTTCATTTTCTTAACTTTAGCTTTTTAATTAGATAATCAATCAAAAATGTTAAAAAGATTTTTCCTTTTAACTCTTATAATTTTTAGTGTTTCTGGTTTTTCTCAAAAAAAAATATCGGTCATCTATACAGGGAATATGGGTGTTTATATTTCTAATGGAGAATCTTCCGTATTAATCGATGGATTACATTCTAAATATGGAGATGATTATCTTTTTCCTCCAACCTCCTTGATTAATAAAATACATACAGATTTACAACCAAATGTTATACTATTTACACATCATCATGGAGATCACTTTAGTACATTACTTTCTAATGATTATTTAAATTTTAATAAAAAAGCTGTTTTATTTGGGCCTAATCAAATAACAGAAAAAATAATTCCTTTTAATAATCGATTATTTACAATTGCTACTTCAGATTACAAAAAACAGACCATAAAAATCAAAAAACTTGATATCACAGGTGTAAAAATCAATCATGCAGGAAAAAGACATACAACCGTAGAAAATATAGGTTACATTATTGATTTTAAGTCAAAAAAAGTTCTACACGTTGGTGATACCAATTGGATGAATGATATTAATTTATTTAACCGATTAAAATTGGTAAATGATGGTATTGACATTGCAATTCTTCCTTATTGGATGTTATTAGATAATAATGCAAGTCAACTGATCAAAAATCATATTAACGCCAAACAGATTATCGCTACACACATTTCACCTAAAATAAAGAAACAAGAATTACAGGATTTAAAGAAAAAATATCCTGAGGTACATTTTTTAACAATACTAGAAGAACAAATTCAATTATAATTAACTCACTCTATAAAATGAAAAGATTACTATTTCTATTATCTCTTACCCTAATATCCTCTATTTCTGCACAAGAATTTTCTATGGATTATGTAAAAAAAATACATCCACGTAATATTGGTCCGGGTGGAATGAGCGGACGTGTTACCTCTATTGATGTTGTTACCTCTAATCCGGATATTATGTATGCAGGAACAGCCTCTGGAGGGTTGTGGAAATCTACATCTGGTGGAATTAAATGGAAACCTATTTTTGACAAGGAAGTTACCGCTTCTATTGGTGCAGTTGCAATTCAACAATCAAACCCTTCTGTAGTTTGGGCAGGAACAGGAGAAGGTAATCCTAGAAATAGTCTTAATGGAGGTTACGGAATTTATAAATCTTTAGATGGTGGTAAGAACTGGAAATTGATGGGGTTAGAAAAAACTCGTCATATCCACAGAGTAGTAATAGATCCAACCAATCCTAATATTGTATATGTTGCGGCTATTGGTTCTCCTTGGGGAATACATCCTGAAAGAGGAATTTTTAAAACAACTGATGGAGGAGAAACTTGGAACAAAGTTCTTTCTGCAAATAATAAAACAGGAGCTGCAGATCTAGTAATGGATCCTACCAATCCTAATAAATTAATTGCTGCTTTATGGGAACACAAACGTGACCCTTGGTTTTTTAAATCAGGAGGTGAAGGTTCTGGATTATATATTACTCATGATGGAGGAAAAACTTGGCAAGAAAGAACTGATAAAGATGGATTACCAAAAGGTGATCTAGGACGAATTGGAATTGCTATAGCTAGAAATAAGCCTAATATTGTATATGCATTAATTGAGGCTAAGAAAAATGCCTTATATAAATCCGAAGATGGTGGCTTTAATTGGAAAAAAATTAATGATAAAAACGACATTGGCAATCGCCCTTTCTACTATTCAGAAATATATGTAGATCCTCAGAATGAGAATAGAGTATATTCTGTATTTACCTATGTAAATGTATCTGAAGACGGTGGAAAAAATTTCAAGCAGTTAATGCCAGCTTATGGTGTTGATAATGGAGTGCATCCAGATCATCATGCTTGGTGGATACATCCGCAGGATGGTAATTTTATGATCGATGGTAATGATGGAGGTTTAAATATTACACGAGATGGTGGAAAAACCTGGAGATTTATAGGAAATCTACCTGTTGCGCAATTTTATCATATTAATGTAGATAATGAGTATCCTTATAATGTTTATGGAGGTATGCAGGATAATGGTAGTTGGAGAGGTCCAGCATATGTGTGGAAAGCTCAAGGAATTAGAAATTCTTATTGGCAAGAAATATCTTTTGGAGATGGATTTGATGTAGTACCTGATAAAGATGATTCCAGATATGGATGGTCTATGAGTCAACAAGGTTTTGTTAGCCGTTATGACTGGATGACCGGTAATAATTATACAGTTAAACCTACACATCCAGATCCTGAAGTAAAGCTCCGTTTTAATTGGAATGCTGCTATCAATATTGATCCTTTTGATAATAACACATTATATTTTGGAAGTCAATTTGTACATAAAAGTAAAGACAAAGGGTTAACTTGGGAGGTAATTTCTCCTGATCTATCCACCAATGATCCAGAAAAACTAAAACAAGCAGAAAGCGGTGGTTTAACAATGGATGCTACTGGAGCAGAAAATCATTGTACTATTTTAGTAATAGAACCATCTCCTTTAGAACAAAATATGCTATGGGCGGCAACAGATGATGGACGTGTTCACATTACTCAAAATGGTGGTGCAAATTGGACTGATATTTCTAAAAACATTAAAGGGCTACCTAGTGGTAGTTGGATAGTTCAGATCAAAGCTTCCAATAAGAAAAAAGGAGAAGCTCTTTTAGTAGCAAATGATTATAGAAGGTTTAATTACACTCCGTATGCGTATAGAACCGTAGACTATGGTAAAACTTGGGAGCGCATCGTAGATAATGGTGATGTTCAAAGTTATGTTTTGAGTATTGTAGAAGATCCTATTGAGAAAAATTTACTTTTTCTAGGAACAGATGATGGATTATACATTTCCTTAAATGCAGGTCGCAAATGGACAAAATGGACCTCTGGTTTCCCTACAGTTTCAGTAAAAGACTTAGTAATACAACCTAGAGAACATGATTTGGTGATAGGAACGTTTGGTAGAGCTGCTTGGGTCCTAGATGATATTAGACCCTTACGTGCTCTAGCCAAAAATAAAAACATTCTTACTCAGAAATTACAATTATTTAATCCTCCAACTGCATATCAAGCTGCCTATCAACAACCAACAGGAAGTCGTTTCGGTGCTGATGCCTTATATAACGGTGAGAATCGTGATTTTGGCGCACATATTTCCTTTTTTGTAACCGTAGAACAAAAAGAAGCGTCTAAAAAAGAAAAAGATAAAAAAGATGAAAAAGAAAACAATGAAGAGGAAATAGATGAGAATGAAGAAAAAAAGGTTAAATGGGATTCTATACATCTAAAAATATATGATGGTGATCGACTTATCAGAACGCTTAAACAAAAAACTCCGGATTCTACTGGAATTCATAAAATGCGATGGTTTATGGATGAAAAAGGAGTAGATCGACCATCTAGAAAAATCCAGAAATCTAAGAGAGAACCTGGAGGGGTTACAGTTAAACCAGGGACTTATAAATTACTAATGGAATATGGTGATCAAAAATCAGAATCTAGTATCGAAGTTAAATCTGATCCAAGATTACAGATTTCTCAACAAAATATAAATGAAATATACGATGCTTCCAAAAACCTAGAATCTATGAGACAAACCGTCGCTGATGCAGTTAAGCAATTGGTAGAAAGTAAAGAAGTAGCTTCTAAATACCAAAAAGAACTTAAGAAGTTAGATAAAAAGAAGTTTAAAGATCAAATTAAGTCTTCTAAAGATATTATTAAAAAAATTGATTCTACCATAGCTATTTATTTAGGCAAAGAAGATAAAAGACAAGGTATTACTCGTAATCCAGAAGTAACTGTGATGCAACGCTTAGGTACTGCAGGATGGTATACAGGAAGCAGACAAAATGGCTTAACAGTTACCGAAAAAACTTTGATAAAACATGCTAATGATGCATTAAAAGAAGCTTTAGATAAAACAAATTCTTTCTTCATAGAAGATTGGAAACCTTATCAGGAAGCTATAGAAAAATTAGAGACTTCTCCGTTTAAGGAGATAAAAACTTTCACAATCAAATAAAAATTCTTAATCATGAAAAAACTCATTATTATAGGAATTGGAGTACTACTACTCCATTCCTGCAAAGAAGAAAAAAAAGAAGAAGTTGTTGCTCCTCCTATTGCAATTGAAGAATATTCAATTGAACAATTTATGGACAATGAAAATGCATTTTCCAACGGTTTTTCTAACGATAAATCCAAAGTTCTTATGACCAGTAACCGCTCTGGTATTTATAATATGTATACCACATCGGTTAAAGGTGGAGAATTAATTCCGGTTACAAAATCTGATAGCTCTTCTGTTTTTGGTATTTCTTATTTCCCAGAAGATGATAGAATACTATTTAGAATGGATGGTAATGGAGATGAAATATATAAAATTTTTCTTAAAGACAGTTCTGGTATTACACGACTGACTCCCGAAAAAAATGTGAGAGCTCTATTTAGAGGTTGGTCAAAGGATGGAAAAAGTTTCTTTTATGGAAGTAATGAAAGAGATCCTAAATACATGGATCATTATGAAATGAATATTGCCGATTTCACTTCTAAAATGATCTATCAGAATAACGATGGAATGGATTTTGGCGGTATGTCTGAAGATAGAAAGTACATTGCACTTACTAAGGCAGTAACCACAAACGATGTTGATTTGTATTTAATGAATACAGAAACCAAAGAAAAAACTAAAGTCAATGAGAATATTAGCGGTAATCAACCTCAAGATTTTTCTCCAGACAACACTTCATTCTATTATACCACCGATGATAATGCAGAATTTAGTTATTTAATGAAATATAATCTTGCAGATGGTACAAAAGAAAAAGTAGCAGAAAAAAATTGGGATATTAATTCATTTTATTTCACTAGAAATGGAAAATATCAAGTAATGTTTACTAATGAGGATGCTAAAACTGTAATGGATGTAAAAGAAGTCGCTACTGGTACAGATGTGGCATTTCCTTCATTTGAAAATAAAGAAATTTCAAGTGCAAGTTTTTCTAGAGATGAGTCCATGGCATTTTTAAATGTTTCAGGTTCAAGTACTCCTAGAAACGTGTACTCTTACGATATGGCATCTAAAGAATACTATCAATTAACAGATGTATTAAACAAAGATATTAACGAAGACCATTTAGTAGCATCAGAAGTTGTTCGTTTTAAATCTTTTGATGGTTTAGAAATTCCAGCGATATATTATAAGCCAAAACAAGCTACTGCGGACAATAAAGTTCCAGCATTGGTATGGGTACATGGTGGTCCTGGAGGGCAATCTAGACAAGGTTTTAGTTCACAAATCCAATATTATGTAAATCACGGGTATGCAATTCTTGCCGTAAATAATAGAGGAAGTAGTGGTTATGGTAAAACGTTCTATAAAATGGATGATCAAAATCACGGAGATAAAGATCTAAAAGATTGTGTAGCCGGAAAAGATTGGTTGGCACAACAAGATATTATTGATGCCAATAAAATAGGAATTATTGGAGGTTCTTATGGAGGTTATATGACTATGGCGGCTCTTACCTATACTCCTGAAGATTTTAAAGTAGGAGTTAATATATTCGGAGTTACCAACTGGCTAAGAACATTAAAAAGTATTCCGCCATGGTGGGAATCTTTTAAAGATGCTTTATATACTGAGATGGGAGATCCGAATACAGCTGATTCTGTAAGGTTACGACAAATCTCACCATTATTTCACACAGAAAAAGTGACTAAACCTTTAATTGTGTTACAAGGAGCTAAGGACCCTAGAGTTCTAAAAGTAGAATCGGATGAAATAGTCGCTGGAGTTAAGAAAAATGGTGTTCCTGTAGAATATGTATTGTTTGAAGATGAAGGACATGGTTTTGTGAAAAAAGAGAATCAGATCGAAGCATACGGAAGAATCCTAAAATTCTTAGATAAATATCTAAAAGAACCAGGATCAGAAATCATTAATGACGGAAAATCTGAAACTAAAACTGTAGAATCAGAATCCTAGTATTATATCATTACTAAATATATTTATGAGAAAAACAATTGTATTCCTTACTATACTAATGAGTATTACCTATACTAGCGCTCAAGAAACTGGAGAAGATGACTTAGGCGCTTGGTATATGTATTTTGGAACGAATCGAATAACAGATAAACTAAGCATTCACTCTGAAGCTCAATTTCGTTTCTACGAATTAGCTAATACTTTTAATCAATTATTACTTCGAACTGGTTTAAATTATCATCTTACGGAAAATGCAATCGCAACTATTGGATATGGTTATATCAATACAGATGGTACTTTTGCAGATATTCCTGGTGAAGAAAATAGTAATGAACATCGAATTTTTGAGCAATTTATTCTTAAAAATGAAGTCGGAAAAGTAAAGTTCGAACATCGATATCGATTAGAACAAAGGTTTATTAGTACACAAGCTGATGATTTTACTGAACATCGAGCTAGGTATAGATTACAACTAACCTATCCTTTTAACGAGAAATGGTTCATAAATGTTTATGATGAAGTTTTCATTAATTTACAAGAGCCTATTTTTGGACAAAATCGTTTATATGGTGCAATTGGTTATAATGTAAAATCAAACTTTAGTATTCAGTTTGGGTACTTAAAAAATCATTTTACTGGTATCAACTTTGATCGATTGCAGTTAGGTATCATCTATAATACCGACTTCAGAAAGAAAGAATAAAAGATACAGTTAAAAAGTATTGATATCTAATTGGGCCTCTGATCACTTTTATCTTGTTAAAAGATTAAAATTTCCAAAGGCTCAATTAGAAAATCAAAAGCTTCATTTTTTTTAAGCTCTTAAAAAAGAAAACTATGGCACTTACAAAAAAAGATAATCCAGCATTACTACTTATTGATGTACAAAAAGGAATCAACAATCCAGGATATTATGGCACGGAACGTAATAACCCTAACGCTGAAAAAAACATAGAGGCTTTATTAAAAAAATGGAGATTAGAAAGTTTACCAATCTATCACGTAAAACATTGTTCTTCTAACCCAGATTCTCCATTGGCCAAAGGGAAAATTGGTAATGAATTTCAAGATTTTATAGTACCACAACAAAACGAACCGGTTATTGAAAAGGATGTAAACAGTGCATTTATAGGTACAGATCTCAGAACACAATTAGAAGATGCAAATATTAAAAACGTAGTTATTGTAGGATTAACCACAGAACATTGCGTATCTACCAGTACCCGAATGGCCTCTAACTATGGGTTTAATACTTTTCTAATTGAAGACGCTGTAGCGGCTTTTGATAAAATTAGCTTTAGTGGTAAAAGATATAGTGCTCAAATGGTACACGATATTGAAATTGCTAATCTCAAAGATGAATTTGCTACGGTTGTGCTAACTGAAGAAATAGTTAAACTTTCTTAGTTTAATTAATCCAACATAAAAACCTCTCCTATTTCTTTAGTAAGTTAATCTTCTATTACTAAAACACTAACGGAGGCCGTTTACAATATAAGTTATCTAAAATTGGGCACTAAAAACTAGAGACATATTTTAATCTTTTAAGAAATACTATAATTTGCTAAAAAAAATGTTTATAAGTTGTTTTATCGACATTATTTGCTTTTTATCGATGAAAATATTATATTTACGGTAAAACCACAATTAACAATTGTACGTAATTTTCCCCATTTTTATTAAAAAAATAGTTCTAACGGTATAGCCATAATATGAAAAAGACATATTTATTACTAGCAATAATAACATTATCAAGTTTTATATCTAGTATACACGCACAAAAAAAACATATAGATCATATGGTATGGGATCAACTTCTACTATTAAATGTATCTAATGATGGTAAAGTAGATTATAAAGGGTTTATTAGGGATAAATTTTTATTTGACAAATACTTTACATCTTTATCCACTAACTATCCTTCAGAAAATTCAGAAAACTCTGAGAAATTAGCGTATTGGGTAAATCTATATAATGCTATTGTAATGAAAATGATAATAGATCACTATCCCATTAAATCAATAAATGATCTTAAAAATCCCTGGAAGAAAAAATCAATTGAAATAAATAATATAAAATATAGTCTCGATGATATTGAGCACACAATTTTAAGAAAAATGGATGAACCTAGAATTCACTTCTTACTTAATTGTGCTGCAACTTCTTCTCCAAAACTATGGAATAGAGCTTATACAAATAGAAACATTACTAAAGCCTTAGAAGAAAGGACTATTGAATATATTAATGATCCTTCTAAAAATATCATCACCAATAATGAAGTGAACATTTCAAAAGTATTTGATTGGTACGCTAAAGATTTTGATAATGGAGATATTAAAAGTTATATCAATAGATATTCAAAAGTAAAAATCGATAAGTCATCAAAAATAAATTACTTGGAATATGACTGGAGTTTAAATGAGAGAGAATAACTTTTCTTAACTATAAATAAAAAAAGCCCTTTATTAAAAACAAAGGGCTTTTCTAATTTCTATCTAAAATATTTTAAAACTAAGGAGTACCTACAAAATCAGTAACGACCCAATTAGATCCATTATATATAAGACTTATACTTTCGTTTTGATTCAAGACAGGATTACCCAAAGAAGCGGGTAAAAGAACCTGACTTGGAAATATCGTTATGGTAGTAGTAGGATGAATATTAATCAAATGTACCTTTTGCCCAGTTACTCCTCCAATAAATCCAAAAACAGTAACACTAGAACCATTATTTATAAGTACAATAGATTTATTTGTTAAATCATACCCCGTAAAATTACCAACACTTGTTTCTGTAAATACAGGAGTTTGTACAGCTCCCCCTACAGAGAGAGTTTGCGCAGTCAAATCGGTAAAATTAGCATCTCCATTAATACTCAAAAGATTTGAAGGATCTACGATTCCATTATTTACCGATCCATCACTTTCAATTCTCATTCTGATATTTTGCTCTGTTTCGAAAATAATACTACCATTCGTATCTGCATCATTATCTGCTCCAATAGTAGTACTTCCTATATTAGATGTAGTTGCTGTACCTGTTCCAGTAAGATTAGTAAGGTTTGCTCCACTACCAACAAAAGAAGTAGCTGCAACACTACCGTCTACTTCGATTTTTTCAGTAGGAATCAGATTCCCTACATTAATGTTTCCATTTGCATTTATTTCCAAAGATTTATCTGGTGCTCCCGCCATAACCCTAAAAGGGATTCTATTAGCAGTCGTATCTAAAACAGCGAAATAATTCTCTCCATTATCAGATATATCATTGATTTTTATCACCCAATCATTAGTTGGAAAACTTGCACTAACACTCGTATCTCTAAACCAAATACCAATAGTATCATCTGATAAAATCATATCATTTTCTCCAAAATCCATTCCGGTCATTACATCATCGCCTATGGCTACTCGGTTTTTAACAATAGATTCTTCAATAAAAACATTATTTCTCGTATTAAAAGTAATGTCACCAGTTCCTAAAGATTTTAATGTTCCAGTATTATCATAATAAAACATAAATCCTTTAGCACTTCCTTCATAAAAAAGAGAACCAGGAGTTGCTTGTGCTACTTCATCATTCATATTACTTAAGGTAATCCCATCGTTAACTCCCAAAACAGCATTACCAAAAGCAGTAGCATCGGTAAAACCAATACCAACTTTTGCAGTATCATAATACACATGATCTCCTATTTTTGACCATATAATATCAAATGCTGTTCCCGTAGTAGTTCCAAATCCTGGAAAAGAAGTTTTAGCCGTATTAACAGATACTGTTGTTAAAATCTGATTTAAATCTACAGCGGATGTAATACTTAAAAAATTTACCTTATCGCTTTGTTCTGTGGTTATTGTCGTAGGTGTATTAGTTAAATTATTGTAATCTATACTCAAGGCTCTATCTGTATTCTTACTGGTAAGTCCAAAAGATGTACTTAATAATTGAGACGTACCTACTATGTTATAATTAGTTCCTCCAGCAGGGTCGGTTTCCGTTCTAATAAAGTAAGAGTCACTTCCCCAATCGATTCCATTTAATGATCCGGAAACAACTGTTCCATCCCCTATTAACAAACTCACAACTCCTGTAAAATTAGTCATAGGATTATGAACTTCACTATATACTGTAGTTCCAGTTGCACTGCCTTGCACTATACTAATTTGTACAGATATGCTAGCATTAATAACCAATGCGTCGGAGGCATCTCGTATAATAGCTTGATAACTTAACTTTTCTGGTGCCTGTGCATATATACTTGTCGTAATTATTAGCAAACATAGGCTTATAAATAACTTTTTCATCTTCTTATTAGTTGTTAAGTCCTACACAATACCAATTAGTTCCATCATAGATAAATGTGGCACTACTATTAGCCGTCAATAAAATATTCGCATTTCCTGCCAACTGAAAATTCTGTGAGATAGTTCCTGCATTATGTTCGAATGTTACATCAGAAGTCAAAACGGCAACTATTACAGATTGCCCTGTGATACCGCCCGAAAATGCCTGAATTGAAGAAGCTGCTTGACCATCAAACGTAACAAAACTCTTATCTGTTACATCATAAGTTGTAGGAAAAGTTGTAGCTGATATTTCTGCATTAGGTGTAATCGCAATCCCTTGAACCGAAACATTACCATTAAGTGTCATATTATCTACTTTGGCATCCCCAACTACTTCTAAAGCTACCGAGGGAGTTGTTGTTCCAATACCAATAAATCCAGTATTACTAATTGTCATTCTGGTTGTATTTTGGGTTTGAAAAGCAATTTCTCCAACAGTATCTGCATCATTATCTGCCGCAATAGTAGTATCTCCTGCATTAGTAATACCACCAGTACCTGAAGCTATTCCGGTTATTCCAGAGCCATCTCCTACAAAAGAATCTGCTTTAATTGCTCCTACAATTTCTAATTTATTGGTTGGTAAATTTGTTCCTATTCCAACATTACCATTAGCTGCGACAAACAAAGAATGTTCAGCCGCTCCAGCCATAATTTTAAAAGGCGTTGTTGCTCCTGTAACATCTACAATCGCAAAATGATTCGTACCTCCATTCGAAGATTCATTGATTTCTATTTGCCAATCATTAGCTGGTAATGTCCCAGAGATATCATCACTATCATCAAATAATATTCTTAGATTATTTTCTGTAAGAAGAAGTGTATTAAATCCAAAGTCAACACCAGATGTTGCATCTACACCCACTCCTAAACTATTCTGAATAATTACATCAGTACTAATAGTAGCATCTCCATTCTCAATACTCCATAATCCACCAGTATATGTAACAGCTCCTGTATTGATAGTTACATCTGTATTGGTATTGTCTATATAATGAAAGCTTCCATTACCTGTATTGTCATAATATAAACTTCCAGGAACAGTTCCCGCCGGAGTGCCATCAAACAAAATTGGGCCTCCTACATGTAATTTTGAACCACTAAAACTGCTCGATTCATCCACACCGACACCAACATTCCCTGCATTATAAAAGATATCGTCAGTTACAGATTTTGTCCATATCACATTATCTCCTTCTAAAGCGGTACCAGGAACAGTTCCAAATCCAGGAAATGTAACTTTGGCATTGTTAGCTGTTACGTCTGTTTGTAATTGATCTAAATTTACAGCCGATGTAACAGTGATAAAATCGACCTTTGCAGCTTGCTCTGAAGTTATTATTGTCGGTAGATTTGTTAATGAATTATAATCTGCAGTTGCTGCAACATCTGCACTAGCTGAATGCAAAGCATAGGGAACACTTAACAATTGATTAACTGTCGACAATGTATAACTCGTTCCTCCTGTTGGGTCTATTTCTACGTTTATGAAATAGGGTCCAGCAGACCAATCAATAGAATCAAAACCAGCAGCATTTCCAATCACTAAATTGGCCAGTCCATTAATATTGGTCGTAACATTCTGATTCTCCGAATAAACAGAAGTACCAGAAGCAGATGTCTGCAGAATATTAATTTGTACTCCTACATTTGTATTCCCTACAACAATATTATCTGCATCTCTAATGACAGTTTGATAGTTAATTCTATATGAATTTTGTGCCGTAATACTTATTGTACACGCAAAAATTAAAAAAGTAATTATTTTATTCATCGGTTTATTTTTTTATGATTTTGAAAGTCTTTAAAGAGGAGTTTAGCTTCTTCACTTTTAAAATATACGCTCCAGAAGCATAGGAACTCATTTCTATTACATTAGTATTACTATCAATAGCTTTACTAATAATTAATCGCCCATGAATATCATGGATTTCGAAACTTGTATTTTCTAAATCAATCTCATCGATGGAAAGAAATAATCTGTCCGTGGTAGGATTCGGATATGTACTAACATTAAGTTGTACTGATTCGAACTCTGGATTGCTCAACGTTTCGATTTCAAAAGCCTGTTGAACTCCTTCGGATAACGATCCACTTGCATTCTGGATGGTTGTATAAAAGGTTTGTCCAACAGAAAAACTTGATGTTCCACTTGTTCCTGAAGCATTTCCGCTACCAGAAACAGTATTCTCTTGTGCGATCATCGAGGTGATCCCAAAAGAAAAAAACATCAAAACCATAAGGGGTATGTAATTATGTTTCATATATAAATGTTTTAATATCTTAAAACTACGTAAATTAAATCCCAATTAGACCAAAAAGAATCATTAGTTACCTAGGTATTTATACCTGTTTTTTTATTTAGTCATCTTAAAAAAAGTATTTTTCCCCGATATTATTACCAAAAAAATCTGTTCTTAACTTTATATAATGGCTGCTTCTTTTTATTATATTAGACCCCTATGAATACTATTGATATTAGGACAGTAGATGTGGTACAATATATACAACCACTACGCGAAGGTGGTTCTCTGCCTGCAATCGTAAAAGCAGATGATGAGTTTCTGTATGTATTAAAGTTTAGAGGAGCTGGTCAAGGTAAAAAGGTTTTAATTTCTGAACTCATCGGTGGCGAACTAGCAAGATCTATCGGGTTAAAAGTTCCGGAATTAGTGTTCATGAATCTAGATGATTCCTTCAGTAAAACTGAACCAGATGAAGAAATTCAGGATTTACTTAAGTTTAGTATTGGACTTAATCTAGGTTTGCATTTCTTATCAGAAGCTATCATGTACGATCCATTAGTCTCTATTGCAGATGGAATGACTGCATCAAAAGTAGTATTATTAGATAGCATCATTAGTAATATTGATAGAACTGCAAAAAACACAAATTTACTTAATTGGAAAAAAGAATTATGGCTTATCGATCACGGTGCTAGTTTTTATTTTCATCACAATTGGAAACAGTGGCGAAATCATCTAGAGAGAACGTTTCCTATTATAAAAGATCACGTATTGCTGGAACGTGCTGATAAACTACCACAAGCAGCCAAAGAGATTACATTACATATGACTCACGAAAAGATCGATGAAATTATTACCAAAATACCGGAAGATTGGTTAATCGATGAGTCTGAGGACTTAAGTCCAAATGATATGAGGGCTGCATATATAGAATTTATTCATAGTAGACTTTCTAAAATTGATGAATTGGTAAAAGAAGCTGAAGATGCAAGATAGATGTACATTTGAATACGCAATTATACGATTCGTTCCCAAAGTGGAACGTGAAGAATTCTTTAATGTAGGGGTCATTCTATTCTCTAAAAGAAAAAAATTTCTTAAAGTCAAATATCATATTGACCCAAATAAATTAAAAGCTTTTTCAAGTGAAGTAACCTTGGAACATTTAGAGGAATATCTTAAATCCTGGGAATTAATTAGTATTGGGGCTCCTTCTGGTGGAGCAATCGGAAAATTAGAACTATCAGATAGATTCCGCTGGTTAACCGCTTGTAGAAGTACAATTATACAAAGTTCTAAAACCCATCCGGGAATATGTCACGATCCTCAAAAAGAACTAGATCTTCTTTTCGATAATTATATTCTATAACTTCTATCCTCTACTAACTATCTCTTTTTAGAAATATTAATGATGAAAATACGGTAACAAAACGGTCTTTTTTAATACTTATACACTATAAAGATCATAATCGTATATGAAAAAAGTAATACTATATATTATTCTAATAGGTATTGTAGCCGTAATTGGTTTTTTTGTTTGGTTCTTTGTCTTTTATCTACAAGTTCCTGCATTAAAAATTCCTAAAGATGCTAGTCAAACAGAAAGAGTTACGCAAATAGATAAATGGTTAGAACAACTTCATACCGACAGAAAATTTAATGGAGGTGTTTTAATTACAAAAGAAGGAATTCCGCTATTAGCAAAAACTTATGGATTCACAAATGTGTCGAGAAACATCAAACTAACCAATAAATCTTCATTTAGATTAGCATCAGTATCTAAACAATTTACTGCTAGCGGTATTATGCTACTAAAAGAGAGAAAACAATTAGATTATGATGATCTTGTAAGTACCTATATCCCAGAATTTCCTTATAAAAGAGTAACTATTCGACACCTATTAAATCAAACTTCAGGAGTTCCAGATGCATATATGAGTCTTGCAGAAAAGAATAAAGATAGTATTGATATTCTCACAAATCAAATAGCTATAAATCTGTTAGTTCAAAATCATCCAAAAGTTAATTTCGAACCTAATGAGAAGTACCAATACTCTAATACAAATTATATTTTACTAGCCAGAATTATAGAAATTATTTCTAATCAATCTTTTGAAGATTTTATGAGTGAACGAATTTTTACTCCATTAGGAATGAAAAACACCAGAGTTTGGAATTTACTATCCAAGGATACAACATTTAAACATAAAACTGATGGTTTTGAAGATATGGCAGGAGAGGTTAGAGAGATTAAACCCACATTTATTGATGGCGTTGCAGGAGATGGTGCTGTTTTTAGTAGTATAGAAGATTTTGTTATTTGGGATCAATTCTGGTATCAAAATGATCTTATCAGTGAAGAAAACTTGAAAGAAGCTTTTAAAAAGCCCACTTTAAATAATGGTAAAAAATCGAACTATGGATTTGGTTGGGTGATTCTAAGCGAAGATACTGTAATGCACAATGGAGTTTGGTTAGCGGCTAATTCTTATTTTGTAAGAAACACTAAAAAGAAAACAAGTTTTGTTCTTCTAGATAATTCTTCAAATTTATTTTTTAATAAAATCATTAAGAATTTAAAATAAAGAACCTCCACTAAAAAATAGCTAAATCAAAAACGTTAACACATTTTTAACCCCTATAGAAAGTTAGAAAAGCTCAAAAAAAACGACATTTAATAAAAACAACAATCACATGAGCCTTTCTAAAATTTCTTTTACTAATGCAGAAGGTCAGACACTTTCTGGTCGTTTAGAATTACCTGCAGATCAACATCCTCATAACTTTGCTTTATTTGCGCATTGTTTTACATGTAATAAAAACTTAGGAGCGGTAAGAAATATTAGCAGAGCTCTTACCTCACAAGGATTTGGCGTATTACGTTTTGATTTCACAGGTTTAGGAGAAAGTGAAGGAGATTTTGCAGATACTAATTTCTCTGGCAATGTAGAAGATTTAATAGCTGCAGCGGATTTTTTAGCAAAAGAATACCAAGCGCCTTCCCTATTAATCGGACATTCTCTTGGTGGTGCTGCCGCAATTTTTGCTGCTGCAAAAATTGATTCTATAAAAGCTGTGGCTACAATAGGTGCTCCTTCTGACCCTACTCACGTACAACATCTATTAAGAAGTGGTCTTGAAGAAATTGAAACAAATGGTAAGGCAATCGTAAACCTAAGTGGAAGAGATTTTACCATTAAAAAGCAATTCCTTGATGATCTTGAAACAAAATCATTACCAGCAGTAGCTAAAAACCTGGATAAAGCTCTGTTAGTAATGCATTCTCCACAAGATACTACCGTAGGAATTAGAAATGCTGAAGAAATATATCATGCTGCCAAACATCCAAAAAGTTTTGTAACCTTAGATGGGGCTGATCATTTATTAATGAGAAAAGAAGATTCTTTATATGCTGGAAAAGTAATAGCAGGTTGGTCTACTAGATATGTTGATATCCCTGAAGAACCTAGACTAAAAAGTCAACACCATGTAGTAGCTAGTCTTGGAAACGACGAGGGATACACTACCCAAATGAAAGTAGGAAATCATTATATGGTTGCCGATGAACCCGAAAGTGTTGGTGGTCATGATTTTGGCCCGTCTCCTTACGAGCTAGTTTCCGCTGGACTATCTGCTTGTACGGCTATGACTATAAAAATGTATGTTGCCAGAAAAGGTTGGGACCTCCAAAATGTAGAAGTACATACAAGTTATGATAAAAAACATATAGAAGATTGTGAAAACTGTGAAGATTCTACTGCCAAGATAGACACTTTTAATAGAGAGATTAAACTAGAAGGAGATTTAGATGAAAAACAAATTGCAAGAATATTACAAATTGCTGATAAATGCCCCGTTCACAAAACATTGCATTCTGAAACGCAGGTGATTACTAAGTTGATTTAATAATCGTAATTAAATTTAAAACAAATAAAAAAGGGAAACTATACAGGACTCGCGTTTCCCTTTTTTCCATTATGAAAGTATAAAATTTTTTGACCTTTTTTTTATTCTGACCAATATCTTAATGTTACTTCAATCCATCCTTCTGGAGTTTCATTTTCTGAACTCACCTCAACAATTGCAGAGGATGCTCCATCAAAATAACCATCACGAGCATCAAACCTATATGTTCCAATTGGAAGACTTTCGAAAAGCCCTACTTCATATCTTGAATCAAAATAAATGACTCCTGTTTCTAAATTAGTAGCTCCATAT
Organism: Aquimarina sp. MMG015; assembly: GCF_018100855.1. Lineage (NCBI taxonomy): Bacteria > Pseudomonadati > Bacteroidota > Flavobacteriia > Flavobacteriales > Flavobacteriaceae > Aquimarina > Aquimarina sp. MMG015. Next base: position 243,539 of record NZ_JAGJEB010000007.1, read on the forward strand.
CCAGGTAAAGTTCCTGCGGGAATTTCCTGACCAGACCATTCATCTACTAACTTGATAATTACATCAAATCTTACTTCACTTTTTTCTTCAGTTATTGATGTGATTTCTTCCATATTATTTGTTTCCATTTCACAAGAAGAAAAGAAACATAATACGACTAGAAATGGCATCACCTTGATCAATTTCATAATAATATTGGTTTAAGAGTTAAAGTTTAAATTTCTAAATAAAAATCAAATATTGGTTTACCTAATGATTATCAAAATGTTATCTAACACTTTCTTAAATTCATATTATTCATTACTTCAAAAAAAACACTAATCCATAATTGGATTAGTGTTTTTTGATCAATTTTATTTTTTTATCAATCGTTTTGTTTTGATAGTCTTACCGTTACCATCTTCTATGGACAATAAATATATTCCTGATTTCTGGGTTCCAGATAATGAAATAGTAGTTTTATCAGCACTAGGCTCTACTATTTTATTATACACAACCTTACCTTGCAAACTGTAAATCAAAACTTTATAATTTTCTTTTAACTTTCTAGAAATAGTAACATTCAATTGATCAGTAAAAGGATTGGGATATATATCAAAAGTCAAATCATTCTCTAATTCTTCTAGTGGTGGAGATAGTATTTTAGCAACATCAGTATTAACTCTTACTATTCCGCAAGCCCCCAAGTTAGTCCAATTGGAGGATGTTCTTTCATACAAATAACCTTGATATGTTACTTTATCTCCAACAGCATAGCTAATGCCACTTTGCCAAGGAGAAATACCTAAGCAAATATCTACAGGATCTGTATCCGAATCTGTAGTATAAACAACAACTAAACGCGCTGCTTTATCAGAACCTCCTTCATACGAGTCTGCTACTCTCTTTGCAGAAGTGCTAGTTAAACTTACACCTTTTCCTCTTATAATAAAAGAAGCATTATTACCAGAAACCCAGTTACTTTTATTTACCAGAAGTTGAACCATATTCTTAAGCTCAGGAGTTCGTTGTCCCGAACCGTTCTGACCACTTGACCAAGAATTAGGGCTCCAAATTACTTTATTAGAAAACACCGATTTATTAGAAACACTATAGTTACTTGTGCTAAATGCAGAAGAATTACTACTATCATGTAAAGCTATTTCTAATTCTGCATTGGCACTATTACTTTCATCAGCCGTAAACTGAATATATGCGTTAGTGATTGTTGCATTTTTAGGTAACGCTAGCGACTGAAATCTAAGTCCTATTATTTGATTTCCTGCATTACTATAACTATCATAAACTAATTCTAAATCACTACTATTTGTATACACATCTCCATTTTCTCTTTCTTCTACATCATCATTACCATTGCTAATAGCCACTTCTATTGTGCCACTATCTGGATTAGGATCTACTGTCCCCTTATTAATAGTAACTACACTTCCGTTAGAAGGATTCCATATATCTAAATTCGAAGGAACCTGAAATACATTGCTATTAGATACAGAACCCACTTGCGAAGCATTATCTACTCTTATAGTTCTAGTTTCAATCTTATTTTCATCAATAAAAATCCACTTAAACTGATTAAATCTTGCAGAATTTCTTGTCCAATTTTTATTATCATCATTAGAACGTAGAGGAGCTCCCCAACATCCTTCTCCAGCATATACTGTTCCGTTCTGATCATCTCTTATAAAACCCTCATCACTTCCTGATCCTGTAGATGGTCTCACAGGCCAAGTAGTTTTTACGGTATGCGCATCACACTCTATTACTAGTTTCACTCCTTTATCGTAGAACAATTGGGACCAATTGCTATATTGACTGTTTCCTTCTGATTTATAAGATACGTGTGGACGCATTGGTTTATGATATTGCGCCATTTTCCAAATAACATTGGTATTTGAATTCAAATCATTACGTAACCAAGTCGTTTGATTACCTGAAATAGAAATTTCTGTATTTAACGTATATGTTCTAACAAGATTATCACCAAAAGTTAATGCATAATATACACTTGATGATGGCGTATCAAATAAGTTATAAACGCTGTTATTACTATCTTCATGATTCCCTCTTGTTGCTACAATTGGAAACATTCTGCCATCGGATGCAGTTGTTAATTGCCAATCATTAAACCAAGTTTGCCATTGACTATTAGTATCATCATCTGTCATATCGCCTCCAAACAATACTGCATGAGGCTTTAACTTAGCAACCAAACGATTTGCATTTTGTCTCGGAGTTCTGTTATTTCTAGAATCACCACCCGCAATAAAGGATAACCTACTTTTATCAGCTGGAGCTGTTTTAAACCAAAAACGCTCACTTGTACCTTGACTATCTCTAATCACAAAATAGTAGGCTGTATTAGGCTGTAAGCCTGTAAGTCTAGCGAAATTATTATTCATTCCTTTGTATGAAACTGTTCTATCTGGTGACTTAGAGTTTGGATAATTATTATAATTAGTGCCATAATCTGTAGTCCCAAAATAAACAGTAGGATTGCTACCAGATGATTGATTCCATCCTACAACTATCGAAGTGGAAGGGTTACCTCTTAGGGTCAGTCGATATTTATCATTAGATGCTTGCAATTGAAGCCCTAATAGTATTAAAGTTAGTGTAATGAATTGTTTCATTTAATATGAAGATTAAGTTAGTTTTCTCAAATTTAGGATATCATGTAATTAAAAAAATCTAATTCTAGATTCTTAATTAATCCTTAATTTTAATAGTTTAAGATTACAAAAAGTATAACCTTGAATTTACAATCTATTAACATCTTACTATGTTACTTTGTGCAATGAAAAGCAATCGAATAGAATTACTTCTTAAAATTAGTGTCTTCTTAATTTTCTTAGGTAGATCATTACAACATTTGTTTTGGGATGCTCCCTATCGTACCTTTTTCTGGGATGAATCGATATTACAACCCATAGTCGAAGGTTTTTTTAATACTCCTTGGCAAGACTATGCCACTAGTCACAAAACAGATAGCGCTATACAAAATGGTATAAAAATCAATGGCCTCATATATCTTATCGCTGCAATCTCCGCTCTTGTAATAAAAAAAACGAATCTAAAATGGTTTCGAATTCCCATCATATTTGGTGGAATTAGTTTGCTATTACTAACACTATTAATGACCAAAGAAAAATTTTATCATTTCGCTCAATTTTTTGAGCACAGTATTCAGTTTGGTTTACCATTTGCTTTATTATATAATTATTCTAAAAAACTGAATCCTCTAAGATTAGTTGTTATACTTAAAATTTTGGTAGCTTTTACCTTTTTCTCCCACGGATTATATGCTTTTGGGTTTTATCCCGTTCCTGGAAAATTTGTAGATATGGTTATACAAATATTTGGATTTTCAGAAGGAACGTCTATTACCTTTTTATATATCGCAGGCATTCTTGATTTTATAATTGCAATTTTAATTTTCATACCTATACCTCGACTTCAATTATATACTTTATGGTATGCAGTACTTTGGGGATTACTTACAGCTTTTGCCAGAATAGTTGCTAATTTTTATTGGGATTTTCCAATTCAATCGATTCATCAAAATTTACATCAAGTATTGTATAGAATTCCACATGGACTAACTCCGCTTTTAGTAATCTTAATAATTAAAAAGTATTATTATGAAATAAAGAAGACCGCCTTTTCGGACGGCCTTCTTAAAAAACTTAAGATTTAAATTAAATCTATTTTATTATAAATCGTTTAGTTTCTCCTTGAACTTTTAATAAGTACATACCAGTTTCAAGATTACCAACACTTATAGTTTTACTATTACTTAAAGTACCTTGTCCAACAACTTGTCCAACCATATTCATAATAGAATATGTATTATTAGTACTCTTAGTATCCTTCATTGCAATCTGTAATACTCCACCTCTTTGTAGTGGGTTTGGTGAAATTGTGAAAATAGAAATTCCTTCTTCATCTTCGGTTCCTATAATAGGAGTTGTTGGTCCGAAATCTGCTACTAAAGCAGCCGATCCATCACAAGATCCTTCATAGATCTTAACATTAGAGAAGATTGAATTATTTCCTGATCCTGCGTCATTATCATTAATGAATACCAATCTATCCATACTTCCTGTATAGAAATTACCTACTGGAATTACGTATGTTGTTGTACCACTAGAATAATTATCAAAATTAGTTACCCCATAATTCTGAGTACCGTGAACTTTAAAGTATCTAGTAGAAGTTAATGTATTATCATCTTCAAAACCAACACCATGAATCTCTCCTTGAGAAGTACTGCTAAAATCAAACTCTATAACCGTATTAGCAGTTACCGTATAACTTAGAGGAATATACTTCCAAGTATTATTAGACATTGATAGTCCTGCTCCGCCATTTACAATAGAGAAATTACCTGCAGAATCTTGATTAGAGAAAGGAGTAATAGAGAAATCATTGAAATTAATTGACTCACAAGTTGGTCCTGGATCAACAGTACCATTAGTAATACTTAAATCATCTATGGTAACATCACCTTGCCAGCTAGATCCTGTAACCGTATTAAGACGTAATTGTACACTAGCATTTCCTGCATATGCAGAAAGATCAACACTTGCAGTGTTCCAATCTGTTCCTTGAGCACCAGATCTACTAAATACACTTGTCCAATCTCCTGTATTATCTGTTCTTGCTTCAACGTCAAAAGTTCCTATTGCACTACCAACCATATGGTACTGGAAACTTAATGTTGGAGAAGTCAATCCACTAAAGTCTAAACAAGGTGAATTTAAAATTGCTCTCTTATTTGGATATCCTGTTCCATTTCCTGAAGCTTCTACATAAATATAAGAAGTACCATCAACCGCACCACTAGGTCCTGTTCCATTAGACGGAGTTCCATTAGAATCAACAGTCCAATCTAAATCATCTCCAGTAACTTGTGACCAATCTCCAATATTTCCTTCGAAACTTTCGTTATATGGGAATGATGCTATATCACCAGTACACTCATCACCTCCAGGTCCAGGTCCACCGCCATCACAAGGATTAACAAAAGATACTATCTGATCAGAATTTGTATTAGTACCTCCATTACTATTTTCATTTGCATCCTGACCAACTCCTCGATCAGCAAATGCTTTCCAGATAATACATTCGTATTGCCCTCCATATAAATCTTGATCTGCTTGAAGAATACCATCTCTACCAGAAACGAATCCTGGGTTATTAGCTGTATTTTTTAATCCTTCAGTTACTAATGCCAAAGCGATATTATTACCTCCTGTTCCATTGTAAAAATCTGGATCAAATCCTTCTGCGTCGATAAGTCCCCAAGTCATATCCCATAATACAGTTGCAAAAGCGTATCCTACTCCATGAGGAACTGCCAATCCATTTATATCTGCATAATCCGTATTGTTTACAGATCTATCTATAGAATATGGAGTTGGACGAATACCATCTCCTGTAGTTGGTTGATTTAAAGCATATGTCCCTATTCCTCGAGCATCTGTACCAGAATCACCAGCTTTCATAGTAAGCATTAACCCAAACCAATCAGACCATCCTTCACCCATTTGTTCAGAACCACCTAGACCATTAGAAGCTGGTCCACCTACTAATCTTATAGAAATACCATGACCATATTCGTGGGCAATGATTCCATTATCTAAATCTCCATCTCTATCAGGATTTGGACTTGTCCAAAGGAACATTTGCATTCTAGGATTACCTCCATCTCCTGGAGTAGAAAAATTCGCATTATTACTTCCACTTCCATCTTGTGCATCAGCATTTACAGAATCGCTTCCAGCACCACCATTTCCATAATTATTTTCTTGGAAGTTTCCACTAGCTTCATCAAAACCATACTGATAAAACACATCGTGCATAATATTATTCCAGTAGAAAAGATTTGTTATTGCTGCATCATCATATGCTGTAGGTGCTTGGTTAAGATCGATAGGAAAGTTAAAATCTAAACTAGCTCCTCCATCAGGAGAAAAACCTGTACCATTGTTCCCATTTCTATCTTCCTGAGCCCATACATTATTACCTCTAGTAATTGTAAATTCGGCCCCAGCACTACCATTCGTATCATGCCATCCAAATGGAGAAGCATTAAGATCAGCTGGATCGGTTACTATAGAACGATTACCATGACTAGGACTTTCTACAGGCATTGCATATACATTATAAGAGTCAGGAGCAAACGCTGCTGACGCTTCTGACTTAGTTTTAGCTGTAGGAGCAGGAACAATTGGCGTTTCTTTTTCAAATAAAACAGACGCTCCGTGATTGTGATTTTCATGATCAGGAGTACCAAAATTACAAGTTATTACCCAATCCTCCGTATATAAAATTTCACCAGTAGTAGCATCTACATTAGCATTCCACCAATGTTGACCGTCTTTTTGATATAAACTAACACGCCAAGTTAATATCAATTGATCATCTTGCTTGATATAAACTTGTTTTGCCTCTATAGGTTCTAAAGTAATTCCAGAATTTTCATAAACTAATGATCCATCAGATTTACTTTTTGATCTCACCAACTGAGGAGATTGTAAATTGTGAGCTCTAGCAACATTCATAATTGCCGTCTCTGCTGGAAGAGAGGCTTTTGCAGAAGTAACTTTGGACTTAAGATCCGATATAAATTGATTTATCTTCCAAGTTACTTCATTATTCTTTACAGTAAGTTTATATGTAGCATACTGTATTGGAATTCCCTGATAACGCTGTTGTACATATACGTGCTGTATATCGGGATTTAAAGAAGGAACCACATCGGTTACTTCCCACTCTGACACATCGTCTGATGTTAGTGCTGATTTAGCTGTTGTGCTGTTCAGATGGTTTTTAACTATACCATCCATGATGTTTTGTGCAAACATTGCCTGGCCTATCAACATAGTTAATAGGACAAACGAGTACATTTTTCTCATATGTATAAAATTTGAATTTGTGTTAACTAAAATTAACAAAATCAAAAACATCTTAGACACAAATCTAATATCACTGAATAAAGTTTAACAATTTCACATTTTCACTGAATTTTCCCTAAAACAAAAATTCAGGTAGTTATTTAAACTACCAATTGTTAGTTAACCTACATAAATACTAGACTTTTTATTTTTTTTTAACATATCGCTACACATATACTGATAATCAGAATAATAACTATACCTTTTTTTAATTACGGGATACCTGTAGATTTTTTTTTTACTTTTTTTATTAAAACAGCACTTTATAAGTTATTTTAGATCGATTTGATTAACGAAACAAAAAAAACATTAAACAACTTATTCTAATACATAAATATTTTGACTTAAAACATTTATATGTTTTTGGTTAAAACAAAAACATATTACTATAACTTTTCAGATAAAAAAAACTATTTGGATAACTGTATTATAGAAGAAAACATAAATATATAAATGAAAAGCCCAGTTTTTATTACCTCCTTACAATCATCACATAGCGTACTAATTCCTTTGGAAATTGCCAAATCATTTATTACTAACAATCAGAAAAGAGTAATTGTCGAAATAAGTTTTAAGGATACCCATATTAAATTTCACGCAGCTTTATTAAAAAGAAAGGAACAATTTTATGTTATGTTTAGTCAAAGAAAACAGAAACAACTTGGTGTTCTACCTAATGATTATTTTAATATACAATTACTAGAAGATACTTCTAAATACGGTGTAGAAATGTCCGAAGAACTAGAAGCCGTATTACAAAGTGATCCTGAGGCATCTGACATATTCGAATCACTTACCGCTGGTATGAAAAGAAGTTTAATTTATTATGTACTACAGTTTAAAAACTCTCAGACCAAAATAGACAAGGCTTTGATCATTACTGAGAACCTAAAACTTGGTATAAGAGACAAAAAACAACTTATTAAAAAGCTATAACAGAAAATAATTAGATTAGAAAAAAGGAAACTAAGTTCTTTTAATCGACGCAACCTTTATAAATTCTTTTCATCTTTTAATCAAACAATCAAAAGATGAAAAAAACAAAATTAATTATTTTTGGCTTACTACTCATAAGCCTACAAAGTTGCTGTCCTTTTCTGGTAGATTGCGACAACAACGATGATGATTTTCCAATAGACCCAGCATTTTCGCAATATGAACCTATATTATTAGATAGAAATGATTTCGAAAATTCAGTTTCTTTGAAAGATCCTATTTCAATTAATACTTCGGGTAAAATTTACAGTAAGGATAATTTACTTTTTATCAATGAAGTTCATAGAGGTTTTCATGTCTATGATAACACAGATCCTACATCCCCTACTCCGTTAAAATTTCTTGAAGCTCCAGGATCAACTGATTTAGCGATTCGTGATAATATGATATACATTAATCAAGCTACTGATTTAATTGCAATAGAATATAATAACACTGACGGTATTACACTTACTAAAAGAGTAATCAATGTATTTCCGGAAATGCGGTCCCCAGATGGTTTTTTGCCTTTCGATATACCTGAAAACAATGTTGTAATAGGATGGATATTAATCAACTAACGCCAAATATTATGAAAAAATGTATACTTATGATACTCACTTCCTTTATTATTTTTAGTTGCGATTCCGATTCTTCTAACGACTCTTTATCTCCAATAAATAATGATGGAATTGGTGGATCTTTAGCAACCTTTACGTTAAAAGGAGATTATCTATACACTGTAGATAATACGGATCTTACCGTATTTAATATTACTGATATCAAAGATCCCGTACAAGTTAACACCATACCGATTGGTTTTAATATCGAAACACTTTTTAGTTATAAAGACTATTTATATATAGGATCAAGAAACGGAATGTTTATATATGGATTAACAAATCCAGAATTTCCCGAAAAACTTTCTCAAGTAGAACATTTTACCGCTTGTGACCCTGTTATTGCAAATGATACACATGCATTCGTTACTTTACACTCCGATACATTTTGTGGTAATAATCTTAATGTCTTACAAATCTATGATGTTACCACTATTACGGAACCCATTCTGATCAATTCCAGAAACCTTACTTTCCCAAGAGGATTAGGGCTTTATAACAATTTCTTAATTGTTTGTGATGACGAAATTAAAATCTTCGATGTTTCTGATCCATCAGAATCAAATCTGGTTACTTCGATTAACAACAATGCATTTGATGTCATTATATCTGGGAATTTATTAATCGCAATTGGTGAGACAGGGTTATATCAATATAGACTTACTCCGGATGTAAATTTAGGTATAAGTATTACTGAATTAAGCACAATTAATATTTAACGAAATCTAAAAACCTCTTAAATCCTTTGCTATAAGCTAAAACAGTCCTATATTAGTTTACTCTAAACGTAACAAATCATTAAATTATGAAAACTCTAAATCTAGTGGTAATTGCTTTTCTTACTATTGTTGTTCTTGGCTGCAAAGGAGATAAGAAGGAAGGAAAGGAATATGATAAAAAAGTAAACGAAGAAATCACAGAAGAAACTACTGAGGAAAAAGAAGATAAGAGCGAGATAAAAACATTAGCGATCTCTTTAACACCAAAAAGTGATAGCAATGTATCTGGTAATATTACTTTTACAGAAGAAAGCGGTATGGTTACTATGGTTGCTTATTTAAATGGATTATCAGAAGGAGAACATGCGATTCATATTCACGAAAAAGCAGACTGTTCTTCTGTAGATGGTAAATCTACCGGAGGCCATTGGAATCCAACTATGGAACCTCATGGAAAATGGGGAGCTTCAAAAGGTTACCACAAAGGAGATATTGGTAACTTTAATGCTGCTACAGATGGTAAAGGATCTATCACCTTCGCTACAAATGAATGGTGTATTGGTTGCGAGGACAAGAAAAAAGATATTGTAGGTAAAGCTATAATAGTACATCAAGGAACTGATGATTACACTTCTCAACCTTCAGGTGCTGCCGGAAGTAGAGTTAGTTGTGGTGGAATTATAGAATAAGAAATAAAACTTTATAAAGTAATTAAATATAAGAAGAGTATATCTATAAGATGTGCTCTTTTTCTTTTTTTAAAGAAAAGCAGTACTTTAGTAATATACGAACGGACTTTGCATGCAGCCTAGAGAATTAATAATTCAGTTACAACAAAAAAACGAAAAGGCGTTTCAACGTATTTATGAAATGTATTCCGAAAATGTACTAGGTATTATTTATAGCATTCTAAAAGATGAGACTTTATCTGAAGAAGTATTACAGGATGTTTTTATAAAAGTTTGGGATAAAGCGGATACATATTCCGAAAAAAAAGGACGTTTTTTTACTTGGATACTTAATATTGCTCGAAATGCTGCTATTGATAAAACAAGATCTTTAGGGTTTAAAAATTCTCAACAAAACCAAACTGCTGATTCTTTCGTAGATATATTAGAAGATAAAAATAGTTTCTCAAGTAAAGTTGACGCTATAGGTATAAAAAAGTATATAGAAATACTTGAACCTATTTGTAAAAAAGTTATTGATTTATTGTTTTTTAAAGGGTTCACACAAAAAGAGGCTTCAGAAGAATTAAACATTCCAATTGGAACGATTAAAACTCGGAACAGAATTTGTATTAATAAATTAAGAGAAGTCTTGGCTGAATAATTATGGATATAGAACAATACATATCATCTGGAATATTAGAGCTTTATGTATACGGCGCATTATCCGAAAAAGAGAATGCCGAAGTATACAAAGCTTTAAAAGAACATCCAGAAATTGAACAAGAAGTAAGAGAGATTGAAAAATCTCTTATGCAACTTTCTGTATCAGCAGCTCCTTATAACCCAGAATCTGTTTTTAATCGTATTAAGGAAAAACTAAATCTTACGGATAAAGAAACAGATGTGATCCCTATTACTCCTAAACGAACAAATTGGACTACGTATATTGGTTGGGCTGCTTCTATCGCTTTGTTAATTGGATTATTTATTCAGTTTAACAAAAACAAAACACTACGTCAACAAGTTGTTCAATCACAAATAGAGCAACAGCTACTCGAAGGAAAAATTAATATCGCAGAAGAAGACCTATCTAAAGTCAAATCACTTTTAAGTGTATTACGTGATAAAGATGTATTACAGATTCCTTTACAAGCTCAACAAGTGGATCCTACAGCATACGCAGCTGTCTATTGGGATAAGGAAAAACAAACTACTTACATAGATGTTGCTGGATTACCTACTCCACCACCAGGTAAAGTATATCAAGTGTGGTCTCTAAAATTGGATCCACTTACTCCAACTAGTTTAGGTATTTTAGACAAGTTCGCAGAAGATGGAATCAAAATATTCTCTCTTACAAACACTAATGATTCAGAAGCTTTTGGTATCACTCTAGAACCAGAAGGAGGAAGTGAATCTCCTACTATGGAACAACTATACACTCTGGGTACCGTAGAATCATAACATTTATCATTTTCTCAATTACGGGAAACTTATAATTAGCTACTAAAGGTGCTTTTAGCTTTTTCTTATTGCTTTTTTTTGAAGTATTTTTTACTAAAAAACACGTATAAATACGCTGTTACAGTTATTTTTTTTGGGGTAATTTTAGTCTATTCGATTATAATATTTTGCCTAAGCAAATACTAACTAAATAACTAACAAATGAAAAAATCATCTTTTAGCAATGTAGTACTACTACTTATAATGGTAGCTATAATTATTTCTTGTAATAAAAAAGAAAAAAAAGAATATACTACAGACTCACCAAATGAAAATACCGAGACATTGATCGCAGCAGTAACTCCAGTAAACTCTAAACTTCCCTCTGATGTTTTACAATCTTGTGTAGTAGATGCTTCTAGTTTTGAATCTTGGTTTAAAACTAATAGTGTTTCCAAAAACGGTATTGTAACGCCTGCCAATAGTGTAACCTTTAAACACCTAAACAATTGCGATTTTTATAAATGGTCTGAACGAATGTTTCTTTGGATGACATCTCCAGTAAAACAAGGTGATTATAGCAATGGTACTGTAATAGAAACACCTGCTTTTTATACAGTTTCTCCAGTTGTAGATAAAGAAAGAACATTAATTCCTCATGTACCAGGACAATTGATTAGTGCAGTTGCAAACACTCAAAAAAATGATCCTTTAATTGATACTGAAGAAGGTCAAGCGACTGATGATGTGTTATTAGCACAAAATGGATCTCTTTTATATTATATTACTATGGTTAATGATGTATATGCTCAATTTTTGACAGGTGCCAAAACAGGAAAGCTTTATGACAATGAGTTTCCCACAACCCAAACTACCTTAGATAGTATTACAGCATTTGCTAAAAGTCAAGGAGTAACATTAAAAGATCCTGAAACCCTGGCCATCGAAATCAAAACATCTTGGGTAGAGGCTGATAGTATTTCTAAATCAGATATTGGTACGTATATCACTATGGATGCTATCATCCCAACATATACTAAAACAGATACAAAATGGACACCAAATGGAACTAAAACAGCAAAACTTGCTCTTGTAGGAATACATATTGTAGGTAGTACCTCAGGGCACCCAGAAATGGTTTGGGCAACTTTCGAGCATGTTAGTAATGCTCCAAATTTAACCTATGAATACGTAAACAATGCTACTCCACCAGCCACTATTTCTGTTGCAGCTGATACTGGAAATGATTGGTTACTAAATAGTAATAGTGCGAGTGGCACCTACAATAAATCTCATATGACTTATGATAAAGGAGATATCATTGCAAACACAAAAACAAGTCCAACACAAACCATTACTCCTAGTAATACTAAGATGACAAAACCTTGGGGAGTTGCAAATACTGGCGTTCCAAATCCTGAAAATAAATCAGTCGCAGCCTCTAATAGTCAAATCATATCTACCAATAATAGCGTTCTAGGACAATTAACGAGTGGAGATATGCGTAAAAATTATATCTTTATTGGCGCTACTTGGACAAATGATGGTGCAGCACCAACCGGAAAAAGTTATTCCGAAACCTTAACAACTAATGGAGTTGCTATTGGAACAAGTCAATTAGCTAATAGTACAATGGAAACCTATGCCCAAAACGGAGCTGCATACAGTGAATATGGTAGTTGTTTTTCCTGTCATTCTAATTCTAAAACACCTGGATTAAAACCAACAGACCTGAGTCACGTATATCAAGCTATACAGGCCTTAAATGAAACTAAAACAGTGAATACACCATAAAAATTCAATAACATACTATATCCTATCATTCTCAGTATGAATCATAGGATATAGTATATATTCTATGACTTTATCTCCTATAAGTTAAGTTTTAATCATCAAAATCTCCACCTCCACCCGTAGGAAGCGTGTTTAGAAACTCATCAAAATCTGAAATTTCATCAAAATCTCCAGATGGTATAGAAATATCTATTTTTGATAATGCTCTAATAGAAAACTCTGAAACATCTGTAGTTATATGAATGTTCAGATCTACTCCTTTTTTAAGAATTTGTAGTCCCATATTGAGCCATTTATTTTTAGATAATTTTTCTAAATCTGTTTCTTTTTTAATCGTAGAATCTTTTTTACGTAATATCTTTCTTGCTAACTGATCAATAGCCTTCGTTTGTTTTCCTTTTATTATCGAATCATTACTAATTTCAGAAAAGGTGGTTTTTACATCTGATTTTAAAGGGAAATTAATCTCATCAGGAAGATTTAAAAAAACCATATCTAATAATTCCCGTTTTACCTTTATTTCTTTAGAATCGAATATATCTTGTTTTAGAAAATCCGTATCATCATGATATCGTGTAAAATCACAACTAAACTCCTTAATTATCGTAGAATCTTTTATTTGCTCAATCAATCTGTAAGCCGGTAATAGTTTAAAAGTATGATCCACAGGAGATGGTATACCACTTGGCATCACTTTATTTTCTAGCTGCGATTTATAATCTTTAATACTAAGTGTATGTTTATTTCTTTTGTCACTGAATTTATCAGCATAATACATTACTACACTGTCTTTTTTTAAATCAATAATGATGCCTGCATAATTATCCAATACACTATAAACACCTCCCCATCTTTGCTCTCTTTTTATCTTATACTCTGATATAAAATAAGTAGTATGCACTTTTGTTAAATCGCCGTAAAGTCCTCTAGATTCTGATAGTTTAATTTCACCTTCAAAATAAGGTCTATTATCTTCTTCCGTATTATCTATGTTCTCAGAATTACCTTCCTTATTACTACTTATAAAATTACACGAATTAAGTGCCAAGGATAAAAAGATAAAACTATAGATGATTATTGTAGGTCTCTTCATTAGATAGTTTTGATTGTCTGATTTATGGAGATATTACAACCAAAGATATGCTTAATTGTAAACCCAATTTTCATTTTCAGTTAATTAATTAGATAAGATCTAAACATGATATTCTTATTATCATCTCTTTATTTATTCTTTATCCATTCTGTCTTTTTAATTTTATACCAATTATGAGATACTCCTTCATAATCAAATCTGTCGACAAATGTTAAACCGATTTTCTTTAATATATTATTTGATGCTAGATGATTTATATCTGCAGCAGCACCAATCTCTTTTAAGTCAAGTCTTTCGAATCCATATTTGAGCGATTCTATTGCTGTTTCCGTTGCAATTCCAATTCCCCAGTATTTTTTTCTAAGTCTATAACCTAAATCATAATAATTAAATTCTTTTCGTAAATCTTGTTCATATTTTAATCCAGTCCAACCAATAAAATCTTCAGTTTCCTTATCAATAATTGCCCAACGTCCAATTCCATTTTCTTTATATTGAGTTCTTATAAATTTTATTACTTGTCTTGCTTCTTCAATTGTTTTTATAGGTTTTTTTCCTAAAAACTCATGAACTTCAGGGTCCGAATCAAGTTCAAAAATTCCTTGTACATCATATTCCTCTAGATCTCTTATAATTAATCGTTCTGTTTCTATATGTACTTTCATTATTATATCAATTTTTTAAATAATTCGTAACCATTTTTATATAAGTAATATTAAGAATATTTCACCAATATATCCATACTAAGAAGAAAGAGCCTGTTCCCCCTATAAACAAGCTCTTACTAACAACATCAAAAAACAAAACCAATTAACTCAATTATCTTTTCGATACTTTATTCTATTCATCATTATATTCTAAAACCTATATGTTATTCCTGCTTTTGCAAAAAATGGTGTGCCAGGTGTAAAGTGAATTTCTTCTTCTGATTGAGTTTCGTTTGCTAACCTAGATTCTGTAGCAAATTGTGTTTCGTTCCATTCTGTATCAAATAAATTCTCAACACTTAATGAAAAATCAAATTGCTTCCATCTGTAATTCAATGACATATCAATCACCATATATCCTTTTGCTTGGATATTATTATCTTCTGTTGCCGGGCGATCTCCTAAATACCTGAAACGTATCCCGCCAGAGAAATTATGTAAACTCTCTATTCTTATTCCTCCTGCAGCAGTAAATTTTGGAGCTAAAGGAATATAATCATTACCATTTTGCTCTTCTATACTTCTGGCATATGTGTAGGTCGCATCCGAGTCTAAAAACAACCAATCATTTACTTGATATCTTCCACTAATATCAATTCCGGTTCTTCTAGTTTTCCCACTAGGTTCAACTACTCCTTCATCTCCCACATATACAAACTCTTGTTGCAATCCTAAATACCAAAGTGTCGTATTCAAAAATATTTTTGAGAAAGGTTTCCAATTCATTCCAAAATCTATACCATATGAATTAGGTAAAATTTCTTCTCCATTTCGGGCAGTTACTACTCTAGTGTCATTACCGTGAAATCCAATTCCTGATTTTGCAAAAAAATGTAAGTTATCACTTGGATCGTAAGAAATTCTCAATTTAGGTGATATAATAGATTTTGTCTCAGATAGAACAGTAAAAGGAGCCAATAATGCATCCTCGTAGACATATTTAAAATAATCCAAACGAACAGCAGGTGTTATTTTTAGCTTCCCGAAATCAAAAGTTACATCTGCAAAAGCATATGCATTTGTTTCATTTACATCTCCTAAACTTACACGTTCGAGGGTTTCATTCCTATTAGCTGTTCTGGATAATTCATTATCATCAATCGCATCATTCCGCAATCCGATTCCACCATTTAATTCTAACTCTACCTGATCCCAATATTTTCTAGAACTAAAAACACTATTAAAACCAAACAATTTTCTGCTTTCTTTTTGTCTAATTTGATCTCCATTTACAGGGTCATTAAGAAAAAAAGTGAAATTAGAATATAATTCGAAGTCATACATTGTATAAAACACATTGGTTCTAAACGTCGAGTTTTCTGCAATAAAAGTATCGTATGCCAGATTAAAGTTCGTTCTAGATGTGATTCCACCTTCTGTATCATCAATAGCTCCAAATCTCGAGATAACACCTTGCGCTACTGCCCTATTTGGTATTTGTCCAGAAGCATCCCAACGACTTGTAAAATGTGAAGCTGTGGCTGATATTTTTTTATTATCTGATAACTCCTTAGTATATTTCCCAACTACATTAATTCTATTAAAATTCTGAGGCGAATCAAAAGGACCATCACTCTCTAGATATTCTAATGCTAATGTGGCATTTTCTTTAGGAGAAGTACCTAAAAGATTAAATAAGCCAACTGTACGTATAGTATTGAAATCTCCTGCTTCTACTTTAATTTTATTATTAGTAAAACTTTCTTTTGTTTTAAATGCTACATATCCAGCTGTATTAAAGTTTCCCTGATCAGCCGTGTAAGATCCTTTTCCAAAACGTATTTTATCAATAGTTTCAGGAATAATAAAATGTAAATCTGCATATCCTTGTCCATGTGCATGAGATACCATATTTACTGGCATACCATCTACAGAAATTGAAATATCTGTCCCATGATCAACGTCAAACCCTCTTAAGAAAATCTGTTCTGCCTTACCACCACCTGCATGTTGACCTATAAATAGGCCTGGGACTTTTTGTAACAATTCTTGAGAAGAGCTTTCCGGATTTACTTTCATATCTATTTTATTAATCAGCTGTAATGGATTAATCTCCTGTTTTAAGATCAACTCATCCAACTGAAAAATTTTACTTTCTAACATTATTTCAATTCCGTTATCAAAATCGACTTGTTTAATAATTAAGTTTTTCGTTTCAAAACCTAATAAGCGTATGGTTAATGTATCATCAATTGCTACTTTAGAAAGTAAAAAAGTTCCATTTTCTAAAGTGTGGGTATGGCTCTCAGCTTGATTATTATATACATACGCTTCGGAGAGAGCCGTATCAAATGCATCAACAACTTTTCCTTTTAAAGTTTGATTTTGAGCGTAAGTGTGTAAGCCGAATATCAGCGAGAATATCACAAGTATATTTTTCATGGTATTTTTTAATAATTTAAAAGAAAGTAATTTTTACAGATTCATTAATTCCTTAGAAATAACAGGTCCTAACTCATAACTACTTTCCATCAATTCTTCAATTATTGGACTTACTTTTTCTGATAAATTATTTGCTTTATAAATCTGAGCAATATGAAGATTCGCTACAGGTTCAAATGTCTTATTAACTATATAATTCTCAGCAATCGACAATGCTTCTTTATGATCTCCTTTTAAATTTAATATATATGCCTTTAAATCATAAGATTGTGGTGTTGGACGGTTCTGTATTTCTTCTTCAGCTATAGCTAATGCTTTATCATACTCACCATATTCTTCTGCAAGGAACAATGCCGTATGCGTATTATACATAGCACCGTATCTATTATCTTTAACTGAATTATAATATTTTATTAGGTTAATTTTTTTGACAGTATCATTTTTTTGAAACTCCCCTATCTCAGCTTTTAATAAAAAATAGTCCGGGCTTTGATAATCAGACATAACCGCATCAAGAATTTTTAATGCTTCTTCTGGTTTATGCTCATAAGAATATATAATCCACGCAATACCTTTTTTTGCATATGCATTGGAAGAATCAATTGCTAAAGCTTTTAAATAATGATCATAAGACTCTTCTATTCTACCAGCATGACCATAGTAATCCGCTAAATTGGTATAGGACCATAATTGCAACCCTTTGTTTTTACTACTCTCTGCAATTTTCAATGCCTTTTCCATATTCCTAATAGTAGCATCCAAATTACCTTTATAATCATTCCATTTAGCTAAACGAATTAGAAAATTATAATCACTCTGATTTGTTATTTTTTGTAAATACTTATCCGCATTTTCATATTCTCCTAACTCCATAGATATATCAAACAGGACCATTTCTGTCGCCTTACTATTTGTTTTTAAAAGATAAGCACCTTGTGCTGCTTCTTTTGCTTCAATAAATCTATGTTGGGATATATAATTATGCGCTAATGCTAAAAGATACCCTGATTTTCCAATTGCTGCTACATCTACAGATTTTGTTAATGCTTTCTCAGCTAATTTAAGATAAGCTATATCTCCAGTAGAATGAAATAGTTCTGTATATGCAGCTGCAGCTGGTGCTAAAGCTGTAATCTGAAGACTGTCTACTTTTATTCTAGAATTCCAAAATTGAAGCTCTTCTTTAGCTTCTTTTCTTGTTTGATTGTTATGCTTAGTAAGATATACGGCATAATCTTCTGGATTCGTAATGGTTGTTTCTTCTTTATTACAGGAAACAACAAACATTCCTATTAAGAGAACTATGATACTATTTGATATTTTCATTTGTTTTGTTTTTTGAGTTTACACCATCATTCTGAGCCTACCATATCGACCTTTATTAAGGCATACCAAATCATTCGAGGGCTGATTTAACCGATGATAGACTCAGCTTGACAGTAAAGAATATGGTCTTACTTACGAACCGTGTGGAGACTCTAAGTATGGGAATGTATCTGAAGGTGTCTCCCCAGAATTACTAACTCCATCTGTAACAAGTATTGGTAAATCTGGAGTTCCATCATTATCTAAATCTTGTCCATTAAATCGATCTCCTGTTTGTCCACCAAATAATAAAATTAACGATACATCGATTACATCATCGGTTAATGTTCTTCCTGTTAGCACATTGGTGCCATCAAAATAAGTTGTTGGTACTCCTGGCGCTACTTGTAATACATCTGATGCTAAAACTGTAGTTAAGGTTGTAATATCTAATCCTAAGATATTATTCTCATAAGTTGCTCCAAATGCATTATGCAGCCCGGCTAATTGAGTTTCGAATAATGATTGAAAATTTGCTCCTTGTTCGGAAGGAATCGTTACATTAAAACTATTCTCTATATCAGGTGTCGCACTAAAAACAGTATTAATACCAGGACGTCCCATTTGATCTTCTTGCGCAAAGGTTCCAGAGAAATCTAAAACTATAGGCGGATTAACTACAATTACATCATCATCATTACTACAGCTTGCTAATCCAACTAGTATGATTAAAGCAACCGATATATTTTTTAATTTATTTAGTTTCATAATATCTATTATTTAAAAATTCTTGATTATTGTTTTCTTTTTGCTTCTGCCCAAGTATTAAATACCTCAACACCCGTTCCTGCCGGGTGGCTAAATGTTCCTCCTAAAAGTGAGTTAGGCACTTCTACGACTATCGATAATACATTAGTTCCATCAAAATCATCATTACCAGGGTTATTAAATCCTCCAGAAGCCATTCCGCCAATAATGGCATTGAACTGATTGGAGTCAAAAAAGAAAGGATCTTCTCTTAAACCTGCGAAATAAGAAATTCCATTTGCTTCTGATGTAGTGGCATTAGACCCTGTACTTATTGCAACTTGACCTAAGTATTGTGTATCATCATCAATAGTACTATTCAAACCAGTCTGTGAAGGTTGATAAGGGCCAAAAAAATACATCACACCATCTCTAGGTATAGCTTGTATCACTAGATCTTCTAACAGATCGCCATCATTGTCGATGTTAATTTCTACTAGAACGTTTTCATCAAAAGTTGCCGAGCTTCCTGGAGCTAACAACCCTTGAACATTTGCTACAAACACCGTATTATCTGGATTTGCTCCTTCAAAAGCATACAGATCCGTAATGTCAGCGGTACTTCCTACAACTGCTGGAGCATCTATATGATCTGCTGCCATAAAAACTGCTCCTAGGCTAAAGAGACCTCCTAGAATAAATAAATTTGTTTTTCTAATCTTGTTCATTTTATTTAATTTTAAATGTTTACGCTATTACATACGAGGATAAAAAGAACACGGTTTTCTCAAGTGTGTTAAAAATTTGTTAACTATTAATTTATAGATCTAGATTATCGTTGAATGCCGTTAGATGAAAAATAAATTTACCTTTGTGCTAAACCTACAAACCTATGAACCCATCAACAGCTGGTTGGATAGATAAATTTCTTAGAGATTTTGATATAGATTCTCTTTCTTTATCATCACTAGATGAATTATATCCAGAACTAAGGAAGGTAGGTTTTATATATGGTACTTCTGTAGAAATAGCTTTGTCATATGATTCGGAAATCACATACTCAGAGGAAGAGAAAACTAAGATAAATCTTTTTACTGCTTTGGTAGTTACGTATTATGATACTATTGATAATGGAGATTCTAAAGACTGTATTAAAGCTTTAATAGAGTTTTATGAATACTTAGATACCAAAAAATCTTTTTTTTCCTTTGTCAATGCATTGACAACTAGTAAAAGTGAGAAACTAGAAAAAATAATTAATACGAGGATTCAGACGAATGAATCTATTTTCAAAAAGAATTTTAGTCATTTACTAACAAATGCCTTATTGTTTATTGATGTTCTAGCTTTTGAGCATTTTTTGATTCATGATATAAACCCCATTGAGTACGCTGCTTCTCTAGAAGAAACATTAACAAATATTGTTTTTCTTGCTCTAAATTCGAAAATAGAAAAAGATGATTACTATGAGTTACTAGTTAAGCTTTTTGCTTCTTCTGTACGATATACCAAGGTAAATACTGATGAAGATGCTAGTTTTGATCAAATAGATTTAGATACGTACACTGATGAATTAGAGAAAAGATATATTCTGGATCTAACAAGTTTAGCCGTTTGGAATGATAAAGAAATTGATTTAGGAGAACAAGATTTTATGCGTGCATTAGGAGCAGAACTTATATTACCAAATCAATGGGTTAGAGAATCCCTACATTCTGTGCAATCATTTGTAAAAGAGCATAAAGAAGAAATATCTTTTTTTAATTATTCTAATCCGGCACACCACTTTTATAAGCAAACCTCGAGGACTGTAAGTATCTTAATCCTTAGAAATAAGAAAAGATTAATTAAGGAAATTTCTGAAAGTAAGGATTTAATGATTTTATTAGGTCAATCTGCGGTTAGAGATTTATCTAAAGAGGAAAAACAACAAATGAAGCAGCAATTACTAGATGTATGCAAAACGATTCCTTCTCTTGCAATTTTTATTCTTCCTGGCGGTAGTTTATTATTACCACTATTAATAAAATTTATTCCTCAGTTATTACCTTCTGCATTTAACGAAAACAAATAAAAAATCCTGATTAAATCAGGATTTTTTATTTGTTGTTTATACTTCTAATTTCTGAAGTTCTTTATAATTCTTTTTTAACCTTCTAGTCAGTATACCATAAATCAATCGATATAACAGTGCTAAGAGTCCTATAAAAATAGCCAATACTATCACAGAAGTCACTATAACCAGATAAATTGGAACTTCTTGATCTGCTGACTTGCTAGTATAAGCATCTGTATAAAATGCCATATATGTGATTACAACCAATGTCGTTATCGCAAGAAAGCTTATATTAATCCATACATACTGTTTTACTGTCTTTCTTGTATTTAGAATATTTTTCATCAAAACAGCTGCTGAATCCGTTGTCTGGATATTTTTATAATTTAGATAAAACCTGATCATAAAGTATAGTAATATCCCATATGACAATATCGTTGTAAACATTGAAAAGCCTTCTAAACCAAGAACCTCTAATTCTTCGTATTGACCAGTTAATCTAACTATAATATCTATTGATGACCATACAATAAATTCTAAAACACTTATGATAAAAATCCATTTTACCATCGAAGATGATTTTTTCAATATCATCTTGTAGATTTCATTATATGATAACTTCGGAAGCGCTTCGTCTTGATTCTTCCAGTCTTTTTTTAATAATTCTAATTCATCCATGCTTATGGGTTTAATATTTTTTTCAACTTCGTTTTCACCCTATTCATTTTCACTCTTGCATTTACTTCAGAGATTCCCATAGTCTCTGCAATTTCTTTATATGATTTGTCTTCCAGATATAGAAAAACTAACGCTTTTTCAATATCATTTAATTGTTTTACTGCTGCATACATTAACTTAAGCTGTTGTTCTATTTCATCATCATACTCTTCTGCCTTAATTTTGAAATCCATAGTATCAAAATCAGAAGTCTTAATACTTCTTTTTGATTTACGATATAACGTAATAGCCGTATTCAAAGAAACTCTATACATCCAAGTACTGAATTTCGAATCTCCTCTAAATTTTGGATACGCCTTCCATAACTGGATAGTAATCTCCTGAAACAAATCATTATGTGATTCTGCATCATTCGTATATATCCTACAAACCTTGTGCACAATATTTTGATTTTGCTCAAGATTAGTTACAAAACTATGTTCTAATTCTTTATTCACTTCAGTTAGTTACACCTAATAAGTAGGTAATAAAACAAATACGTTACACATTAAAAACTAAAATTTACACATATTATAAATATCCTTTAATAAAAACAAACAATAAAAAACTAATAATCAGGTAGTTTATCACATAAAAACAACAAAAATAAATATTCTGTAGGGTATATGATATTATCATTTTATCTTTGTAGAACAACACTTTATTTATGAACATTCCTTATACTAATTTACCAAGATTAGTGATTATCGGAGGTGGTTTTGCAGGAGTTGCATTGGCCAGAAAAATGGTCAAAGAAGATGTACAACTCGTACTATTAGATAGACACAATTATCACACATTTCAGCCTTTATTATATCAAGTTTCTACCTCATCTTTAGAACCTGATTCTATTGCGTATCCTTTAAGAAAAATTGTAAAACGTGGAAAAAATACGTTTTTTAGAATGACTGAGGTAAGCTCTATAGATCCTAACGAGAAAAAAGTACATACAAACATAGGTAGTATTACTTATGATTATTTAGTTATTGCAACTGGAGCGCGAACTAATTTCTTTGGCAATGAAACTATCGAAAAAAATGCGATGCGAATGAAAAATCTTCCACAAGCGTTAAATTTACGAAGCTTATTGTTAGAAAATCTAGAACAGGCAGTTATTACTACAGATCCAGAAAAGAGAAAAGAATTATTACGTTTTGTATTAGCCGGTGCAGGACCCACTGGTGTAGAATTAGCAGGAGGAATTGCAGAATTACAGCTCAATGTACTTCCGCGTGATTACCCTGATATGGATTTTAGTGAAATGGAAATTCATTTAATAGAAGGAGCGGATCGCGTTTTGCCTCCTATGAGTACAAACGCATCGGAAAAAGCCTCTAAATTTCTTACAAAAATGGGGGTTCGTATTCATACCAATACACAAGTAACTAATTATGAATCAAACTTGGTATCTACCAATACTGATCTTTCTTTAAAAACTGCAACTTTTATATGGTCAGCTGGAGTTACTGGTGCTCCGGTAGAAGGATTACAAGCAGATACTCTTATACCAAGAGCTAATAGATATAAGGTAAATGAATATAATCAAATCGAAGGTTATAATGATGTATATGCTATTGGGGATATTGCTTTAATGCAAACGGATGAATATCCAAAAGGACATCCTATGGTAGCCCAACCAGCAATACAACAAGGAAATCATCTCGTAAAGAACCTTAAAAGGCAATTAAAAGGAATGCCAATGATTCCTTTTAAGTATTTTGATAAGGGATCTATGGCTACTATTGGTCGTAATAAAGCTGTTGTAGATTTAGGCAAATTCCGTTTTGGAGGATTTTTCGCTTGGTTTGTTTGGATGTTTATACACTTATGGTTTTTAGTAGGTTTTAGAAATCGTTTTGTTACGTTTTTTAATTGGACGTATAACTATATTAATTATGATAAAGCTGCAAGACTTATAGTAAGACCTTTTAAGAATAAAAAAGAAAATGAAGTAGAACGAGTGTAATTCTATTTAAGATCATATTCTAATATTGATTAAACAACTTAGAAGGTAAATCTTTAAGTTCTTCTCTAGTAATTTTTTCTCCTTCGGTTGGTGGTTTAATATCCATAGTATCCGAAGAAAGTAAATGAATTTTGTGAAAACGGACTGTTTTCTTTCCTTCTTTTAATTCTAGAATAAGTCCAGGTAATCCATAATATCCTTTTGGACCGTGATTAGCTATAATCTCTTTGGTATACCAAGCTTCTACCCTTTTATCAGAGTTGTTTAGTACAGCTTTATAACATACATATTGATCAATTTTTTTGGTCTCTTTTGTTAGTGTCCACTGTAAATCCATTAACTTTTCCTCTATCAAAAACTGTCTATTTCTTTGATCAAATTCATAAATCTTTAGCGAACTGATTTTTTGATCTTTCTTATGATTTATATAAATAATTTCTGAATTATTATAATTGACCCGTTCATCCACAAATTCGCGGCCTGTTTTATTTGTTCTGGTATAGGATACAGTATCATTACTAACTTTATCTTGTGGATAGTACAATGAATTTTCATTCTTAACCTTTAGAACAGTAACAAAGTCATATGCTGGAATATCCAAAGATTTCTTCTTAGTTTCTTTAAAAATTTTCATAGAATGAGCAGACATTTTATTCGCTTGCTCCTGTATCATTTGGCGAAATATATCAGTAGAATCTTTATCCTTATCAGCTATACTAGCCGCTTTGATTCTCTTTATTTCATCCATATAAATCTTAAAGTGTTCTGTATCCATCGGTGCATGACGTCTCGAAACCTGAGCGGGTTTTCTTTTCTCTTTATAAAACACAGTAATTTCCTGACTTTTTCCTAAAAAAGAAAAAAATAAAATGATTAAGAGTAGTTTAATTTTCATCCGTTTCTAATTTCTATTATAACTATAGTATATATCTAAGTGTTATATTCATTAAAAATGTTACCCTTTAATTCTTATAAATTCCCTGTAACATCTATTTTATATTTTAACAATTCATCAATGTTCATTAAAAAGTAACATTGGAATATCTTCTAATTCTTCTCTAGTAATTTTTTCTCCTGTATTCGGTGGTTTTACTTTAAAGCCATCTAGTGTATAAAGTATTCTATCTATAACGATAACTGCATCGTCCTCCACCACTTTTACTATTAATCCCGGTAAGCCCCAATATCCAGCTGGACCAAATGAACTATCTATATCTTCTGTATACCATACTTCTACAGGTTTTTGGTTTTTAGTAGTATATACCCCGTAAGAACCGGTAAATTCTTTTTTTAACGATTTAAACAACAATGCTTTTTTACAAGTGTATCCAAACATTTTTTTGGTTTCATTCGTTTTTTTCCAATTTAATTTAGATAACTTTTCTTCAATTAAATATTCCTTCCCGTAAGCATATTCAACACTTGATTTTTTCTTCTTACGCTTGTTGATATACACAACCTTATACTCTTTTTCTGATGTTTCTCTACTTATAAAAACTCGCTTACCTCCTTTTCCGTAAGTAACTGAATTATTTATTGTGTCATTATATTGTCGTTCTATAGGATAATAGATTGACTTACTACCATCTATTCTTAGTACGCTGTTGTATTCATAACGCTTCAATTCGTTACTATGGTCTTTGGCTTTATCTCTTATCAATGACATATCATCCTCTGTCCTTGGAATAATATCTAACATAGAAGATCTTAACTGCCGATAATTCGCTTTTCTGACTTCGTTATAGAAAACGGTAAATTCTTGCGCATAATTCCTTACACACATAAATAGAAAAATTGATAATAGAAGTGTAATTTTCATAAAGATATTTGTGTACAAAAAGCAAAACTAAGAAATTAGTTGAATGATTCAACTAATTTCTTAGTTTATTTTATTATTATCATTTTTCCCGCAAACAACATTCCATCCTATTATTTCGACAGTTGGGTTATATTCAATTTTATCATCTGATTTTTTGATTCAATTTTGGTGTATCAATTAAAAACAACAAAAGAACAGATGAAATCATTACTAACCATAATTTTATTACTCACCATATCATTTTTACATGCGCAAACTACCATTTCGGGAACCGTTACAGAACCATCTGGCGCTCCTATTCCTGGGGCTAATATTTATTTAGAAGGCACCTACGACGGGGCATCAACAACAGATGATGGCACATTCACTTTTACAACCTCCGAAACGGGAGAACAAATGTTGATTGTATCTTTTCTTTCTTTCGAAACATATGTGTTCAATGCCTCTGTAAACAAAATGAAAGATCTAAAAATAGTACTAAAAGAAGATGTAAATTCTTTAGGAAGCGTTATTCTTAACGCAGGTACTTTTTCTGCAGGAGACAATAGTAAAGCATCAGTATTGACTCCCTTGGATATTGTTACTACCGCAGGAGCAGCCGGAGATTATATTGGTGCCTTCCAAACCTTACCAGGAACATCTACTGTGGCAGAAGATGGTCGACTATTTGTAAGAGGTGGTGATGCTAATGAAGCTAATGTTTACATTGATGGTTTAAGAGTCTTTCAACCTTTTTCAGCAACAGCTAATAACATTCCTACTCGTGGTCGTTTCTCTCCTTTTCTATTTAAAGGCACCAACTTTTCTACAGGCGGGTATTCTGCAGAATATGGAGATGCTTTATCTAGTGTATTACTTTTAAATACCATTAATGAACCAGAACAAGAAAAAACAGATTTATCTTTTATAACTGTAGGTCTTGGTGTAGGAAACACACAAAAATGGGAGAAAAATTCCTTAAGTATCAACGCATTTTACCTTAATCTAAAACCATATCAGGAAATCATTTCTCAACGTGTAGATTGGATTAAACCTTTCGAGTCACTGTCCGGTGAAGCTGTTTATAGACATCAATTTAATAATGGTTTATTCA
Organism: Aquimarina sp. MMG015; assembly: GCF_018100855.1. Lineage (NCBI taxonomy): Bacteria > Pseudomonadati > Bacteroidota > Flavobacteriia > Flavobacteriales > Flavobacteriaceae > Aquimarina > Aquimarina sp. MMG015. The sequence goes on from NZ_JAGJEB010000007.1 coordinate 270,602, forward strand.
AATTATATGGAGGCTTAAATTATGCTGATTTCCAATTAATTCAGGAAGATATTAACAGACCTGCAGGAATAAACTTTGGACTTACTAATAGAAATCTATATCTAAATGCCTCTTATAAAGGTGATCTAAGAAATGATTGGACATTAGCTACTGGAGCAAGTTTTGCCAATGATCACAATGACATAAAAATTGAAGAAACTAATGTTGATAATGATGATAATAGCGCACATCTAAAAATAAAACTAAGAAAAAGATTTAGTAATCGATTTAAACTAAGTTTTGGAGCAGAACAATTCTTAGGTAATTTTAAAGAAGAAGCAAATGCTCAATCCTTTGGAAATTTTCAGAGTAGTTTTAAAAATAACAGTACTGCTGCTTTTTCTGAAGCTAATGTGTTTTTCAACAAAAAATTAGCAATGCAGGTTGGATTACGGGCTACTCACAATGCTTTACTTGATGTTACGAAGATATCTCCTAGGGCTTCTTTAGCGTATAAAATTGCAGATAAATCTCAAATTTCTTTAGCATATGGAGATTTTTACCAAACACCTCAGCAAGATGTCCTTAAATATAATAGTTCATTAGACCCAGAAAAGTCATCACATTATATTCTTAACTACTTGTACCAAAATGATGGAAGAACCTTACGAGCAGAAGGGTATTATAAAAGCTATAACAGTTTAGTCAAATTCGATACTGACTTACCAGAATTTGACAGTTTTTACAACAACAATGGAGATGGATATGCAGCTGGATTAGACCTTTATTGGAGAGACAATAAATCTATTAAGAATTTCGAATATTGGGCGAGTTACTCCTATTTGGATACAAAGAGAAATTATAGAAATTACCCAGAACGTGCTACTCCAAATTTTGCCGCAAAACATAATCTATCTGTAGTTGGAAAATATTGGGCTAAAGATTGGAAATCTTTAATCAGTGCTACCTATAATTTTGCTTCTGGACGTCCATACACAGATCCAAATACTATTAACTTTTTAGGCGAAAAGACAAGAACATTTAATTCTTTAAATATGAGTTGGGCTTATCTAATTAGTCAACAAAAGATTTTATTTGTATCAGTATCTAATGTACTAGGTTTTGACAATGTATTTAACTATCAATATGCCAATACTCCTAACATTAATGGTGATTTTGCTAGACGTGCTATTAGACCAACTGCTGATCGTTTCTTTATAGTCGGTTTCTTTTGGACAATCAGTGATAATAAAAACGATAATCAATTGGATAATCTGTAATACAATTCATCTCAAAAAAACTACAGTTCGGTATTATTTAATTCCAAAACACACCTTATTAAAGGATCTTTACAATGTAAAACAACCAATACTATGAAAACATTAATTATTATACTTAGCATTTTTACAATTACAACTACCACTGCTCAATCGGCCTACGAAAAAGGAATGGGAAAAGCTTTTGAACTTTGGGGGCAACAAAAAAATGATGAAGCTGCCAATTTATTCGAAAGAATTGGTAAAGCAGAAAAAGACAACTGGCTTCCATTTTACTATGCTGCTCAGATCCATATTGTAAAGACGTTTGGAACTAAAAATGCAGAAGAAGTAGAATCTCGTCTTACAAAAGCCCAAGATTACCTTAATCAAGCCAAAACTTTTTCTAAGAATAACGCAGAAATCCTAATTATGGAAGCAATGTTAAATACTGCATATGTAGTATATGATGGAGCAAAATATGGAATGACACATTCTGCTAAAGTGGAAGAATTATATCAAAAAGCAAAGATTATTGAACCTGAAAACCCAAGAGCAATATTATATCACGCAGAATGGCAAATGGGAGCAGCAAAATTCTGGGGGAAAGACCCAAAAGCCTTTTGTTCTGAGATAGAAAAAGCTATCTTGTACTTTGATACGACGTCTTCTGCCATACCTTTTTATCCAAGTTGGGGAAAAGATCAGATAGCAAGAATACAAGAAAATTGTAAGTCATAAACAAAACAATATTTAGCATATATGAATACCCGAAAAGACATAAAGTTTATTGTAATTGTTTCTCTAGTAATTTCATTAGTAGTTGCTGTATTAAATTTATTAACTAATGGTTTTAAATTCGAAGAGGTTTTTACGGTCTCTTGGTTTGGAATTAACTTTATGTATAGTTTCTTTTTATGCTATATAAACACATTATATTTTCGATTCATCAATTATAAATTCGAATGGAAAAATAAAGGAGTTAAAAGAATAGTAATTGGTGCAGGAGGTTCCATTATTATCACTATGATAGGGTTTGCAATTTGTGAATTTATAGCAGCGGTTATTATTCTAGAAAGACAAACTGTCGAGGAGTTTTTAGCTGACCAATCATTTAAAGATTATATTTTCCCTTTATTATTTACTACAGTAATTTCCTTATTCTTTCATGCAATGTATTTCTACAAAGCACTACAAGAAAAAAAGGTAACTGAACAAAAAATAATCGCAGGAACAGCGTCAGCAAAGTTTGATGCACTAAAAAATCAGCTTGATCCGCATTTTTTATTCAACAGTTTAAATGTGCTAACATCTTTGATAGATGAAAACCCAAGAATGGCTCAGAAGTTTACAACTTCCTTATCTAAGGTGTATCGATATGTTTTAGAACAAAAAGATAAAGAACTAGTAACTGTAGATGAAGAATTAAAATTTGCAAAAACATATATGACCTTACTAAAATTAAGGTTTGAGGATAGTATCATTTTTGAAATGCCAGAATCTGCAGGTAATTCTGAAGCAAAGGTAGTACCACTATCATTACAGATTTTATTAGAAAATACGATCAAACATAATGTAGTTATGCCAGATAGACCTCTACATATAAAAATTTATGAGGACGATGGTTTTCTAATTGTAGAAAACAACTTACAACCTAAAGAAGTTATAAAGCAAAGTAGCGGAGTAGGTTTAGGAAATGTGCAACAACGATACGGATTACTAACTAAAAGAGAGTTTTCGGTATTCAAGACAGAAACGGCTTTCATTGCAAAGCTTCCAATATTAACAAAAAAAATAACATCAATCGATATGACAGCATCACAGAATATAGAAATCGTTAAAGATTTAAAATATAAAAGAGCGAAAGACAGAGTTAAAAAAATGAAAGAATTCTACGGAAGTCTAACAGCATATTGCATCGTAATTCCTTTTTTAATATTTATAAATTATAGAACTACAGGTTTTGGCCTTCCTTGGTTTATTTTTCCGATGGCCGGATGGGGATTAGGATTACTTTTCCATTATGCAGAGGCTTTTGACCATCATCCAATATTTGGTAAAGATTGGGAGAAGAAAAAAATTAGAAAATATATGGACGAATCTAATCGAAGAAATTATGAATGATAATGATAAAAGAAAAGCATATAACAGTGCTAGAAAAAGAGTCAAGGAGGAACGAAGTTTTTTTTCACACGTCGCAGTGTATGTGGTAATGAATATAATAATCATAATTTTTAAAATAAAAATTGGAGATTATGTAAATAGTGAAAATTATGACGATTACCTGCCATGGAATCTATTTAGTGCTCCGATATTATGGGGAATTGGTTTACTGGCACACGGATTATGGACATTCAGAGGAAAAAATGGATTAGGAAAATTATTTAGTAAATCCATCTTTGGTAAAGAATGGGAAGAACAAAAGATTGAAGAATTTATGAACAAGAAGAATGACATCTAAACAAATGGAAAATTCTGAATTACATAAAAGATATTCTAAAGCAAAAAAGAGAGTTCAAGACGAACGATCTTTCTTTACACACCTTGCCTTGTATATAGTAATTAATATGGTGATTACTTATATAATTTTACAACTAAAACACCATATATATGACGGATATTTATTTTTAAACCTAATTAGTTCTCCTGTCATTTGGGGAATATTCTTACTTGGACACGGGCTATGGGTTTTTGGAAATAAAGATGTATTAAGAAAAGCATCAAAACCATCTTTTTTAAGCAAGAAATGGGAAGAAAAAAAGATTGAAGAACTAATGCAAGAAAATAACTAATTCTAAAAAATATAACATGGAAAACTTAGAACGACAAACAAAATATAGAAGAGCAAAAAAGAGAGTCCAAGAAGAAAAAGGTTTTTATAGCCATTTTACAGCGTATGTAATTGTAAATGTTTTTCTACTTCTGATCAACTCAGATTTCATAGATGAAGGATTTAATAATTGGCTAAATTGGAATTTATACATTACTCCATTTTTCTGGGGAATTGGTTTATTCTTTCACTGGGTGAAGGTTTTTAATCCAAATATAATTTTTAGTAAGCAATGGGAAAAACGAAAAATCAAAGAACTAATGAATGAAGATAACACTATAGATTATCTATAGTGATCAAAATCATTAATCAAAAAACAACAACAATCTAAAACTATTCATTATGCAAGACTATGAAGAAAAAGACAGATATGAACTAGCTAAAAAAAGAGTGGATGATGAACGAGGTTTTTATACACACCTAACGTTTTATATTGTTATTAACATAGTTATATTAATCATCAACACTAATTCGGACAATCAAGGATTTAAAAGCTGGTCACAATGGCACTTATACATTACTCCTGCACTTTGGGGAATAGGGTTATTGTTTCACGGATTAAAGGTTTTTAAACATAATTTCATTTTTGGAAAGAACTGGGAAGAACGAAAAATCAAGGAACTAATGGACGAAGAAGATACACCAGATGTATCATAACATCAATCAAAACTAACACTAAAAAACTAATCATCATGAAAGATTTCGAAGAACAAAAAAGATACGAACGCGCAAAAGAACGAGTAGACGAATTAAAGAAATTTTACAATAACCTATTTTCCTATGTTATTGTTATAGGCTTCTTAGCTGGTCTAAATTACTATCAAAATGAATGGCGTTATGCCTGGTTCTTATGGGCTGCATTTGGTTGGGGAATCGGTTTAGCTTTCCATGCTGTTAAAGCATATAGAATTAATCCTATGTTTGATAAAGATTGGGAAGAACGTAGAATCAGAAAATATATGGATGAAGAAGATAAAGAAAAGCAACTTTGGGAGTAAATTATGCTCTTTCTATATTGTTTATATAATCCAATTTTGATAATGAAATTAAAGTAGGTAAAAATGAAAACACTCATCCATCTTATTATTATATTTTTTATAGGTTTACTTAATGCTCAAGAATCTTTTATCATTAGAGATGTAACTATTTTTGATGGTGATAAAGTGATCCCAAAAACATCCATTCTTGTAGAAAATGGAACTATCTCTAAAGTTGCCAAATCAATAAATCACAAGACTACTGTTATTGATGGAAATGGTAAATTTTTAATGCCTGCAATGACTAATTGCCACGTACACGCTTGGGGAGTTCCTATTTTACAACAAGCGGCAGGAGCTGGTGTATTTAATCTATTGGATATGCATGGTGTTGAGCCATACCAAGGAATGATGAAGACCTATAGAGATTCTACAAATTATGCTCGTTTTTTTGTAGCTGGATATGCTGCTACCGCTCCAGAAGGACACGGTACGCAATATGGTTTCCCTGTTCCTACCCTAAATAGACCAGAGGATGCAATTAAATATATAGCTGATAGAGTAAAAGCAGGTGTAGACCACATTAAAATAATCGTTGAACCATGGAAACCTACATTATCGCACGAAACCGTTAAAGCGATTATTGATGAAGGTCATAAAAACAAAAAAAAGGTAGTAGTGCATGTTTCTAAAATGAATGACGGATATCAAGTGCTAACTAATAATGCCGATGGATTGGTACATATCTGGAGAGATACTCCAATGCCAGAAGAGCAGTTACAACAATTAGCAAAAGAAAAAGATTTTTTTGTGATCCCAACACTTCTTGTATCAATAGAAGTCCAAAAGAAACGAAGAAAAAAAACCGCAGAAGAAATTGAACAAATAGAAGCATTTTTAAAAAAAGAAGTAAAACGATTATACGATGCAGGAATCCCTATTTTAGCAGGAACCGATCCTCCAAATGTAGATATTAACTATGGAACCGATCTTTATAAAGAGTTAATCCTGATGTCAGAAGCAGGTATTCCAAATAAAGAAGTCTTAAAAGGAGCTACCTCCTTACCAGCAGATAAATTCGAATTAGGAAAAATAGGATATATAAAAGAAGGGTATATTGCTGATCTTTTATTATTAGATAAAAACCCAATAGAAGATATTACACATATAAATACGATGGTATCTATGTGGAAAGCTGGAAAAAAAGTACAAACAAAAAAGTAATTTTAATTAAACATATGAACGTAATAATAATCGAAGACGAAAAACCTGCTGCTAGAAGACTCGGACGTATGCTAGATGATCTAGGTATTAAGATCAATACAATGCTTCATTCTGTTAGTGAATCTATTGAATGGTTTAGTAATAATGAACATCCTGATTTGATATTTTTAGATATCCAATTAAGTGATGGGTTATCGTTCGAGATTTTTGACGCTATTACAATTAAAAGCTCGATTATTTTTACAACTGCCTATGATGAATATGCATTAAAAGCCTTTAAGTTAAATAGCATCGATTACCTACTAAAGCCAATTGATGATGAAGAATTAGAAGCTGCTGTAAAAAAGTACAAGGATCAGATATCACCAGGTCAATCTATCCAAGTAGATTTTGAAGACATTAAGAAGCTGCTAGTCAACCCAATAGATCGAGTATATAAAAAACGTTTTACTGCTCGCGTCGGTCAGCATCTTAAAATCTTTTCTGTAGAGGATATTGAATGTTTTTATTCAGAAAACAAAGGAACATACCTTCATACGAAAGAAAACAGAAACTATCTTATCGATACCACGTTAGAATCTCTAGAAGATGAATTGAACCCACAACAATTTTATAGAGTGAATCGCAAATTCTATGTAAATATAAATGCGATAAAAGACATTATCTCTTATACCAATTCTAGATTACAAATCAAGTTGAATCATTTTAGTGAGCAAGAAATCATTGTAGCACGTGAACGTGTAAAAGATTTTAAGGATTGGTTGGAGTAAGCAAAAATAACCTTCATTTTTGAAATTAGGATAATATAAATCTGCTCTGTTTAACTCTCAATGATAGATAATATTCTAGAAAACAAAAGTATTGCTTACTTTTAGACATACACATCTATTAGAATGACAACTCACAGTAACCCTTTATTAGGTAAGTACCTTATTTTTTCTTTGTTTTTTATCTGGCTAAATTCTTTCAATATTTCTGCTCAAGAATATGACACCAATGATCTTAAGGAGTTAGAAAAACAAGGAATGATATTCTACAAGACAGAAGAATATGAAAAAAGCATCGCAACCTATAACAAGCTAGAAACTACAGCAAAAAAATTGAACAATGCTTCACTAGTATGCATCTCTAATATAATGAAAGGGCATATATATTGTAGGAATGGAAAAAATAAAGAAGCTTTAGAAAATTACTATAATGCCCTCGATATTATTGAAAAAACAGGGAATGTAAAAAATGAGATCATAGTCAATTCTGGGCTTATTATTGTTCTTTCAAGAATGAATCAAAATACCAAAGCAAAAAAAATTGCACTGCGTTCTCTAAAAGCTATCCCAAGTACCACCTACCATAATAAAGAAAATCATGTTAGATTCTTAACTACTCTTAGTGATATATATCTAGATGCAGAGCAATATGACTCCGTATTACACTATGCCAAACAAGGTGTCGAGATGAGTAAATCTCTTAAACTAGATGAATTGTATGTAGACCTTTTAATCAAGAAAGGGATGGTCTTCTATTACCAAAAGGAGTATAACAAATCTTTAGAATATTTGTTTGAAGCAAAAGAAATACTTAATAATAAACAAATTAACAACAAGTCTTATCCAACTATTAGAGCTAATTATTTTATTGCGAATTGTTATTATCAAAAACAGTCCTATGATAAAGCAATTAGTGTATTACTAAATAGTATAAATTGTTTTGAAGAAAGTGATAAGTTTAAACCTCCTGCAATCAGATCACATTTATTATTAGTAAACTGTTACAACCAAAAGGCCGACTATAAGCAGGCAATGCTTTGGAATACTAAATATACCGCATTAAATGAATACTATCTAAAAGATAAAGACCAAACGGTGGATATCATTCATCAAAAAGAAACTAATAAACTTGAACAAGAAATAATAATCTTAGAAGCAAAACAAACAGAAGAGAGGCAAGCAAAAAATCGAATATTCTGGATTCTTTTAGGTACCGCAATAGCATTAATTTTTAGTGTCTTCTTATATTTTAGAAAGCAACGATCCAACAAAACGATGTTTCACAAGTTAATACAAGAAATCGATACTTTAGAAGCTAGCAAACAAAATCCAATTCATAAGGAAGAATTAAAAAAAGAAATCACTATTGATGATCAGAAGGTCAATGAAATCATCAAAGGATTAGAAAAACTAGAAATGCAGGAGTATTTTCTAAGATCGGACTGCAATCTTCGATCCATGGCAAAAAAGCTGAAAACCAATGCCACTTATTTATCCAAAACAATCAACACACACAAAGAAAAAAACTTTACAGAGTATATCAATGACCTTAGAATTGAGTATGTACTCAACAGATTAAAGGATGATAAAAAGTTTCGATCATATGCCATTCAATCCATCGCTACAGAGATTGGATACAAGAGTAGTTATTCGTTAGTAAAGCATTTTAAAGCAAAAACAGGTATCAATCCGTCTTATTATATCAAAAGTCTTGATAAGCAATTTGAAGCATCGGAAATTGAGGTATAACCTATGGCTATTTTAAACAATTTAGCCATGTGTTATTATTACAAATCCTTGAAATCAAATATATTTCTATGAAATACATTTTTTATTGCAAGTCATTCTCAGAAAACTGAAAAAAGACTTAACTAACAATTAAATAATCATAAAATGGAAAAAGACGGAACACGAAAAATCAAACTAAAAAAGTTAACAATAGCAAGGATTAACATAGATACAATGCGAAAAATAGAAGGAGGATCTAGTGGAACTACGTTACCAACAGACATTATCAATTTAGATGGAGAACCTTGGAATATTTGCGCTTTAGGTATTAAATAGTATTACTTTTTTTTGTACACTAATCACCCTGCTAATATGCAGGGTTTTTTTGTGACTATTTTGTTTAAAATGGTCAACCTTCCTTTTTAATTCCTCTGATCACGGTTTACTTTAGTATCAGCATCAAAATACAGATAACCGTACATTTTGATCAAGGGGCAACCGAAAACCTTAATATAGAGTAGGTAGTTAAAAACAAATCATTATGCTTAATAATCTTTTAAACTTAAAAGGAGTATCTCAATTGAACAAAAAAGAACAACAAACGATTAAAGCCGGAACGTATTACGGAGATCTATGTCTTAGACTTTGTAGTGGAAGTTGTTCTTTCGGACATTGTTTTGAGCAAATTGATTAAATATTATTTCTCCCGAGAGTTCTTCTCGGGATTTTTTTATCGTATTTCTAATTTAAAAATAACGCAAAATGATTCACAAAATCTTAAACTTAAACGGAGTTACTATTCTTAAAAAAGAGCGTCAAAAATCAATTCAAGGAGGTACATATGGTTGTCAGAACATAGTAAGAAGATGTATAGATGATAGTGATTGTTGTTCTGGAAGTTGTGGGGTAGAGAAAATCATCAACGGAAACATTATCACTCTCTCTATATGCTCATTTACCTAAACACTTTATATCTCCTTTAAAATAAGGGAGATGAAAAGTTCATAAATTCTAATCGAGAATAGACAGAAAACTGCAACTGTCTTAAAATGTTTGCTATTAAACTAAAATCACTTAATTTCTAACAAAATGAAAAAATTAATGCGACTAAAAGGAGCTCAGGTTTTAAACAAAAAAGAGCAAAAAACTATTAATGGAGGTAACACAGGCATGCAATGTCGTAGTCATTCAGATTGTAGCGCTCTAAATGGAATTCCTGGTTTTGAATATGAGGAATTCTTCTGTCATTGGGGATATTGTCAAATTATGTAAATATTATAAATATTTATAAGTTGTAATAAAAAAGCCTGGAGTTACATGACTTCCAGGCTTTTTGGGAAAATAATAATAAATAAAACTACAATTATTCTTCTATATCGCTACAATTCCTTGTGTATTTGTATCTGGAAGATTCCCTGACTCCTCTCCTATTGGGCTAAGCGTTTGTCCATTAACTCCAAAGATTCCAATAGTACCATCTAATCCATATAACTGGTATAAGAAAGCTCCATCATCAGAAATCCACATATCAATCCATCCTTCTGTAGTTCCGAATGCAGCTCCTGGATCTGTAGTATTACCTGTAGCTCCCACACCTTGAGCAGCTGTTTGATCTAACAAGGTTACTACACCATTATTAAAGCTAAAGGATGCCAATCCAGCTTCTATAGCATTTGATACAAAAAATGTATTTTCATCTGACGTAAAATCTAACCAACAAGCGGTTCTTCCTGTGTTTCCTTCACCTGATCTAACATCTAAGTTAACATCTACAAGTTGATCTCCATCAATTCTCCACGTAGAAACAGAACCATCTTGTAAAGCTGGAAATGCTGGCGGTGCTCCATTATATTGAAATTCTCTAGCCTCAGTAACAACTGCATATAATTCTCCATCTGTTCCTCTAACAATTTGAGATCCAATTGCCGAAGGAAGGTTCCTTTGCTCTGCATTTCCTCGTAAAGTAGAAGTAGCACCATCTAATCTAGTAAGTGAACCTCCATTAATACCAAATAAAACTACTTCGTCTTGATTACCCACTGCAGTACTTCCTGTTCCTAAATTATCTGTAGCACCTACATCTAAACCAGCAGCTCCTGCATTAATAGAAGCAACGATCGCATACGCTCCACCAGGAGCAATATACACACAAGACGGTCTGTTATCTAGATTAACAGAAGCTCCAGCAGATTGAAAAGTTCCGTCATCTAATAACCAAAAAGAATCTAAAGTACCTCTATGCGTTGGCTCTCCTCCATCCAAAAACTCTGAGCGCGTAATATTGGTTACTAAAACCAAACTATTTACTCCTGTCATACTTTCTGGAGCAGGATAAGAATCTATACTATTAGGGCCTTGGGCGGAAGTTGTCTGAAGGACAGGATTTCCTAGAGAGAAATCATCGTTTACTGGCAATGCCGAAATTGTATTACTACCCGCGTTTACTGCTAAAACAAATGCATTATCTCTTGTTTTGGTAATTGCATATGCTGAGATTAAAGGATCTAATCCTTCTCCTCCATCAAAATCACCGCCATTTCCTCCTGTAGCTACTGGTCCTATTGGGGTAAGTGTCCCATCTACATTTCTGCCATAAGTAACAATGGTATTAGGTCCCTGCTCTACTCCATCTACCTGTCCTTCACCATTTGTCATTGCATATACTGCTCCTACAAAATTATTAGTTTCTTCTCCTCCATCTGGAACGAAATTATCATCATCGTTACACGAAGTGAATATTAATGTTGAGGTCAATAGAATATATAAGCTAAATTTTAGATTTTTCATTTTGTTTCTTTTTTTGAGTTTTGAGTTTATGTTTACGTCAAACTTTTGCACATTGCCTTTTCATAAAACAAGACAATGATTAATTGCTTTTACACACTTTTATTCGGCCGAATACAATGCAAAATCAAGAAATGAAGTATTTTAATTTTTAAGTTTCTTGACTGATATTTGGTACGCTTTATACTTTCTGTACTTACAAGTCTAAAAGAGTCTATCGAACATAAAAAGAAAATAAAAAGGCAACAACAAAACTCGTAAAGCATTAAAAATCAAATCTTTAATTAAAAATAAAACATTTACACAGGAATTGTAAAATCTATAGTTTTTAAAATAACATTAACATTTATATTAGATATCTTTAACAAACAAGTTTTCTTAGGAATGTTAGCTAGCTAACATAAGTCACTATCAATTCATCTTCAAAACATACTAATACTAGAATAAAAAAGATTTTAATACAATCAGGTATAGGCAACCCTCTTTAAATATTAAAGTTCTAAGTAGTTCTATAATTTTGCGCAACCATTTCAATTTTTCACATCTTATAAAAAAGCAAAAGACAATGAACAAGCCATTCAAATTAATCGTTATCCTAATATCTTTATTATTTACAAGTGCACAGATATCTTGTGATGACACTAATAATTGTGAAGATGCTATCTGTACATTAGTACTGATTAGAATTTCGGTATCAATAACTGATCAGGATCAAAAGCCTGTTATTTTAGACTCCTATGAAGTGATTAATCTAGAGAATGGAGAAAATATTACCGTTTCATTGTCCCCAGCCGAACAAGAATTGCAACTTGGACAATACCTATTAGTCGAGGATGATGTGCTTGGAGTAAATCAAGAGCAACAAATTCAGTTTAGAGGATTTATTAATGATCAGCAAGTTATTAGTAGTGACTATACAGTAAGTACTGATTGTTGTCACGTAAGCTTAGTATCAGGAGATTTAGAACTTACACTTTAAATAAAAATGAAAACAGCTATAGTCTCAACCAATTTTGGCACTTTAGTTATTGATTCTGAACATTCAATAAATCGGAAATATTAAAATATTCTAATATTCCCATTGTCTTTTCTTGTTCAATTCTTCTTCTGCATCTAGCTCTTCTTGTGGAATTACTTTGAGAAAAGAGGAGTGTTGTTCAATAGCAAATTCTAATTTGCTAACTATATCATCTACAGTATCATTTTCGTAGTCAAATTTTAATGGTTCTTTAATAACCATTGACTGAAGAATTCCTCTTTTTTTGATTCTAATACCTTTTTTATCAAATGATCTTCTAAAACCATCAATTACTATTGGAATTACTATAGGCTTATATTGTCTAATAATATGTGCAGTTCCTTTACGAATTGGTTTAAATGGTTTAGTAGTTCCCTGCGGAAATGTAATCACCCATCCATCTTCTAAGGCTCTTTTGATATTAGTAATATCACTCATCTTTACCTGGCGATTTACATCCTGGCCTTTTTCCCTCCAAGTTCTTTCTACCGTAATAGCACCTGCATATGCTAATATCCTTGCAAGTAAACCGGCATTCATGGTTTCCTTAGCGGCTACATAATAAAGATTAAGTTTAGGTTTCCATAAATATCCAATATTTTTTATTGAATCTGTACGACCACTTAAACTAGCATTAAAAACATGAAACATGGCAACCACATCAGCGAAATAAGTCTGATGGTTAGAAACAAATAATACATTATTATCAGGAAGCTCTTTAAAAATTTCACTTCCTTCTATTTGTAACTCATTAAAGCCTCTATAACGACGATGCGTCATAGATCCCATAATTCTAATAAGCCATTTTTTTAGGAATAATATATGTCCAAAAGGATTTCTTTTAAATAATCCCATAAATAATTTTAGTTTATTAGCATCTATTATTTTCAAGCAAAAAAAATATCACTTCTGATTATTAGTTAGTTATACTTAAAACTAAATACAATTAATTAAATAATAGATAACAATTCAGTTAAATTCTTCTAAATATTAAGAAGAAAATGGGAGCCAAATATACAAAATCATCCCTCTAACGCAGATTTTATAAACATTTTAAGTTCACTAAGCATCATTGCTGTGGCACCCCAAACGATGTAACCATTTAATTCAAAGGAAGGTACTTCGATATTTTCTGCATAAGAAGTAGACAATTTTTTAGAAATTACATTGCTTTCATCTAACAATTGGGATATAGGTACTTCTATTATCTCAGCTACTTCTTCTTCTTGTTTTACGAAATTAGGTGATTCATTAGAAACTCCCATGAATGGATGCACCCAAAAATTAGATGGAGGTATATACACTTTGGTTAATTGTTTCAATACCTTGATTACATCAGAATTTACCCCTATTTCTTCTCTAGTCTCACGTAACGCAGCTTCTTCATAATTTTTATCATATTCTTCTACCTTACCACCAGGTAATGCTACCTGTCCCGAATGTACTCCTTCATACGTTGGTCGTAAAATTAATGCTAAATGTGTAATATTCCCTTTAGGATAAAAGAGCATCATAACGGCTGCATCTCTAGGATTTTTCTCCTCTATCTTAATTTTATAAAGCTCCTGTTTTCTAATTTCTGGAGCCATAATAAAATGAGAAGATTCTCCAGGCACCGACATTTTCTGTATTTTTGGTATTAATTTTTTAAATGTTTCGAATGTCATTAACCCGATTGATTTTAGTATTTGGTTTCGTTAGTCTTTTTATATTCTATAGTTGTGAAGATACACAATCTAAAAAAACTAAACAGACAGTTGTAAAAAATGAAAAAGACAATTCTGAGCAAAACACTATGAATCAGAAAGATTTACTAAAAACTACAAAAAAAGAAAAAAACAATATTTCCAAAACTATAGATAAAGAGCCATTTAAACTGACCAATACTAACATGAAAGAGTTTTTATTACAATATGGTAAAGAAAACCCAGAAACTCTTGTTCGTATTAGCACCAAATTTGGAGATATTGATATTAAACTTTATAAAGAATCCCCTATGCATCGTGCTAACTTTATTTATCTAGTTAAACAAAAATATTTTGATGAGACTTTCTTTTATCGTGTTGCCAAAGGTTTTGTTATTCAGGGTGGAAATAGTGACCGTACTCAAATGGCTCAAAAGCGTCATGATATTGGAGATTATACATTACCTCAAGAACCAATAAAAGGTCTTAAACATAATAGAGGATCAGTGGCTTTATCCAAGCAATGGGTAAACAATCCTTCTAATCGCTCTACACCTTATGAGTTTTTTATTGTAATCGCTAAAGAAGGAGCTCCTCATCTAAATGGAGAACATACAATCTTTGGGAAAGTTATAAAAGGTATGAGCGTGGCTGATGAAATCTCTAATGTTCCTGTAGATGGCAGTGAATGGCCTAAAGAAAACATATTTATCAAGGCAGAAGTAATTAGATAAATAGCTGTCTAAAAAATATATCATCTTATAGACAGCCATCATTAATAGTTTAGCAAGGATCGGCTATTGTTTCGCACTGACAAGTATTACGAGTACCTACTGCGTGTTTTACACGCTCCTTATATGGCCCCATAGGATGTGCCAACCCTCCTTTTAGCTTTGAAATAGTTTCTTTACGCAATTCTAAGTGTTTAAAACTCTTTGCTTTCATGATATTTGATTTTATGATTTATATCAATATATCAATCATCATAAAAATTTGTTACCCTAAAAAAATAGATTGATACTTCAGTTCTATTTCTGCGTATAATAATTATAATCCTCTAATACTTTAGATAAAAACTGTATTGGTTTTTCTTGCGGTGTAACCTGCATAATGCTACTCACTTTGTTAGATAATTGCAAAATAACATTATGATTTCCATTTCTTTTTGCATCTTGGTAGATGCCTTTAATTTTACGCATCTCACTATCGTCAAACACCGTTACTTGTGGATACACAGGTTTATAATCATCTGGAATATCTACTAAAATAGTTTGATGAAATCTTACCTTTTGTTTTTCACTAATCACTGTTGTTCCTGCTGCCATATCTCCTAGTCTCTGGCCAGTTCCCTTAAATAATATTGCAACTACCGCGATTCCTCCTGACGCTAATGTAATATCAATCAATCTAAGTAACCATCTTATTAAATATCCAGAAAAAGCAGATCGAGATCCGTCTAATCGAACAACACGTATCTTCATAGTTGCTTTTCCGGGAGTTCTCCCATCCCAAAAAGTTTCCCATAATAAAAAGTAAAGAAAGGGAGGTAAACCTATTACCATCCAGAATGCCCACTCATCAGCCATTCCCAAATCCAAAGCTGCTACAATTAAAATTACAACAATAAAATACGCGATGATTATCAACAAGTCTACTAAATATGCTAAGATTCGTTCCCCTATTCCAGCAGTATTTTGCTGTATACTCACATTTTGAGCTGTTTCTATTTGAAAATTATCCATTAATTATGTTTCTTTGAAGCTCCTAATTTTTGATCCATGCGTGAGGCGGCTTTTGTGAAGCAAAATAAAGATAAATGGTTAAAATTTGAAAGTGTTCTGCTTAATAATGCGCAAATTACTCCAGATGAACTCTCTAGTTTATATATTGAGATCACGGATCACTTAAGTTACGCAGGAACCTTTTATCCTAAAAGTCAGACATTTAACTACTTAAACGGATTAGCTTCTAACGCTCATCAAAAAATTTATAAAACTAAAAAAGAAAAAAAGAATCGATTTTATTCTTTTTGGGTTAAAGAGTTCCCTTTGGAGTTTTATAAATACCAACGACAACTGCTTATTGCCTTTTTGATTTCGGCGCTTTTTACTGCTATAGGAGTCTATTCTTCTGCAACTGATGGGGCATTTGTAAGATCAATATTAGGTGATGGTTATGTAAATATGACCCTAGAGAATATTGAAAATGGCGATCCAATGGCTGTGTATAAAAAAATGGAAGAAACCGATATGTTCCTAGGTATCACCATAAATAACATAAGAGTAGCTCTAAACTGTTTTATACTTGGTATTCTTTTCGGAATTGGAACGATCTACATGTTGATGCAAAACTTCATTATGTTAGGCTCTTTTCAATACTTTTTCTATGAAAAAGGACTTCTTTGGGAGAGTGCACGCACCATTTGGATACACGGTACTATTGAGATTTCTGTTATTATTATAGCAGGATGTGCAGGGTTGGTAGTCGGTAATTCTATTTTATTCCCAAAAACCTATACCAGATTAACCTCTTTTGTAAGAGGTATTAAAGCAGGGTTAAAAATTGTAATTAGTACAGTTCCGTTTTTTATTATCGCAGGTTTTTTAGAAGGTTTTGTAACTCGACATACCGAAATGCCAGATTGGTTGGCGATTTTTATTATTGCTTTATCTTTATCATTAATTTTATTCTATTACGTAATATACCCAAGACAATTATATAAAAAATCAATTTCTACAGATGAATAATAATTACATTGAATTTAAAAAGAAAAGAGAATTAGGCGATATTCTTACAGATGTTTTTGTGTTTTTAAGAACTAATTTTAAACCTTTATTTACGGTCTTATTTAAGACAACTGGAATCGTTTTGGTTATCCTTCTTTTATCTATTGCATATTACACCCATGCAACTTCTAATTTTATGGATCCTTTTGCTCTTGGTGGAGGCGCTGGTAATTTAAACATGTTTAATTCTGGCTCTTTTTTGATATCAGCATTTGTGATGATAATAAGTATTTTAATCTTTTACGGATTAGTTTTTGGTACCGTTCTACATTACATAAAAGAATACTCGGATAATCAAGGGGTAGTATTACAACAATCGGTTATCAATGGAGTAAAAAAAGATTTAGGAAGTATCATAGGGCTTTCAATTCTTTCTAGTATTATGCTAGTAGTAGGATTCATGCTATGTGTTATTCCAGGAATATACTTGTATGTGCCTTTAAGTCTTATTTTTCCTATTTTGGTTTTTAGAAAATCTGCAGTCTTCGATACGATCAGTGAGAGTTTCGAATTAGTGAAAAATGAATGGTGGATAACATTCGCAACACTTCTTGTTATTGGATTATTATCTTATGTGATAAGTATGGTATTTTCTATTCCTGCAATTATGTACACATTTTTTAAAAC
Organism: Aquimarina sp. MMG015; assembly: GCF_018100855.1. NCBI lineage: Bacteria > Pseudomonadati > Bacteroidota > Flavobacteriia > Flavobacteriales > Flavobacteriaceae > Aquimarina > Aquimarina sp. MMG015. The sequence goes on from NZ_JAGJEB010000007.1 coordinate 288,263, forward strand.
CTTTACTGCTGCATCAGAAGGTAGTTTTTCTGATCCATCCAGTATGTTTGATTGGGTTTTCATTCTACTAAATACGATAGCTTCTGTTCTTCAATATATTATTATCTATCTCTTTACAGCAATTTCCACTGCTTTCATTTACTTTAATCTAAATGAAAGAAAACATCACACGGGAACATTAGAACAAATTGATTCTTTAGGTAAAACCGAATAATTTGAAACAACTAAGCTACTTTCTTCTTTTAATTTTAATTATACCTTTTTCTATTTCTGCTAAGATTCAGGACAGTATATCTGTAAAACAATCTGAAGAAATCGTATACGATTTAGACTCTAGTAAAGAAATTAGAGAGTTTAGTTCCGATAAAATTAAAGAGTATCGCAATGAAGAAGATTTTAACTACACCGAGTATGAAGAACCCGATAATATTTGGACACAATTTAAACGATGGGTTGGACAATTATGGGGTAAATTTCTTCAGTGGATATTTGGAGTAGGAGAAGTAACTGGTTTCTGGGCTGTTTTATTCAAACTTTTACCTTATTTAGTCATAATAGGTGTATTGTTTTTATTAGGATGGCTATTTATGAGAGTAAACCCAAGAGATATGCTTTTTGAAAAACAAGAGGCACCTCAAATCATACTTACAGAGGATGAAGATATCATCCAAAACCAAAATATAGAACAATTAATCCAACAAGCTTTGAAAGCTAATAACTATAGATTGGCTATCCGGTATTATTATTTATCTGTACTTAAACAATTATCCGAAAACGAATTCATAAACTGGGAGTCTCAAAAAACGAATACTGATTATTTAAAGGAACTAACTGATAATTCATTAAAAAATAAATTTCAGAATATCACAAGACTATATGACTTTATTTGGTACGGAAGTTTTGATATTAACCAAACATCGTTTGAACAAGCAGAACAAAAATTTAAATCGATTACTAATAGTATAAGATCCTAATTTGCTAACTAAAAAGACTAAAATATTCATTATTGTAATTATTGCCTTAATAGGTCTTCTTACCTTTTTAGAAGCAAGTGAACCAGAACCCATTAATTGGTTTCCTAGCTATGCTAAAACAGATAAAATTCCGCTAGGCACCTTCGTTTCTTACAATATGATTAAAGAAACTTTTGATAAGAGTACATTAAAAGATATTAATAAACCGCCTTATGAATTCTTATTAGACAATGATACGATTAGTGGAACATACTTTTTTGTAAATGGTTCTATAGATTTTGATAGCGCTGAATTGGATCGAATACTAAACTGGGTAGAAAAAGGAAATACGCTATTTGTATCTTCAAAATCTATTAGTAGTAAATTATTAGATACACTATCTATTGAATTAGATAACCTAGTATCCTTAGATGATATTTCTACGCAACCGATGGTCGAACTAGTAAATAAGAACTTAAAAGTAGAAAAACCATATCATTATGATCGCGACACCTACAATCCATATTTTAGTGAGATAGATACTACAAGCACTACGGTTCTTGGACTTACTCAATTATACAATGACACATTACAAATTAAAAACCCTAAGCTGAACTATATTAAGCAACCTTTTGGTCAAGGTGAGATACTACTACACTCTTTTCCAGAAGCTTTCGGAAACTACTTTATGTTAACTGATAACAATTATGAATATACCCAAAATTTATTGAGCTATATTGACTTTAAAAAAAATATTCTTTGGGACAATCATTACAAATCAGGAAAAACATTCTATAGCTCTCCTTTGTTTTTCTTATTACAAAATAGATACTTAAAATGGGCTTATTACATCTTACTGATTGGAGTGTTACTTTTTGTGATTTTTGAAGGAAAAAGAAAACAAAGAAGTATCCCGATTATAACACCTCTAAAAAATCAAACATTAGCTTTTACTAGAACGATTAGTGCAATGTATTTTGAGAAGGAAAAGCATAAAGAAATTGTAGAAAAACAAAATCTTCTTTTCTTAGATTATGTTCATCATGATTTAAGAATACCTACAAATACTTTGGATGAAAAAACTTTGTTAGACATTTCTGCAAGAAGTAATAATGATTTTGAAGATACCAAAGCATTGTTTACATACTTTGAGGAACTTAGTAGAAAAAGAATAATAACTAAAGAAGAATTAATTCGACTATATAATATGATTAGCGAATTTAAAAACAAATCATAACGGAAACGATATAAAACATACTCTTAAAAAGAGAAAAAACGAAATCATATGGAAAACGAAGAGTTACAAAATGATGCTCAAAAAGCTCCCGATAACACTACTCCTTCTGAGGCTACTCAAGAAAGTATTATTCCAACAGAAAAAACTTCAGAAAATATAAATTTTGAGAATCGTATTGATCTTAGCGAATTACAACAAGCAGTAGAAAGACTAAAATCAGAACTAGCTAAAGTTATTATCGGACAGCAGGATTTTATTGAATTACTAATTGTATCTCTATTATCCAATGGACATGTTCTTATAGAAGGGGTCCCTGGAATTGCCAAAACAGTAACCGCTAAGTTGTTTGCAAAAACCTTAGAAACCAACTTTAATAGAATTCAATTTACTCCAGATTTAATGCCAAGTGATGTATTAGGGACTTCTGTTTTAAACATGAAAACTAGTGATTTTGAATTCAAAAAAGGGCCAATATTTTCTAACATGGTTTTAATTGATGAGATCAACCGTGCTCCTGCAAAAACTCAGGCCGCTCTATTTGAAGTAATGGAAGAACGACAAGTTACTATAGATGGTATTAGGTATATAATGGAACCACCTTTTATGGTACTAGCAACACAGAATCCAATCGAGCAAGAAGGAACATATGCTTTACCAGAGGCGCAACTAGATCGTTTTTTGTTTAAAATCAAAGTGGATTATCCGTCGTTAGAAGAAGAAGTAAATATTCTAAAAACGCATCACGAAAGAAAGACATTAAAACCATTAGAACTAGTAAATTCTGTAATGACTCCTGAAAAACTTGCAGAATACAAGAAAAAAACACAAGAAGTTATTATCGAAGAAAAAATCATAGGATATATAGCAGAAATTGTTACTAAAACTAGAACACATCCTCATCTATACCTTGGAGGATCGCCACGTGCTTCTATTGCAGTAATGAATGCTTCCAAAGCTTTTGCTGCAATTAATGGTAGAGATTTTGTAACTCCAGAGGATATTAAAAAATCCTTGTACCCAGTTTTACGACACCGTATTATATTATCACCAGAACGTGAAATGGAGGGAATGACTACAGAAGATGTTATTGAAATGATTATCCAATCAGTAGAAATACCTCGTTAACTGTGATCAAATTTTACAAATCCTTATATCTAAGTTCACGAGTATTTTATATACTCGCTATACTATCGGTGCTTTTTTTAACATCTTATTGGTTCAATGTATTGTATCCAATAGCTTGGTTATTATTATGGGGATTAGTAGTTACCTTTTTATTTGATATTGTTATTTTATTTAATACAAAAAAAGGTATTGAAGCAAGTAGGTTGTTGCCTGAAAAATTTTCTAATAGTGATCTTAATGCAATACCTGTGCGAGTTAAAAGTAACTATGCGTTTACAACATTTACAGAAATAATAGATGAGATCCCTATCCAATTTCAAAAAAGAGACTTTCTAAAGACTGGAGTAATACCTCCAAAGTCAACTTTAGATTTTGAGTATTCATTAAGACCGGTTAAAAGAGGTGAATATGTTTTTGGCCATCTACATGTCTACACTATGACCAAAATCAATTTGGTCAAAAAAAGATATAGCTTTGACAAATCAGCTATGGTAAAGGTGTATCCATCCTTTATACAAATGAAGAAGTATGATTTTTTAGCTATTGACAACAAATTAACTCAATTTGGGCTTAAAAAAATAAGACGTATTGGCCACACAATGGAGTTTGAACAGATTAAAGAATATGTAATTGGCGATGATGTACGAACAATAAACTGGAAAGCAACTGCCAAGCATGGAAACCTAATGATCAATCAATTTCAGGATGAAAAATCACAACCAATATATTCTATAATTGATGAGAGTCGAGTAATGAAAATGCCTTTTAAAGAGTTAAGTTTATTAGATTATGCTGTAAATAGCACACTAGCTTTTTCTAATATCGCTCTCAAAAAGAATGATAAAGTAGGAATGCTTACTTTCTCTAATTCTGTCAATAATTTTTTACCTGCCAGCAGAAAGAAAACCTACATAAATAATGTGTCAGAAACATTATACAACGTTAAAACCCAGTTTTTAGATTCGGATTTTGGATTGTTATACACCCATGTAAAAAGACAAATTAATCATCGTAGCTTACTTTTATTATACACTAACTTTGAACATATTTCGGCATTAAAAAGACAACTCCCTTACTTACAAGCATTAGCAAAAAAACACTTATTGGTAGTTATTTTCTTTGAAAATACGGAATTACATCAATTGATACACCAGAATGCAGAAGATATCCAAGCTATCTATGATCAAACTATCGCACAACAATTTGCCTACGATAAAAAAATCATGGTAAAAGAACTACAAAGGCATGGCATCCAAACAGTTTTGACATCACCAGAAGACTTAACTGTAAACACCATTAATAAATATTTAGAGATCAAAGCTAGAGGGCTTTTATAATTCCTCAATCAAACACTATTTACATTTCATCCATTAAATTCTACAATTGGGTGATATACTTTATAAGAGTATTCAAGATTTATAGACTTTTGAATCATCAAAACGAAATAATAAAAATCAAAAAACTAAACTCTTATGAAAACTCTAGTATTATTTTTAGCAATGACTGCCATACACTTTGTAACTAATGCACAAGACACCAAAGGGATTACTATCACAGTAACAGTACCTAATGTATCGAGTTCTGATGGCGCCGTACTTTTTGGATTATATGATGAAGCTACTTTTATGAAAGCTGCTCCGATAAAATCAACAAAAGGCGAAATAAAAAATGGTGTAGCCACAATAACTTTTACAGATATTCCTACTGGAGAGTATGGTATCTCTTGTGTGCACGATGCCAATAATAATGAAAGAATGGATTTTGAAGAAAACGGAATGCCAAAAGAAAGTTATGGAGTATCTAACAACAATATGAGCTATGGACCACCAATGTGGAGTGATGCAAAATTTGAAGTAGGTAACGAAGATCTAGAATTAGAAATTAGGTTCTAATATAGATTAACATATTCATCAATCAAGAAAAAAGGGTTTTACTTTATAATATAAGTAAAACCCTTTTATATAACAACTACTAAATATTAATCTTCACAATTCGTTTCACTAGCATCCCTTAGTGCTTCTTCCAAATCAGCATCTTCAATAAGTGGACAATCGTCCAATGCACTCAAATATGCTATAGATGCAGCTTTTAAAGATTCACAATTTTCTACACTAGGGTCATTTCCATATCGCTCTAGTGCAGCACTATAATTTTCAATTGCATTAATGGCGATACAACCTCCTGTAAGATCTTCTAAAATTTCCTCTTCTGAACAAGAAGTTAATAACGCACCAATACTTAATCCCAATATCACTAAAGATTTACTTACTATTTTCATTTGTTAAATTTTTAATTATTATAAGTTTTATTGTTTAGTATGGTTAAATAGAGAGAGGTCAACATTTTCTTGAAAAAATTTCAATAGAAAAAACAAATTTTTAGTATATCATTAATAAGTTTTATCAATAGCTTTCCTATTTTTGTCATCCAAAATTAACAACATGACCATTACACAGCTACGATATGTATTAGCAGTTGCTGAACATCAAAATTTCACAAAAGCAGCAGAAAAAACGTTTGTTACTCAACCTACATTGAGTATGCAAATTCAAAAATTAGAAGAAGAACTAGCTATCCTAATATTTGACCGAAGTAAAAAGCCAATTGAGCTTACAGAAGTGGGTAAAAAACTAGTACAACAGGCTAGGAATATAGTTAATGAAAGTGAACGAATACAAGATATAGTTGATCAACAAAAAGGGTTTATTGGAGGAGAATTTAAATTAGGAGTTATACCAACGGTAATGCCTACTTTATTACCTATGTTCTTACATAATTTCATAAAAAAATATCCAAAAGTAAAACTAAAAATTGAGGAGCTAACAACTGAGGCTATTATGGAACGTTTGCAAGACGGACATCTTGATGCTGCAATTGCTGCAACTCCTTTACAGAATGAAAGTATTAAGGAGCGTGTGTTATACTATGAGCCTTTTGTTGGCTATATACCTCCTAGTCATCGATTAAATAAAAAGAATAAAATAGACATATCTGATCTAGATATAGACGACATGTTATTGTTAGAAGATGGGCATTGCTTTAGAGATGGAATTGTAAACTTATGCAAAACCCAAAAGAGCTATGACGAAGATCATTTTCAGTTAGAAAGCGGAAGTTTCGAAACATTGGTTAAACTATCTAATGAAGGATTAGGAATGACACTATTACCTTACCTACATACATTGGATATCAATGATAAGGAAAAAGGAAATCTACATTTTTTTAACGAACCTTCTCCAGCTCGAGAAGTAAGCCTTATTTTTCACAAAAGTGAGTTAAAAATGCAAATTATAGAAGCACTACACAGTACAATCGCTGGTGTAGTAAAAGGAGCAATTACTTTTCAGAATGTTCAGATTATAAGCCCTATATCAAAAATAAAAAGCGACTAAAAAGTCGCTTTTATAATTTTATGATTTTAAATAAATTAAACAAGGTTCTAACTCTGGTTTGTTAAGTGCCAAAGATTGAATCCAAAGTTTTAATTCTTCAATCTCGTGCGGTAGTAATCTGTTTAGTGCTTTAATTACTTCCTTTGTAAATAGATTTACATCAAAACTAACCTTTTTCAGTACAGTCTTGGTATAATCAAACATTGCTCTCGCCATAAATTAATAGGGGTTTAAATGTTAGGTTTAATACAAGTAATTGTAGGATAATACTTACAGTTTTTAAAGTTGTTACAACTAATATAGTCAAATAAAACTAAAAAACCGTCTTTTAACCCTTATTTAACTTTACTAAAAATTGTTATCGCCATCTAAAAGATCACCTAAACCACCTAAAATACTACCTTCTCCTCTACTTTTGCCTCCTCCTCTAGGAGCTAATGCTAGCACTCTATTTGCTAACCTACTAAATGGTAAAGATTGTATATAAACCACTCCTGGACCTGTTAAGTTTGCAAAAAACAATCCTTCGCCTCCAAAAATTGTATTCTTAATCCCCTTTACCATTTCTATATCATAGTTAACGCCTTTAGAAAAACCTATAATACAGCCAGTATCTATTTTCAATGTTTCTCCTACTTGTAATTCTTTTCGAGCAGTAGTGCCGCCTGCATGCACAAAAGCCATTCCATCTCCTTCTAGCTTTTGCATAATAAACCCTTCTCCTCCAAATAAGCCTCTTCCTAATTTTCTTGAAAACTCGATCCCAACAGAAACTCCCTTAGCTGCACAAAGAAATGCATCTTTCTGACAAACAAACTTACCACCATATTCTGTAAGATCTATAGGAATAATTTTTCCTGGATACGGAGAAGCAAAACTCACTTTCTTCTTCCCCACAACTTCATTATAAAAAGCAGTCATAAAAAGACTTTCGCCAGTAAGTAAGCGTTTTCCTGCTCCAAAAATCTTTCCCATAAACCCTTCATTTTTCTGGGAACCATCTCCAAAAATAGTATCCATCTTGATACCATCTTCCATCATCATAAAACTACCTGCCTCTGCAATCACTCCTTCTTGAGGATCTAGTTCTATTTCCACATATTGCATTTCTTCTCCATAGATGGCGTAGTCAATTTCGTGTGCTGTCATATTTAATTATTTATTTTATTGATTAATGAATAGTCTCAATATATAAGTTACAGATTAACACAAAGTGTTACAGAATTTAGTATCTAATAAATAAAAATTAATAACCTTTTACACTTAAACCTACTTGGTTTTTAATCTAATTGTCCATTCAAAATTAAATGTAGAGACTTCAATACCCTGTTTATTTGTCCCTATAGATTTCATCCATACAGTTTGTCCTTCTCCGGTTTCTATTGTTTTCTGAATCGCCTCTTTAATCAAATGCCCATCACTACATATAAATGTGATTCTACCAGTAGCTTTTTTTGTAAAAGTAGCATTATTATTTGCTACTAACATCGATATTTTTTTGCCGCTTTCCTTAATCTGACCAGAAACCATAGCACCTGTACTCATCTCTGCAGCCATACCCTGTACTGCCCAAAACATAGAATTAAAAGGGTTTTGATTCATCCATCTATGCTTAACGCTAACGGTACAACTAGACTCACTAATTTGTTTTACACGAACACCACAGAGCCAAGCAGAGGGTAACTTAAACATTGTGAAGGTGTTAATTTTTCCTGGTGTAATCTTCATAATAGGATATTTAATTGCTCTAAAATATTGAAAAAGAATGGACATACAAAATTGCTTTAAATCATAAAATTATGTTAAAATATGGTACTATGTTTTGCATAATACCTTCTTTTAACCATATATTTGTATAAGAAACTATTATATACTTTAAAAAAATGTCAACTAACAACCATAATAACATCGCAACATTTATGCACTTAGGGGTGTTCACTAAGTACTTTATTCCATTCGGAAATTTTATTGTTCCCATACTTCTATGGACTACCAATAAAGAAAAATCCGATTTTATAGATGAACACGGAAAAGAAGCAATCAATTTTCAGTTAAGTATTTTATTATACACTGTTATTTTAGGAATGATATCCTTTCCATTTTTTATGTTCAACATACTTGGAGATGCTTCTTTGTTCGATATTTTTAATCATAATGGATTAGATCTTCACTTTTCTAGTGATGGTGGATTTAGAACATTAATAGGCGCTTCTTTTGTAGGAGTTATTGCTTTAATTGGTTTCTTTTTAGAAATCATTTTTATCATCTCTGCTGCGATTAAAGGAAATAAAGGTGAGCGATATAAATATCCATTAACAATACGCTTTATAAAGTAATTTTAACATGAACTCATCAATCAATATAAAATATGTTTTAATTACAGCTATAGCTGTGGTATCCTCCTTCTTTTTTCATGAGTTGGCCCACTTCATCACTGGGAAACTTTTAGGATATGAAATGGGAATGACACTTAACTCTGCATTCCTGAAGGAAGGAGAATATCAATATAGTTGGCATCAACAATTAGTAAGTGCTGCAGGTCCATTATTTACAATAATTCAGGCTTTTGTCATTTTCTATTTTATAAAAAAAACAAATAATGAGTATTGGTATCCATTTTTATTCTTTGCTTTTTACTCTAGAGTATTAGCTATGATAATATCTATTTTTAATCCTAATGATGAAGCTAGAATTAGTGCTTGGTTAGGTCTAGGATATTGGATTTTACCATTATTAGTAAGTTTTACATTACTCATATTAGTAATTAAAACATCAAAAGAGCAGAGATACAATTTAAAATTTAACTTAATCAATTATCTTTTATCAACTGTATTTATTGCAGGGGTTGTATTCTCTGATCAATATTTATTTAAATAATAATCATCAATCAATTATTAATCAAAAAATGAACAGTTTAACTTTTTAAAAATCAGTTTTATGAAGATCGAAAACACAAAAGCGCAAATGCGCAAAGGTGTTCTGGAATATTGCATACTTTCAATTCTTAAGGACGATGATGCTTATGTGGCAGAGATTTTAGAGACCCTTAAAGATGCAAAGATGTTAGTTGTAGAAGGCACAATATATCCCCTACTAACCAGACTTAAAAATGCAGGCTTACTAAGCTATCGCTGGGAGGAGTCAACATCAGGACCACCACGTAAATATTATGGACTTACAGAAACAGGAAAACTTTTTCTTAAAGAATTAAACACTACTTGGGACGAATTACAAAATGCAGTAACCATAGTTACTAAACAAAAAAAGAAACAAAAATGAACAAGACAGTCAATATAAATTTAGCAGGCATATTTTTTCATATCGATGAAGACGCTTACTTAAAGCTGCAGCGCTATATTCAGGCGATAAAACGTTCGTTTACCGACTCTCAAGGTAGAGATGAAATTATCGCTGATATCGAAGCTAGAATAGCAGAACTTTTCAGTGAAAAAATAAAAGATGAAAGACAAGTAATAGGCATCAAAGAAGTTGATGAAGTAATCGAAGTAATGGGGCAACCCGAAGATTATAGATTGGATGAAGAAATTTTTGAAGATGAACCAAAATCATCATATCAAAGAACTACCAAGTCTAAACAATTATTCAGAGATACTTCTAACTCGTATGTAGGAGGTGTAAGTTCCGGGTTAAGTCATTACCTAGGTATAGATCCTATTTGGTTAAGAATCGCATGGATATTATTTACTGTATTCTCTAGTGGTGCATTTATTCTTATATATATAGCATTTTGGATTTTTGTACCAGAAGCAAAAAGTACTGCAGATTACCTAGCTATGAAAGGTGAGGCAGTAAATATCAGTAACATTGAAAAAAAAATCAAGGAAGGATTTAATGATGTTGCAGATAAAGTTAAAGACGTAGATTATCAAAAATATAGTGATAAAGTAAAAAGTGGATCTACTAGTTTCTTTGACGCCCTTGGAGATGTACTATTAGTAGTATTAAAAATATTCGTAAAATTTATAGGTGTATTACTTATAATAGTTGCAGGTATTACTTTAATAAGTCTTTTTATTAGCTTATTTACTGTTGGTACTTTTGGATTTATAGAAACACCATTTACTGAATATATTGATGTTGTCAATCATCCTAATATTCCTTTATGGTTGGTATCATTACTTACATTATTTGCAGTAGGTATTCCATTTTTCTTTTTATTCATTTTAGGATTAAAAATTGTAATCAATAATCTAAAATCAATAGGTACACCAGCCAAGTTAGCTCTTTTAGCTGTTTGGATTCTATCTGTAATAGGATTAACCGTAGTAGGGATTCGTCAAGCTACTCAAGAAGCTTATGATGCTGAAGTAATCGAAGATTCGAGAAACTTAAACATACAATCAAACGACACTTTAACTATAAAAATGGTTGGAAACAACAGATATGTAAGAGGTTTATATCACAGAAATGATTTTAAAATAAAAAGAGATGAAAATGATAATAAGGTGATTGTAATTCAGGATGTAGAAGTTTTGATTAAAGAAAACAGAGAGGATTCAACACCAAAATTAATTATTAGAAAAAATGCAGAAGGAAGTAGTTATGATGGAGCAAAAGAAAGAGCTGCTGCAATCAAGTATAATTATGACATAAAAGGGAACACCTTATTATTAGACGGGTATGCTATCACTGATTACACAAATAAGTACAATGATCAAGAAGTTGAAATCATAATTTCTATACCCGAAGGGATGACAATATATGCAGATGATAATACCTCTGGTTTTAATAACTCTTGGAAATATAACGATTATCTAACTATTGATGGTAAAGAAGGTAAATATCTAAAACTAATAGATGGAAAACTTAGTTGTCTAGACTGTCCAAAGGATGAATGGGAATACAATGAATGGGAAGAAGATGATAAGGATTCTGATGACGGAGTAAAAATTAATATCAACTCTGATGATGACAATGCAAATCTTAAGATTGACGAAGATGGAGTACAAATCAAAAGTGAAGAAGTAGATATAAAAATTGACGAGAACGGAATAAAAATCAAAACCGATAATTAGTAACAATCAAAAAACGAACAGTTTAACAAATTAAATCACTTAAATTATGACAACACTAGCTAAAATAATAGTAACCATATGCTTATCTGCATTATGTTGTTCTTGTAACATAGCCTTTAATGGAGTTAGAGGTCAGGGAGATGTAATTAAAAAAGAAAAGACCATTAACGAAAACTTTGATACTATCAAATCAAGTCGAGGTTTAGATGTAGTTTTAACGAATAAAAAAGATAGAAAAGTAATCATTGAAGCTAATGAAAATTTACATCAGCATATAGAGGTATATGTAGAAGGCGAGACACTATATATCACTTCTGACAAAAACATTTATCAAGCAGACGAGAAAACAGTATATGTATCATATGATAAACTAGGAAAAATATCTGCTACTAGTGGTTCTAAAGTAACATCTCAAGGAGCAGTTGTACAAAAAGACCTTGCAATTAGTGCAACAAGTGGTGCAGATATTGAACTAAAAGTAAAAGCGGAAACGCTTACTACATCTGTAACCAGTGGAGCAATGATGGATCTATCCGGAAAAGTAAACAACCATAATGCAAGCGCAACTAGTGGTGCTGATATTAGAGCTAGTGAATTATTAAGTTTAGTATCAGAAGCAAAAGCTACTAGTGGTGCAATGATTAGAATCCATGCTAAAGATCAATTTACAGGAAAAGCAACTAGTGGTGCTAATATTAATTACTATGGAGAACCTGGAAAAGTTGATGAAGTAGAAAATTCTGGAGGAAACGTAAAAAGAAATTAAACAAATATATAACCAATAAATTCAACCACAGACCAACCACCAACCAACCAAAAATCGAACCACCTGAAAAGCTTCCATTGTTGACAGACAAGTTATTTAGATATTTATGCTTTTTGGGTGGTTTTTTCTTTTCATCATTTTAAAAATCAAAAAATGATCACACAAAAAGTAATTCAGAACAAATTACCATTCATTATTCTTGTTACATCATTAGTTGGGCTTCATATCTTTTGGGAATATCATTATAATAATGGGGTAACGACACATCATCTATTAGCCCGAGAAGATTTACCTGGAATATCAAATTGGTGGGGATTATTATCAATCCCCTTACTAAGTTGGATTTTGATTTCCTTAAGTAAGTGGCTACATAATAAAAACTCAATTACCTACAGCTTATCAAAAATCGCAAAGGGTTTTATTGGAGGATTAGTTTTCGGAATATTAATAGCTTTATTATGGGAATTAAGGTTAGAAAACATTTTACAATATGCTATTTGGACGCCAATTATTCTAGCTTTTTTCATTCCAATATATCTTCCAGGAAATTTACTGGGTTTTATACTTGGACTTACCTATACTTTTGGAGGGATCTTACCAATAGGTATCGGTTTAGTTCTCATAATAATATCATTTATGATATGGACCATTTTTAGAAAATGGATCCCAATTATACTCCAAAAAATCAATCAAAAAAATTAATCAATCAAAAACGAACTATCATGTTAAAAACAATTTTAAGTAAAACTCATAAACTTTTATTTATAGCGTTAATTCCTTCACTTCTAACCGCACAAAATAATTCTTCATTAGAAGAAACAATTCTAGAGCTAGATAAAAAATTCTGGAAATCATATAACACTTGTGACATTACTACATTTAAAACTTTTTTTGTAGAAGATTTTGAGTTTTATCACGATAAAGGAGGGCTTACTTCTGGACTTACTAAAATGATGTCCAGTGTAGAAAATGGATTATGCAATCCAGAAAACCCAAGAGTTCGCAGAGAAGTTGTAGAAGGTAGTGTACAGGTATATCCTCTAAATAATTATGGTGCAATTATTACTGGAGAACACGTTTTTTATGTTTCAGAAAAAGATAAAAAAGAAAAACTTGTTGAAATAGCTAAATTCACTCACGTTTGGCAACATAAAAATGAACAATGGAAAATGACTAGAGTTCTTAGTTACGATCACCAACCAGCGCCACAAAATACAGACAAAAAAGAAATTTCCTTATCAGATAATATCTTAAATAAATATATAGGAACCTACCAAGCGCCACAAACGGGAACAGTAATTATTACCAAAGAAGAGCAACATTTAGAAGTAAATGCTGGCAAAATGAACGCAATAGTATACCCGCAAACAGAAAATTTATTTTTTCATAAACAAAGCCCTCTCACCTTTGAGTTTATACAAGACAAGAACAGTGTAGTCTCAAAAATGATTGTACGCGAAAATGGTAAAATAGTAGAAGAAGCGAAAAAAGTAAAATAATACCTTAAATAACATTGCCTTGTTAAACTTTTTTTTGCATTTGGTAGAAAAAAAAAGCCTCTAATCCCATAGAGGTTATTTTTTTGGTACGCCTTTTGGAATATGTCCATTTGTAAAATTATCTTTATAGTACAAATATGATTTGCACGGATAATTTTAGCAAATTAATTATACTGAAATGAAAAAATTAAAGTTTAAAAATAAAAACTTTCACACTATGAGAACTTGGATGCTTATTGCATTATTTATTATTAGCTTAGGAAATATACATGCTCAGAAAGAAAAAATAAAAGGGAACAAAATTGTTGTTACGGAGCAAAAATCGGTAGATGCCTTTCATACCATACAACTCAATGATAATTTTGAAGTAACATTACAAGAAGACAGTGATAATATAATATCTATTGAGGCAGATAGTAATTTACAGGAAGTAATCAATATAACTGTACAAGATAGCATCTTAAATATTAAGTCTGATAAAAGGATCAAACGCTCAAAAGCACTTAATATTAAAATCAGTTATGCTCAAGATTTAAAAAAGATAGTATCTTTTAATAAAGTACAACTTAAATCTACTTCTTTAATAAAAGCTTCAAACATAAGAATCGAAAGTAATGATGATTCTGAGATGTTTCTAAGTATTGAAGCTGATAAAACAAGTAGTATTACAAATGGCAAATCTAATGTTGATTTACATATAAATGCAAATGAAGCTTTTTATCAAGTAAATGATGACTCTGAACTTAAAGGTATCGTAGAAGCAGATAGCCTAAAAATAGACTTATATCAAAAAGGATATGCAAAATTAGAAGGGAAAGTAACTTCGATGCTATTAAGAGCCGATGGAAATACTGATTTCTATGGTGAAAAATTAATCACAGAAAAAACTTCAATAATTGCTGAAGGTTCTACCGATTGTTATTTAATAGCCAATGAAGAAATTACTATTGAAGCCAAGGATGATTCAGAGATTTACCTTCTTGGAGAACCAAAAATCAATATCCCTGTATTTACTAATGAAGCTATATTGTACAAGAAAAAAATAGATTATAGTCCTGGTTTACTAAAACTATAATAAAAAAACACCTGATATGTATTAAATACATATCAGGTGTTTTTTATCGTATCGATATACTATTATTTACGCAGAAACTTCTTCACTAGTTTCTATTGTAGCAAGATACCTTTCTGCATCCAATGCTGCCATACAACCAGTACCTGCAGCAGTAACCGCTTGTCTATATTCTTTATCCTGAACATCTCCAGAAGCAAATACTCCAGGAATATTCGTTTTTGTAGACTTACCTTCTGTAATAATATATCCAGTATCATCCATATCAATCTGATCTTTAAAAATATCAGTATTAGGTTTATGACCAATAGCTATAAACAATCCTGTTATTGAAATTTCAGACTTATCTCCAGTTTGATTGTTTACCATACGCAGACCATCTACTACCTGATCTCCTATCACCTCATCAACTTCTGTATTATAAAGCACTTTAAGATTTGGAGTATTATTTACACGATGTTGCATAGCTTTCGAAGCTCTCATATAATCTTTACGCACAAGCATCGTAACACTAGAGCAAATATTAGCCAAATAAGTAGCCTCTTCTGCTGCAGTATCACCAGCTCCTACAATAGCAACATCTTGTCCTTTATAAAAGAATCCATCACAAACTGCACAGGCAGAAACTCCACCTCCACGTAATTTCTGTTCGCTAGGCAAACCTAAATATTTAGCAGTGGCACCAGTAGATATTATTACAGCTTCTGCTTCGATCTCTTTCGTATTATCAACTGTAACTTTATGAATACCTCCTACTTCTTTACTAAATTCGACAGAAGTAACCATCCCTATTCGGACTTCAGTTCCAAAACGCTCGGCTTGTTGCTGTAATTGCACCATCATTGTAGGTCCATCGATTCCCTCAGGATATCCCGGAAAATTATCTACCTCAGTCGTAGTAGTTAACTGACCTCCTGGTTCCATACCAGTGTACATAATTGGTTTTAAATCTGCTCTGGCTGCATATATTGCTGCAGTATAACCTGCAGGTCCTGAACCTATAATAAGGCATTTTATTCTTTCTATAGTATCTGACATAATCTTTTCTATTTAACTGATGTAAAAGTAGCAATTTGATGATAAACCTTACACTAAAGTTATTAAGAATTGTTATTCATATATAGATATCCTAGATAATCATCAGAAAGATGAATCCGAAAAATCATAATTTCAATTAGATACCCTACTTTTATTCCAAAATAAAAGAAAATGACACTTTTCGATACTTTGGATATTTTAGGAACTATTGCTTTTGCTATTTCTGGAGCTTTAAGTGCGATGAATAGAAGATTCGATCTGTTTGGAATCTTTATTATTGCATTTGTCACCGCTATTGGTGGTGGAACTCTAAGGGATGTGTTAATTAGTGCAACACCTGTATCCTGGATGCAAAACACTGTAAACTTGTATTTAATTGGAGGAGTAACTATGCTCTCTATTATATTTAGAAATAAATTAAATTATTTAAAAAAATCCCTCTTCTTATTTGATACCATAGGATTAGGTATTTTCACAATCATCGGTGTAGAAACAGGGATACAGACCAATTTAGCTCCTATTATTTCTATAGCTTTAGGAGCCATGACAGGATGTTTTGGAGGTGTTATCAGAGATATACTATGTAATGAAATACCGGTGATTTTTAGAAAGGAAATTTATGCAACTGCATCTATTGCCGGAGGAATATGTTTTATGATTTTATATACACTGAACACTCCAATTAATCTTATATATATAATTACAACCTTATTAATTATTATTATTCGACTAATTGTAGTAAAATACCAAGTTGCATTACCAATGTTTACGGTAAAAAACCATAAAAGCTAATATCATTAAAAATGAAGACGCATTTTGATTTAGATGATTTAGAATTTATACGATTATTCAAAGAAGGCACTCTGAACCCTTCTTTATTCAATCATGAAGCACACCTAAGACTAGCTTGGATATACATAAGTTTTAGTGATGCAGATACAGCCTGTAAAAAAATTTCTAATCATATTTTATCATATGTGACTAAATTAAATGCAACCGATAAGTTTAATAGAACATTGACGATTGCAGCAGTTAACATTGTAAACCACTACATACAAAAATCTAAATCGAATAATTTTAAAGGATTCATTACGGAATTTCCCGATTTATAGAACAACTTTAAAGAATTAGTAAATGCTCATTATAGTTTCGATATTTTCAACTCTAAAGAGGATAAAATGAATTATTTACCACCTGATTCACTACCTTTTTCGTAAATATTAACACATATTTTTCAACTATGTATCAATATACATTTTTAAAAATACTTTCATGGATTTTACTGGATAGTTATTGAATTTCAAAAATTATTCAATCTCCTGTTCTTTTACTTGGAAATCGACTCTTTTTAGGCTATGTTCGTACACTCAGAAAAGACATTACACAATGATTATCGAACCAAGAACTCGCGGTTTTATCTGCTTGACAGCACATCCTAAAGGATGTGAACAAAATGTACTAAATCAAATCAATTATATTAAATCTAAAGGATCTATTGAAGGTCCAAAAAATGTACTAGTTATAGGAGCATCTACCGGGTTTGGTCTTGCTTCAAGAATTACTAGTGCTTTTGGTTCTAACGCTGCTACAATAGGAGTTTTTTTAGAAAAACCACCTAAAACAAATAGACCAGCCTCTCCAGGATGGTATAATACTGCTGCATTCGAGACACAAGCGCATGAAGCCGGATTATATGCCAAAAGTATTAATGGAGATGCATTTTCTAATGAGATAAAAGAGCAAACCATCGCTCTTATCAAGAAAGATCTAGGCCAAATTGATTTAGTAATTTATAGTTTAGCTTCTCCTGTAAGAGTACATCCAGAAACTGGAGTAAAACATAAATCCTCTTTAAAACCTATTGGAGATTCTTACACAAATAAAACTGTAGATTTCCATACCGGAAATATATCTCAAGTATCCATAGAACCTGCTACTGAAGAAGACATAGAAAATACAGTGACAGTTATGGGGGGAGAAGATTGGAAGTTCTGGATTGATGCTTTGCAAAAAGAAAATTTATTAGCTCCAGAAGCTAAAACAATTGCCTATTCTTATATTGGTCCTAAGTTAACTGAACCTGTATATAGAAAAGGAACTATTGGTCGAGCCAAAGATCATTTAGAAGCAACAGCATTTGATATTACTGATTCTCTTGCTGATATAAACGGAAAAGCATATGTTTCTGTAAATAAAGCGCTAGTAACACAAGCTAGTTCAGCTATTCCTGTTATTCCTCTATACATTTCTTTATTATACAAAATAATGAAAGAAAATAATGTTCATGAAGGATGTATAGAGCAAATGCAACGTTTGTTTGCAGATCGATTATATAACAACAATGAAATCGCTACCGATGACAAAGGCAGAATACGAGTCGATGATTGGGAAATGCGCGAAGATATTCAAGCAAAGATAAAAGAGCTTTGGGATAGTGCCACCACAGAAACGTTATCAACTATTGGTGATTTAGAAGGATACAGTAATGATTTCTTTAACTTATTTGGGTTTAAAGTAGCTGGAATCGATTATACCAAAGATGTAAATGAAGTTGTTGAAATTCCAGGATTACAATCTTAATTTAACTTTATTCTTAGTAAAGTATAGATCCCTTGTTACGTGCGGTAATAAGGGATTTTTCGTTTATAGTATTAAAAGGCTAATAACTTCTGTTTTGCGAAAATCCTTTTCTCTAAATTATACTCTAGTTAAACTTAATAACCATTAGCAGAAAATTATAATGATTCATTGATTTTAGATCAAAAATGCAACAAAACTTCATTGCTTAAGTATTTATGCATGAACCGATACAATCATTACATACAATTTTCGTTATTTTGCAGACAAATTACAGATACTTGAAAAACACATTTTTCTATATAGCTTTTATATTGCTTTTTTGCACTATCTCGTTTGCTCAAGAAGGTAAAAAAATCAAGGTTCAATCAGATCGTACCATTAAAAACGAAGAACGTTTTCCCGGTGCAACGATTCTTGCCAAAGTAAAAAAACAAGTTTATATTGAACACGAAGGCATTGAAATTTGGTGTGATCAAGCCGTTCATTATGGAGAAGATAAGTTTGTAAGAGCTTTTGGCAATGTAAAAATGAAACAAGGAGATACGCTTACTATGACAAGCGCTTATGCTGAATATAATGGTAATAGTAAATTTGCATATGCGAGAGAAAAAGTCTTTTTAGAAACCCCATCGAATACATTAACAACAGATACACTATTTTTTGATCGATTACGTCAGCAAGCTTATTACAGAAGTGGAGGAACAGTAAAAGATTCTTCTAATACCCTTACTAGTAAAATAGGAAGGTATTTTATGGACAGAAAACAATATTCATTTAATACAAAAGTAAAAATTGTTAACCCAGAAAATACGGTAGATTCTGATCGTTTGGATTATTATACAGATAACGGTCATGCATATTTATACGGACCATCTACAGTAAAAGGAGAAGAAAGTACACTCTATTGTGAGCGCGGTTTTTATGATACTAAAGTAAAGACTGGATATGCGATAAAAAATGCTCGTATTGATTATGATAATCGAACTGTTTTTGGTGATAGTATATTTTATAATAGTGCCATCCAATTTGCATCAGCCACGAATAACATTAAAGTATTAGACACTGCCAATAATTCGATTATTACAGGCCATTATGCAGAAGTTTTTAAGGACAAAGATTCTGTTTTTATCACAAAAAGAGCATTAGCATCCACCCTACAGGAAAAAGACTCGATTTATATTCACAGTGACACGTTAATGGTTACAGGGAAACCAGAACGTAGAATTATGAATGGTTTTTATGATGTTCGAATTTTTAAAAGTAATATGAGTGGTAAGAGTGATTCTATTAATGTAGATCAAACCACTGGATATACTAAAATGGTAGGTAAACCTATTATTTGGTCTCAGCGAAATCAAATGACCGGTGATACTATAAAGATTATATCAAATACTGAAACTGAAAAACTTGATTCACTTGTTGTGTATCAAAATGCATTTTTAGTCCAAGAAGACACCCTAAAAGCTGGGTATAATCAGGTGAAAGGTCAAACGTTATATGGATTATTTAAAGACAATGAAATTTATCAAGTAGATATTGATAAGAATACAGAAACTATATTTTATCAAAGAGAAAGTGAAGGAGAACTTAAACTGATTGGTATTAATAAAGTATTATCGAGCTCGATAAAATTACTACTAGAACAACGAGAAATTGTAGATGTCTACTATTATCAAAATGTAGACGGAACATTGTATAGAGAAATTGATTTGCCTGAAAATGCTAGGGAACTATCTGGTTTTAAATGGAGAGGAGAAGAACAAATACTTAGTAAGAAGGATCTTTTTAGAGGAGAAACACCTCCCAAGTTGACGAAAATAACAGGGATACCACTTCCTGTAGAAGATGATGACTTCTTTGATGAAGAAACTATAAAGCGTCTAGAAGAAAACAAATCCGAAGGTTCTCGACTATTAGAGCAAAAACTTGAAGACGCAGAATTAAAGGAAACTAATGAAGAGTTGGATGAAATTCTAAAACCCAAGAAAAAGACTAAGGAAAACACAAAAGCCAAAAAGAAAAATGATACAACTTCTAAAAAAGAATTACCAAAAAAGGTAGCTTTTGTGGACCATGATCTTAATCGTACGGCAAGACAACGAGATAGCATTACAGTAACAACGTTAAAAAACAAAAAGACTTTAGATAGTATTCAAGAAAAGAAATAAACAAGATTCTTTTTAAATCTTTTCTTTTTTTTAAACATTAAAATAAGCTATCGAAAACTTCATATTGACTTAACTTTACGAATGTGAAAAAAGATTTCTTTACTTATCAAGCGCAAACTACTCCACATCCTTTGGCAATGGAAATTTCGCATGCAGAAGGAAGTTATATTTTTTCGACTGAAAACAAAAAGTATTTAGATTTTGTTGCTGGTGTATCGGCTTGTAGTCTTGGGCACAAACATCCTAGAGTTGTGAATGCTATAAAAGAACAACTTGACAAGTATTTACATGTAATGGTTTATGGAGAATATATTCAAAAATCTGCGGTAGAACTTACCAAGTTACTAGCTTCTCTTCTACCCGATCCTTTAGAAAAAACATATTTAACTAACTCAGGAACAGAAGCAATAGAAGGATCCTTAAAACTAGCACGCAGAACTACTGGCAGAAGTGAAATCATTGCTGCTAAATTAGCCTATCATGGTAACACCATGGGATCAATGAGTGTTATGGGTTTTGAAGAACGAAAACAAGCTTTTAGACCACTTATTCCAGATATTTCGTTTATTAATTTCAACAAGGAAGCTGATATACAAAATATTACAAAAAAAACTGCTTGTGTCATTCTAGAAACCATACAAGGAGGAGCTGGATTCATTGAGCCTATTAATGATTATCTTAAAAAAGTTAGAAAACGCTGTAGTAAAGTTGGCGCTTTGCTAATTCTAGATGAAATTCAACCTGGATTTGGTCGTACCGGAAAACTGTTTGGATTTCAAAATTATGATATCATTCCGGATATAATTGTTATGGGAAAAGGAATGGGTGGTGGATTACCAATAGGAGCTTTCACAGCTTCTTCTTCAATGATGGATCAATTACAAGACAATCCAAAACTTGGTCATATTACCACATTTGGAGGCAATCCTGTCATCGCGGCTGCCGCTTTGGCAACTTTGCGGGAAATTACAGAAAGTGACTTAATGGCAGCAACATTAAAAAAAGAAAAATTATTTAGATCACTTTTAGTACACCCTTTGATAAAAGAAATAAGAGGTATCGGGTTAATGTTAGCTTTAATAACACCTTCTGCCGAAATAACAAATGAAATTATTTTAAGATGTCAAGATAAAGGGTTAATACTTTTTTGGCTTCTTTTTGAACCAAAAGCAGTACGTATTACGCCTCCTTTAACGATCTCGGAAGAAGAAATTAGTATCGGTTGCCAAATAATCATCGACATATTGGATGAACTTGTAAATCATAAAAACTCAAACATCGATATTGATTAATTCATATAAATTCCTTATATTTAGTAAGCTATCTTACCATATCACACATCCAGTAGCATCCAAAGGCTTTTATTTTTTAAAACTGTAATCCATTCATTTATAAATGGTACGCATTTTGTTAATTAGTTTGTTAACAAACAAATGATTTCCGAAGCAGTATTATACCAATTCATTTGTAATTTTAATACAGAGGAAATCAATAATGCCTATATAAATTAAGTAAGGTGTTTTGTATTACTCTTAATTGTTGGGGAAAACAAAAAAGATTTACAACGCATTTATGATTTATTCGGCATCTTTAATCAACGTGTATGAAATTTAACCACGAAGAATTCGAAGAAAATAATTTCTCAATTACTCGATATGAGTCTATGCTGAGATCTAATGATGTTAAATTTTTTGATTCTGATGAATTCGAATCAATAATTCATCATTATCTAGAGAATGGAAAAATTGCTAAAGCCAAAAAAGCGATTTCTCTAGGACTTTCTCAACATCCTTCTTCTGTTAATCTAAAACTATTACAAGTTGAAATTCTTGTTTTTGAAGATCGTTTAGATAAAGCTGATAATCTTCTGGCACAGCTTCATGCATTGGAACCTGAAAATGAAGAAATATATATCCAAAAAGCCAATATACTTTCTAAACAAAATGATCACTTAAAAGCAATCGAATTACTAAGCACTGCGCTGCAGTATACTGCTGATGAAGCAGATGTATATTCTCTTATAGGTATGGAGTATTTGTTTATGGATGATTTTGAAAATGCAAAAGTAAACTTCATGCGATGTCTAGAATCAGATAATCAAGATTACTCGGCACTATATAATATAATTTACTGTTTTGATTTTCTTGAACAACATGAAGAAGCAATAAATTATCTCAATATGTTTTTAGATAAAAATCCATATTGTGAAGTTGCCTGGCATCAAGTCGGCAAACAGTATTTTGACCTTAAAGAATATGAAAAAGCTCTTGCTGCATTTGATTTTGCTATTATTAGTGATGAATATTTTATAGGTGCTTATTTAGAAAAAGGAAAGGTTTTAGAAAAATTAAAACGCTACAATGAAGCTATAGAAAATTATCGGATTACTTTAGAATTAGACGACCCGACTTCTTTTGCTCTACTCAGAATTGGTAAATGTTTCGAAAAATTAGGTAGCGATGATTTAGCAATTCAACATTTTTCTAAAACAGTGCATGAAGATCCACTTTTGGACAAAGGATGGATTGCAATCACTGATTTCTATATGAGAAAACGCAATTATCAAAAAGCGTTGTATTATACCAATAAAGCGATTAGCATAGATGCAGAAAATGTTTTATACTGGAAACGTTATGCTAAAATTAATAATCGCTTAGCTTTCTTTGAAGAAGCAGAAAGAGGATACCGAAAGGCTTTAGAACTTGGAAACTACGAGTTAGAAACTTGGCTTAATCGTTCGGATATTTTAAAATTTATCGGAGAGTCTGATGCCGCTATTCAAAATATGCAGCAGGCTATTGAATTTTATCCAGAAAATGCAGAAATACAATATAGGCTAGCAGGTTTATATTACGAGAAACAAGAATTTAGCAAAGGTGAATTTCATCTTAGAAAAGCACTGGAATTAGATATTGAGTTCACTATTGTTTTGGAAGAATTATTTGAACACGTATTTAATCTTACATTAGTTCAGAATATTATTTCTGAATACAAAAGGTAATCAAGCTGTTTTTTTGTGGAATTTATAAATCAAATAGATTACTTCAATTTCCTTTAAGTAACAACAAAATTTACAACAAAAAATACATACATTTGTTTGTATAACAAATGCTAAATCAAAAAGAATGCAACGAAGTCTTAAGGACTATCTGGTAGTTTCAGCTAAAGGAATTGCCATGGGAGCTGCGGATGTAGTTCCTGGAGTTTCGGGAGGAACAATAGCTTTCATTTCGGGTATATATGAAGAGTTGATTTCTACAATCAATAATCTAGACCTTAATTTTTTTAAGGCATGGAAAAATGAAGGGTTTGTTGCTTCTTGGAAAAAATACAATCTTTCTTTTTTATTAGCATTATTTTCAGGTATCGCAATAAGTATTCTGTCATTAGCAAAAATTCTTAAATGGTTATTGCATAATGAACCGCTATTATTATGGTCATTTTTCTTTGGATTGGTATTGGCGAGTATACTTTATATTGGAAAACAAATAACAATCTGGAGTCCTAAGGTTCTTATAAGCATACTATTAGCCGCAGTTATCTCCTATTTTATAACAATTGCAGAACCAATTGCATCACCAGAAAGTCTATGGTACTTACTATTTTGTGGTTTTATAGCTATAATAGCGATGATTTTACCAGGAGTTTCCGGAGCATTCATTCTTTTAATTTTAGGAGCTTATGAAACATTCATTGGTATATTAAATCAATTTAGAGAAGGGTTGACTTCCTTAGATTTTAATCTATTATGGCAAGCATTTTATAAAATATTGATCATAGCTGTTGGAGCAATAGCTGGTTTAAAGCTTTTTTCTAAAATATTAAACTGGATGTTTAATAACCATAAGAATATGACATTAGCTTTACTTACAGGGTTTATGATAGGTTCTTTAAACAAATTATGGCCTTGGAAAAAAGTACTTTCATGGAGAACGAACTCAGAAGGTATTGAAGTTCCTTTTCTAGAAAAAAGTATACTACCTTCTAGTTTTGATGGCGATCCTAGAATTATTTGGGTACTTCTTTTTATTATAATAGGGTTTCTATTAATTCTTGCACTAGAGCGACTCGCAACTAAAAAAGGAGATTAATATCTATGGCTCAAAACACCAGAACGTTTAGCGATAAGTTTTTTCTAGTCATTAAAGGTTTGGCTATGGGAGCCGCTAATAAAGTACCTGGTGTTTCTGGAGGAGTTGTAGCTTTTGTTGCTGGTTTTTATGAAGAATTCATTTATTCACTTCAAAAAATAAACCTAAAAGCATTTAAACTATTTATCAATTTTAGATTCAAAAGTTTTTGGAGATATATAAACGGTCGGTTTTTAGCACTATTGATCTCAGGAATGTTAATTAGCTACTTTAGTGTTTCTAAAATTCTTGATTATCTAATTATCCATTATGAACTGTACGTTTGGGCAGCATTTTTTGGAATGATTATAGGATCAATATACTACATAACCAAAAATTTTGATGAGTGGAATAAACGCAATATATGTTTTATTATCATAGGTACTATAGTCGGAATAAGTATTAGTTTACTTGAACCTGCAAAGGAAAATGACAACTTATTCTTTGTCTTTTTTTGTGGTATCGTAGGAGTTTCTGGTATGACACTACCTGGATTATCAGGTTCTTTTATCTTAATCTTATTTGGTAATTATGTGTTATTATTAGTAGATGCTGTAAATGCTTTATATGACACTATAGCTGATTTAATACGATGGGATTTATCTTTTATGGAAAATGCTAAAAGGTTACGATTGCTCCAAGTTCTTGTAGTATTTAGTTTAGGCTCTATAACTGGCCTAGTTACATTATCGCACTTTTTAGGATATGTATTAAAGCATTACAAAAATGCAACTTTTGCTGCTATTATTGGTTTTATAACCGGTTCTTTAGGAGTTGTTTGGCCATGGAAACATAAAATGTATAAAAAAAATGATCTAGGAGAAATATTGATCGATGCACAAGGAAATCCTATACTGGACAACTACGATCGCTACCTTCCAGATCTTACAATAATACCAACCTATGCTGCTTTCTTTTTTATTTTAGTGGGTATAGGGATTGTCCTTTGGTTGGAATGGTATGGCGAGAAAACATTAAAAACCAAACCAACATGAACACATACGGATTATTAGGTAGAGATATCGGTTATTCATTTTCTAGAAACTATTTTTCTAACAAATTCGCAAACGAAAATCTGGATTGTTCTTATCAAAATTTTGATATCAAAACGATCGATGATTTAAGAACTATAATACAAGATTCAGATATCAAAGGAATGAATGTAACCATACCTTATAAAGAAGAAGTAATCCCCTTCTTAGATTCATTGGATCCTACTGCCAAAGAAATTGGTGCTGTAAATGTAATTAAGTTTAACAAAGACGGAAAACTAACAGGTTATAACAGTGACTATTACGGTTTTACAGAATCTTTAAAGCCATTATTAAATAAAAAGATTAAAAAAGCTCTAATCCTAGGAACCGGAGGAGCATCGAAAGCAATTGCTTTTGCATTAAATAAATTAAATATAAAACACAACTTTGTATCTCGAAACCCTGATTTCAAAGAATTGAGCTACAATGATCTAGATGAAGATATTATTAGAGAATTTAAATTAATTATAAATTGTACTCCATTGGGGACACACCCTAATGTAGAAAGTCACCCAAACATTCCTTTTGAATATTTAAGCGAACATCATGTTTTATACGATCTTATTTACAATCCAGAAGAAACCACCTTTATGAAAAAAGGAAAAGAATATGGAGCGAAAACTAGTAATGGTTTACGTATGCTAATACTCCAAGCCGAGAAATCTTGGGAGATCTGGAATCAATAATTTTTCATTTCCTATATCAGAATTATTATATATTTCCTACAAATGTAATTCCTAAAACAGCTCATTTGCTTTGAGTTTATATAAGATGTTAGTATCTTAGTCAATCGTTAAGCTCAGACAAACAAAAACATTTTATATAATGTCCACACACGATAACCTGCCAGAAGCAGATGGAAACGAAGAGAACAATACAAAGGCTATAGAAGAAAAAACTGTCGCAGAAGTTACTGAATCACAGTCAACTCAAGACGATCAATCTGAAAAAGCTACGGTAAAAGAAAAGACTGCTACAGAAGAACTACCTGTAGAAGAACCATCTACCGAAGAAATTACAGCTACTGAAGAAATAAAAAAAGAAGAGGTTATCTCTGATTCTGAAAATGAGATCCAAAATGAGATGGATCAGGCAGTAGCAAAAGATAGTGAGGATGAAAGCAAGTTAGAGCGACACGATATAGAAAAGAAAGACTATCATGCAATGAGCAAAGATGAGCTCATATCTGAATTACGCCACCTGATTAAAAGCGAAAAGATCCAGGCAATAAAGGAGCATGTGGAGGAAATTAAAACTGAATTTAATGCTAAGTTTAATGAGGAAGTAGAGCAGAAAAAAGATGAATTTTTAGCAGATGGTGGCAATATAATTGACTTCTACTACTCAACACCATTAAAAAAAGAGTTTAATTCTGTTTATTTTGATTATAAAGAAAAAAGAAATGCATATTACCAAAATTTAAAGAAAGATCTACAAGTTAATCTTCAAAAAAGATTGGACATAATTGAAGAATTAAAAGGGCTATTAAATGTAGAAGAAAACATTAATACTACATATAACCACTTTAAGGAAATAAAAGAAAGATGGCATAATGCGGGTCCTATTCCAAGAGATAAGTATAATACAGTTTGGAACACATACCATCATCACACAGAGAACTTTTATGATTTTCTTCATCTAAACAGAGATTTTAGAGATCTGGATTTCAAACATAATTTAGAGCAAAAACTTAAGATTATTGAGCGTGCCACAGAATTAGCTCAGGAAACTGATGTAAATAGGGCATTTAGAGAATTGCAAATTCTGCATAAAATGTGGAAAGAAGATTTGGGCCCAGTAGCTAAAGAATATAGAGAACCTATATGGGAAAAATTTAGTGCTCTTACTAAAAAGATACACGAAAACCGTCAAGATTTCTTTAAAATACAAGATAAAGTTTACGAAAAAAACCTAGAAGTAAAACAAGAAATTATTTCTAAGATCATCAACGTAGCTTCTGATCATCCAAAAAATCATGGCGGATGGCAACAAAAAATCAAAGAAATAGAGGCTCTAAGGGAAGAATTCTTTCAAGCTGGAAAAGTACCTTCTAATTCTAATGAAGAAACTTGGAGTCAATTTAAAAGTGCGGTAAGAGATTTTAACAGAAATAAAAATGCATTCTATAAAAGTCTTAAGAAAGATCAGTTCGAAAACCTAAATAAGAAAATGGAACTCATCAAAATCGCTGAAGATAATAAGGATAGTGATGATTTTTCTATAACTACACCGCTAATGAAAAAAATTCAAGCGGATTGGAAAAAAATAGGTCACGTTCCTAGAAAAGACAGCGATAGAATATGGAAACGATTTAAAGATGCCTGTAATTCTTATTTTGATCGAATCCACGCTGAAAAAAATGAAGCTAATAAAGAAGAAGTTGCTTCTTATGAGAAAAAATTAGCGCACATAGAAGCACTTAAAGAACTAAAATTATCTGGTGATCCCGAAACTGATCTTACTACAATCAAAGAAAACATTAACGTTTGGAAGAGCCTAGGTAGAGTTCCTTACAAAAAGAAAAACATAGAATCTGATTATAATAAGGTCTTAGACACCTTTTTTGAACAACTAAATCTTAGTAGACAGCAAACTGAGATGATTAAGTATGAAAACAAACTTAGTTCTCTTGCCAATCAATCAGATGATAGAGCACTTAGAAATGAGCAAAACTTCATTCGTAAAAAAATAGATGAAGTTCATGGTGAAATTCGCCAATTAGAAAATAATCTACAATTTTTTAAACACGCAGATGATAACAACCCTCTGGTAATAGAGGTAAAGAAAAACATTGGAAAACATAAAGACAGTTTACAAGTCTGGAAAAACAAGCTTAAAAAAATTAAAGAATTATAATCTATGAATTGTGCTCTTTGTGGATCAGAAACCGTAGAATTTTCTGTTACCGAAAAAAGAGGCTATTATCAGTGTACTCATTGTGATGGGATTGGAATGTATCCATCATATTTTCTATCTAGTATAGATGAAAAAAACAGGTATGATACTCATAACAATGATGTGACGGACGTTGGTTATCAAAATTTTGTGTCCCCCATAGTGAATTCCATTAGAGATGAATATAAAAAAGAACATAATGGTCTGGATTTTGGAAGCGGTAGTGGTCCTGTGATCACTTCGATGTTAAGAAATATAGGATACAATATCACTACATATGATCCATTTTTTGATCCAAATCCAAAAGCATTAGACCAAACCTATGATTACATTGCATGTTGTGAAGTAATGGAACACTTTTATAATCCAAATCAAGAGTTCAAATTATTACACTCCTTATTACAAGAAAAAGGAAGTTTATATTGTAAAACCTATCTTTATAACCGATCTATTGATTTTAATTCTTGGTGGTATAAAAATGATCCGACCCACGTATTCTTCTACACACAAAAAACTTTAAATTGGATTAAAACCAACTATCATTTTAATGATCTATCAGTTTCCGATAAATTAATATGTTTCAAAAAATAAGTTTTTAAAACATGTTTTAAAATTATTGGCACAGGGTGTTAGTATATAACCACTTCTAAATCTTATCAACACGAAAACGTTTGAGTAAAAAAACAATCAAATTAATACTCAATTATTCCTTAAATTAGTAAATCATCATTTTTTAAACTAAAAAAGTATCACTTCTTTAATAAAAACCACCTAATCAAATCAATATGATAATATAAATCACAACTTCTGAAAGAAGTATAAAATTTCACACAAACACAATTCAAACACTAAAACTTATGAAAAACTCACTACCTAAACTTCTAGGCATAATATGTCTATGGAGTCTATTTCTCAATTCTAATATTCTAACAGCACAGACTGATTTTAGAGAAGAAACAATTTATTTTTTAATGACCTCTAGATTTTTCGATGGAGATTCTAGTAATAATGCAGCTACAGAATGGTCTTCGTACAATCCTGATCCAACAATAAATCCAACAATTACGGATCCAGAGGATGTAACTTGGAAAGGAGATTTTAAAGGGTTAATCCAAAAACTAGATTATATTAAAGATCTCGGGTTTACCGCTATTTGGATAACGCCGATTGTACACAACAGAAGCCCTTTAGATTATCACGGGTATCACGCATGGGATTTTACGAAAGTAGACCCTCGATTAGAGTCTCCCGGAGCTACCTTTCAAGATTTAATAAATGAAATTCATGCTCGTGATATGAAGATTGTTCTAGATGTTGTAACCAATCACGCCGGTCGTTTTGGTATAAAGGATGTCGCTGAGATAAAATATAATACAGATCCAACAAAACCTTGGTACGCTCCGGATAATCCTAATTGGGAATATGACGGTTTAACTCCTAATCCAGAAGATGGTTTAATATGGAGTAGAGCGAATTTAGAAAAAATGCCTCCACCATATAATCAAGATCTGTCCGCTTACAATTTCCCTGGCAAAGAAAGCTATGTTGATACATCTGATCCGGATTGGTACCATCATTCTGGAAATGGTTTTGCGCAAGGATTTGATGATATAGAAAATTTACAAAACAGAGCACTAGCTGGTGATACGCCTGATCTTAATACAGGTAGTCAAGTGGTTAGAGATTATCTTGTAAATGCCTATGCCACGTATATAAATATGGGAGTAGATGCTTTTCGTTGGGATACCGTTAAACATATGAGTAGAGAGGATATTATTTATTTTTACGATGCGTTTAAAGCTATCAACCCCGATCTATTTATTTTTGGAGAAGTAGCACAAAAACGTCACGAACTACATCCTGTTGATGAAACTAACCCACATTATTATACTTGGAGAGGAGAAGTTAATAATTCAGAACCTTTAGATCTTGCTGTAATAGATTTTTTCGGAGAAGCCACTTTTCACGGTACTTTTGAAGAAGGACAATCTTTTCCAACAGTAAAAGCAGCTGCAAGATATGATAATCTATATAGCGACCCTTCTACCTTAGTTACTTGGTTAGACAATCATGATTTTGGCCCAAATAATGACTGGAATAGACGTTATGGTGGATCTGATGAGAATTTAGCTGCTTGCATGAATTTCATGTTCACTTGGAGAGGAATCCCGACCGTATATTACGGAACAGAAATGCGATTTAAAGCCGGAGAGTTTAATGATATTCATGACGCATCTGGAATCGAAAAATCCATCAATGAAACCGGTAGAGCATACTATGGAGATGTTATTGATCAAGCTTCTAATCATCAGATATACCAACATATTAAAAAACTAAATGCTATTAGAAAAGCTGTTCCCGCTTTACAAAAAGGAAGTTGGGATTGGAAAGAAGCTCCCGGAAATGCTGTATCCTATCGAAGAATATATCAAAATAGTGAAGTTGCGGTAGGGTTAGCAAAAGATGGAGATGCATCATTCTCTATTTCAGGAATGACAAATGGTTTATATAGAGATGCAGTTACTGGTCGTGAAATTGCAGCACAAAATGGGATATTAAACTTTACAGTAACTTCTGGATCAGCAGGAATTTATGTGTTAAATGGACCTGGACTTATTGGAGGTTGCGGAGGTGGTTTTTTCGAAAATTGCGTTAATGGCCCTAGCAATCCTGTTGTTATTATTAATCCTAATATTACAAATTCTGAAGATCCTATTCAGGTTACTCTTGAAGGTGTAGGTGGTGCTGGAGCTCCTTATGCTATTTATTACACTACTGATGGTTCTAATCCTAATGTTTCTAGCATTGCTTATAATAGTTCATTTACTATTACCGAATCGACTACTATAAAAGCAGTTACTTTTGATAAAGATGGTACTGCTTCTGATATTATTACACAAAACTATCGAATTGGCCCCATAGAAGGATTACACGTTTATTTAAAAAAACCATCTTCTTGGTCTCAAGTAAATGTACATTATTGGAATGAATCGCCAGACGTTTTGCCTCCAAGCAATTGGCCAGGACCTCAGATGAATCGAATAGACAACTCTGAATGGTATGAATATATTTTCGAAGGAGTACAAAGCACTAACCTATTATTTAATGATAATGGTAGTGCTAAAACAGATGATTTAAGTAGAAATAAAGATGGTTGGTATGATAATGGTATATGGTACGATACGGATCCAAGAATTACAGGAAATACTCCTCCAATAATATCCATGTCTCCTGAAGGTGGATCTTTTAATATTGGAGAAACCGTAAGTATATCATTAAGCGCTACAGATAATAATCCACAAGGAATAGAAATCTATTATACTTTAAATGGTGATGAACCTTCTATTTCTTCAGATAAGTATACTGCCCCATTAAGTATTACATCTGACACAACTATACGCGCTATTGCATACGATGTAGAAGGACTATCTTCTCAAATTATCAGTAATTCATTTACTTTTTCAGATAATACATCTGATTCAATGACAATATATTTTAAAGGTTCATTATCTAATCCAACTATTTACTACTGGAATACAACTCCAATTGACGCAACAGTTCCTTGGCCTGGTGTAACAATGAATAATATTGGTAATGAATGGTATTCTTTAAAACTTGAAGGAATTAATTGTTCTAATATAATTTTCAGTAATAATGGAATATCGCAAACACAAGATCTACAAAGATGCGGAGATGGATGGTATTACAATGGAACTTGGTATGATAGTAACCCTGAAGTAAGTCAAGACTTAACAGTGTACTTTAAATCAGACTCATATACATCTCCAACTATTTATTTTTGGAATGCTACTCCTTCTAACTCAACAACTGGTTGGCCAGGAGAACCTATGACATTAGCGACAGATGGTTGGTACCGATATACATTACCAAATACTTCTTGCTCTAATTTTATTTTTAGTAATAATGGGGTTTCTCAAACACCAGATCTAAATCGTTGTCAAAATGGGTGGTATTATAATGGAACCTGGCACGATCAAAATCCAGATGCAATAAGGTTGAATGATACTAATATTAAAGATGAAACATTAGATAAGAATATTAAAATATTTCCTAATCCTATAACCGAAAACTCTGTATTACAATTAGAAATACTAAAGAATAGAAGTGACGTAAGGATAGAACTTATTAATTTATATGGAGCTTCTCAAACTATTATTAATACAAAAGTAAGCTTAGGAAAGCACCAATATAAACTGGCAGAAAAATCTCTAGCAAGTGGTATTTATTTTTGTAAAATAACTATTGACGGTAAGTCTTCTACTAGAAAAATTTTAAAACAATAAAATTTCAAGAAAAATTCTTTTAAAATTAATTACCCGTTTAAAACAATATTTAAACGGGTAATTTTTTGGGATATAAAAAGGATATACACAATCTTCGGTCTTATTTCCCTAAGAGATTAAAACTGCCCAGAAAATTATTTTGAATCAGATTATTGTTCATTCCACTCCGTAGATTTCGTCTGATTATATTTCCAGGCAGTTTTGAAAAATATAAAAACTCAACAATTAACTCCCATATCCTGGATTTTGTATTAAATTCGGATTCGCACCTCTTTCTCTTTAAGGAACTTGCATTACCAAAAAGTTATCATCATAATTCAATGCTCCAACAGCAGTTAGTAATTATATTACATATCAAGTTTTATGCTCGAATAACTAACCTCAAACATAAAAGAAGGCAAGAGTATATTGAAGGCTAACTCAATAATAATATCACCTATAAAAATAAACTACACGATTATTATCGGTAATCTCTTGCCTATTTTTATGATCGTATTAAAAGGGTAGCGATAGAGTTCAAAAAAAACAATTAAACACCATACAGATTTATTTTAATTGATAAACTCCCTTCATCTCTTAATAGCTATTCTTGCTAAAAAACAAAACACTCTTTACATTACCTATGAACAAATTATTTACAAAGAATTTTTAGTTTATCATTATCGAATGCACTACGTTACTTATCATTTCTCTTATACATCAGTATTAGCTAAAAATAATTTGATCTAAAAACCATTTTATTTTTTTATTGTTGGATCAAGTTACTATCAAAGACTACATTATCTCTATAGTAACTTGATCCACTTATTTTACAATAAACTACAACAAATCAATCTCATTAATTAGGCACAAGCTCTAAGGTATATGTGATACCAGGCAGTCCACAACAGGAACCACTTGTGTAAGCTAATTCTAACGTAATGATACCGGTAACTGGATCCAAATTAGTACCATTTCCTTGATCAAAATCAACTTGACCTGGAAAAGATGTTGACTGCGTTGCAACAGTTATTGTCCCACACACATCTGTAAATTGAAGTCCAATTGGAGTAGCAGCTCCAAAAATACCTGCAGTACCATCATTTAAAACATATGTTCCAGCAGATGGTTGAGTAATTGTAACTTGTTGCGGG
Organism: Aquimarina sp. MMG015; assembly: GCF_018100855.1. NCBI lineage: Bacteria > Pseudomonadati > Bacteroidota > Flavobacteriia > Flavobacteriales > Flavobacteriaceae > Aquimarina > Aquimarina sp. MMG015. The sequence goes on from NZ_JAGJEB010000007.1 coordinate 322,625, forward strand.
CTTATGAAATTAGCAGGTATCGAAAGGTTTGATGCTACAACAGTCGACGTATAATTACCTTCCAACATTGTCGGACAAGATACCGGATAACTAATAACGGTTGTAAACAATACAGTTGTTTGAATATTACTACCAGTATTACTTGTACCATCTTCGTTTAATATATTTAGCACTGTTCCATCCGGCATAGTAAATCTAGTAGTAATAAACAAGACATCTCCAAGCTTAATATCTGATGAATTATTTATTTCTGCAAAGGCACCGACAATATCATCTGTGCTCATCGTAACATCCATAGGCAAAGTAACATCACTAAACAAAACCGAATAATAAACAGGCCCCGCTATTGTCTGGTATACAGCTACAATATCAGCCGATGCCGGATTTCCTTGCGCAATTTCTGCACTAAATTCTAAATTTACTGGTTCATTATTATTGATTTTTACAAGGTCTATTATGCTCTCCCCTGTCGCTGACTTTTGCATATTTGGCACAGCACCATCGTTTAATGGAACAAAAGAAGTACCTCCATCATTTTCACAGGAACTTATTAATCCTGCTATTATTAATATAAATGTTATTATTTTTATTTTTTTCATCTGTTAAAATTTAGAGTTTATTAATCGTCAGATGGAATTCACCAATATGTTGGTTCATTTCCAAATCTTATTTTATTAATTATCCCAAAATATTTTAAAAGTCGTTGGGTCCTTTTGTTCTGGTGCATTTTGATTAAGGTTTAGCTCTCTTTGCGGCCAGAAAAAAGAAACCTGAAAATTATTATTAAGTACTGTTAAATTATCAACCAACGGAAAACCATCACCATTATCTAATTGATACTCTGGTGAAGATCCATTAGGGTCTGCCAGCACAGGATAATCAGTTCTTCTATAATCATTATATTGATCCATCGGATCTCCAAAGGTCGCCACCCATTTTTGAGTCATAATAATTTCAAGTTGCTTATCCATACTTGCACCAGCAAATTCTGTATCTATATTATCCATAAAAGTTGTTACTGCTGCAGATCCTGCCAGTACTGGTACTGTTTGTGAAGTACCAGTTCCTGCAACAACCTGATCAACTTTAGCAAAGCTAGCTGTCATTGCTTCTCTTAATTTCACCCCGGAGTCGCCTGTTATTAAACCAACATGCATAAGTTCTGCTTGTATATAAAGAAATTCATCATAGGTAAGAATTCTTTTAGGAGCAACACCAGTACCACTATTTATTGTCCTAGCAAATCCTGCTCCATCATCATATCTTCCTCCACAAGGAAAAATCCCTGGAAAAGTTGCATCATTTTGTACTGCTCCATCTCTATCTGGTCCTATACTACCAAAACGAATACTAAAAAACCCAGTTGATGAATCCCAATAATCTGCATTAGGGTCACCAGTAACACTATCACCCTGATCTCTCGGAAATTGACCTGGTAACAATTGATTAACAAAATAATATGGTAGTCTAGGATCTGGATTTCCTGTATGAATATTAGGATTTACTCCTATTAAAATTTCATAAAACCATGGACTTGCATATTTCGTTACTTGTGCACCTCCGTAAGCATCTAAGAAAAGCCTATTACGCTCATCTGATGGAGCCTGTGCCGCAGTATGATTAAATTGAAAATCATCGGCATTGGACGACATAAAATTGTCTTCTGCCACTAATGCATTAAAATCTGTCTGATTGAATAAAGAAGAAAGACGTATTTGGTTATACAGCTTTAGCTTTAAAGTATTAGCAAACTTAATCCACTGAGCATTAGACCCTCCATAAAATAAATCATCTGTACTAGGAGCTACTCCTTCTCCAGTTTGAATGTTTGCTTTTCCGGCGTCGATTAAGTCTAAAACGCTTTGGTATATTACCTCTTGGTCATCAAAAGAAGGACTTACCGTACCCTGTTCTAATATAGTAGCTTCAGAAAAAGGCACATCTCCCCAAAGGTCTACAGCCACCGACATAAGATACGCCTTTAATATTTCTGCATATCCAACATACACCAAATCTCCCGTTTCTGTTGCCTGTGAAATTAATGTCTCGATATCTGTGAGTCCTAGGTACACATTATTCCAGTCATTATTCATTAAAAGATTATCAGCTTTAGTACCGTATTGATCTTGCTCCTCTCTAGCAGTAAATTGATGTGTATATACCTGAAGTATATCTGCACTAAAGAACTGAAAGTCCGCAACTGAACCTATATTTACTTCAATACCGGTTAACAATTGATTGATGGGCGCTACGGTAGGATTATCCGTATCCGTGTCGACATCCAAGTAATCACTACAGCTCAAGATCATCAACGAACATGAGATAGCGATAAAAAATTTCCATTTATATAATATATTTTTCATTACGTTTTTTTTTAAAAGGATACATTAAGCTTAAAACCATATCGTTTTGATGTGGGCGCAGACGAGTTCTCAATTCCTTGAATCCTGGAAGAACCAAAACTTGTTACTTCTGGATCAAAGTTGGTATACTTTGGAACGTTTGGTGCAAAATACCAAAGGTTATTACCTAAAAGACTTAAACTTACTCTTCCGAATGGAGTAGTTTTCAAAAACTTTTTGGGTAAATCATAAGTTAAACTTAATTCTCTCAACCTATATACGGTTCCATCATAAACCGAACCTTCTGCTACTGTATTGATCCCAAATGTGTTTCCTCCTGCTGGTGAGAAATACAATTCATTCGTATCTATTTGCGTAGTATTAGGTATTTTATTACCATTAGCATCCAAAATGGGATTACCCTGATTGTCACCATAAAAACCTGGTATAATAAAAGTACGCTCTCTATTTTCAGTATCTTTTGTAACTCCTCTACCTAATAATGAATTAATACTTATCGACTGGATATCTCCTCCTTCTTTCCAATCTACCTGTGCTCTTAAGGATAAATTCTTATAAGAAATCGTATTAATAAAGCTCATTCTAAAATCTGGATTAGGATCTCCTACAATTCCATTTTCTAAGTCCTGAACGATTCCACCTCCTGATTGATTAATAAGGAAATTACCTTCATCATCTCTGGCAAATCGAGATCCATAAAACACCCCAAACGGTTGACCAACGATCGCATGAGCTACTTGATTAGGATCTAATTGAATTCTTTCCAATCCATCAACTAATTCTGTAACCTCATTTTCATTTTTGGTAAATGTTGTAAATAAATCCCATTTAAAGTTTTCTGTTCTTATCGGAACCAGTGTAAGTCCAATTTCTATCCCTGTATTCTGCATTTCTCCAATGTTAGTATTAAAGGTTGTAAATCCACTAGAAGAAGGAACACTTACGGGAGAAATTAAATCTGTAGTGGTTTTTTTATACCAACTAAAGTCAATAATTGCTCTTTGATTAAAGAATTCGAGATCAGTCCCAATTTCTATCTCATCCGTAAATTCAGGAGTAATATCCTGATCACCTAACGATGTATTATTACCAATAACCGGAATTCCACTGAAAGGATTTCCTGAAGCAAATGTTCTATTTAAAAATTCTGCACTTGCATCATTACCCACAGAAGCATACCCAACTCTTAACTTACCAAATGTCAACACTTGGCTATCAAAATTAAAGGCATCAGTAAATATTAAAGATAAACTCGCTGAAGGGTAGAAATAAGATTGATTACTTTTAGGTAAAGTAGAACTCCAATCGTTTCGCCCTGTTGCATTTAGAAATAAGTAATTTTTGTATGACAAACTTATATCACCGAATACACCTATATTACGTGATCTTGCAGATGAATCTTGTAAGTTAGACACATTAATATTATTCGCTATTGTAAATATTCCTGGAGATTTAAAATTAGTCCCTAAATAAGCCACTCTTTGGGTTGTATTTTGCAATACATTATTTCCTAAAATAGCAGTAAGGTTTATATCTTCAGTTAGATCATAATTAAAATTAACTAGTAACGTCGACTCTAAATCTTCATTGATAAAATCATCGGTTGTAATAGATCCCAGACCATTATTAGCTCTTGAGCCCAAATCCCTTATTTGTTTTCTTTTTAAGTTATACTTGTTGAAACCAACACGATATGTTACAGATATATTATCATTAAAATCATATCCTAAATTTACATTAGCAACTATTCTATCTGTATCCGTAATAATCTGGTCGTGTTTCCATGACCATAGCGGATGATCCCATCCATTATTAGGTGTAACTGATGCTCCTGTAACAGGGTTTTCAAAAGGTATTGAAGTATCCCAAGCTCTACCCAACCATAATGTTCTTGCAAAAGAAGAGGCAGAACCAGCGAATTGATTGTTACCAAAAAAACCTCCTATCTGTTCGGTTTCTGAATAACTTAATGAAGCTCCTACCCTAACACCATTACGAAGTTTAAAATTACCTCCAGCTGCTACTGATGTTCTGTCATATGTATTAAAGGGTATATATCCATCTTGATTCAAATCAGAAACAGTCACACTAAAGTTTCCGTCTTCACCGGTATACGATAGATTGATAGAATTGTCAAAAACAGTTCCTGTTTTAAAAAGATTTTTAACATTATCAGGTTGTGCTTCATAAGGAACTGTAGGACCGATCTCAGGAAATGCAGCTAAAATATTTGGCCAAGTAGGAATAGTTGCCAAGGAATCAAATCTAGGCCCCCAGGAACCATTAGCATTTAGATAACTAAAATTCACTCCATTACCATAGGTATTCTGATACTCTGGCAAATTTGCAATATTTTCAAAATAAGTACCTGAAGATAATGATACTGATAGTTTATTATTAGTTGAACCTTTGGTCGCTCCTGTTTTGGTTGTAACCACAATAACACCTCCTGTAGCTCTTGAACCATATAGTGCTGCCGCAGCCGTACTTTTTAATACTGTAATAGATGCGATATTATTAGGATCCAAAGAAGATAATCCGGATTCATACCCTCCACCGCCAGTAGTCTGACTAGATGTTGTTACCTGTGAGTTATCATATGCAACTCCATCTACAATTATCAATGGCTGACTTGCTCCTCCTAAAGTAGTAGCTCCACGTATATTGATCTGATTAGATGCTCCTGCAACTCCCGTAGATAGATTAACATTAACTCCTGGTACTTTACCAGTTAATGATCGAATCAAATCTGGTTCGGAATTTTCAAGAACGTCATCTGTTTGAACCGTACTCACTGCATAACCTAATTTTTTGGAATTTCTTGTAATACCAAAAGCTGTTACAACTACCTCTTCCAGTTGCGCTGCATCCTTTACCAAAGCCACATTAATTGTATTATTGTCAGCTATTACTATTTCTTGAGTTGAAAATCCTACATAACTAAAAACCAATATAGCTCCTCGATTCCCGGTGATTGCATAATTACCGTCAAAATCGGTTTGTGTTCCGTTTGTTGTATTCTTGACTACAATATTCACTCCAGGTAACGGAACCCCCAAATCATCCGCTACTGTACCGGAAATTGTTTTTTGTTGTGCTAATGAAATGCTTGACAAGAAAAAAGCAAGCACCAGCAACTTGTATTGATGTACTTTCATAAATTAAAATTTTCAATAGTTATTTTAAAAGAAATAATGCAATCATAAAAGGAAGGCAAGAATATCTTGATGGCTAACTCAAATACTACATTTCATAAAACTTGAACAAAGCTTATATGGAAATTGCCTATCCTTTTTATGATTACAGTACAAAAGAAGTAATAGAAATCATAAAGTCGGGTAACCCTTATCAAGGTTTACCTTTACCGAATAAACTTTACTTTTTCCGAAGAAAGTTTACTCTAAATATTAGGAAAATTAAGCAATAAGAGATTTTACATACTTGAATGTATTAATACGATTGTATTTCTTGAAGGATTTATTAAGCACAACCTAGTTATTGAAACCAAACACATAAACTATATCTATACTATTAAAAATATTGCGTTTTTTTAACTTAAAACTTATTGGTTAATTCAAAAAAAAAGGATTCGTATACTTATTAAACTAAATAAGTATTTTACAACATTATAGTATACATATAGGAAAGAATCTGAAGTGTACTATTATTTAACGTATACCATTATTGTCATTCAATAGAAGAAATAATTACCTCTTTTTAATTCAATAGACAAACTTTCGGTGATACTATACGAGGCAAAGAGATTTTACATATTCAAAGGGAATAATATGATTGTATTTCTTGAAGGATTTATTAAACATAGCTTTGTAATTAAAACCAATCTCAATAAAAGAAATAGTTATATCTCTTTAATTCTATAGACAAATTTTCTGTAATTCTATATTAGGCAACGAGAGATTTAACATACTCAGAAGGAGTAATATTATTATATTTCTTGAAGGATTTATTAAATGTAACTTTATTATTAAAACCTACTTCATAAGCGATATCAATAATATTAAATTTTTTATGCTTTTCACCTTTTAAAAGCTCTTTTGCTTCTTCGATTCTATATTTATTAATTAACTCAAAAAAGTTTAAATTAAAATGTTCATTTATTATCTGAGAAGTATTATGCCTCGTTGTGTCCATTAACTCTGAGAGCCCTTGAAGGGTTATATTATTTTGTTTATAGATTTTTTCTTCGTTTAATAAATACAGTAATTTTTCTTTTAATTCTGCAGATAAGCTTTCCGTAAGTCCAGATTTTACATACTTAGTAACAGGTAATTTATTTTGTGGCTTAGTCTTAATCACCTTTAGGCTTCCGAAAATACTAGGTTGAACAAAAGCAGTATAACTTACATACAATACTAATAACGCCATTAATCCAACCTGCATATTGAATAGAAAACCACTGTAAATTTTAGAAATAATTAAAAATGCATAAATACTATATGTGACTATATATACAGAACAAAAAATTACAATATTTCTTTGCCAAACAGATTCAAAACGTAAAACTGATCTCTTGTTTCTAATTGACTTAATATAAATTTTTAAAACCAATCCGCCATAAATCATAAGTGACATCAATTTCACAATAGTGATTAAAGCACCATGCGGAACGGTACCATTTAACATCATTTTTAATTTTTCTTCTGCTGATAAAAAATATACTGGCAACAACAAGAATACAATTAATAATACAGTAGGAACTAAATGTAAAAGATCTATAGTTTTAAAAACATATTTATTAATAACTCTTTTAAAATAAAAATAAATTAAAGGACCATATAAAAATGAAAAAGAAGTAGATATGTACAAACTATGTGAAAAATAATATTGATAATTTGTCAATAGCGCGCAGATATGTAGAATAAAAAAGGAATGTAGTAATACAAAAAAACTCATTAAAAGATTCGCCACTTTGTCCGAACGCTTTCTAAGATTTAGAACTATCGCAACAAAAAAACCAATGAAACCGACATACAAACAAAAAATCGACCACAAATCAACTTTTTTGAGATACTTATTTGCTAATAGCTGATAAGGTTCAGAGTCACTTATATTATTAAAGAAACTATGACCTGCAAAAGAAATATCCAAACTTGCTTTCACATACCTATCAATATATTGTACGGCAAGCTCCGGTTCTCTCATTTCGGAATAGGTAAAAGCCAACTTCTGAAATACAGATAAAGAATCCGTTTGTTTTTCTTCTAATGCATTAAGATATCTATCAATTACAGATTGATATTGCTCTTTAGTATCATACCTATCTTGAGTGTAGGACAAAGTATTCTCCTTATCTATTATTCCATTGCTACCAAAACCATATATGGTTGAAGAAATGGAAAATAAAACAAAGATACCTAGTAAAGATATTTTTATATATTTTTTTGAGTTAGCCACACAATTATTACTAAATAATTATTGATTCTAATTTACGACAACTTTTTCTTAATTTTTTCACAATAGAGCGTCTCCCGATAATATCTTACTAAAAAACTCAATAAAATCAACAGTTTTGAAACTAAAATTTATTTTAAAAAATATGGTATTACCGTAAATAACTTACAAAATATCAATAAAATTATAATTTTTATTATCCGAAAAATGGAAAAAAAGCATCATTATATTATATTTTTTTCGCTTCTTCCCAAAACACATCCATTTCGGCAAGTGTCATGTCCTGTAAACTCTTACTTTTTTCTTTTGCTTTTTTTTCCAAATACTGAAACCGTTTTATAAACTTTTTATTGGTTCGTTCTAACGCGTCCTCTGGATTAATATTTAAGAAACGAGCATAATTGATCATCGAGAATAATACATCGCCAAACTCAGACTCTATCTTATCAGCATCTTGTTTTTCAATTTCGTCTTGAAGTTCTCCTAATTCTTCCTCTAGTTTTTCGAAAACCTGTTGTGGCTCTTCCCAATCGAAACCAACTCCTGCAACCTTATCCTGTATACGACTTGCTTTGACTAAAGCAGGTAAAGACTTAGGAACACCTTCCAAAACACTATTCTTACCTTCTTTAAGTTTTAAATTCTCCCAATTTCGTTTTACATCTTCTTCATCAGTTACTTCTACATCACCATAAATATGAGGATGACGACTAATTAATTTTTCACATATTTCATTGGTTACATCTGCAATATCAAAATCTTTAGTTTCACTTCCTATTTTAGCATAAAAAACTATATGTAATAGTAAATCTCCAAGCTCTTTTTTAACCTCATTTAAATTATTATCTAATATCGCATCACCTAGTTCATAAGTTTCTTCAATAGTAAGATGCCTAAGTGACTGTAATGTCTGTTTTTTATCCCATGGACATTGCTCTCGCAATTCATCCATTATAGTAAGCAACCTATCAAAAGCTTTTAATTGATTTTCCCTAGAGTTCATTGTATAGTTTTATTTCAAAAATAAGGATAATATCATGCTCCTTATAATTTAAGAATAAAAGTAATTTTTTATAAAAAAACTATAGATTTGAAGTTCTATTAACAGTAATACAATTTATATGCACTCTATTAAAATTCTTTTTGCTTGTATACCCGCTGACGGGCATTTTAATCCAATGACCCAATTAGCAGTGCATCTAAAGAAAAAAGGACATGATGTAAGATGGTATACAGGAAAAGTTTATGAAAAAAAATTAGAGCAGATGGGAATCCCTTATATTCCTTTTAAAAAATCCAAAGAAATCAAAGTATCAGAATTAGATCAAGCATATCCAGAACGCAAAAAACTAAAAGGAATATCTCATATAAAATTTGATATTATAAATCTTTTCATAAATAGAATGAAAGATTACTACTTAGATATCAAGGAAGTATCTTCATCATTCTCTTTCGAAATATTAGTATTCGACAATACATTTCCTGGTACCATTATAAAAGATAAATTAAATATTCCAGTTGTTGGTATTGGGGTTGTTCCATTAGCACTATCCGCACCAGATATTCCTCAATACGGTTTAGGACATCAGCCTGCTACTAATTTTTTGAGTAAACGAAAACAAAACTTTATAAAGTTAATGGCAGAAAAATTACTATTTAGAGATACTAAAGAAGCATACAATGAACTATTAGAAAATTTGAATCTACCCAAAGAAGAACATAATATTTTTGACATCTCACCATTAAACTCTTCTATCTTCTTACAAAATGGAATACCGGAGATGGATTACCCAAGATACACTATACCTAAAACGATACAATATGTTGGAGCTTTAGATACTTGGTCAATCAATCATCATAATAGGAAAACTAAAGATTGGAAAAAAATATTAGATCCCAGTAAAAAAACCATTCTAATTTCTCAGGGCACAGTAGAAAAAAACAATAAAAAACTTATTATCCCATCATTAGAAGCTTTTAAAAATACTAACTATAATATTTTAGTAGCTACCGCACATAATGAAACTAAATTATTACAAAAGAAATATCCCCATAAAAACATCCATATAGAAGATTTTATACCTTTTGATGAAATAATGCCATTAACAAATATTTTTATTACCAATGGCGGATACGGGAGCAGCATGATTAGTATTAAGCATGGAGTACCAATGATTACTGCAGGTATTAATGAAGGTAAAAATGAGATTTGTGCACGTATTGATTATTGCGGATTAGGTATCGATCTAAAAACGGAAAGACCAAGGATTATCTCTATACAAAATGCTGCAAACAAAATATTAGAGGCTGATATTTATTACAATAACATAAAGCTTATACAAAAAAAATTAAATTCTTATGATACTTTAAATATTTGTGAGAAATACATTACGGATTTAGTATTTTCCAAAGTCAAGTAATCAAAACTGAATTTCATTCATTGATTTCTGTATTTCTTTAAAACCAGAGACTAGATCTCTCACTATTTCAACAACTGGTTTGATATCATTAATCAAACCTGACACCTGTCCTATTTCAAGTTCTCCTTCTACCAAATCTCCTTCGAACATTCCTTTTTTTGCTCTTGCACGCCCTAATAATGTTTTTAACTCTTCTAATGATGTTCCTTTATCATACAATGCTGCAACATCATTATAAAATTTATTTTTCAACATTCTTACTGGAGCTAACTCCTTTAATGTAAGGTGTGTATCACCTTCCTTAGCATCAACCACCATTTGTTTAAAGCTCTGATGAGAAGAAGCTTCTTCACTTGCTACAAACCTACTACCTACTTGAACTCCATCGGCTCCTAATGCCATCACAGCAAACATAGAAGAACCTGTGGCGATGCCTCCAGCTGCAATTAAAGGAATTTTAATCTTCTCTTTGACCATAGGAATTAAAGTTAAAGTAGTGGTCTCATCTCTTCCATTATGACCTCCTGCTTCGAAACCTTCCGCTACAACAGCATCTACTCCAGCATCTTGTGCTTTTAAAGCAAATTTCAAGCTACTTACCACGTGTACTACAGTAATACCTTTTTCTTTAAGGTAAGAGGTATATGTTTTAGGATTACCTGCAGATGTAAATACTATTTTAACTTTCTCTTCAATTATAATTTCTATAATTTCTTGAAGATTTGGATACAACATTGGAACATTTACGCCAAAGGGTTTATCCGTTGCTTTTTTACATTTTTGAATATGTTCTCTTAACACATCTGGGTACATAGAACCTGCCCCAATAAGTCCCAAACCTCCAGAATTGCTAACTGCACTTGCAAGCTTCCATCCACTTGCCCAAATCATCCCACCTTGAACAATGGGATATTTAATTTTAAAAAGTTCTTTAACCTTGTTCATTAGTTTTTAGATATCTTCATTGTATGACGCGAGGTACCCGAAATTAATTCTATTAAATACAGACCGCTTGACAGATTATTTAACTCAATAAATTTTCCACTTTTCAAATTTTCTGATTTTATTAATTTACCCTCAGCAGTAAAAATCCGAATTTTAACAGACTCCACAGTTGTAAAATCAAAAAACAATCTATCCTTTACAGGATTTGGATATATTCTAAAATCATCTGTTAAATTTTCATCAACTGATAAATTTTCTACTATAGTCCTAAAATTTGGAATTCCATACCCCAATTGAGTATTAGGATTGTCATATAATGATGCTGATTCCCTTACTAATTGCATGATTTCTGCATTTGTCATAGATGGGAACGCCTGCCATAAACAAGTTACCGCTCCTGCTATAATTGGAGCGCTAAAAGAAGTACCACTTCTACTAGCCACAGAATTATCCGATATTAAAACTGCAGCAGCTAATCCTCTTGCCACTACATCTGGTTTAACACGATTATCAGCTGTAGGACCTCTTGAACTAAATGAAGCATAATTACCAGCCCCATCAACAGCTCCAACGGTAAGCACACCTTCAGAATCACCAGGAGCAGTTATAATACCCCAACTACTATTTCCCGAATTACCAGCAGAAGAAACTAATAACATTCCTTTTTGGAAAGCCATATTTGCTCCTCTAGAAATGAAAGTAGTCTTTCCATCCATGTCAGACAGACTATACTCATAAGCCGGATTACTAAAACCATTGGAATATCCTAAGGAAGTATTAATTACATCTACTCCTAAACTATCTGCTCTTTCTGCTGCCTCTACCCATAATGATTCTTCTTTAGGTCCTTCAGTTACTATATCTTCTGTAATAAATAAATGATATTTTGCGTCTGGAGCTGTTCCCACAAACTCTCCATCTATAAAACCCGCAATATCACTAAAAGTTTGCGTTCCATGCGTATTTCCAGAAAAAGAGAATTCATCATCATCTCGTCTTACAAAATCATATCCTGTTAATAATCTACCTTCGTCTCTAATACGTTTAAACCCTTCCATGGTATCAACATTAAGAAAACCAGAATCCATAACAGCTATAATCATTCCTGAACCCGTATAATCTAATTCATGTAAGTAATCCGCATTCAATTGCTGAATTTGTTGAGCAGCACTACCATACTCAAATGTAGTTTTAACTTCAAATTTATAATCATCATTAGAAAGATCACGTTTTTTATGAATAATTGATCTACCTGTATCTAAAGAATTATCAGCATAATCAATATTAATTACAAAATTAAGGTTTAACAGATCATTAATATCGGATTGAGCACCTCTAACAAAAATACAATTAAACCATTTAGACTTAGCAAGTACCGTAATTCCTTCTATACTTTTAACTTTTGATATATATCCTTCATTTACAGGAACATCTTTCTCATCTATTACAACATTATGAAGGTTTTTTCTATCTATAGACTCTTGCGTAAGAATGGATAAAGGATTTGCTATACTATTAGCTACATCTTCCTTATCTTTAAAATACACCCAGGCATCTTCAGTCTGTGCAATTCCCCATTGAGTAATACAAAAAAGTAAAAGGATAATTATTTTTCTCATAGCATTGACGTTTAAAAATCTTTACAATTTACGAAATTACTCCAGATCCAACTAATTCTTCATCAATATACCAAGCAACAAATTGTCCCTCTGTAATTGCACTCTGAGGGTTTTCAAAAACAATATACATACCAGAATCTACTTGATGCAAAATTGCCTTATCCAGTGGTTGTCGATAGCGTATTCTTGCCATTACATCTAATTCTTGATCTATTTGTAATTTAAGATCCGGTCTTACCCAGTGTAATTCTTCATTACTAATAAAAAGAGCCCTCCTATATAAACCAGGATGTGCTTTACCTTGTCCGGTATAAATCACATTAATCTTCACATCAGTTTCAATAACAAATAATGGTTCTGGAGTACCTCCTACCGCTAAACCTTTTCGTTGCCCTTTTGTATAATAATGCGCCCCTTGATGTTTCCCAACTACTTTCCCATCAGCGATATCATATTCATATTTTAAAGAAAGAAACTCTAATTCTTCTTTTTTAGAATTAAAATTCGGAGCTGTTCTATTATACATTTCTTCTGATGAAGAAATCTCAATAATATCTCCTTGTTTTGGTTGTAATTTTTGTTGAAGGAATTCTGGAAGTCTTACTTTTCCTATAAAACACAATCCTTGAGAATCTTTCTTATCAGCAGTAATAAGATTCTGTTCTTTTGCAATCTCTCTCACTTCAGGTTTTAGTAATTCACCAACCGGAAAAAGAGTTTTTGACAATTGATCCTGTGATAATTGGCATAAAAAATAAGATTGATCTTTATTAGGATCTTTTCCTGCCAATAAGCGATGCACCTCTTTTCCTTCTTTTATTATTGTATCTTTTCTGCAATAATGTCCAGTTGCAACATAATCCGCACCTAGCGACATTGCTATTTTTAAAAAAACATCAAACTTAATCTCTCGGTTACATAGTACATCTGGATTCGGTGTTCTTCCTCTTTCATACTCGTTGAACATATAATCCACGATACGTTCCTTATACTCTTCACTAAGATCAACTGTTTGAAAAGGAATACCTAATTTTTCGGCTACAAGTAAAGCATCATTACTATCATCTAACCATGGGCATTCATCCGAAATAGTAACAGAATCATCATGCCAATTTTTCATAAAAAGACCTATCACTTCATATCCTTGTTCCTTTAAAAGATATGCTGCTACACTTGAATCTACTCCTCCCGATAAACCTACAATAACCCTTTTCATTACCAACGTTTTCTATACTTAATATCTTCAAAAAATTGAAGAAATATTTATTTTAAAAATTATCTGCAAAAATAACAAATAAAAAAAGCAATGCTTGTGCATTGCCTTAAGGTTTTATCTATCTATCAATTCTAAAAATCGATACTAAGAACCTGTTTTTCCAATAGGGAATGTTTTCTGTTCTAATAATTTTCCATTTTCATAATAATTCCACACTCCATCTTTACGGTCTCTTTTGTAAGCACCTTCTATTTTAACTTTTCCCTTTACATCATAGTACTTCGTAATTCCGTGCAATTGATCATCTACATAAGTAAACTCCTTAATTAAAACACCTTTCTGAGAATATACTATTCGTTTACCCTGCTTTTTACCATTAGTATAAATTATTTTTTCGGTTAGCTGACCATTTTCAAAATATGTTTTCTGTTCTCCATCTAATTTTCCAGCATTATATTTTTCAGTCATCATTATTTTAGAGGATCCCTTATGATAATAGGTCCATACTCCAACTCTTTGTTTACCAAGCATTTTTCCTTTACTAATTACCTTTCCTTTAGCTGTAAAATATTTTACTTGCACACTATCGGTGTCAGAAGCAAAAACTTTAATAGCCGTTGGCATTGTTCCACTATTTGGCTTATAAAACTTAAACTCTCCTACTTCTTTTCCGTGATCAAAAGTCCCTTCATAACGAAGTTGATCACTATTCTCATATTTCTTCTGCCATTTTCCATGTCTCTTACCGTCTGCATCAAAAGAATTAAACTTCTGAGCATATCCTATAGCAGTGATATAAACAAAAACGAAAAACAAAAATCTATTTCGCATGGTTTTATTTCATTTTTAGTAATTTAATAACCCAAAAAACGTACCAATATTCATCAAAAATATAATCAAAAGAAAATATTTTATTTTTTTTATGTAAAAAAATCCTACAAAAAAAACATTAAAACTTCTAAAAAAACAACTAACTAATATCAAAACCACACCTTGTTAACTTTTGTTTAACAAATTATTGAAAATATATGAAATAAATACTCCGTTAGCTTATCTGAACAAATTTTAACTTTTAAAACTCAAAAAAATGAAAATTATTTCAAAAGTCACCAATGCTATTGTAATAACAGCATTAATTTTAACAGCTTCATCTTGTGGCGATGATGATGATGGTAATGTTATCATACCCACAGATGATAATATAGTTGCTATCGCAACTGCAGACTCAGATTTATCTTTATTGGTAACGGCTCTTGCTGCTGCAGATGGAGATTTAGTATCTGTACTTAATGGTAGTGGACCATTTACTGTTTTAGCTCCAACAGATACAGCTATCCAAGCCTTTCTAACTGCAAACAATTATGCAGATATTAGCGCTGTGCCAACAGATGAATTACAACAAATCTTATTAAATCACGTAATTCCTGGAGAAGTTAGTTCCACTACGCTTACTAACAATGTAGCCGGTTATACTGAAACTTCCTCAACTGCTGGCCCTAATGGATCTACTATTAGCATGTACTACAATACAACAAATGGAGTAGTTTTTAATGGAGGTGCTACTGTAAGCACACCGGACATCGCGGCATCTAACGGTATTATCCATAAAATAGACGCAGTAATTGGTTTACCTGATGTAACCACTTTTGCTACAGCAGATCCAAATTTTTCAAGATTAGTAGAAGCCTTAACCGCTTATAGTTTTGACTATGTTACTACACTACAAGGAGAGGGCCCTTTTACAGTTTTTGCACCAAATAATACTGCTTTTGATGCTCTACTAGATGTCAATAACGACTGGACTGTTCCTGGAGATATTGATGAAACAGTATTAACAGATGCTTTAAATCTTCATGTCGTACCTAGTACCAATATTAGAGAAGCTGATTTAGTAGATGGTAATCTTACAACATTATCCAAAGAAATTACAGTTGATGCTACGGCTAAAACAATCAGACTTGATGGAAATGATGCTGCTAGTGCAAGTGCAATTATTTTTACAGACGTACAAGCTACTAATGGAGTTATACATGTAATAGATGAAGTTTTATTGGATCTACCTTCAATAAATCCTAATTAAATAATCACTAAGTGAACTTAATAAAAAACCTCGTTTCAAATTAGAAACGAGGTTTTTTATTACTCTAAAAACTATTTTTATTTTTTAGCTTTTTGTTGTTCCGCTTGCTCCATTAATTCTTTCATCTTCTTCTGGAACTTACCTTGTTTTTTAGGTTTTTTCTTGTTCTCTTGAATCTTAGCATGAATTTTATCTTCGTCTATAATCACATTCTTAATAACTAACATAATACCAATAGTAATCAAGTTAGAAATAAAATAATATAGAGAAAGTCCACTTGCATAGTTATTAAAGAAAATCAACATCATTAAAGGAGACAAATACATAATAAACTTCATATTAGGCATCCCAGGTTGTTGTTGCTGCATCGTTTGCCCAGTTGTCATCATCATATAAATAAATATAGCAATAGAAGCTAATATTGGAAATAAACTAATATGATCACCATAAAATGGTATTTCGAATGGTAATTTTGCAATAGTGTCATAACTTGATAAATCATCAGCCCACAAGAAACTCTTCTGTCTTAAATCAAAGGCACTCGGAAAGAAGTTGAACAACGCATAAAACACAGGAATCTGCATAAGCGCTGGTAGACAGCCACTCATAGGACTCGCCCCAGCCTTACTATATAAAGCCATAGTTTCCTGCTGCTTTTTCATAGCATTATCCTTATACTTCTCATTAATCTCTGTAATCTCAGGCTTTAATATTTTCATTTTCGCTTGAGAAACATAGGATTTATATGTTACTGGAGACAATACAATTCTCACCACGATTGTCATTACTACTATAGCTATACCATATGGTAGAAAACCACTTAAAAACCCAAAAAATGGAATAAATATATATCTATTTATCACTCCAAAAATCCCCCATCCTAGCGGCACAATCTCGTCTAAGTTACGATCATAAGAACTTAAAATCTTATAATCCGTAGGACCATAATACCAGTTCATATTATAGTTTAACTCACCACCTTTAAGTTCTAGAGGCATAGAAGCTGCAAACTCTTTTGTAACTTTAATGTCTTTATCATCTAATTCACTAGTATTAGCAACATTTTTCGAAGCAAATGTTGCTGTTTTAAAAGGAGTATCTGTTAATAAAACAGAAGTAAAGAAATGTTGTTTAAATCCTACCCAAGTTACTTCTTCTTCAGTGTCCTCTGCAAAATCTCCTTGTCCAGTATAATCATCTTTCCCTCCATCATACTCATAAAGAATCTCCGTATATCGATTTTCGTAAGAAGCACTTTTAGCTTGTCTTATAGCCTGTAATTTCCAATCTAAATTAACTACCTGACTTGAATTAAACACCTGTTGTAATCCTTGTGATTTAATTGAAAAATCCAACATATAATCATTAGGTTTCAATTCATAACGGTATTCTAAAAACTTAGAATCAGAAACTTTAAGTTTCATGGACAAAACAGTATTATCCCCATTTTTAGTAACAGTTGGTTCAAAAAACAGGTCCTTCGTATTTAAAATTCTATTATCCGTTGTTCCGAAATTAAGATTAAATGAAGCGTTTTTGCCATCTTTAATTAGATATAAAGGAACGGAATCATACGTTTTGAAGTTTTTTAATAATGCTTCTTGAATATAACCTCCTCGATTATTAATCTTTAAAGTTAAAACTTCATTTTCAATTTTAGTAACATTTTCTTTTGCAGAAGGCAAACTAGCAGAATACGCAAATGCACCTAATTGAGATTTAGCAGCAACTACCGCAAGGGAATCTTGTGGATTCGCCACAATAGCTTCACTTTCTTTTACAAAATCTGTCGTCTTATTATCTTCAGTTTTTTCTTGAGCTTCAACTTGTTCTTGTTCAGCCTTTTGAGCCTCAATCTCTTCTGGTGTTGGTTTATTAACCCAAAACATCCACGCAAAAATTCCAAATATCAGTACAAATCCAATTACTGTATTAAGGTCAAACTTTTTTTCTTCCATTGATATGTGTATAAAAAAACCTCTATCCTTTTAGGTTAAAAAAGAGGCTTTCTAAAATTATATTACTTTTCTTTTGTCAATTATCTAGCCAGTTAGAGATACTATGACACTTTGACATCTTTATTACAGTTAGAATATGCCACTGCTGCTTTTACAAAAGCTACAAAAAGCGGATGAGGATTAGCTACTGTACTTTTATATTCTGGATGATACTGCACACCTACAAACCAAGGGTGTTCAGGAATTTCCACAATTTCTACTAAACCTGTTTTAGGATTTATTCCTGTTGTTTTAAGCCCTGCTTTTTCTAATTGTTCTTTGTATTGATCATTATATTCATAACGATGACGATGACGTTCGGTAATTAAAGGTTTTCCATAGGCTTCGGACACTTTGCTATCGTCAACTAATTCACAATCCCAAGCACCAAGCCTCATAGTTCCCCCCATATCTGTGATATTCTTTTGTTCTTCCATCAAACTAATCACTGGATACGCTGTGTTTTCATCTACCTCTACTGAGCATGCGTCTTTTAATCCTAAAACATTACGTGAATACTCTATAACTGCCATTTGCATTCCTAAACAAATACCGAAAAAAGGCAATTTGTTTTCTCTTGCATATTGTACTGCTTTTATCTTTCCTTCTATTCCTCTTTCTCCAAAACCTGGAGCAACTAATATACCATCAAGATGCGCAATTTTAGTAGCTATAGTCTTATCATCTATATATTCAGAATGTATACTTTCTACATTTATTTTTACCTCGTTTTCTGCACCAGCATGAATAAAAGCTTCTAAAATAGATTTATAAGAATCTTGTAATTCTACATATTTACCTATTAAACCTATTGTTACTTCACACTTAGGATTCTTATGTCGTTTTAGAAAATCATTCCATTTATCCAAATTAGGAACATTATCGTCTCTAAGTACAAGTTGTTTTAATACCACAGCATCTAACCCCTCTTCCAACATCAAATTAGGAACATCGTAAATAGTAGATGCATCAATCGACTGAATAACCGCCTCTTGCCTTACATTACAGAACAATGCCAGCTTTCTCCTCAGATCTTCTGACAACTCATGTTCTGTTCTACACACCAAAATATCTGCTTTTATACCGCTTTCCATTAATGTTTTCACACTATGTTGTGTAGGCTTAGTTTTTAATTCTCCAGCGGCAGAAAGGTATGGTATTAATGTAAGATGAATCACTAAAGCATTCGTATCTCCTAATTCCCATTTTAACTGCCTAACAGCTTCAATATATGGTAAGGACTCAATATCACCAACTGTTCCACCTATTTCAGTAATTACAATATCATAATCCCCGCTCTTGCCAAGAATTTGAATTCTTTCTTTTATTTCGTTCGTTATATGAGGTACTACCTGAACAGTTTTACCAAGGAATTCTCCTCGACGTTCTTTCTCAATAACACTCTGATATATTCTTCCGGTAGTTACGTTATTCGCCTGAGAAGTTGGTGTATTTAAAAAGCGTTCATAATGTCCTAAATCCAGATCGGTTTCTGCACCATCATCGGTTACATAGCATTCTCCATGTTCATATGGGTTCAATGTTCCAGGATCAACATTGATATACGGATCTAATTTCTGAATTGTAACTCTGTATCCTCTAGCCTGTAGCAATTTTGCCAATGAAGCTGCTATAATCCCTTTTCCTAAAGAAGAAGAAACGCCTCCAGTTACAAAAACATATTTGGTATTAGCCATGTAAACTTAACTATTTGTTCGGTTGTGTTTAAATTTTGCGCAAAAATACAAAGAAGAACCCAAACTAGGTATCGAAAATAAAGCAATATTTCTGCAACTTATCCATAATTCTTTAACAGTGTAAAAAACTGATAATGAATTATTAAAACTCTAAAACAAAAAACCCATCTAAATGAGATGGGTTTTTTGTTTATCTAAAAACTTTTTATTCTTCTTCATCAGAAGTTACTTCTTCTGGCTCTTCAAAATCAGTAATTCCTTTAGCTTGTAAAATATTATACCACTGTATCACTTTTTTCATATCACTTACATATACTCTGTCTTCATCATAATCAGGTAATACTTCGCTAAAATAAGCTTCTAACTTATTCTTAGACTCTTTGTGACTAATTGCTTTTTCTCCATTCTCTTTTTCCTGGATTCTTTTAAAAATTTCTCTTAAAGGAACTTCTTCTGTAAAAGTATAGATTGCAATTTCACTAAGAATACTAACGTTATTTTGAATACTAACAGAAAGTTTTTTTCCATCCGCTAATGATTCAGCCACAAAACCACTTCTGGTCTGCGCCTTTAATTCATATAAACCTGGTTTTCCAGAAATTGATAATATTTTGTCTAAGCTCATAAATTTATCTTCAAAGTTGGCAAATATCAGTAGTTCATTTTTAAAAATCAAACATTAACCAACATAAATTGTATTGTAATTCTATGTAAATTCTAAAAATCGATTAACGTCCTTTTTTAGCTAAAGGGAACTTCATTCTATAATCAGCACTAATCTTTCCTTTAGATATATTAGTAAGTTTTCCTTTAATTAAACGTTTTTTAAGACTTGATAATTTATCTGTGAACAAAACTCCTTCAATATGATCATACTCATGCTGGATCACTCTAGCAGCTAGACCACTATATGTTTCTGTATGTTGCACAAAATTTTCATCTAAATAATTAATCTTGATCGTTTCTTTTCTAAAGACATCTTCTCTAACCTCTGGAATGCTTAAACATCCTTCTGTAAAAGCCCATTCATCTCCAGTTTCTTCTATAATTTCAGCATTTATAAAAACTTTTTTGAACCCTGTTAATGTTTTTCTCTCTTCTTCAGAAAGTTCTTCATCATCCGCAAAAGGTTCTGCATCTACTAAAAATAAACGTATTGGAAGTCCAATTTGTGGAGCCGCAAGACCTACTCCATGAGCATTGTACATCGTTTCGAACATGTTTTCGAGCAATTCCCAAAACTTAGGATAATCCTTAGAAATCTCCTTTGCTTTTTTCTTTAATACTGGATCGCCGTACGCTACAATGGGTAAAATCATATTATTAATATTCTCTGTTTTTATTCTCTATTTTTAAATTTACCTTTACAAATTATAAAGGTAATCCTGAAGGATGATGGTAGCACTAATCTGATCTACCAATGCCTTATCTCTTCGTTTCTTTTTAGATATTCCACTGGCAATCATTGTATCAAAAGCCATTTTAGAAGTAAATCGCTCATCTATTCTTTTCACAGGAATATCAGGTAACATTTTTGACAACTTCTCCAAAAACGGCTGTATCAATTTCTCACTTTCAGAAGGATCTCCGTGTAAGCGTTTTGGTTCTCCCACTACAAATAACTCTACATCTTCGGCTGAAACATATTCTTGTAACCAATTCAATAAATCCTTAGTATCTACAGTAGTCAA
This sequence comes from Aquimarina sp. MMG015, assembly GCF_018100855.1. Classification (NCBI taxonomy): domain Bacteria; kingdom Pseudomonadati; phylum Bacteroidota; class Flavobacteriia; order Flavobacteriales; family Flavobacteriaceae; genus Aquimarina; species Aquimarina sp. MMG015. The sequence goes on from NZ_JAGJEB010000007.1 coordinate 344,065, forward strand.
TCCAGAGGCTATAATCTTTGACTCGTCTGTAACAGCAATTCCACATCGCTTTCCTCCATAATCTATTGCTAAAATCCTTGCCATATTATATTTTGTGCAAAAGTATGACATTATTATAAAATAGTTCTAATTATTAAGAGTATCCTAAAATATTCAATGAGCATATGATTTTCGAATGAAGCTGTTATCTTTACGAAAATTTTTAATAAATGAACCAACTAAAGGAAACCATAGAAAAAGCTTGGGATAATAGAGAGCTTTTAAAAGAGTCAAACACTCAGGATGCTATAAGAAAAGTAGTCGACTTATTAGATGCTGGTGAACTTCGCGTAGCAGAACCAACTAAAGATGGATGGCAAGTAAACGAATGGGTGAAAAAAGGAGTTGTGCTCTATTTTCCTATTCAGAAAATGGAAACACTTGAAGCTGGTATTTTTGAATACCACGATAAAATTCCATTAAAAAAAGGGTATAAAGAAAAAGGAATTAGAGTCGTTCCTAATGCCGTAGCTCGTCATGGAGCTTATATTTCTCCAGGAACCATACTAATGCCTAGTTACGTAAACATTGGTGCATATGTAGATGAAGGTACCATGGTAGATACTTGGGCAACGGTAGGTAGTTGTGCTCAGATTGGAAAAAATGTTCATCTAAGTGGTGGTGTTGGAATTGGTGGTGTCTTAGAACCACTTCAAGCGGCTCCTGTTATCATAGAAGATAATGCATTTATCGGATCTAGATGCATCGTAGTAGAAGGAGTACGCGTAGAAACTGAAGCTGTACTTGGTGCCAATGTGGTATTAACTGCATCTACCAAAATTATTGATGTAACTGGTGATACACCTGTAGAAAGAAAAGGAGTCGTACCTGCAAGATCAGTAGTTATACCAGGAAGTTATACTAAAAAGTTTGCTGCAGGAGAATATAATGTTCCTTGTGCCTTAATTATTGGTAAGCGTAAAGAAAGTACTAATAAAAAGACTTCCCTAAATGATGCCTTGAGAGAGCACGATGTAGCTGTATAATTAGAAATAAATATGTATACTTGTGAGCTTGTCTTTTAGGCAAGCTCATTCTTTTAATCAATAGTTAGGTAAATGAAAATATTAGTCATTCAGCAAAAAATGATCGGTGATGTACTTACAAGTACAATTATTTGTGAGGCACTAACTAAAGAGTACCCAAATGCAACGATTGACTATTTAGTAAATTCTAATACAAAACCAGTAACTCTAGAAAACCCTTTTTTCAACACAATTATTGAATTTAAAAATGAATATCGCGATAGTAAAAAAGCATTTTATTCATTTCTAAAAGAAATCAAAAAGGCAAAATATGATTTGGTTATAGATGCATACGGAAAATTAGAAAGCAATCTTATTTCTTTCTTTTCGAAATCCCCAAAAAAAATATCTTTTTATAAATGGTACACTAAATTTATTTATTCTGAAGTAGTACATAGAAAATCAGACCCTATTACTAATGCTTCTATTGCAATAGAAAATCGACTTCGGTTGGTATATCCTGAAGACAGACTTACTTCCAACATAATTCGTCCTAAAATATTTTTGACAAAAAAAGAACAGGAAACTTCTAAAGCATATCTAACTACCAACGGAATTTCTTCAGAGACACCGCTGATAATGATAAGTGTTGTAGGTAGCGAAATTAGAAAAACACTACCTTTCGAATACATGGCCAAAGTTATTGATGAAATTGTGACAACAACCTCAGCCAATATTCTTTTTAACTATATACCTAGTCAAGAAAAAGATGCCAAGACTATTTATGATTTAACAACAAAAAGCACACAACAACATATTCATTTTAATGTATTCGGAAAAAGCTTACGTGAATTTATAGCTATATTATCTCATTGCGATGTTTTAATTGGAAACGAAGGCGGAGCTGTAAATATGGCAAAAGCTCTAGACAAACCAACTTTTACTATTTTTTCGCCTTGGATTATTAAAAAAGACTGGAATATGTTTGAAGATGGTATTACACATGACTCTGTACATCTTTATGACACCAAGCCAGAATTATACGGAGATAAAACTCCAAAAGAAATGAAAGATCATGCATTAGAATTATATAAAAATCTTTCTTCAGAATTAATAATCCCAAAACTTAAAACGTTCCTTAAAAATTTAAATCTTTAGTCCTTTTCAATTCCAAAAGGAGTTCTAATCACTTGATCTCGTTTTGTAACTTTTCTTATAGCCTTATTCCTTGTAATCATTTCTGGATGAACATATCCTCTTTCGTGATATAGATGTACACAAATTGCACTATATCGTATCTGTTTAGCCTTTATTCCTAGATTAAATAAACGTTCTCCTATCTCTCTATCCTCTCCTCCATATTGCATTCGCTCATCGAAACCATTTACCAATAAAACATCTTTTTTCCATCCAGAGACATTCATACCATCCCAAGTAGCTTTAGTGGGTGTACTAAAATTAAGAAAACGTTCTTTCCATCCATCAGCTGTTAATTTATTTAGCTTAAAAGAAGATTTTAGCCCTTTACTTATTAACCATTTAGCATCAAAACATTCTTGATTTTTTATATGCTGTTCAGAAATCAATTCAGAAATATCTTTTGGCAACTTAAAATACCCTCCTGACAAAAAACAACCGAGTTTTCTCATCCGCAGGTGAGTTTCAACAAAATCCTTTCTAGGAATACAATCACCATCCGTAAATAATAGGTAATCAGAATCTGCTACTGTAATAGCTTTATTTAAAATTACTGTTTTTCTAAACCCTTGATCTTCGTGCCAAATATGTTTTAAAGGATAACTAACTCTTTTAGAAAACTTTAAAACTAATTCCTTTGTATCTTCTGTTGACCCGTCATCTGCAACAATTACTTGAAAATTCTTTATACTTTGGCATTCATATCCAAACAGCACTTTACTCAACCATTCTGGTTGATTGTAAGTACTTATGATTACTGTTATTTCTAGTGATTGCATTGCCGTAAAAATAACTATTTTTGCACGATACATTTATAAATAAAGCATCAATCTTAAAGTATCCGAATGGTTAAACTCTCTGCTGTTATTATCACTTACAATGAAGAAAAAAAAATAGAGCGATGCCTCTCATCTTTAGTGGGTGTGGTTGATGAAATCGTTATTGTCGATTCTTTTTCTACAGATAGAACAGAGGAAATATGTAAACAGTTTGATGTAAAATTTATTAAGCAAAAGTTTTTAGGATATATAGAACAAAAAAACTTTGCTATTACTCAAGCTTCTAATGATCATATTATATCATTAGATGGTGATGAGGCTTTATCTTGTGAACTTCAGAACTCTTTGATAAAATTAAAATCCAATTGGATTCACGATGGATATTATATGAATCGATATAATAATTTTTGTGGGCAATGGATAAAATACTCTGATTGGTATCCAGATAAAAAATTAAGGGCTTTTATAAAGGGAAAGGGAGAGTGGAAAGGTATAAATCCTCACGATTCTTTTAAACTGACAGCCCCTAAAGCTTCCTCAAAACTAAAAGGTGATATATTACATTGGAATTATGCGACCTACCAGGAATTTAATCTTAAAACAGATAAGTTCTCTACAATATCAGCACAATCTTACTATCAACTAGGAAAAAGAGCTCCTATTTGGAAGATTATTCTTAATCCAACTTGGGCATTTTTAAAATCTTATTTTCTAAGATTTGGATTTCTAGACGGATTTAATGGCTTTGTTATATGCGTACAAACTGCGAACATTACTTTTCTAAAATACTCTAAGCTAAGGGAATTAATTAAACAACAAAAACAATAAATCAGCATTCTAACCTAACTAAACAAAGGTTTTTGATAATAAAACTTGCTATTCCATTTTTATTCACGTAAAAAAATAATGGCTCATCAGGTTTTTTCAAGGTTTATCCATATTTCTAAAATCCAAGAAAGCTTCTCATATAGTTTTGAATAAAACATATTTAAAACTATATGCATATGATCAAAAAAATTGTATACCTGTTCTTTTTATGCACACTTGGAACAATTGGACAAGAACAATTTACCATAAGTGGATATATAAAAGATGTTAGCTCTGGAGAGAAATTACTAGGAGTTAATATCATTATTGATAATTCTATAGGAACCACAACAAATGATTATGGTTTTTATTCCATGAACATAGAAAAAGGAACCCATCAAATAGAAATCAGTTATTTAGGATATAAAACTATTCTTAAAGAAATTCAAATTACAAATAATCAAAAAATAGATTTTAATCTAACAGAAGAGTTAGCTCAATTAGATGAAATCATCATTTCATCTAATAACACAAGAAAAAAAATCGAATCAACAGAAATGAGTGTTATTTCATTACAAGGAGAAACTATTAAGAAAATGCCAGCTATCCTTGGAGAACCTGATGTACTAAAATCATTACAACTATTACCAGGAGTATCCAGTGTAAACGAAGCCTCTTCTGGATTTAATGTAAGAGGTGGCTCTGTAGATCAAAATCTAATATTACTGGATGAAGCTACTATATATAACGCTTCACATTTATTTGGTTTCTTCTCTGTATTCAATTCTGACGCCATCAAAAATGCTAAATTATACAAAGGAGGAATTCCAGCTATATATGGAGGAAGATTATCTTCTGTACTGGATATAAAACAAAAAGAAGGAAATACTAAAAAATTTGGAGGGAACATCGGAATAGGTCTTATCTCTGCCAAAGCATTAATTGAAGGACCTATTCTAAAAGGTGATAAAGAAGAAGCTTCAGGTAGTTATATGTTAGCAGGTAGAAGATCATACATAGACCTATTTTCATTCCTTCTAGAGGATTTTGAAGATAGCTCTTTATTTTTCTATGATTTCAATCTAAAAGCGAACTATGACTTGAATAAAAACAATCGATTATTTCTTTCAGGATATTTCGGTAGAGACACATTTGAACTTGATGGATTATTAGGAACAACTTGGGGAAATACATCTGGAACATTAAGATGGACAAGCGTTATCAACGAGAAATTATTTCTACAGACTTCCGCTATTTTTAGTAATTACGAATACAACTTAGATAATCTAAGAACAGGTTCCGAGTTTAGATGGAAATCCAGTATCACCAACTACAATCTAAAACCAAAACTGTCTTGGTACATTAATAATAACAACACACTTAAAACAGGAGTAGATATGACATATTATCAATTTAAACCTGGAAAAATATCATCTCTAAATGGATCCAGTATCAATGGAGAAGAATTTAGTGATAAGTTTGGTTTAGAAAACGGGGTTTATGTTGATCTAAAACAAAAATTATCAAATAAACTTAGTGTTCAATATGGACTAAGATGGTCCAACTTTTTTCGACTAGGATCTCAAGAAGTAAGTCAATATGATACAGGAAGCCCTTTAACCTACAATGTTGAACAAGATACTTATGAAGAAAATGAGGTCATAGGAACCACACAATATAATTCTGGAGAAAGCATAAAGTCTTTTAATGGAATAGAACCCAGAGTATCCGCAAGATATTTATTAAATGATTCTAATTCTTTTAAACTAAGTTATAATAGAATGTATCAGTATTTACATTTAATCTCCAACACTACCTCTCCTACTCCTCTGGACGTATGGTCTCCTAGTGGGCCTTACATCAAACCACAATATGCTGATCAATTAGCGTTAGGATACTTTACATCATTCAATGAAGGAAAATATGACTTAAGTCTCGAAACATATTACAAGAAACTCAATGATGTTACTGATTTTATTGATGGAGCGGATCTAATATTTACTGAGGAGATAGAAACGCAAATTGCACAAGGAGAAGGAAGAGCATATGGATTAGAAGTACAACTAAATAAAAATGAAGGTAGATTAACTGGATGGTTAAGTTATACACTTGCTAAATCAGAAACTAAAGTTCTCGGAATCAACAATAACGAATACTACCCATCCAACAGTGATCAATTACACGAATTAAATCTAGTTGGATTCTATAAACTAAATAAAAGATGGGATTTTGGAGCTAATTTTGTTTTTGGTTCAGGAAGACCAGTAACCTATCCTACAGGACGATATGAACAAAATGGATTAGTAGTTGCCGATTACAATAATAGAAATGGAAATCGTTTACCTGCTTACCACAGATTAGACATATCAGCAACATTAAACCCTAAAAAAGGTAAAAACGGTAAATGGGTATTCAGCCTTGTAAACGTGTATAACAGACAAAACGCAGCTTCTATCTACTTTAATGAAGTTGGAGAAGTTGGAGATCAAGAAATAGCTACAGGAATGACCCAAGCAACCAAACTATCATTCTTTGGTATTGTACCTAGTATATCTTATGAGTTCAAATTCTAAAAAAAATCAAATGAAAAATTTATTTATAATATCTGTAATAATCATCTCGTCAATTTTCCTGTCATGCGAAACAGACGTAACCAATGACATCGCATTAAATGAAAGTACTCCAAGACTAGTTATCAATGGGGGACTAGAGAGAAACACTATCAGTCCATTACCTATACAGCAGATTCAACTAACTACTACTGCCTCTTTTTTATCTACAGAAGACCAACCTTTTGTAGATGATGCAATCGTTACAGTAACAGATGGTACTAATTCTTGGATATTTAATCATTCTACAAATGGGTTTTATGAAAATACAGAAATCATTCCAGAAATTGGAAACACATACACAATCACAATAAATTGGAATGGAGAAACCTATGAAGGGTCAGATTCTATAAGTGAAGTACCTTCATTTGATAATTTCTATTTTGAATTTGAAGAAGAAACAATCGCAACAGATGCAGGATATTTTGTTAAATTTGATACTACAGACCCTATAGATATTGCTAATTTTTATTATTATCGCCTTTTTAAAAATAATGAATTTATTATAGTTCCGGATCCAGGAAATAGCGAGGTTTTAATTGTTTCAGATGAATTCTTTGATGGTAGACAACGTATTGGTGTAAATCCAAATGATGAAGTGCCTTTTGAAATCGGAGATATCGCTACAGCACAACAATTATCAATATCTGAAGACTATTTCGATTTCTTAAACGAATTGTTTATACAAACAGGAAATTTAGGTAATCCAATAATTGGTAACCCGCCACCAGCTTCAATACGTGGAAATTTAATAAATTTAAGCAACCCCAATAATAGAGCATTAGGGTTCTTTTATACAGTAGATATCGAAGAAGATACCATAACAATCATAGAAAATTAAAACTAATAAATTGAAAACTAACAGGATTTATTTTTATTTATTCATTATTCTTCTGTTTAATGCTTTTCACCTTATTAGTGAAATTTATACTGCTGATCTAAAAGAAGGGCTTTCTGAAACTATTATATTATTACCTGTAAGTTTCATTTATACTTTGTTTATTTTTTGGTCCAGAGTTTATTTAAAAAACAAACTAATTCCAAAAATAATAGATATAGAAAATAGATCTCAGTTCTTAAGTGTTTGGACTACCGTTATTTTAACAAAAACAGTTACACTAACATTTATCTGGCAGACAGTTGCTTATACATTTGAAAATGATAAAGAACTTGAAAGATCTTTTTTTGACTTGGTGTTCTGGCTAGTTTTATTAATCAATTTCGCAGTCATTGCTTTCGTATATTTTATTGAAATTTTCTTAGAATCTCAGCAAGAGAAACAGGACATCAAAATTAAGCTCACGCAATATCAAAATGAAAAATCAGTAGCTCAATACTTGGCCTTAAAAAAACAATTAAATCCTCATTTTCTTTTTAATAGCTTTAATAGTTTATCTGGCTTAATAAGTATTGATACAAAAAAAGCAGAACATTTTTTACAAGAATTATCTAATATTTACCGTTATAACTTAACTCAGAGCGAAGAGGTAGTAGTACCGTTAAAAAAAGAATTAGAACTTATTAATTCATACATGTCATTGCAGAAAATTCGATTTGGAGAAAGTATCATTTTTCAAAATGATATCGAAGAATCTAAACTACACCTTCTACTACCTCCTATGACTTTAGAATTACTTTTTGAAAATGCTATCAAACATAACAGTGTGGACATCAGTAAACCGTTAAAAATAACTATTTCTGTTGATAATTTAAGTCTTAAAGTCGTGAATAACTTCCAACCTAAAAATAATGATTATGAAAAATCGCTTGGTATTGGACAAAAGAACTTAGTAAATCAATACAAGATGTTGCATTCCGAGATTCCTGTTTTTAACATACTTAACAACAATTACATAGCCTCTATACCACTTATTCAACCTGAAATATGACCAAAGCTATTATTATAGAAGATGAGAGTATTGCAGCTATTAGATTACAAAATCTAATTCAAGAAGTCAATAACCAAATAATGATTGTTAAGGTTCTGACCTCCATAAATGAATCAATACAGTATTTATCGACAGAGAGTCCTGACTTAATTTTTTTGGACATCAATTTATCCGATGGATATTCTTTCGAAATCTTTAAAATATTAGAAATAAATACTCCAATAATTTTTACCACCGCATACTCAGAATATGCAATTAAAGCATTCGAACAAAATAGTATTGATTATTTATTAAAACCAGTCGCTAAAAACTCATTATCAAGGAGCATCGATAAATTCTTTGGACTTAATAAAAACAAGTTGCCTGAATACAAAGACTTGTTTCTTCACAACGGAAAAGATTATAAAAAACGATTTTTAGTAAAAATGAACAATAGTTTAAAGACTATCGAAATTGATCAAATTGCATATTTCTATACGGAAGAAAAACTAACTTTCATTCAACTCTGGAATGGTAAAAAGATTCCTATAGATTTTTCTTTAAAAAAATTAGAACAAGAATTAGACCCTTCCAATTATTTTAGGATTAACAGAAAATACATAATTCATCTAAAATGTATTGAAGAAATGTACTATACATCCAAATCTAGAATAAAAGTATCATTAACTCCTATTGCTTCTGAAAGCAACATTTTTGTTGCGATCGAAAAAATAGGAAAGTTTAAAAAATGGCTTTCTCTATAGTTTCTCGCATACGGAACCTATGTACCTATAATACTGATTTTCAAACAGCAACATTGAAGATAACACAAAAACACCCTACACTATAAAATAAAAGACAAGATCAGATCAATTAATAAACAAATCATCTATTTTTTTAGAACAATTCTCCCAAGTATAAGGCAACACGGTTTCTCTAACATCCGTTTTAATTAAAAATGCTTTTTCTATTAAGGTAATTACTTCTTTATAATCGGCATCTACATCAAACAAGAAACCATTTTCTCCTTCTGTAATAAGATCTGGACAAAAACCAGTTCTTGATGCCACGGGAACACAATTAGACATCATTGCTTCTAACACAGGCACAGGACCTCCTTCGATCAAAGATGGAGATACAAAAACATCTATTTTACTATACAAATCTGGATAAGAATCATAAGGTTCTTCTTCAAGGTACTTAAAATTAGGCAAGTCAGATATCTCATTAAACCTATCATATTGTTGCCAATGACGACCAATTAAATAAAACTGTCGATCAGGCATATTTTTCACTAAATCAAGAACTAAGTCTGGGTTTTTTCGATTACTAAATGTTGAACAAAATCCTATACCTCCAGAACCTCTTTCGTGCGAATAAAAGAAAGAAGAAGAGGTAGCAATATGCATTACTATAAGAATATCAGGTTTTACACCTAGATCTATCAAATACTTCTTAATTTCAGAATTTAAACAAATAACATAATCCGCTTTATTGAGGCACCAAACTACATGAGTTTTAGAATATTTTTTGGACCAAGTGGGATGTGTGAACATCACTACATTTTTTTTAAACAAAATACTTGGAGTACTCCTTAAGCATCGACAAAAATAGTTTTGGTAAATAAAATAATACGCATCTGCTTTTGGCAAATTCTTTAACTTATTATGATAAAATGTAGTTGCATTTAAAGATGAATATTTAGATAACCGTCTTACTTTAGCTCCAAAAATCCAATCTTTATCCTTTTCTCTAGCGATATAAACTGCTTTGTTTATTATCCTTCTAGATTTATTTTTTCTTAAGACAGAAAATAATATAACAACAATATATTTCCATTTATGAATTAGTGAAAAATATAATTGTTCTTTTAAGTTACTTTTTCCTGACATAACTACTTCTCTTTTTAATCTTCTCTTTACATGAAAAAACAACTAACTTTTCACTAAAAACTAACTAAATAGGACTTTTAGACACTCTTTCTTTGTATTTTTTCTTCCAAAAAAATATTCTCTTTTTAATACGTATTTTACGATAAAAACGATGTTGAAAATCTTTAGTATATCCCCACATAAGATCAAACACCCTTTCGCTATCCTCTCCACTACATTTCGCATATTCATCACTCATAACTTCTATCATAGATTTATGAATAGTTAAACGTGCAAAATTTTTAATACGAGTTTCAAGATTCATGTTACCAAACTCCATGCGATTAAGATCTACTAAATAAAAATCATAACCGTTTTCCTTTCTTTTTATTAAAGTATTTCCAGGAGAATGATCCAAAAAGTTCACTCCATTCTTATGTAAAGTATATGTAAACCTAGTAAAAGCTCTTAGTATTTCTTCATGATCAGCAATACTAAAATCAGTAGTTAATTCTCTATAGGTAAGATCAGCTTCTACTAATTCACTTATATAAAAACTCTTTTTAAATAGAAAAGAAGTACTCCTTATTTCATAGGCAATTGGAAAAGGAGTCTTAATTTCAAAATCTAATAGTTTATTAGCATATTTATATGATCGCTCCGCCTTTGACTTTCTAAAAAACTTGTAAACAATTTGGTTGACAATATTAGGGATTTTAAAAGATTTGATAGCAAATTTCTTATTCCCTACAGTAACTATCTTTATGACATTTCGTTCAGCATCTCCTAAAATTTCTTTATGATTATCAAAATCAACAATTGCTTTTTCAATAGCCGGAGTCAAATCAGTATGATCTGGATGTACAACCAAGTTTTTTTTCATGGTCGTTAGGTGTTTTCGAATTTTGCTACAGTTGCGTATTGAGGATACCTAATATCGAGCTGAGTAAATAACACCGGAATGTTATACAAGTACGGTTTTATAGATCTACTTCGGTTGATGCCTGTATGCACTAAAACCTCATAACCCAGATCTTCATACATTCTCTGAATGCTCTTTTTTGTAAAAAAGCGTAAATGCGTTCTATCCATCACACCAAAATCCTCGTACTTCCAATCTTTCTGAACAAGAACTTTCATAAAGGTATTGTGATATCTAACATTAGGAATAGAACTAATCAACACACCATTTGCAGTTAGTTTATGCTTTATCTTATCTAAAACCTCATAAGGATCTACCAAATGCTCTAATACATCATTAAAATAAATTGCATCAAAATACTTATCTGGCAATTCATCTATATAATCTTCACATTTGCCAGAATAAACTTTGTGTAATTTGCTCTTGGCTACCTGAGCTTCTTTGTCCATATATTCTATACCCCAAACCTCTGCGCCTGTTGTATTTTTTAAGACTTCAGCAAAAGCTCCATTTCCACAGCCAACATCAATAATAGTTTTTGGGTTTTCCGGCAAATACTGAATCATTTCGTCTCTAATATTGTCGTAGTAACCACTAGGTTTATTTTCGTAATCCATTTGTTAAGTTATTCTGCAAATATATTTAAAATTAAACGATATAATTTCCATCAAAAAAACCTATTTAAATATTGTTGACATTGGTATTCTCGCAATCAGGTAATATATTATTCGTTAAGAACATTATTAAAACAAAAACTAAACAAATTCCAATTGCTTGTTTTATCGAAATGCAACCTTTACTTTTGATCCTTAAGCGCATAAATTATTATGAAAGATATTTCGATTATACTAATCAATTACAATTCTTCTTCTTTTACTATAGATTGTATTAAGTCAATTATAGAGAAGACATCAAACGACATATCTTATGAATTTATTGTAGTTGATAACGCCTCAGAATTAGATGATTATCTACTACTGGATAAAAAGATTAAAGAATTACAAGTCTCAAATCTAAAACTAATCCGAAGTAAGTATAATACTGGTTTTGGAGGAGGAAATATGCACGGAATACAATTTTCTAATGGAAAATATTACGCTTTCGTTAATAACGATACCATCCTACAAAATGATTGCCTAAATATTGTTTTTAATTTTCTAGAAAAAACGGAAGATGCATCAATATGTGCTCCTCAACAGTATAATGAAAAAGGAGAAGTACAAAAATCATTTGATCATTTCCTTTCTTTACGCAGAGAACTATTCGGAAGAAAAGTATTAGAAAAAATTAATCCAACAAAATATCCTAAGAGAAAGAAAATCTATGACGCTTCAGTTAAAGTACAAAGTGTACCTGGATCATTTTTAGTTGTTTCGGCAGATGCTTTCGAAAAAGTTGGAGGTTTTGATACTAATATATTTTTGTATTACGAAGAAACGGATCTTTGCTATAGAATTTCGAAGAACATATCAAATGGTCATTGTTATCTTGTTCCGCAAGGTCGTTATACTCATTTTAAGGGACAAAGTACCCAGAAAAGTATAGCCATTAAAAAGGAATTAAAAATTTCACTATTATATGTTCTTAGAAAAAACTCAGGATACCTAGCTTATCAGGTATTAAGATCTTGGTTAACCTTTAAGTTCTTTTTTAAATCTATTTTTAAACCCAAAAACTTTTCTCTTTTTATACTTTTTCTAAAAGGCGCTTCTTTATCGGAGTCATTAAAATTAAAACAAACAATTGCACGAAAGTAGTATGCATATTTTACATTTATCTGCTGTTAAAAACTGGGGTGGTGGCGAAAACCATATAGAAAACTTATGCTCTGAGCTAGCTTTATCAAATCCTGAAGTAAGGAATACAATTTTTTGTGTAAAAAATGGTGCATTTCATAAAAGATTAAAAAAAACCAACTTAAATTTTATTCCTGCCACTCTATGGCCAAAATTTGATCCTAGATTTTTCATAAAACTAGGTCGAGTATGTAAAAAACAGAAAGTAGACATCATCCATATTCATGATCCTAGTGCCATATTACTAGCGATTTTAGCAGATAAATTTTACAAACTACCTCCTTTTGTTTTTAGTAAAAAAACTTCTTTTCCTATTAAACAACGTAAAAAGACGTTGTACAAGTACAACTACCCTAAAATTAAAAAAGTACTTTGTGTATCCAAAGAAACTCAGAAAATTGCTTCTGCAGGGATCGAAAATCAGGAAAAACTAATTACTATTTACCATGGAACAAATCTAAAAACCAAAAGTACAGAAACACCTTTCTTACTTAGAGAGAAATACAATCTAGCAAGTGACAAAATTATCATAGGAAACATAGCTAATCACATCAGAGCTAAACACTTAGGCACCTTAGTTGATATTGTAGATATTATTATTAACAAACAAAAAAGAAAAGAATTCTTCTTTATACAAATAGGTACGTTTACTGACAGAACTGAGGCTTTAAAAGAACGAATCAAAGCATTAAATTTAGAAAACCATGTAGAGTTTTTAGGATACACTCCCAATGCATCCAATTTTTTACCACAATTTGATGTAAGCCTTGTCACTTCTCAAAGCGAAGGTGTCCCACAAGTAATCTACGAATCTTTTTATCATAAAACTCCAGTAATAAGTACTGATGTAGGTGGTATTCCAGAAATTGTTGACCAAGATATTAATGGCTTATTAAGTCCTATGCATACTCCTAAAAGCCTTTCTAAACATATCATAGAACTTTCAGAAAACCCTTTAAAACAAAAAAGTTTTGTTGATAAAGGATATGAAAAGCTTATTACAAAATTCACAACCGCTAATATGGCACAGCAAACTTTAGAAGTTTATAAAAATATAATACTAGATTAATAAGTATCATCTAACTATAATTATCAACACAGTAAGACCAGAATATCTATAAACGATAATTTTACAGTGCATTGACATAGAAAATATAATTCTAAAATTCAACAAGAATGGAAGATCAAAGAGAAGAAATACAAAAAACAATAGATACTCTTAAAAAAGGAGGACTTATTCTATATCCAACAGATACTGTATGGGGAATTGGATGTGATGCAACCAATGCTGAGGCGGTTGACAAGATATACGCTTTAAAACAAAGAGCAGATAGTAAGTCCATGTTATGTCTAGTTAGTGATTTCAAGATGCTTCAACAATATGTAGAAGAGGTTCCTGAGGTTGCTTATGACATATTAAAATATGCATCTAAAGCGACAACAATAATTTATGACAGACCACTAAGAGTGGCAGAAAATTTAATTGCAGCAGATAATACACTCGGAATTAGAGTCGCTCGTGATCCTTTTTGCGGAAAGTTAATCCGAAAATTCAAAAGACCAATCGTTTCTACTTCTGCTAATATTAGTGGAAAATCCACTCCTCGCAACCTAAAAGAAATAAGTAAAGAGATTTTGGAAGGCGTTGACTATGTTGTAAATTTGCCGTTGAAAAATAAAGATGCTAAACCTTCTTCAATTATAAAAATAGGTGGTGATAGCACAGTGAAAATTATCAGGAAGTAAATTGATTCATGTCGGAAGAGAAAAATTATAAAAAAGCATTACAACATTCTGTTTTTAATACTATTACCAAAGCAGCAGCTAATCTTCAATTAGAAAGCTACGTTATCGGTGGTTTTGTTAGAGATCATATTTTGCAAAGAGGAACCGCAAAAGATATCGATATTGTAGCTGTAGGTAGCGGAATTGAATTGGCAAAAGAAGTTTCTAAATTACTTCCGGGAAATCCAAAAATTCAAATCTTTAAGACCTACGGAACAGCTATGTTAAAAGCTAATGACATAGAGGTCGAGTTTGTAGGTGCCAGAAAAGAATCTTATCGAGAAAATAGTAGAAACCCAATTGTCGAAAATGGGACATTACAAGATGACCAAAACCGAAGAGATTTCACTATTAATGCCTTAGCACTAAGCCTTTCTGAAGATACATTTGGAGATATTTTAGATCCTTTTAATGGACTAGAAGATCTAAAGTCTAAAATTATTCGTACACCATTAGATCCAGATATAACCTACTCTGATGATCCTCTTAGAATGATGAGAGCAATCCGTTTTGCTACGCAACTCAATTTCAAGATTGAACCAACATCATTAGAAGCGATAACGAAAAATAAAGACCGAATTAAAATCATCACCAAAGAACGCATTGTTGATGAGCTTAATAAAATATTACTTAGCGAAAAACCTTCAGTAGGTTTTCTTTTACTAGAACAGACAGGATTACTACCATACATTTTGCCTGAATTAATGGCTCTAAAAGGCATTGATGAAGTAGAAGGACAAAAACATAAGGATAACTTCTATCACACCTTAGAAGTTGTAGATAATATATCCGAAAACACAGATGATCTTTGGCTTCGTTGGGCAGCGTTATTACATGATGTAGGAAAAGCTCCTACAAAAAGATTTAATAAAAAAGTAGGATGGACATTTCATGGTCACGAATTTGTAGGTTCTAAAATGGTATTTAAACTATTTAAGCGCCTAAAGATGCCTTTGAATGACAAAATGAAGTTTGTTCAGAAAATGGTATTAATGAGTTCTCGCCCGATTGTTATTGCCTCAGATGTAACAGATTCTGCAGTAAGAAGATTGGTATTCGATGCTGGTGATTATATAGACGAATTAATGACGCTTTGCGAAGCTGATATTACTACCAAAAACCCTAAACGCTTTAAAAAATACCACAACAATTTTAAAATTGTACGTCAGAAAATGGTCGAGGTAGAAGAGCGAGATCATGTTCGTAATTTTCAGCCCCCAGTAAGCGGAGAAGAAATTATGAAAACGTTTAACATTAAACCTTCTCGCGAAATTGGAATTATAAAGGAAGCCATTAAAGAAGCTATTTTGGAGGGAGAAATACCAAATGAACATGAAGCTGCTTATCAATTTATGATTAATAAAGGAGAAGAACTAGGGTTAAAAAAATAACTAAGACACTCATAATCTTTAGTATAAACATATGAAAAAATATTTTAGGCCACTTGTCATTACATCGGTTGTACTTATATATTTAATCATAATTGCTGGAGCAGTTGTTAGAATGACAGGATCCGGAATGGGATGTCCAGATTGGCCTAAATGCTTTGGGTATTATATTCCCCCTACAGATGAAGCTCAGATCCAATGGAAAGCTAATTATGAATATGAAAAAGGGTTTATAGTCATATTGGATAAAGAATTAAGAATCGCAACTAGAGACTTCTCATCTGCTTCCACATACAATCCTGATAATTGGGAACCCTACACCAAACATGATTATGCTAAGTTTAATGTATGGCATACTTGGATTGAATATATCAACAGACTTGTTACAGTACTTTCTGGAATTCCAATTTTATTGATGTTTATCCTATCGTTACGATTTTGGAAAGAAAATCGTAAAATACCCATATATGCGTGTATTACAATTATTGCAATGGCCTTTCAGGCTTGGTTAGGGAAAATTGTAGTCGATTCTAATTTACTACCACTTAGAATTACTGTCCATATGTTGGTTGCTTTCATTATTCTAGCAATATTGTTATATGTATTATTCTTAACAAGAGAAAAAATCACATCCATTAAGTTCGGAACTACATTTAAAAACATATTACTTTTTTCTACTATACTTACACTAATACAAGTAGCCTTGGGAACTCAGGTAAGACAATATGTTGATGAACAAATTAAAATTGTTGGAGAGCATACAAAATCCGAATGGTTAAGCCCTCCTACTTTCACCTTCTATATACACAGATCATTTTCCATATTGATTGTTTTAATAAATACTTGGCTTCTTTGGTATAACAAAAAAATGCAATTAGGAATATCTAAATTAAATTGGGTTATAGGATTAATCGGTTTAGAAGCATTAACAGGAATATTAATGTATTATTTTGATTTCCCTTTTCTATCACAACCCTTGCACTTGGTTATATCATCCTTATTATTTGGTGTACAGTTTTATATCATATTAGAGGTGTTTAAAAATAAAGTTATTGAAGCTTAAAATTTTAAAATAGTCACGAACAAGTTTGTATCTTTGCCAATCCAAATTAATCAAGAATGATTTACCGTTTCAGAATTATCCTGGATACAGAAGAAGATGTATTTAGAGATATCGAAATCGAACAAGATGCTACTTTAGAGCAGTTCCATAATGTCATCAACCAATCTTTTGGTTTTGATGGTATGGAAATGGCATCTTTTTACACCAGTGATGAGCAATGGAATCAAGGAGAAGAGATATCTCTTTTTGACATGAGTGATGGCAATCAGCCAGTAAGATTAATGAATGAAACAACACTTAATGATGTAGTTCATGAAGCTTCTCCAAGATTGATCTACATATATGATTTTTTAAGTATGTGGACATTTTTGGTAGAGCTTGCCGAAATTGCAGAATATGAAAATGGACGAGAGTACCCGAATGTTATGTTCGTTCACGGACAAATTCCTGACAATGCTCCCGATAAAGAATTTAAAGCTGATGATTTAGACCAAAATAGTGATGATGAAGGTTTCTTAGACCTTGATGATTATGATGAATTAGGATTTGACGAACATTGGAATTAAAACTAAAAGAATATGATCAACTTATATAGCACCCAGATTGAATCTCTTTCGATTCATAAAATAGGAAACAAAAGTAGAAACGAGAACATATTTCTTTCTGATGCTCCGTATGCACTTAATGATGAATTAACTGCGCTATTAAAGGAGTATTTCTTTAAGCCTTTTAGAGAAAAAGAAGAGAATTATTTTCAGTTTGTTAATGAAGTTGATGTGGAGTTTAATCCGCTATATAAGATAGTGACCGAAATTTTTAACAATCCAGCATCGGCACACGAAAAATCCAAAAGAATTGCTTCTTTATTATACGAGCAATCGCAACACCCACATATCAAAAGTGGTGAAGTATATGTTGTTTATCTAGATAATCTTACCATAGATAATGAAAAAACTTCTGCTGTTGGAATTTTTAAATCAGAATTAAAATATGATTTCCTTCAATTTGAAGAAAAAGGAACTAACATAGCACTGTTACACCAACAAGGAGTTAACCTTAATAAACTTGATAAAGGTTGCCTTATTTTCAATCATAAAAAAGAAGAAGGATATAAAATTCTTTCTGTAGACTCTAACCGTTATGATACTAAATATTGGTTAGAGCATTTTCTTGGAGTAGAAGCATTTGCCGATGAAAACTTCTACACAAAAAAATACATGAAGTTCTGTCAGGATTTTGCAAAGGACGTAGTATTACCAGCAGAAGACAAAAAAGAAGAAGTGATGTTTATGAACCGAGCTGTAAATCACTTTGCTAAAAATGACACCTTCGAAGAATCTGCTTTTCTTAACGAAGTAATTGATAATCCAGACCTAATTCCAGAATTTAAACATTATAAGACAGAGAAAGCTCCAAAATATCATATAGAAGACCTTACAGAATTTCCTATTGCTAACACAGCGGTTTCCGCGGCAAGAAAAAAGATTAAAAACACTATTAATCTAGATACTAATATTCAAATTAAAATGGATTTCATCAATCCAGAATCTGCAGAAAAATTTGTAGAAAAAGGTTGGGACGAAGAAAAACAAATGTATTATTACTTGGTTTATTTTAATAAAGAACAGAAGGATTAATATAGCGCTAGGTTAAGTATTATCTCGAACTTTTTGTACTAAAAATAAGGTCTGTATTTACTTCTGTAATTGATTTGTCAGAATTTTCAATAAAATCACTTAGGAAGATTTTCTCATCATCCTTGTTAATAGGTTTTGGTTCTTCTATTATAGAATCCCCTACCAATCTATTTTGATAATAAATTAATGGTGATAATTTAATTACTCCACTTTCTTTAATATATGTTCCAGTAGTTTTGATAAAACGTTCACCATATTCTCCATAGTCCTCATAAGTAAATATATTTTCTCTTAAATCCAATGCCTTATATCCATTAGGTTTTGTATGCAGAAAACTTTTTACAAAATCCTCATGTCTAGGTTTACTAGAAACGTTATGGTAGTATAGAATAGGTTTTGTTCTTTGCGGATTATTAATACTATATTCAACTAATAATGAATCTCCTGAACGTTGAAATTGCCCAGTTTTATGAGCTCTATACTTTGACACATAGGTTATGTTATCCACTTGATAAACAAATTTCACCATTAGATCATTTACTCCACCTCCAAAATCAGGAAGCCTTGGTTGAACTGGTCTTGAATAAAAAACTAACGCCTCTACTTTTTCCGTTTTTTCAAAAGGATAAAACTTCGGAAGTTCAAAGTTATTCCACATCCAGATACAGGATATTAACAAAAATAAGCCACCAAAAACCCAAGGATTTATTTTCATAAAGTTAAAGCTTTATTAATAGGTATCAATAATAATGCTAATGTTACAATTCTTTTAGAAAGAAGATTCGTTGATAGATCAAAAATGAAAATGAAATTCATCTACTAAATCAAACAATTAGGACTTAATATTTTTATAAAAAACGCTAGTTAAACCATCTATTTATAATACTTTTGCCGCTTTATTTTTTTATAAAAACTAAAAAAACTTCATTTTCTGAGGTAACATTTTGTTATCTCGAGACACGTATATAAAAGCATTATAAACTTTACTAGAGTCAGAATACTCTAACATTATAAATATTTTAACGAAATTATGAAAAAAATTATATTTCTATCAGCTATAATTTTAGGAACTATTTTGAATTCTAAAGCACAAACACAGACTCAAGATTTAAATATGGGTTTGAATCAATTACAATTCCCAAGTGCCAATGGCGGCTTTAATAGAGTTCAAAGTTTCGGAGGTACATTCCCAGGAAAATGGTTATTTAAATCTCGTTTTGATGATATCTATTTAGATGCAGGTGAAAATTCTGGTAATAAATATAAAATTCTTTTTTTGAGTGGAGGTATCGAAAGAGCGCGAATGGATGGCGATGGTAAATTTGGCATCGGAACTACAAATCCAACAAACATTTTGAGCATTGAAAAGAATCAAAATGGTTCTACTCTTCTAGAAATTAATAACAGTAATAGCGGTAATTCCGCAAGACGTGGAATCATAATAGGAGAAGGAACACCAGGGAAATCAGTTTATCTATTATCTACTTCCTCTAATTATAACCAAGTAAATACTTGGGCCAATGCTGGTGTTTTAGGAACTGACAGCCAATTATCAAACGGTTTAATTATGAGATCTGCTTCAGGCAAAATAAGATTTCAACCAAATGGCATAAGTGACAAAATAGTCTTTGACGAGAATGGTAATATAGGTATTGGAACTACAAATCCAGATGCAAAGCTTAGCATTTATCTGCCGAACGGAACAGCTTCTTATCCTACTATTTCTGATAGCGGTAATCTGTTCCTTAAATCAAGAAGTTCTAATAGTGGTATGGAGTTTGGTAATTCAGCTGGGTTTAATGATAGAAAAGCGTGGATCATAGCTAGGCATACCGATGTCTCTAATTATGGAAAATACTACTCTACTCTACACCTACAACCAGATGTAGGCGATAAATCACAATATAGAGGTGTCAGCATTGGATATGAAGCATCTACTCAACTACCTATTAATACTCACTTAGCAGTATCCGGTAATGTAGGTATCGGAACTACAGATCCCAATTTTGCATTAGATGTATCTGGAACATCCAAAGGAATAAAACTTGGAAATGCAACTGAGAATTTATTATTTAGAAATAATATTGGAGGAGCAAACGAGATTAGAAGTTACGGATTAGCATTAGAGATTGAAACGAGAGATACTCAAGATATTTCTTTTAATAGTAATAACGGAAATTCTAAATTAATGATTATTAAAGGAAATGGTAGTGGAATTGGTATTGGAACTACAAATCCAACGCAAAAACTACAAGTAGATGCTAAGGATAGTGCAATACAAATCCAATTAAACAGAACAGGATCTAATACTGGTAAAGTTGATTTTGGAGTTGATAATAATGGTCTTCATTATTGGGTAGGAGGTTATGATGGTTTTGGGAAAGAAGAGTTCTTAATTGGAACAAATGGAAATATCGGTATCGGAACAAATACACCAGACGCTAAACTAGCTGTAAATGGCAATATCCATACTAAAGAAGTAAAAGTAGATTTAGTGGGATGGCCTGATTATGTATTCGAAGATAGTTACAACCTACCATCATTACAAGAAGTAGAAAATCATATCACAGAAAAAGGGCATTTAGAAAATATCCCTTCTGCAACAGAAGTAGCTGAGAACGGTATACAATTAGGAGAAATGAATAAAAAACTTCTTCAAAAAATAGAAGAATTGACACTCTATATGATTGAGCAGAATAAAAAGACCGATAACCAACAAAAAGAAATCTATAAACTTCAAGAAGAAAACAAACAATTACAATCAACAAACAGTATGTTAATTGAGTTGCAAATGCGTCTTGAAAAGCTAGAATCAAAACTAAATAATTAAAAAAACTATGAAAAAAACAGTATTCATAATAGCATTATCTTTTTTTTGCATAGAAGCAAAATCTCAAAATGTTGATCTAAACAATACTACTGATTATATTAGAGTTCAAAAGAATGGCGAAACGGGTTATACCCGAGCATTTGGTCTAAATGGAGCAAATCAACTTTATATTGGAAGTATTGAAAAGACAATAGGAAATATGTACTTTTTCAATAAAGGAACGGGGCATTTAATGACTCTTAATCCTTCTGGTAATATAGGTATTGGAACTACAAATCCTGGAGCTAAACTAGATATATTATCTAATACAGGACAAACAGAAAGTTTAATGCGTTTTAAGATATCAGATGCTCCCTCTGATTACTTACAATTTACAAATGCAACGGGAGTAGCCAACCGTTTTATGCCATTAATTAAAGGAAATGTACAATCCAGTAACATCTCATCATTAGTATTTATAGCTTCTACAGATGCTACTAATGATAACAGCGGTAGCAGTAGTATGATGAGGTTTGATACTAGAAGAAGTTCCAATGATCAGGGAATTACTACGCGTCCACTTTTTCAATGGACTAATTTCGATCAGAAATTAATGACAATGTCAGCTAATGGTAATCTAGGTATTGGAACTACAAATCCTCAAGAAAGATTTCAAATAGGAAACACTTATGCTTTCCATGATGGTGGGCACAAAGTTATAGGTTTTTTATACAAACCATCTGGTGGAGTTGATTTAGATCCATCTTTATACTCTAGCGAAATACGCTTTGATCCAACAAATGGTAATTTTCATTTCGGAACTTCTAACACCGTAACATCAGGTCCTACAGCTAGATTATCAATTAATAAAACTGGAAACGTTGGTATCGGAACGACAAATCCTTTAGCAAAACTAGACGTAAGAGGAGTAATTAAAACATCACACACGGATGGTAGATATGTAAACCTTTTTACCTCTGGAGACGGAAATAGTTACATAAATATTGCAGGTGGATCTACTACTTCTAGATTTGGTTTTCAGGTTGACGGAAGTAGTAAAATGTCTATAATGAAAAATGGAAATGTTGGTATTGGAACCGCAGACACTAAAGGTTACAAATTAGGTGTCAAAGGAAAAATAGCAGCAGAAGAAGTAAAGGTAGCTTTGCACGCAAATTGGCCTGATTATGTGTTCGAAGATAATTATAACCTACCTACACTGCAGCAAGTAGAAAATCATATCACAGAAAAAGGACATTTAGAAAACATTCCTTCTGCAGCAGAAGTAGCAGAAAATGGTATCCAATTAGGAGAAATGAACACTAAACTACTTCAGAAAATAGAAGAGTTAACACTCTATATGATTGAGCAGAATAAGAAGACAGATTTGTTACAACAAGAAGTAGAAGCTCTTAAAAAGAAAAATGAAGAACTAGAGAAAAAGATTAAATAATTATTCGAGGCCAGAAGTCGGGTGTCAGAGGTAGTCTACTATTTTAATTCTGACTTCTGACTTCTGACTTCTGACTTCT
>NZ_JAGJEB010000008.1:0-223083 GCF_018100855.1 Aquimarina sp. MMG015
TTCCTTTATAATACCATTCACTCTTTCTGCTATTGCATTTTCTAAGGGATCCCCGCTCCCGCTAGTTTGTAACTAGTGGCGGTAAAGATTGGAAGCGTATGAGTAAGCGATAACACAACAGCTATAAGCTTGATAATTTATAGCTGTTGTGTTCCATATCGTAAAGCAACTTTTTATTTCGAACTAATAATAAATAATTGACAGTAGAAAGAAAGAATAAATAAATCTAGCCACCTATAGTTGATCTACGATCGATCATACCATCTTCGATATTTTTTCTCCATTTGGCAAGATCATCAGTAGCAGTTCCTCCTTTTATTTTTCGTGTAGCACCAATTTCTATTTGGTATTTCTTATATGTCGTAATACTTTTTACTTTTTTCATCGTTCTTATGTATGTATTGAATCATTCTAAATGTACTAAAAATAATTAGCTCCGCCCCTTTTACGCATCATATAATCAACAAATTATTTAGAGTGATATGCTTTAGTTAACTTAAACAATACCGTGTATTGTTACTTTCACACATTAAGAACTGTAATTTTGTAAAAAAAACAGAAACCATACGGTAACATTCTACCACATTATGACACTTATGTATATAACAAAAACGAAAACATAAAAATGAAATATACGGCTCACATACTCTTCCTACTACTTGCTTTTTCTACGGTACAGTTGCAAGCACAAAAAACCAAAGCAATTCTCACTTTTAAGAACGGAACAGTTTTAGAAGGGTTAGGAAAATTAAAAAGTTTTGGCAAAGTAAAATTCAGAAAAGCTAGAAAAGAAAAGGCTATAAAATACAGTTTTGAAGAACTAGAAAAAGTAAAAATTTATGAAGGTGGTGAAATAAATACATATGTATATCGACCTGTAAAAGACAGCGAATTCCCAAAAGTTTTACAACTTATAGAAAAAGGCAAAGTTACGCTTTACCGAAAACATAGCGAAGGATACGTTGCAAATGCAAATATGGGTACAGGTGGTTTTGGGGGTGCCGGAGTAGGTTTTGGCGCTGGTAATTATTATTCGATTAATAACTATTATGTACAAAGAGGTAATGAAGAAGAAGTTACCCATTTAGGATCTAATCAACTATTCAGTAAGAACTTTAAAAAAGCAGCATCTTCTTATTTTGCAGATTGTGCTTCGTTAATAGAAAAAATACAAAATAAAGAGTTTAAAAAAAGACATATCAGAGAAGTGGTTGAGTATTATAATAATGATTGTAATTGAAACAAAGCTAAAGGTTAGAAAAAGGCATACCCCGGACTTAAAATACCTAACAATGAAAAACCCGACATCAAGCATCCGACATCAAGCATCCGACATCCGACATCCGACCTCAGACATCCGACATCAAACATCCGACATCCGACACCTGACATCAAACATCCGACATCCGACACCTGACTCTTGACACCCAACCAAAAAAATTACCAAAATCGTGGTAACAAATCTGTTCTAACCGACACTATACTATAAGAAACCATAAGTACGTGTGTAAGGCTCATAATAATCAGCAGCTCATTAGTATAATTTGCTGGCTTCTATTATCTTTGGCGGCTCATTTTGTGGTAGATACAAAACATAATTTATGCAGTTTAAAAAATATTTTTTTATAGTATGTAGCTTTGCTTGTTTCCTTGGCTGTCGCAGTATTTCGGTCAACAAATCTGCAATGCATACAGCAACTACGACACCAGTAGCTTTAGGGGTTATCGGTATACATGAAAATCATATACTCAATACAGATTTTCAGGTAACTACCATACCAACCTATAAAAAAGGAATTCGTGTGGGGGTTACTCCTACTACTTTTGATAAAACTACGTTTAAGTCATATATTAATTCGTCTCCTACTAATAAACAGCAAATTACTTATATAGACTCTGTAGATACCAAACCTCAATTTCTAAAAATAGAATTGATTGACTGGGTGTCTATTATTTCGGAACTAGAACAAGGATACAATCAACAAACCTTAGAATATCTAAAACGTCAACAAGATGCAGAAATAATATCATCTGTTTCTATGTCTGTATCTCCACAAATTATCAAAGAAATTCAAGCGGCTGAAGCTGTATTTTTAGTGAATAAAAATTACAAACAATATGAATTATCGCTGGTTAACGATGGAAGAAATTATAAAACCATAGATTTTTCGGATACTACGATATTCGGTTATCGATTATCTTATTTCTGTTGGGGGGAAAATAATAAAAGAAGAGTCGCACTTTTTGACATTGTCGATGAAAATGATAATTGCCCAAAAAACACATATAAAAATGCTGAAAAAGCAAAAGAAAAAATAAATTACTTGAAATTATAAAAGCATCTTCAAATGACTAGTACTTATTATAAAAAATAAGTATAGTTCTGAATTGTGTTTTCTTAATTAAAACTAAGGAAACAAGGAGATAATGAAAATGAATACTATGAAAAAACAATTCTTATATATAACTATCTTCCTACTTACTTTATTTAGCTGCGAAGAAATTTTGTTTGAAGAGGATATTACAGATGATCTTGTTACTATTATTGCACCTTCTAATGGGTCACAAGTAGAAAACACATCTGTTTCTTTTAGTTGGGATGCTGTCGATCAAGCTACATCATATAGACTTCAGATTGCGCGACCTACATTCGAAAATGCTACTCAAATTATAGAAGATACTACGGTTACACTTACTAATTTTAATACTACACTAGTAAAAAATGATTATCAGTGGAGAGTACGTGCTCAGAACTCTGGATCAGAAACTGCCTATACCACTGCTAGTTTTAGTATTATCGAAAGTGAAGATTTTTCTGCTAGAGAAGTGCTGTTATCATCCCCAGAAGACAATGCGATTGTTAATAATACAGCTGTTACATTACAATGGCAATCCGTTACTGACGCTACTGCTTATAGAATTCAATTATTAGACGAGAGTGATCAAGTTATTGATGAAAATACAAGTACTGCTAATTCTATTCAACTTACATTTCCCGAAGGTGTAACTACATGGCAAGTTCGTGCGGAGAATGATACGCAAAATACCTTGTATTTTAGTAGGACTCTTACTGTAGATAGTATGAATCCACTGAAACCAGTTGCCACTACACCTGCAAATCAAGCAATACTAACAGATGCCATGATTTCTTTTTCTTGGACTAGAGAAGCTGTAGAAGGAAGTACCGAATTTGACAGTATATATGTTTATCGTAATGATCAATTAACAGATCTAGTTACAAAAGACCGTGTAACTTCTCCTGCAGATATTACTTTAGATACTGGAGAAACTTATTATTGGTTTATAAAAGCTTTTGATGAAGCTGGTAATCAAAGTGAAGCTAGCGACACCTTTAGTTTTACCATAAATTAATACGATGTTAAAAGGAAAAAAAGGATTATATATATTATTACCATTAGTAGTCTTTATTTGGGGTGCTATTATTTTTCAGGTGGTAGATGCCTTTTCTGATGAAGATCCTGTGATGTCTACTATTACTAATGTTTCTTTTGCTACAATAAAAACTAAGGAACGAGAAAAATTCTCTATTAGTGATGTGGATAGAGATCCGTTTTTAGGAACTATATATCGTCCTAAAAAAACGACTCCTAAAAAAGGAAAAACAAAAAGTAAAAAACAAGAAACGATTTGGCCTTCGATTCGTTATAAAGGCTTGGTTTCTGCTCAAAATAATTCTTCAGCAATATTTTTAGTAGAAATTAACGGAACTGATCAATTAATGAAAATCAAAGATTCTTTTTCCGAGGTGCAACTTATAAAAGGTTCTTCTAGCGCAATAAAGCTAAAATATAAAGGCAGTACTAAGCAATTTCAGATTTTGAATTGAAGATAGTATATAAAATAAAAGCACAAGCCATGCAGTTTGCATTGCTAATCTCAGTTATTATTGCGATACTACTCAGCACTTTCTTATTACTTACTCATGTTCAGTCGTTTTTTAGAATTAAATCTAAAGAAATAATAGAGGCTTCTGATATAGCAAATAATCAAATATTCGGATCCTTACTAGCTACTACAGCATCAAAAGATACTACTAATAGTTCGATAGACACAAAAACCATAAAACTAGCTACCAATTATCATGGTGCCTGGACAAAAACATTTTCGGAAGTTGCTGTAAAGGAAAGTAAGATCCGTAAAATCGCTTTTACTGGAGCTGCTTTAGCTCTAAAAACACCAAATTTATATCTTGCTAATAAAAATGCTCCTTTGGTGGTTGTAGGTAATACAAGACTAGAAGGCAACAGCTATCTTCCGGAACAAGGCATTAAAGCTGGTAATATATCAGGTAATTATTATCAAGGTAGCAGTCTATACTATGGTAGTGTTATAGAAAGTAAGGCAACAATTCCTGAATTAGATAATCAATGGATTTCCTATATAGAATCTATTATTAAAGGAGGTTATATTGATGAAGCACGCACAATTCCTATTGCTAAAGAGGTAAAAAACTCATTTTATGATACCGCAAAAATTATCTATACAAATGAATCAATAGTTCTTGGGAACGAAAAAATATCTGGGAACGTTGTTATACAATCATCATCAAAAATTACAATTACTTCTGCTTCTCAATTAACCGATGTGGTGGTTATTGCACCAATAATAATTGTTGAAGATTATGTAAAGGGTAGATTTCAGCTTATTGCTAGCAAAAAAATTGAAATTGGAAAAAACTGTTACCTCTCCTACCCTTCGTCTGCGACACTTTTAGATAAAAAAAATATCTCTAGATCAAATACAGGAAATACATCACAAAACAGAAATCCAGATTTTAGCATAGATAAAAATACTGTTATCCAAGGTTCTATAGTGTATTTAAAAAACGAGTCAGCTACTAAAAACCGTATAAAAACGAACTTAAACATAGCAATTGGAACAGAGGTCATTGGAGAAATATATTGCCAAGGGAATATTGAATTTATGGGAACTATAAAAGGTTCATTATATACACAACAATTCATTGCTAATCAATCAGGGTCCGTATATATGAATCATTTGTATAATGGTAAAATCCTTGTGAACCCTATTCCTAAATATGCAGGATTACCTTTTAAGAATGTAAAAAAAAATATAGCGACATGGTTATATTAAAAAAAATACGTGCTGCTACATTAATCGAAACGCTAACAGCTTCGGTACTGCTCATAATCGTATTTATGATCGCCAGCTTAAGTTTTAATAACATTTTTACAAATCATATCAAAAGAGATCAAGGTGCAATAGAAAACAGAGTAAAAGAACTAGAATATCTTGTAATTCATGCTAAGCTAAAGATACCATATGCTGAAGATTTTGATTCTTGGGAAATTGAAATCATTACTAAGAACAACCGCAATATCATTATGTATAACAATGGTAATATCAGTCATGAAAAACAACTAAGTATACATGAATAATGTTTCTCATAAAATAAAAGCGTTTACGCTGACCGAGATGATGGTGGTAATAGTAATTTCTGCTATAGTTGTTGGTTTAGCATTTACAATTCTTGGTATTGTCCAAAAAAACATGAGAGGTATCGAGGCTAATTATAATCACCAATCTCAAATACAATCTTTAGAGGTTGCTTTGACGATAGATTTTAATAGATATCCAAAACTACAGTGGAACCCAAAAGATAATACTTTACTGTGCTCTTCTCCGAATGAAGAAAAAATCTATAATTTCAATTCTGATAGTATCTATACTAGTATTAATTCATTTATATTAAAAACCAAAGCTATAAAATATTATTTCGAAGGTAAAGAAGTAACCTCTGGAACTATTGATGCTATCAAACTCACATTTGATAACACTACCGATTTACATCGTATTTTTGTTTATAAACATAATGATCCGACAATCTATTTCTGAATATGGGAATCAAAATTGAAAATACTAAAAAGGCAAAGCAGGAGAATACTTCTTTTGATATTTCAGAAATATTAACAAAAGAAATCACCTTGTTCGGAAATGCTTTTAATAGCAAAAAAAAGGAACAGTGGTATGCGGAACTTAGTGTTTTATTAAAATCTGGAATTGATTTAAAAAGCGGTTTAGAACTGTTATCAGA
Source organism: Aquimarina sp. MMG015 (assembly GCF_018100855.1). Lineage (NCBI taxonomy): Bacteria > Pseudomonadati > Bacteroidota > Flavobacteriia > Flavobacteriales > Flavobacteriaceae > Aquimarina > Aquimarina sp. MMG015. Next base: position 6,077 of record NZ_JAGJEB010000008.1, read on the forward strand.
AACACAGAAAAAAGAAAAAGATCAAAAGTTAATGAGCAGCATGTTATTAAAATTAATCGATGGTAATGCTTTTTCTGAAATTCTAAAAGCAGATAAAAATTTTACTGATTACGAGTATTATGCAGTCAAAATTGGTGAACAAACGGGTCAATTAGCCCAGATCACACTAGAACTCAGTGAATTTTATAAAAGAAAAAATGATCTAAAACGAGAAATTATTTCTGCACTTACATACCCTATTATAGTATTACTCACTGCTCTAATTGTTATCTTTTTTATGCTACGGTACGTAGTGCCCATGTTTGTGGATATATTTAAGCAAAATAAAGTAGATCTTCCAGGTATTACGGAAGCTATTATTAGCTTTTCTAATTTCACAGGAGAACATGGCTTTCTTATTTTAGGATGCATCATTTTAACACTAATCGGTGTTTCTTTAGTGTCCAAAAAGAAATGGTACCGAAAATTTTTAGGGAAGCTACAACTTAAGATTCCTATACTTGGTAATTACTTTAGAAGAATTTACATGGCGCAGTTTACGCAGGCACTTTCTTTATTAACGTATGCTAAAGTTCCTATGGTAGATAGTATCGACTTGGTAAAAAATATGATTAATTTTTATCCACTTCAACAAGGTCTACAAAAAACTAACGAAGCCGTTATTGCTGGAGATAAATTAAGTACTTCATTTGCAAAAAGCTCTATTTTTGATAAAAAATTAATAGCAATGATTCGAGTAGCAGAAGAGACCAATCAAACAGAATTTATATTCCAAAAGCTTAATGAGCAATACAATCAACAGGTAAAACATCAATCACAAGTTATATCCAATGTGCTTAACCCTTTACTTACAATTCTTGTTGGTATTATTGTTGGAGTTATACTTATAGCAATGTATTTACCAATGTTTAGATTAAGTAGTGTTATTGGGTAAATAACATATCATAAATTATCCAGTCATTACCGAAGTTCTGATAGAATACTCATCAATACTAGAGAGGTTACTAAGTGAATGAATCTGACTAGAGGTATTACTTATAATATCTTCATAATAAGCCAATGTTCTTGCATCAAAACCGGGTGTATCCTCTGCCGTAATTTTAAAGATATCCATCTGATAAATAAAATTATTTAGGATATGATGACTAGAAGACAACATAGCTTTGTAAATCTTTAATTTTGCATTTTCTAATTTAATTTTCTTAACACGCCTACGCATATCAAAAATTAAAAAGATTGAAAATATGATAAGTGGTAGAATAAATTCGCCAAAATTAAATTTCTCAATACTCGCTAAAAAAGCTAATACCAGTTCGAAAAGATCAAGTTCTAAAAAAATCGATGAAAAATACAGGAATGCGGATATTGCAAATCCGATAATAGTGAGTTTGTAGTTGTTCATTATAGGGGGTAATGAGTTTTAATATTCGCGTGATTTGATATGTTTTCTTTATACATTATGACCAATTTCTAATTATTATGTGAAATAAATCATATTAGGGTCCAATCGTTAAGCCTGCTAAATGTACATAAAAATTTAATACAAAAACAGTTTAGCAATAATTTATTAACAATGCACGCATAGTTATTCACAATTTATAAAGAACCAAAGAATATAAAAAGATTAGAAAACAATAACTTTACTAACATTATTAAACTTTAGCTATGCACTAAAATCTAATTGCGAAGTTTTTAAATACAATAAAGCATTTGGAGCATAGTTGGAAGATAGAATAGATTCTAATATATATATAAAAAGCCACCTCTTATGAAGTAGCTTTTATGTTTTTAAATTTACAAAATCTGACTACGGTACACATACCCCTATGAAACCGTAGCCATTGATTTCTCAGTAATTGTTTGTTTAATTAAGTGCCTACCTTATTTAATAAACCAAACTTTCACTATACATAAGTGTCATTAGAAGGAAATATGTTACCCCACTTTCTTGTATTTTTTTATTTTTTTTGAAAGAAAACTTAACTAGAATCGAAAAACAAATACTATAACTAAGACTAATCTTTTGTTTATTTGACACTTAGAAATATATACTATTAGAATATTTAAATAAAAAATTATGCAACTTCTGTTCCCGTAGAAGCCTCCCATACTCTAAACCACTCTTCATCTGTAATTTCGATGGATAAAGAATTTACTGCAGATTGAATACGAGTAATTTTTGTAGAACCCATTATCGGTAATATTCCAGAAGGATGTTTTAGTAACCAAGCGGTTAATATTTGATCAGCAGGAACTTCATATTTTTGGATTAAAGGATTTATTACTTCGTTAATTCTAACAACTTTTTCATTTGGTTGCTTTGAAAAAAACTTTCCTCCAGCAAGAGTAGAATAAGCCATAGGTTTGATAGCATGTTTTATGCACTGATCTAAAGAACCATCAATAAATGGTGTTAATCGTAATGGTGAAATTTCTATTTGATTGGTTTGTAGAGGAAAAACATCATTCAACATATCAAATTGAGAAGGAGTAAAATTAGAAACTCCGAAATGCAACACTTTACCACTAGATTTTAAGGTTTCAAAAGCTTCTGCAATCTCCAAAGGATTCATTAACGGACTAGGTCTATGAATTAATAGCATATCGATAAAATCTGTTTGTAAATTCACTAGTGATTGCTCTACAGATTCTATAATATACTTTTTGGTAGTTTTATAAGATTTAATTTGATTATCCGGTCGATTAGGAGTTATTAATCGAATGCCACACTTGGTAACCAATTGCATTTGTTCTCTTAATGAACTCTTACCTTTTATAGCATTACCAAACAATGATTCTGTTGTATAATGTCCATAAATATCAGCATGATCAAACGTCGTTACTCCAATCTCTAAACAGTCTTCAATTAATTTCTGTGACTCATCAGTTGTTAGATTTGCACCCCATTCGCCCCAATTCATACATCCAGCAACTATTCTAGAAAACAAAGGTCCCTTTTCTGATATTTTGATATTCATTTAATTTAAATTTTTAAACCAATATTAGTAATTTATTGCTTCATATATTAATCTCTGAATCTCTGATCGAATATCATTAGAAATCAATTTTCGATTCGCAGAATCGGGAAACGTCCGATTACTTAAGAAAACATAAATAATCTCTTCATCAGGATCTGCCCAAGTAAATGTTCCCGTAAAACCACTATGCCCATAGCTGTTCATAGATATACAACCACAGGTAGGTCCAACATCTCCAAGTTGAGGTTTATCAAAACCTACTCCTCTTCTAACCCTCTTATTGCAATATGTACACGTATTAAATTCATCAATTGTTTGACTACTTATAAATTGTTTACCTCCATAATATCCTCCATTAAGATACATCTGCATCATCTTAGCAACATCATTTGCATTAGCAAATAAACCTGCATGCCCGCCAATACCTCCAAACATAGCTGCACCTTGATCATGAACATATCCATGAATGATCTCCTTCCTATAGGCCTGATCATTTTCTGTAGGCACAATACGTTTCTTATCAAATTTATTTAAAGGCAAATACCCCATATTGCTCGCTCCCATGGCTTTGTAAATATGCTGCTGGGTCAATGCATCTAAATCATTCCCATAATGCCCTTCGATAAAAGATTTCATCAAATAATAAGGTAAATCACTGTATTTATAACTAAGTCTACTTCTTAATTCACTATCCTTAATTCGTAACATCAACGAATCTTTCATATCACTTCGCAGATATAAATTGCCCGTTACCCTAATATTGAAATCATCAGTACGTTTAGTTCTATAATATTTTTTATCTGGCCTAGATGTTACAGTATCTAAAGTCTTTAAATAAAATGGAATCCAAGCTCTTAATCGAGCATAATGAGAGAGCATAGATCTAATTGTAATATCTTTCTTGTTAGATTCCTTAAATGATGGTAACATCTCTCCTACTCGAGTATCTAATGATAAAATCCCTTTATCTTTTAGCTCCATAGTTAAAGGCAAAGTTGAAAGAATTTTTGTCAACGATGCTAGATCATAAATATCAGAACCTTTTACTTTCCTTGATTTAGCATAGGTGTGATATCCATAATTCTTATTGTAGACTACTTTCCCTTTTCTTGCTACAATTAATTGTAGGCCAGGAGTCATATTTTCTCTTATTGCTATATTAACAATAGAATCAATCCTTTCTAGTTTATGAGAATTCATACCAACTGTTTCTGGTATTCCATAAGCTAATCGTTTTAAAGATCTTGTTTCTTGACCTGTTCCTAAAGGAAAATCAACTCCTAGGCTTACCGGAAGTTTTCCTTTTGCCTCAATAGCACCAAATAATAATTGAGCAGCTTTTTGCTGCGCAACAGGACTGTTTTGATAAGCCATTAAGATTCCCTCGAAATTGGTAGTCGTTTGAAGATCCAGCATAGCATAAGGTCTAGAAAAAACACTTAAAACTGTATTATTAAGTCTAGCTATCTCATATAACCAAACTAATTCTTTATCCTTAAACTTATAATCTTTCCAAGGATTGTTATTTGATTTATGCAATCCTACGATTACATAATTATAGTTCCTTAATTGATCTAATATTTCAGGAAGTTGGTTTCCTTTTACCCAATCCACCTTCGTATATTTATTTAGTTCTTCTAAAAACACTTCTCCAGAATCATCTCCCAATGACACATAAGCTACTTTTTTAAGATCTAAGTTTTTAACAGGTAGAATTGCTCTATCATTTTTAACTAACGTAAGTGAATTTTCTACTAGTTTATGATGTAACACTTCATTAGCAGTACTATTAAGCTCTTCAAAAAGATATTCTGTCTTTACAGGTTCATATTTATGAAGACCTGCTTTATATTTAGCGAATAATATTTTTTTAACCGAATGTGCTAAACGTTGTTCTGTGATCTCACCGGAGTAATAAGCAGAAACAATTTTCTGGGATGCTAAGGGAACATCTTCTGAAATTAAAAGAATATCATTACCCGCTTTTAATGCTGCAAGATCAATGTCTCCAGGAGCTTTAAAATCTGATGCACCTTTCATGTTTAAAGCATCAGTAATAACCAACCCTTCAAAACCTAAACTATCTTGTAATATATTCGTGACAACATTTTTTGATATTGAAGAAGGGTATCCAGATCTCGGTTCTAAACTAGGGATATTAAGATGAGCCACCATAACACTAGATAATCCATCAGCTATTAACCTACGGTAGGGATATAACTCAATACTATCAATTCTTTTTTCATCAAAATTAATGGTAGGCAAGGTTTTATGAGAATCACTATCTGTATCACCATGTCCGGGAAAATGTTTTGCACTTGCTAAAACACCTTCTTTTTGCATTCCTTTCATAAAAGCTAATGCCTTTTCCGTAACATTATCTTTATCTTCTCCAAAAGAACGATTTCCTATAATTGGATTTTTGGGATTGGTATTCATATCCACAACTGGAGCAAAATTAATATGAACCCCAAGTCGTTTACAGTGTTTCGCTATTTGCCGCCCTGTCTCTTCTATAAGATCATTATTCTGAATAGCTCCTAACGTCATATTCCAAGGAAATGCTTTGGTAGAATCTAATCGCATAGCTAATCCCCACTCTGCATCCATACCAATTAATAATGGTATTTTAGAAATTTCTTGATATTCATTATTAAGTTTTGCTTGGCGTTGCGGTCCACCCTTAGAAAAAATAATTCCTCCAATATGATATTCTTCTATAAGCCTTTTTATTTTATCTGTTTCTTTCTTTGGTTTAGAAGAGAAAACATCTACCATAAATAACTGTCCGACTTTTTCTTTTAAAGTCATTTTGTTATAAATACTATCTACCCATAATCTTTGAATATCATACTCATCTTTAACAATCAGTGGACTTAATGGTGCTTTATTTTCGGCTAACTGCTCTACAAGAGAATCAACCTGAATTCCAACAATAGAATCTTTAATATTTAAAGTATCAGACTCTTGAGAAAGACCTGATAGCGTAAAAACAAAAATTATATAAGAAAAGTATTTAGAAAAAATATATCGCACAAAAACTAATTTAAAAAACGGTTATGCCAACTATCCTTAGCAGGAACTTCCCAATCAGTTTTATACTCAGCAATATTAGTAACCAAATTATTAAACACTATCGTGTTTGGAGAAACAGATCTATTCTTGGCCATTTTTCTAAAATCTGTAAGTGTTTTATACGCAACAAATTCCCCTTGTTTATAGGAAACATTCATTTTATCCATTAAATCAACCTTATAATCCGTTTCTAACTGTTGTATGAAACGAACAGAAGCGTCTATTGAACAACCTGTTGCTTGATTCATATCTTGATCTAACGCAATTGTTATAAATCTTTTATACTTTATATCATATCCTGCCTTTAGATCCGATCCATGTGCAGTCCATTGTGTTATAAAAGTTTCTAATTTATTCTTTATCTCATCCAACTCCTCTAAAGTAAATGATCTATTGGCTTGATAGATCCAAATTCTTGACGTATCCGGGAGTTCTTTAAAATCTACTAACATCCTCTTTCTTTTTATTTTCTAAAATAACAAAAAGTATTCCTAATTGTTGCAACAAAAAAGAGTTAATATGAACAAACATATCAACTCTTTTATTAGTCTGCTTAATCTTTAAAATCTTTTTTTACAAATCTTGAGCATTTGCAATCAGTTCTGCTACATCCATCACATCAATACTATCTTCTTTTTCCTTATTTTTCACACCATCAGTCATCATTGTATTACAAAATGGACAACCCGCAGCAATAATATCTGGTTTTGTTTCTAAAGCATCTTCCGTTCGCTCAATATTTACATCTTTATTACCTGGTTCTGGTTCCTTAAACATCTGTGCTCCACCAGCTCCACAACATAATCCATTACGTTTGCTACGTTTCATTTCTGTAAGTTCTACTTCTAATTTTCTTAGAAGATCTCTTGGCGCTTCATATACATTATTAGCTCTACCTAGATAACAAGGATCGTGAAAAGTAATTCTCTTACCTTTAAACTTACCACCTTCTACTGTTAATCTTCCTTCATCTAAAAGTGATTTAAGGAATTGTGTATGATGCATTACTTCATAATTCCCTCCCAAAGCAGGATATTCATTTTTTAATGTATTAAAACAATGAGGACAGGCGGTAACAACTTTTTTAATCTCGTATGCATTCATTACCTCAATATTGGTAACTGCTTGCATCTGAAACAAAAATTCATTCCCAGATCTTTTAGCTGGATCTCCTGTACAACTTTCTTCGGTTCCTAATACAGCAAAGTCTACTTTAGAACTATGAAGAAGCTTCACAAAGGCTTTTGTGATTTTCTTAGCTCTATCATCAAAACTTCCAGCACATCCTACCCAAAATAATATTTCTGGCATTTTACCTTCAGCCATATACTCTGCCATTGTAGGCACCTTTATTGCTTCATTCATATGTTTATACTATTTATATCCTTGGTTTTTGTTAGAAAAAATCTCGAACAAAAACTTATTTAATCGTGTTTACCGTCATCAAAAACTTCGATAGTTACAACTCTCTCTACTAATTCTGTAAATTTACCAGTATAACGAGTTGCTTTTACCAAGTGATTATCTATCCAATGATAATTCCCTCCTCTTGGTTTTCCCATTAAAAGACTATGATAATTGAATCCGTGGGTTTTTAACCAAGTTTCAGTAACTTCTCTATGTTCCTCTGTTCTTGATGTAAAGAAGCAAATAATATGTCCTTCATCGTACCATTTATTTAATGTAACTAAAGCATCTGGAAATGGTTCACATGTAACCATTCTTTCTGGCTCTTCATTAGGAACATCTTCTGTAATCGTACCATCAATATCAATAAGGTAATTCTTAATACCTTCTGGTAATACTGGACTAATGTGTTCCCCTTCTTCTACCTTATCATGCAATAATTTCTCTACTTCTTCCTTCTTCATAATTTCTAAATTCTCTTAATTTTTAAAAGTTTATGGTTAATAGTTATGGTTAATATTATCAAATTTTATTCTTTATTCCAGTTTAGTCTGTCCATCTGGTTAAATGGCCAAGGAGCTCCGTTATTCTCTATGTTAGACATCATATTATTTAGATCTGTTGGTGCAGCACTTTGCTCCATTACTAAATATCTTCTCATATCTAAAATAATAGACAACGGACTTATACTAACTGGACAAGCTTCTACACAGGCATTACAACTTGTACAAGCCCATAATTCTTCTTGTGTTATATAATCATTTAACAATTGCTTTCCATCATCTACGAAACTACCATTCTTATCTATATTATCTCCCACTTCCTGAAGACGATCTCTGGTATCCATCATTATCTTTCGAGGTGATAACTTCTTGCCTGTCTGGTTTGCAGGACATTCACTGGTACAACGCCCACACTCTGTACAAGTATAAGAATTAAGCAATTGCACCCAATTTAAATCAGTAACGTCAGAAGCCCCAAACTTTTCTGGTTCTCCTTCGGTTTCGTCTTCTGCTGGTGCAGCAAATGGATCAGCATTAGGGTCCATCATCAACATTACTTCCTTAGTAACAGATTCTAGGTTGTCCATCTGTCCTTTAGGCCTTAAATCTCCGTAATAAGTGTTTGGAAAAGCTAATAGGATATGTAAATGTTTTGAAAAATATAAGTAATTCAAGAATATTAAAATCCCAATAATGTGCATCCACCAAGCGCTACGCTCAAGAATAATTAGTGCTCCTTCCGACATCCCATTAAACAAAGGAGTTATAAACTGACTAACAGGGTAAGATCCCGCTTTTATATAGTGTTCAGCTCCTAAATTTTGTAATTGTAAATCGGCAGCATTCATAGTAAGGAATAGTGTCATCAACACAACCTCAAAATAAAGAATAATATTACCATCATTTTTAGGCCAACCTTTTAAGGTTTTAAAACGCCTAATGTTAACAATATTTCTTCTGATCCAGAAGATAAACACACTTACCAAAACTAAAAGCGCAAGAATTTCAAAAGAACCGATTAAGAAATCATATAACCCTCCTAAGAATGCAAAAATTCTATGCGTTCCGAAAATACCATCAATAATAATCTCTAGCACTTCGATATTAATAATAACAAAACCTATATATACGACCACGTGTAATATCCCTGCAATAGGTCTTCTTACCATTTTTGATTGCCCAAAAGCAATCATCATCATATTATTAAAACGTTCTTTTTTGTTATCCGTTCGATCTACATCTTTACCCAATCGAATATTTCGAATGACTTTACGAATGTTTTTTGTGAAATATCCAATTCCTGCTATTAAAGCAATTATAAATATGATATTAGGAATATATTGCATCATTTGAAGTAGTTAGTTTATTGAATCTGTAGGCTTTACGTATGGCTTGTTCTTTTTTCCAAAAACCGAAATATTTACATATCTCGTAGGATTTAATCTAAGATCCTGAAGTAGTAATTCTAATTCTTTACTAGCATCCTCTAGATTATTATAAAGCTTATCATCTTTTAATAATTTACCTGCCGTTCCTTTTCCTACTTCTAAATCTTTAGAGATTTTCTCAAAATTAGCCAAAACCCCATCTAGGTCTTTTACTAGTTTACCTATATTAACCTTTGATAATGAATCCGAAAACTGATTAAGATTCGTAGACATTTCATCAAGGTTAGAAAGCGTAGTATTTAATTTTTTTTCATTACCCGATAAAATATTATTTAAAGACCCTGATGCACCTTTAAAGTTTCGAACAGTAACACTAAGATCTGCAAAAATGGAATTTAAATTATTTTTGTTATCAACGGACAAAATTCCGTTTACAGAAGTCAATAAAGTATCAGCATCTTTAATAGCAGATTCTAATTTTAACTGCAGCGGAGTTAATTGTTCATTTACTAATTCTAATAAACCAGCTTTAACTCTCCCCGGCAATGTATCTTTGTCCTTTGCTTCTAAACCAGCTTCATATATTGGATTAATTGCCAATGACTTTCCTCCAATTAAATCTCCACCATATACCATGGCTTCGCTGTTTTTAGAAAAAGTAAAATCACTACTAACATTAAATTCCACTACAAGATTTCCTTTAGAGTCAGCAAACTTGATCGAAACTACCTTTCCTACTACCAAACCATTTATAGTAACTGGTGATGAAGGTATCAAACCTTCTACGTTATCATACACAGCATAAAAAGTTCGGTCACTTTCTAAAAGATTTTTACCTTTTAGAAAACTATATCCAAAAATTAAAAGTGCTATAGCAGACAGTGCTAAAATTCCTGTTTTAACTTCGCGAGTAAATTTCAAAATAGCATATGTTTAGGACACAAATTTAGAATAAAAAATATACTTCCAAAGATTATTAACGAACGATTTATTAGTATTTATTTAGATTAGTTCGATGTAGCATCAGTTTTTAAAGCCTCTGTAAGAGGAATTAAATCATTATCCTTAAATGCTACAACGAAACATGAAGTATATCCTTTATCAACAGCTACACCTCTCAACTCCTTGATTAAATTATAATTAGAAGTACTTCCGAAATAATACTTATACAATCCTTCAAACTGAATCTTTGATAATTGATCTAATCCATTAAAGTTTTTCGGCTCAAGTTCTATGTCATTAGATCCTGCTGCTATTTGTACCTTGAACGTTATTCCATCATACATTTTTTGTCCTACAACCTTTGTTATAGAATCGCTATCTACCACTTCCGGAACTTCTGGTTCAGGAGCATCAGGAACATAATATATCGCATCTAGACTCTCTTTATAATCTATAATAGAAGAAATAATAGATTTTGCCATCTCATCCTGACCCTTTTTAGAATTGAGGTATTTACCTTCTTTATTATTGGTAAGAAATCCTAGTTCTATTAACACACTAGGCATATAGGTTTGATGTAAAACAACAAAACCGGCTTGTTTTACTCCTCTACTTTTTCGTTTTAAGCTTTTATTAAATCCATTCTGAACGAAACTAGCCAAAGTAAGACTTTGATCTAGATATTCTTCTTGCATTAAAGTTAATCCTATTATTGATTCTGGAGAATTTGGATCAAACCCATCATAGTTCGCTTCATAATTATCTTCTAATAAAATAACTGAGTTTTCATTTTTAGCAACATTAAAATTCTCATTATTCGCATGTAATCCCAATACAAAAGTCTCAGTTCCATATGCTTGTGAACGGTGAGAATTACAGTGTACGGACACAAATAAATCCGCTTTAGCTTTATTTGCTATTTTCCCTCTTTCATGTAATTCTATAAACTTATCCGTACTTCTGGTATAAACCACTTTAAAACGATCATCTTTCTCTAAGGCCGTACCAACTGCTAAAACTACTTTAAGAGCAATATCTTTTTCCTTGTAACCATTTCCCCTATTTCCAGGATCATGCCCGCCATGCCCGGCATCTAAAACCACCACAAACTTCTCTTTATTACTCTCACTCACAACAGATAATGTAAATGCTGATAGGATAAAAACCGATGCAATTAAAAGTGAACTGTATATTATTTTCTTTTTCATAATTATGCAAAATTATCACTTAGCTTGAAACATTACCAAATTGTTTCCGTATTTAGTATAATAATTCTAAAATCATATGGTTATGACCTTAGAAATTAGAATACAGGTTTCATTTAAAAATAACGTTAGAGCAAAGTATTTGATATAAATATTTATTTTTTTACCAATTACAATCTCTACATAAAAAATATATGTAATTTTGGCACTTCAAAAACTAAGCCATAGTTTTACAAAAATAGGATATAAACCATTGCAAACAACGGTACGTAACATACTTTATTCACTAAGTTTTTCACTATTTTGTATTTGTTATACAACTGCACAAGAGTTCGATAAAACGACCAAAAAACCTATTCCAGCGCAAAAGGATTCTATTTCTTTACCAAAAAAAGGTTCCGAATCTAAAACTGAGTTACTGGAAAACGAAAAAGATCAAGACACAACAAAGAAGGATACCACAGTTGCTCCGCCACAATTATTAACTGATAAGGTCAAATATAAGTCTAAAGACTATATGAGACTAAGCCGTAGAGAAAATAAAATGTATCTCTATAATGAAGCTGAAATTATATATGGCGAAATGCAAATAAACGCAGGGCTTATCATAGTAGACAATGCTAAAAATGAAGTGTATGCCTACGGTATTAAAGATTCTGTGGGAGATTATACTCAAACACCTGTTTTTAAACAAGCTCAAAATGTAGTGGAGCCAGATTCTATTAGATTTAATTTTGATACAGAAAAAGCTTTAATATATAATTCCCGAACGAAACAAGGGGAAATGAATGTTAAAGGAGAAGTCTCTAAAAGGGTAAATGACTCTGTAATCTATATGAGTAATGTAAAATTTACAACTGCAGAAGATGTAGATAACGCTGATTACTATTTTTACGCTCGTAGAATAAAACTAGTACCTAAGAAAAAAATTGTCACTGGTTTGGTAAATATGTTTATCGCAGATGTACCAACTCCTCTTGGATTACCATTTGGTTATTTCCCTTTGCAAGATAAAAGAACTTCTGGTTTTATTATCCCTAGTTATGGAGAAGAAAATAACAGAGGATACTTTTTACAAAATGGTGGTTATTACTTTGCAGTAAGTGATTATGCCGATTTAACAATTACAGGGGATTACTATACCAATGGTAGTTATACCCTTCTTACTGAATCCGCATATGCCGTAAGATATCGATATAGAGGAAATCTCCGTTTTAGATTCGAAAATAATTTAACTAGTGAAAGAGGATTCCCTGATTTTGCTCAGAGAACTACTTACAACATACAATGGACTCATTCTCAGGATGCAAAAGCAAATCCTAATTCAAGATTTTCTGCTTCTGTGAATTTTGGTAGTAGTGATTTTTTCCAGCAGTCAACAAATCAACTTAATACTGGTAACTTCTTAAATAATCAACTTAGTTCTTCAATTTCTTATTCGAAAACTTTTCAAGGAGATCCACAAGTAAACCTAAATGTAGCTGCCAATCACAACTCCAATACCAATACGCAAGAAGTGAATTTATCGCTTCCTAATGTAAATGCTAGTGTTTCTAGAATATTTCCTTTTGCTCCAAAAGTAGGTGTTAAGAAAGGAATCATACAAAATATTAATACGCAGTACAACTTTAGAGGAGAAAACAGAATTACTACTACCGATGATGATCTTTTTACAGGAGATATGTTCAACGATGCAAGAATCGGTATGCAGCATTCCATACCTATTAGCACGAATTTTAAGATCTTTAAGTACTTAAGTGCCACTATGGGTACAAGTTTTCAGGAAAATTGGGTTTTTGAAACTATTGATCAGAGTTATGATCCAGATGCTAACGACGGTGCAGGAGAAGTTGTTAGAGATACCATTGCTGGTTTTGATGCTTATAGAACTTATAATTTTTCAACAAGTTTAGGAACTACTATATATGGAACTTTTAACTTTAAGAAAGATAAGAAAATCCAGGCAATACGTCATACTATGAGACCATCAATTAGTTATAGTATCAATCCGGCTTTTGATCAATTCTATGATGAATATACAATAACCGATGACCCGAATACATTAGATATTGACGAAACAGAAGTAGTTGAATACTCTAGATTCGAAGGTGGGTTCTTCGGTGCCCCAAGTAATACTTTTTCTAGTAGCATTGGCTTTTCTTTAAGCAATAACCTTGAAGCTAAGGTAAAGAGTAAGGATACCACTGATTTAGAACCCCGAAAGGTGGTTTTATTAAATAACTTAAATTTTAGAACCGCATATAATATTGCTGGTGATTCTCTGCAATTGAGCCCACTATCTATTACCGGAAATATTCCTATAATAGAGAACAAACTAGACATTAACTTTAGTGCAGAGTTAGATCCTTATGCATTAGATAACAACAATCGCAAAATAGATGTTTGGAACATTGATAACGGAGGTAGTCTATTTAGATTAACTAGAGCCAGTGCTAATTTTGGATATTCCTTTTCTAGTAAAGATTTTGAAAAAGGCCAGTCTAATGAAGATCCTTTATCCAATCAAACTTTACAAAATGGTGGACGACCCGATAATTTATTTGGTGGTGGAACAGATTTTAGAGATGACCAGTCAAATCGTCCAACTAATGACAATAAAGAAAAAAGGGATATCAAGAACTATAATTACAAAATCCCTTGGTCCTTACGCCTATCATATACCGTCAATTACAGTAATAATGCTAGGCAAAATGAAATTTCATCACACTCAATTATGTTCTCTGGAGATGTAGAACTAGCTCCTAAATGGTCGGTTGGAGTATCCTCTGGGTATGATCTTAAAAACCCTGGATTCACATATACCAATTTAAGGTTCCAAAGAGACTTAGACAGTTGGAATTTGAGTTTTAATTGGATTCCTTTTAGTGAAAGAACATCATGGAACTTCTTTATAGGTATCAAATCCTCTGTTCTTAGTGATATTAAGTATGATAAAAGACGTGAACCGGACAGACAATTATAAGTTAAGTTAGTATCTTAAATCTGTATACTTAAGTTATACTAGGTTTATAAAATCAAAACAAACAATAACACAACACACATTATGAAAAAAATAATAACTACTACTAATGCTCCTGCTCCGATAGGCCCTTACAGCCAAGCTATTCTTAATGGTAATACACTTTACACTTCTGGTCAAATAGCTATCAATCCTGAAACTGGAAAACTGGTTATGGATGATATTAAAACTGAGGCAAAAATGGTAATGAAAAACCTTAAAGGAATTCTAGATGAAGTAGGTATGACATTTGAACACGTTATAAAAACTACTATTTTCTTAAGTGATATGAATAATTTTTCTCAGGTAAACGAAGTTTATGGAAGCTATTTTAATGAAGATACTGCTCCAGCCAGAGAAACTGTAGCTGTTGCTGCGTTACCAAAATTTGTAAATGTAGAAATTTCGGTAATTGCGGTGAAATAATATCCATTTCAAAAAATATATTAAAAGCTCAAGCAAAATTTGTTTGAGTTTTTCTATTTTTAAATATGACCGATTTCGAAATTACCTCTAATGATGAATTATCTAATCTTATTATAAGAAAAGGTATTAGCTCTTGGGTTCAACTAATCCAATTTATCAAAGATCTCCCCTATGGTCGAAATGCCAATAGAATAGACTCTAAATTGGTTATCTTAGAACAAAAGGGTACTTGTAGTTCTAAACACGCATTATTGAAACGAGTAGCTAATTTAAATGGAAGAAATGATATAGATCTTATTATTGGCATTTATAGAATGAATAGTATAAATACTCCCAATATTGGAAACATCCTTTTAGAAAATAACTTAAACTACATTCCTGAAGCTCACACCTATTTACGGTACAAAAATCAAACTATAGATGCGACATCTAGTATATCGGATTTTTACAAAATCGAAAATGACGTAATAGTTGAAAAAAACATAAAACCTCTTCAAGTAGGAGATTTTAAAATCCATTATCACCAAGAGTATATCAAATCTTGGATTATTGAAGAAGAATTAAATTTTTCATTTGATAAAATCTGGGGAATTAGAGAGCAATGTATCCGAAATTTATCCCAATAATTTATAGTCCCTTTAGTAATAACTGTGCAGTAGCAGGATTTGTAGCCAACGGAACGTCATACACATCGCATAACCTCATCAACATAAAAATATCAGGCTCATGAGGATGTTTTGCCAAAGGGTCTCTAAAGAAAATAACCATATCCACTCTTTTTTCTGCAACACCAGCGGCAATTTGTGCATCACCTCCAAGAGGACCAGATAATAATGCTTCTACATCAAAACCTGCGCGCTTTGCTTTCTCTCCAGTGGTACCCGTAGATATAAGCGATACATTTTTAGATTGTAAGATTTCTTGATGTTCATTCAGAAATTGAACCATTTCTGCTTTTTTACCATCGTGTGCTATAATTGCTATTGTAATCATTGTAATTATACTGAAAGGATATCCGAAATACGAAGAAGTTCTTTATTGATACTATGATCTTCTTTTAAACCATTATCAAAATCGGTAGCTACAATCTTATTATTAAGTAATCCAACCATCACATTTTGTTCTCCGTCTAACAGCAGTTCAACTGCTTTAACACAAAGCCTACTTGCCAGTGTTCTATCAAAACAAGAAGGAGAACCTCCTCGCTGCATATGCCCCAAAACCGTAACCCTTACATCGTAATCTGGCATGTTTTCCGTTACATAATCCGCAAGTTCATACACATTTTTTCCAATTTTATCACCTTCACAGACTACGACTATACTTGAAGATTTTCCGGATCTTTTACTTCTTTTTAATGATTCTAGCATTCTATCTAATCCTAAATTTTCTTCAGGGATTAAGATTTCTTCTGCTCCAGCTCCTACTCCACTATTTAATGCTATAAAACCTGCATCCCGCCCCATTACTTCAATAAAAAATAATCGATCATGCGAACTTGCTGTATCTCTAATTTTATCTATCGCATCAACTACCGTATTTAAAGCCGTATCATATCCTATTGTAAAGTTAGTTCCTGCAATATCATTGTCTATAGTTCCTGGAACTCCGATAACAGGTATATCATGTTCTTCACTAAAGATCTTTCCTCCTTTAAAAGTTCCATCTCCTCCAATCAATATCATCGCATCCACCTCAGCCTTTTTAAGGTTTTCTGCAGCTTTTTTTCTTCCTTCAGGAGTTTTAAATTCTGCAGAGCGAGCGGACTTAAGAATGGTACCTCCCGCACTAATAATATTACGAACGCTACGGGCATTCATTTCACAATAATCATTTTCTATCATTCCTTGATAGCCCCTATAAAAACCAATACATTTTACATTATAATAAGAGCAAGCACGTGCTACTGCCCTAATAGCAGCATTCATTCCAGGAGAATCTCCTCCTGATGTCATTACCCCAATAGTTTTAATTTGTTTAGCCATTTATTGTGTATAAATTAGATCCGATTACTTGTTCTTATCTGTAAAATTAATAAATTCTGGTTTCTCTATATCAATAGTATCTTTTGTTTTTTGAGACAAAGAATCCTTTACTTTTTTAGACTTAAATACTTTATCCCAAAGTTCTCCAAAATTATTAAAATCTACTGAATAAGAAAGTCCCAATCCTTGCTTATAGCCTTGGGATTCTCCTATGTACTGAATTTCATTTTGTCGATTAAATATCTTTCCTTTTAAAGTTCCATCCTCATTAAAAAGGTATTCTACTTCCACATCTCCAGTTACTACGGATTCACTTACGCCTCCTATTGGAACTCCCACTCGTCCATTAATTAAGATTCTATTATTAATCTGAGTAGAAACTGTTACTCCAAATTGATCAGCAGCTTCTTGATCAACATTTCTATTTCCTTGAACATAATTTACACCGACTGTAAATTTATCATCATCACCAGAAAAGATACCATTTACCAATCCAGCTGCACGTTCTACCAAATTCCCTGTAATAAAGGTTGGATCTAAGTTTCCGCTATAAAATTGTCCTTGTGTTACTAAGGACAGTGCTTGTAATTCTTTCGTTGCTTGATCTTCTAATTGATACTCTAACTCACTTTTTGCAACGGAACTTAAATTAGGTAATTCTATATTAAAATTAAGATCAGGTTGTATTAATTCTCCATTAAGATCTACTACTACCTCTACTGGTATTTTACGATTAATGGTTGCATTCTCTAATAGCACCGCTGGATTTGCTTCCGTTTTATATACTGCACTAAGATTAAGTTTAGCTCGTGTTGGGCTACCATCCCAGTTTATACTACCTCCAGATCTTACAGTAAAATCTTTACCAACTAAAGCTCCATATCTAAAATTATAACTTCCTTCATAAGCCACAAAATCCCCCCACATATTAAATTTTCCATTTGTATTAATTTCTATAAGTAAGGTTCCGGCTCCTCTCCCCTTTAAAGAACTTCCTGTTTTTTTATCGACAACAACTTCTACTAATGCATTATTATTAACATCAAGATCAAAATTAAGTTCTAAACCTTTTATCTCTTCTAATATAATTTCTTTCCCGGCTAAACGTGCTTGTTTTTCTTCTGGGCTCAAGAAATGAATATATGAGTTATCCCCGATCGATTCGGATTCATTTAAGGGTATTTTAAATATCGTTCCCTCTTCTGTAGTTGCATTCACATTAATGACCAAACCATCCGTAGGACCTTCAATGGTTGCATCTCCACTGATAAAACCAGTTCCGTAATACAAAGATTCTTCATCCTCTTCGGTATCCAAAACCAACAATCGCTCACTTGCATTTAACGTAAGACCCAAATCCCATTTAGAAAAACGTTGATGACCAATATACCCTCCTAAGACACCTTTGGTTTTATATTTAGTATCTGTAATAGAGACATCATCAAAATTAAAACGTTGCTTACTGAGTACAATTCTAGAATCATCATCAAAATCAAGATCAACATTTAAATACGGTACTTTTAAACCTGCTTCGTTAAGCCTTAGTAAACCATCAATCGATGGATTCACATAATCCCCAGTAACCTTAGCACTACCACTTACGAAACCTCTAAGATCAGATATTACAATTCCTCCTAATTGACTAAACCCAGACATATTGAATCGCTCTAAATCTACATCTATATTCATATCCGGATCCTTACCAGAAACATCAATTGATCCTATTGCAGAAAGTATTTTTACATTTTCTTCATTTACCAACCTCGTATTTACAGTAAACTCGGTCAACGATTCGTTTCCAGAAGCATTCATTCGGAGTTCCCCTAATTTTGAATCATTTACTGCTAACTTATCAATTATTACAGTAGAACTTGGAAAATACACTCCTTTGTCTTGAAACACCTTAAGATCGCCATCTACTACTCCTGATAGCTTTAAATTTTCTATATAAGGCGTAATTTTATTAAGATCTACATCTTTAAAAGTAGCTTTAATATCCTTATTATCCTTACCGGTAACAGTTCCAGAAACATTTATCTCCTCCCCTTCGTGACTTAACCGAATAGCTCTAATGTCTATATTCTGAAAATTATTATCAAAAATTATTTTATTACTACTTTTACTCTTATTTCGATTAGCATACCAAGTATATCCCTTAAAGGTAAAATCAGATTTCTTAAACCCTAAAACCGAATTATTATCTTCATTAATAGTATGGTAAAATTCTAAGTTATAATCATCTACATTATTTTTACCTCCTTTAAATTCTGAGCGCATAAACAATGTATCATTAAGTGTTACATTAATCAAACTAAACTTAGATACATCATAATACTTCGTATCTATACTATCGATAGCCACATAGGTGTTAAATAATGGGTTTTTATTATCTACCTGAATATCCACTTCTTTCATTAAATTATCAAACGCCTTAATAGATGGTGACTTAAATGTTAATTTAAATTCGGAATCATTACTTTCTACTTTCCCTTTTATCGAGGTATTTGGAGCAAATTCAATTTCTGGAAAAAAGACATCTACAATTTTATTATAAATTTTAAAATTGAATTCCATAAATTCATTGTCCGTAATCTCTGTAGGTTCAAAATTAGCATATAGACTTCCTATAGAATTTCTAAATAAGTCATATACATTTTCAAATCTAAATATCCCTTTTACATTACCTTCTATAATATCAGGACTATTTACGGTAATTGTTCGTACATTCTTATCATCAAAACTTGAAGTAATATCAAAATCATCAAAGTAATAACTAGCATTTTGATTTTTATATAATGTCTTCTCAAATGAAATGGTACCAAAAGCATCGTTAATACCCGTTCCTTTCATTTTCATTTTTACATCTCCGTTGAAAACAGAAATACTATCTCTGGTAAAAAAGTTCAAGCGATGTAAATCTATATGATCCACATTGGCAGTAAAATCATAATTATTAATTTCCTTAGATATATCCGCTACACCATTAAAACTAAACTTCATATTTGGATCGTCGGAAACTAATTTTCCGTCGAAAACAGGATCTTTTAGGTTCCCAAATACATTCAAATCGGTATATGTATACCCGTTAAATTCGAATTTCCTGATATCTCCTTCTAATTTAGTATCAAGATTATCTAACGTAAAACCTCTTCCGTCTACATGTATATCGAATGCTGCATTTCCAAGATTTTTCTTACTCAATAATTGACCTACATTAAAATTATTAGAAATTACATTTCCATTATAAGTGGCGTTTTTTACATTATCTAGATCACCTAATAAAACAAAAACATTAATTTTTCCTAACTGAGAAAAGAAGTCCATATCGACATCAACATCTTTAATCGTTACTATTGTTTGACCCACACCTTTTACACTTCCTAATTGATAAAGTTGCTTTGGTAATGATTCTCCCAAGATGTTAGGTAATAAATTGACCAAGTCATAATAGTTCGTAGTCAAATTCTTTAGATCACCATCTAATCTAAACTTAGAAACATTTGTTACCGCATTTCTAATTCTAATATCTCCTTGAATGATCGACCGATCTAATCCTGAAATATCTGAATCTAGTATTTCGAAATCGTTTAGCTTACCTTTTAGTTTGGTGTTTTTTAAAATCAAATCTTCGTCATTACCAAACTCCTTATAAAAAGGAATTAAATCATTCGTAGAAACAGTAGCTTTATTAAAATTAGCCGAGATATTAACGCTGTTTTCGAAATCAACCAATCCACCGCGTTCATATGAGAATACTATCTCTCCCTCTACTTTAGAATCAATAGTTTCCAATAATAACTCTCGAAAACGCATTTCTGTAGGAGTAATGGAAAAACCCGTTTTTAAATTAGAAACATTTAATCCTCTATGATCTTTAAATGACAACAAATCTGTGGTTATATAAAAATCTTCTCCATCAACTTTTAAACTTTCTGCATCTAATAAAATATCCCTTATCACAACTATTCTTGGAGAACTAAGATTTTCATCAATGTAACTATATTTACTATTCTCCATAGTCACATTTCCTGTAGTGAGTAAAAACTTAGTATTAGATGTGGAAGTCTTACCTGTATTAAATTTTCTAATAAAAGTCATAAGGTTGTCGCTACGCTCACCTTTATACATTTTCATTCTAAAGGTTAAATCATCAATAGAAACACTTCCTAATTCCGGTTGTCCTTTGGAAATCTCTCTTATATTCAGAATTGAAGTGGCGATATTTTTAGCATATATTAATGTATCCTTATGATGATCTTTTACAAAAACTTCTTTTAAATTTACATCTCCTGAATAAGTCAAACCTACTCTACCCACATTGATATCTACATCATACTCATCATTAAGATAATTAGTGATTTTTTTACCTAAAAAAGTTTGAACTGCAGGAATGGAAAATAGTATCACTAATAGCACAAATAGCGAAATAAGGATAAGGAATATCCTTTTCAATATTTTCCCGAATTTTTTGATACGTTTTATTGTTTTAACTTTGCTGACAATATTAACAATTTCTATGCCCTTTTCCTCATAATGAGCTCACAAAATGTATACATCCTAGGTATTGAGTCTTCTTGCGATGACACCTCTGCTTCTATATTATGCAACGGTCGCGTGCTATCAAATGTTGTAGCATCACAAAAAATTCACGAACAATATGGTGGTGTTGTCCCAGAATTAGCTTCTAGGGCGCACCAGCAAAATATTGTTCCTGTTGTTGATCAAGCCATAAAACAGGCGAACATCAATAAATCCGATCTTAGTGCAATTGCTTTTACCAGAGGTCCTGGTCTAATGGGATCATTATTGGTAGGCACTTCTTTTGCTAAGTCATTAGCACTTTCGCTAGAAATTCCACTTATTGATGTTAATCATATGCAAGCTCATATACTAGCACATTTTATTGATGAAGAGGATTTTGATAAACCAGAGTTTCCATTTCTTGCTTTAACTATTAGTGGAGGGCACACACAGATTGTAAAAGTTACTGATCATTTTGATATGAAAATTATTGGTGAAACAATCGATGATGCAGTTGGAGAAGCTTTTGATAAAAGTGCAAAAATATTAGGACTTCCTTATCCAGGAGGCCCTTTAATTGATAAAAAAGCGCAGTCAGGAAATCCAAAAGCGTTTCCTTTTACAAAACCTAGAGTCGATGGTTTAAACTTTAGTTTTAGCGGTCTCAAAACTGCTGTATTATACTTTGTTCAAAAACAAGTTAAAGAGAACCCTGATTTCATAAAAGAGAATCTTGAAGATGTTTGTGCTTCAATTCAATATACAATTATTAATATTCTTATTGACAAATTAAAGAAAGCTTCTAAAGAAACAGGAATAAAGGCCATTGCCATTGGTGGAGGAGTTTCTGCGAACTCTGGAATACGAAAAGCATTAAAAGAAGGGGAACATAAATACGGATGGAAAACTTTTGTCCCAAAATTTGAATACACTACAGACAATGCAGCCATGATCGGTATTGTTGGTTATCTAAAATATTTAAAAAAGGATTTTACTGATATGAGTATTGTTGCTAAAGCCCGAATTAAGTTTTAATTTTTCACTTATGCAGTTATTCTATAATAAGGATATTACAGAAACCACTCAAGAATTTCAATTTTCAAGAGAAGAAAGCAAACACATCACTAAAGTTTTACGAAAAAAAGAAGGTGATTTAGTACAAATCACCAATGGGTTAGGTCTATTATGTAAAGGGGTTATTACATTTTCAAGCCCTAATAAATGTATTATTCAATTAGAAGAAAGACATCATCAACCGTCTAAGGATTATAGATTACATCTTGCAGTTGCTCCTACTAAAATGAATGATCGCTATGAATGGTTTTTAGAAAAAGCTACAGAAATTGGCGTTGATGAAATTACTCCAATTATTTGTGATCACAGTGAACGAAAAATAATCAAACCAGAACGATTTGAACGTATATTACAAAGTGCTATGAAACAATCACTTCAATCGTATTTGCCTATATTAAACAAAGCTATTTCTTTTAAGGAATTTTTAAAAAAAGATACTTCGGACCAGTTACTTATTGCACATTGTGAAGAAACTAAGAAACAATCTTTAAAGGATATTCTTAAATTACATAGTGCCACTACATTATTAATAGGTCCCGAAGGAGATTTTTCTACCAAAGAAATTGAGAGCGCTTTAAAAAAAGGAGTTATCCCTGTTACTTTAGGAGAAACAAGATTAAGAACAGAAACCGCTGCTATTGTTGCAACGCATAGTGTCGCTTTTTTAAATTCGTAGTTTAAATAATTAATATCTTTACAAAATCTAATAACCAAGATTATGATTGTAAAAATTAGAATATCCATCTGTGTTATTGTTTTTTTTGCAAGTTGTTCATCGAATGACAATTCCAGTACAGGTTCTGATTCTCCGGATCCCTCACTCAATACAATTAGTAGTTTAGAATATATCGATGAAATAATAATTACTAATGACCCTATTGATCATGTTCCTACAGGAGGCTTTTCTGGTATTGATTATAAAAACGATACTTGGTACATAATAAGTGACGGATCAAACCCTATCAGATGTTACATAGCCAACATTGCCTTTAACCAAGAAGGTTTCTCAAATGCCTCCATCAGTTCGCTAATAGAAATTAAGGATGAAATAGGAACTTCCATTCCAGAAAATGAAATAAACCCTGAGGCTATTAGATTCGATATTGACACAGGTAATATCATTTATACCAGTGAAGGTTCTATTAGCAACAACGTTGATCCAGCCCTATTAGAGATAGAACCTAATGGCACTCAATTACGCAGTTTCGTACTACCAGAAAATTTAAATGCCAATACAACAAATGATCAATCCGGACCAAGACATAATGGTACATTAGAATCATTGTGTATTAGTTTTGATTCCAATGCATATTGGATTGGCATGGAACTTCCATTAATTGAGGATGGACCAGAACCAACAACTACAGAAACAGAATCTCCAGTTCGTATTACTCGAATTAATAAAACAAATGGCACACCAGAAAGACAGTTTGTATATGAGCTGGATGCTGTTGATCGCGAACCTGCTTTAGGAACAACATTTAGCATTAACGGACTGGTTGAAATTTTAGAATATGATGAAAATCAATTTCTTTTTCTAGAAAGATCATTTTCTTCAGGATATTTGGATGGAGGTAACACTGTAAAAATTTATAATGTTGACGCTACCAACGCGAGCAATACATTAAATACTGGTCCTCTTTTATCAGAAACAGTAACAAAAGCGACTAAAACACTTTTGTTTGAATTTAACAGTATCCGTAGTGAATTGACTAATAATACTGTGGATAATATTGAAGGAATAACTTTTGGCCCTCTATTTTCTGATGGAAGTAAATCTCTGATTGTTATTTCTGATAACAATTTTAATGCCTTCTTACCGCAACTAAATCAAGTAATTCTTTTTAAAATAATTCCTTGATAACATAAACTTAAGATGTTTTTACTTTTAACTATCACTATTCAATAGTAGTGTTAAGTTATAATTAAGAATACATAGTTTGTTCCAAATGATGGTTTTACGATACCCATTTCTTTGTATATTGCTAAACTATTTTCACTCAATTATAATTACTATTATGAAAAAACTTTATTTTTTATTTTTTACTATTACTCTTTCTCTAGCTTCTTATGGGCAAACTCCTGTTATTACAGCTATAGTTGATGGAGACTGTTCTGGAGGACTACCGAAACTTTTAGAAATTTATGCCGATGGTATGGTCGACTTCTCTTTATACTCTCTAGAGAATCAAACAAATAACAGTACAACTTGGGGAAACACCCAAGACCTTTCTACATTAGGAATAGTTACAGATGGATTTGTATATATATCTACTTCAGGAAGTATTGATGGAACCAATGGTAAT
The DNA here is from genome assembly GCF_018100855.1 of Aquimarina sp. MMG015. Taxonomy (NCBI): domain Bacteria; kingdom Pseudomonadati; phylum Bacteroidota; class Flavobacteriia; order Flavobacteriales; family Flavobacteriaceae; genus Aquimarina; species Aquimarina sp. MMG015. Next base: position 30,906 of record NZ_JAGJEB010000008.1, read on the forward strand.
CCTAGTACACTCGGATCTGAATTTCCTTCTTTAGCATCAGCCACAGTTTTAGCATCAAACACTATTAATGTTAATGGTGATGATAGAATCAGAATTATATTAAATAGCTCTGGTGCGACTGTTGATCAATATGGTGTTGATAATACTGATGGAAGTGGAACAACATGGGAATATACTGATTCTTATGCCAAGCGTGTAGACGGAACTGGACCTGATGCTGGTTTTACAGAAGTAAACTGGACCATTCCTGGATCTGGAACCTTAAACAATTTAGGCACATGTCAAGGTGGAACAGATACTTTTGAAACTCTTATAGGTGGTATAGGTACATATTCTACTACAGTATCTACAACACCTACAATAAATGTAAGTGGTGCGGTTTCTGGATTAGATTATTTTGAAGCGAATGGCCCTTCTAATGAAGGTACATTTACTGTATCTGGATTAAACCTTACTACCGATCTTACAATAACGGCGCCAGCAAATTTTGAGGTTTCTCTTACTACAGGAAGTGGTTTTGCATCTTCTGTTGCTATAACTCCTGCAATGGGTACAATCGCCACTACTACTATTTATACTAGATTAGTAGCCGGGTTAACTTCTAACTCTTACACTGGTGATGCCACAGTTTCTTCTACTGGGGCAACAGATCAAACAGTAATGTTAAGTGGAACTGTTTCTCCTGCTGATCCCCAATTCACTGTATCTGGTTTTATTGGAGACTTTTCATATTTCGAAGGATCTGGTCCATCTACTGAAGATAGCTTTAATGTAGAAGGTTTATTTCTTACTGGAGATATAACAATAACCGCTCCTACTAATTTTGAAGTATCTCTTACTACAGGAACTGGCTTTGGTTCTTCTGTTAGTATAGCGCCAACCACAGGAACTGTAAATAGTACTGAAATTTTTGTACGAATGGCATCTGGATTAACGGCAAATTCTTATACTGGAGACATTACAGTATCATCTCCGAGTGTAACAGATGAAACAATTTCTCTAAATGGAACAGTTTCTCCTGTCGCAGTTTGTGCAAATGTTGGTGATATCATCATTACTGAAATCATGCAAAACCCTTCAGCCGCTGGGAATGATCCTAATGGGGAATATTTTGAAGTATACAATACAACTGGAAGCGCAATTGATATACAAAGCTGGATTATTAAAGATGATAATCAAGCTGGTGAAACTCATGTTATAGGATCTTCGTTAATTGTACCTCCAATGGGATACGTTTTGATTACAAATGCAGCGACTCCAAATGGAGGAATTACTCCTGACTATACATATGCAAATGACATTTCTTTAGGAAACAGTACAGATGGTATTATTATAGAATGTGGTTCTACAGTTATTGATCAGGTAATCTGGGATAATGGAGCTACCTTCCCTGATCCTACTGGAGCTAGTATGGAATTATCAATCAATGACCTAAATAGCGTTGCTAATGATGATGGAGCTAACTGGGCAGAGGCGGTTACAGCCTTTGGTAGTGGTGACCTCGGTACACCAGGTGATGCTAATGATAATGCTAGTACTTTATCTGTTGATGATTTTGATGAAAAATTAGAAAACTTTAATATGTTTCCTAATCCAACAAATACAGGTTTTGTTAATATCACAACTACATCAAATTCAGCTACTACTGTTAGCGTATTTGATATGTTAGGTAAGCAAGTTATTTCTGAAACTTTAAATAACAATCTTCTTAACGTATCTAATCTCAATGCTGGCATTTATCTAATTAGATTGGATCAAACCAGTGGTTCTGTTACGAAAAAGCTTGTGATAGAATAGTATAATACATATAACTGATATAATATAAAGGGCATTATCTATCCGGATAATGCCCTTTATATTTTTAAACTTTATTAATAAAACCAATACTAATCATAATATATCCAAATATTTTCCTCTCTATATTCTCCATAGTTCTCTTCTAGATCTACCGCTACCAAATTTAGAGCTCCATCTATTTTATAACTACCTGATTCAGTAATTTTTTTACCTAATAATTCTTCCCAGAAACTTATATTACCTCTAACATTCATAGAGTTTTCACAAACCTTAATAAGAGTTGCTCCACTTTCTAAATGAGTTCTTATCCAAGGATCATAGACTTTATTGTTCTTCTTTAAGTCGATATAATCTTTCATCAATAATTGTGGATGATTATGCTTTAAAATTGGTCGTATCGGAATTATGAGTTTATCTAACCCAAGACTCTTTCTAATTTCTTTTCCTTTAGATATTAATAACTTACTATATCCTTGACCTTGATATTTTTTTGTTACAATAATCTGCAGACCTCCTAAAATATTGGGTAGTACATTATCCTCAAAATCTGAAATCCCTTTTCTAAGAAGCCAATCCCATCCTTCCTGAGGTAAATCTTCCAACATTTGGTCCCAAAATATGGGGATTGCATTCATAAAACCCAAAAGATCATTATTAGAATCAACCATGAAAACCTGAGTGTGAGGAAAATAATTTTCCAGCCTACTCCAATATTCTTCTGTAACCCTAGATCTTAAAATAATTTCTGGAAAGGCTTCGGTGATAGCAGATTTATACTGTTTTATTAGAGAGCTATCTAAATCAGAATACTTAAGGTATGTTATCAAATTAATTCTATTGTTATTGAAAATTCTTAATACATTGTATTTGGATTCGCTGACTTTTTTGGAATTTGCTGTATTGAGTCCCAATGTTCACATATTTTTCCATTTTTGTCAAAACGAAAAAAGTCCATCGTTACATATTCATCATTTCCCGGCCAAGTTTGGTGTGTATGAAGCGATACTAGATCTCCTTCAGCAATACATCTTACAAACTCTATGGATTTATTAGGATATTCTTGTTGCATTCTTTCAAAATAAGATATAAACCCCTCTGTTCCATCTGCCACATCAGGATTATGCTGAATATATTCATTACCAAGATATTTCTCCACGGCTTCTTTAGGTTTACCTTCATAAGCCATTTTATAAAAAGCAATAGCATTTTTTTTATTTTCCTCTAGATTCATACTCTATAATTATACTTGTTTTTTTAAACAAAATCAATTACGATTTCTTTTATTTAGCATCCTTTATATAGCTATCTATTATCTCTTCTAAAACATCTAAAGGAACTGCTCCATTTTTTAAAACTGCATTATGAAAATCTCTTAAATCAAATTTGTCTCCTAATTGTTGTTTAGCTTTTTCTCTTAGCTCAAGAATTTTAAGCATTCCTATTTTATATGCACAAGCTTGTCCTGGCCAAACAATGTAACGTTCTATTTCTGTTGTTACCTCTGTAGTAGTCATTCCTGTGTTTTGTACCATGTAATCAATAGCTTGTTCTCTAGTCCATTTTTTATGATGAATACCAGTATCTACTACCAAACGAACGGCTCTAAACATTTCTGCTTGTAATCTACCTAAATTTCCAAAAGGATCATTTTCATAAAAACCTAACTCCCAAGCTAATTGTTCTGAGTATAATGCCCAACCTTCAATATATGATGTAAAAAGACCAATAGTCCTAAAAATTGGAACTCCTTCTAACTCTGATTGAATAGCGATCTGAAAATGATGTCCAGGCACCCCTTCATGATAGGCTAACGTTTTCATTCCGAACTTAACAGATTCATGGACATTTCTAAGGTTTGCATAAAAAACACCTCCACGTGAGCCATCCATAGCTGGTCTTGTATAATAAGCTCCTGCTGATCCTTCTTCCTTAAATTCTGGAACTCTCTTAACCTCTAAACCTGCTTTTGGTCTCACATCAAAAGCATCATCTAAACCTGCACTGATCTCAGATAATATGCGATCATACTCATCTATTACCATTTTTCTTCCTTCATCATTATTTGGAAAAAGAAAACGCTCTTCCTTATTTAATTCTTGAATAATCGCTCCTAATGTTTTTGTAGAATCTACATATCCTTCTGCAGAAAGGATTTGATGCATTTCATCTTTTATTCTAGCGACCTCTGACAATCCAATTTTATGTACCTCTTCTGGATCTAAATCTGTGGTGGTTCTTTGCTTTAACTGATATCTATAAAAAGCTTCTCCATTTGGTAGTTTCCAAACCCCATCATCTGTAGTAGCTTTATTTTTTAATTGTTTAAAATATTCTATTAATTTTTTATATGCTCCAAAAACACTAGTTTGTACTTTATCTTCAACTTGTTTCTTTAAATCATCTTTTTCTTCATCAGATAAATCTTCTAACTCATCTATTTTAGTTTGAAAATTAGTGTAAAGAATATTTGATTTTACTGCAGAGTCTTCATTCGAATTTGCTCCTACAAAACCATTCATTTCATCGATAACACGATCCATTACGAATTTAGGAGGTATAATTCCCTTATCTTCCCTTATTTTGAGATTTTCAATTAACTGATCAAACTTAGTTTCAAATTTAGTTAAACGAGTAATGTAAGCTTCTGCATCGCTCTTATCCCTAAGTTTATGAGAGTTTTCCATTAGACTTGGCAAAGAACTTTGTATTCCTCCCATTTGATTTACTGGATAGTCATGATAGAAAAACTGTTCCCCTTCCATTAAACTTTCCAAATAAAAACCTAATATCTTGGTATTTAGTTTGTTTGCGTCGGATTGATTCTCAAAATTATAACTCTGTAAAGTTTCATAATCTTCTTTCATTTTATTAAAAGATTCCCACTGTTTTTTATCAGAGATATCGTCTAACTCATCTTTTGACCAGTCATAGATTACGGGAATTCCCATCGAAGTTGTTAATTCAGGGCTTTCTAAAGCTAATTCTACAAATACTTTGTCATAAAAATGATTAATGCTAAATGGTTTAAACCAGATAAGATTAACTAACCAGAGTACCCCTAATGCTAGAATAATTAATAAGGTTCTTGAAGTCCAAAATTTCCAAGTGCGTTTCTTTGCCATGATAAGTGATTTATGTGAATTTGATTGATTGATACTATATTGTTAATGCTAAGGTAGTAAATGTTAGAGTAAGAAATTACCTGTTAATACAAACATTCAATATTTACTATACATCCTTTTCCGCGAGTGATTGGTAATGGTAATTAATTTATAAAATTTTACTTGATTTTACTAAGTAAAATTCTTGCTTCGATATTTTCTTCATCTAGGATTAACGCCTTTTCTAAAAACTCAATTGCTCTATCCTCTTCTTTCTCATAGAAATAACTTCTTCCTAACAAAAAGTTTAAATATGAGGATTCTATTTTTTTATCCAACAGTTCCTGAGCCAAGGTAATAACTTCTAGTTCTCTCCCTAAACTACTAAGCATCTGTATCGCATTCTCCCAATCATTTATGTTAAATGAATCTGGTTTAATAATTGATTTCATTTCTGGATTATTTCGTAGAAAATAAAATGCAGGAATATTTACCGACCATTTTGGATTTTCTGACAGCCCTTTTTTGATCCATTTGATCGCTTTGTATTCATCACCCAAAATAAAATTAGTTTTTGCAATTCGAGTATAAATACCATCCCATCCGTCAAGCATTGATTCTGCTTCTAATAATTTTTGTTTAGCTCTTTTTATATTTCCTTCTCTATGTGCATATAATGCCTGATTAAGCCTAATTCGTCCATAATGATACTTCATTAATATTTGTAATTCTTTAATAGGTTTTTTAGAATTATCTACTCGCAAATCAATTTGGTTATACCACGCATTATCAACTCCCTTTACAACAATTGCAGCAGATTGTTTTCCAGAAATTTGTCCACCAGCATTTTGTCCAGCAATTAAGCTTTGTAAAAGTCGTTCTGCCAATGTTCCTTCGGTATTTTTAAATGCTTTAGACATTTGCGAAAGTACTTCTCTATCTAATTGATTACCTATAACTACAAAATTCTCACCTAACACCTCTGATGCTTCTCCATTCCAATACTTTAAGGATTCTCCTGTAAAAGCATACACATTTCCTTCTACATCCATACCAGATACTTGTCTATAGTGCGACCCTTTATCGTTTTCTTTAACCTCTAGAATGGCTTGTTTTATTGATTTACCAGCTTTTAAGTTTTTAAAACCTTCTATGGCGTACAGAGGTTCAGTTTCGGCAATAACTGAAAAAGCTCCAATCGCTGGGTCAATATAAACCGTAGAGTTTCCAACATATATATTATTGGTTGCAACAGCAATTCCATATTCTTTAGCTTTCTTGTCATAAGCTAGAATAGAAAAAGTAGCATTGATATTCTTATCAGTTAATAGACTTGGTAAATTTTGACTGTATCCGGATATAGCTAATGACACTATAAAAGCTAACAATGAGGCATCTCGTGTTTTCATTTGGCTGTTTTAAAACAGACGTTTACGAAACAACTTTGTTACAGTATACAGTAAAAGCTATAACATTCATTGTTATAGCTTTTAAATATTATGCTCGTAAATTATTAAATATTTATCCTAGCTGCACCAGTAGTCGCCAATTTATTATCCTGAGTATATGCTATAACCGATAACTCATCTTTATCTGCTATCCAATCCGGAATCGACAATGTAACAGATCCAGAGATATCCTGTTTCACCAAACGACTAGCAACTATATTTGTGTTTTTCAAACTTCTATTTCGATTCTCTCCTCTACCAATCTCAGTGGTTCTCTCGGACACAACCAATGCAAATGTTACCTGATCAAATGAATCACCTTGGACTCCATAATCAATTTTTAGCGTATTAGTATCTCGTTCTACATTAGTAAACTTAATTACATTAGTTGTTTTTGATTTAGAATAATTACGTATTGCAGCCAACGCCTTGGAGCTATTAGATCCAGTGAAATGTTCACTACCATTAACAACTAATTGAGGAGTATATATAGATCTACTATTAAACTGTTGTGCATAATCCCTTTGATAATCACTAAACGCTTCTGTACTAAAAGGATCTTTCCATCCTAATCGATTCCAATAATCCACATGATAAGAAAGAACAAATACATTATCATTCTCGTATTTTTCATTAATCATATCTAATAATTCATCTGCAGGAGGACAACTGCTGCATCCTTGAGAAGTAAACAGTTCCATAACCACAATTGAGTTGTTATCACTCTGTGCCTGAACCACTGTAGTAATTATGAGCGTTAATAGTATCAAAAGGTTTCTCTTCATCTTGTTTATTTTAGTACTTTTAGATTCTATTATTTAGACGATGATGACCAAAAAACTTACAAGTTTTCTTTTTCTAGTGGCATTCTCTGGAGTTGTTTTAGCACAGGATATTGCTGTATTACAATACAATGGAGGTGGTGACTGGTATAGTAATCCTACCGCATTACCGAATTTGATTAGTTTTTGTAATCAGAATATTCAAACCGCAATGAGTGCCAAACCTAAAACGGTAAAACCAGAAAGTGTTGATATTTACCAATATCCATATATCCATATGACTGGTCATGGAAATGTTTTCTTTACAGAACAAGATGCGGAAAATATAAGAAACTATTTATTGAGTGGTGGCTTTTTACATATTGATGATAATTATGGAATGGAGCCTTACATAAGGAAAGAACTTATTAAAGTTTTTCCGGATCAAGAATTAGTAGAATTACCTGTATCACATCCGATATTTTCTGCTAAATATAAATTTCCACAAGGACTCCCTAAAATACACGAACACGATGGAGAAAGGCCTCAAGCATTGGGAATTACCTATGAAGGTAGACTTGTATTATTATTTACCTTTGAAAGTGATCTTGGAGATGGTTGGGAAAATCCAGAAATTCACAATGACTCCGAAGAAGTTCGTCAGAAAGCACTAAAAATGGGTGCTAATATTATCAAATATGCTTTTGAAAATTAATTAAATGCCAACGCAACTAACTCACGAAACCACAGTTTTTATCAAAAAACAATTCCCAATTACTTTGATCTGCGATAGCGTAAATTCTCCTGCTAATATCGGCAGTATTTTTAGAATTGCAGATAGTTTTGGTGTGGAACAAATTTACTTCTGTGGCCAAAACATAACTATTGTTAGTAAAAGAATGGAACGAACTGCAAGATCAACGTACAAAACAATTCCTTACCAACATCACGAGCATATTCTACCGCTCATAGACAACTTAAAATTAGAAGGATACAAAGTTGTTGGTTTAGAAATTACAGAAAACAGTGTACCGGTTTCGACAAAATTATTTTCTGTGAATGATAAAATTGCACTTGTTATTGGCGAAGAGAAATCAGGAATTTCTAAAGATGTACTAACAAAATTGATGAAAAGTATACATATCAATATGTATGGTACCAACAGCAGTATGAACGTTGCTACAGCTACCGGTATTGCACTGTATGAAATTACAAAACAATTGATGATTGATGATCAATAGTTATAAATGATCATATGTTTATCAATTAACTAAAGTTTGTTTAAAAATATAATTATGAATTCAAAAACAATCGCATATGGGATTTTAAGAGCCCTAGGAATCGTTGTCGGAGTAGTCATTTTACTTTGGTTTTTATATAAAATACAATCTATTCTTCTCTATGTTACTTTTGCTGCGGTAATTTCTTTAATGGGAAGACCGTTTGTGTTATTCCTAAAAAGACGATTAAAATTCAATAACTCACTTGCCGTAATATTTACACTTTTTATCACCATTGGTCTCTTTCTTAGTTTATTTCTCTTGTTTGTGCCTATCATTACAGAACAAGGACAATTGATCGGAGAAATTGATATAAATGAAGTTGGAGATGACCTAGATCGTTTAAACCAGGAGATCAGCGATTATTTTAACGTAGAAAAACTGAACTTTATAGAATTAATTAAGCAAACTGATTTAATGGAGTTCTTTGACTTAAAAGCGATTCCTGATGCTATCAATACCTTTTTAAGTGGTTTCGGAGCCTTATTAATCGGGTTGTTTTCTGTCTTATTTATTTCTTTTTTTCTATTAAAAGACAGTAAGTTATTGGAAAAAAGTTTGATGGTTTTTGCCAAAAAAGAAGATGAAACTAGGTTTATGCGTGCGTTTAATAAAATCAAAGATTTATTATCTAGATACTTCGTTGGCTTGCTACTACAGATATTTATACTATTCGTTTTATATACTATTTTATTATTGATTTTTGGGGTTCACAATGCGATTGCAGTTGCTTTAATTGCGGCTATTTTCAACTTAATACCTTACGTAGGCCCATTATTTGGTGGAGCTTTGGTATTAATCTTGGCCGCGACAAGTAATTTGGGATACGATTTTCAATCCGTTATTCTTCCTAAATTAACCTATATTTTAATAGGATATATCGTAATACAGCTAATTGATAATTTCTTAAATCAGCCTTTGATTTTCGGGAACAGTGTAAAATCACATCCTTTAGAGATTTTCCTTGCTATACTTATTTTTGGTGCATTATTTGGAATTGGAGGTCTAATTGTAGCTGTGCCTTTTTATACAGCTATTAAGGTAATTGCAAAAGAATTTTTATCTGAGTATAAAATTGTTAAGCAATTAACTAAAGAATTGTAACGATTGAATAACAACGTATTACATAAGGAAGTACAGGATTTTATCTATAAAAAATCCAACGAACCAATAGATCTGACTAAGTTTATATTATCCGGTAGTCCTTATGATACTATAAGCGTACAAGAATTAGCCCAGCAGATTAATGGTAGACAAAAGACAAAAGACAAGTTACCACTATGGTATAAAACAAAGGATATCTATTATCCTCCTACCCTTAATTTAGAACAAACTTCATCAGAAGTCACGGCACTTTATAAAAGCAATTTAGTTACCGGCAATAGCTTAATAGATCTTACTGGAGGTTTTGGAATCGATGACTATTATTTTTCTAAAAAGGTAAAGCAAGTTATTCATTGTGAATTAAATACAGATTTAAGCGAAATAGCAGCTCACAACTTTAGAGCTCTGAATGCTCACAATATAGAAACTCACTCTGGTGATGGGTTAGAAATTTTAAAAAAACTAGAGTTTGTAGATTGGATTTACATTGATCCATCTAGAAGACATGATAGCAAAGGAAAAGTATTTTTCTTAGAAGATTGTTTACCAGATGTTCCATCTAATTTAGACCTATTATTTTCTAAAAGTGATCGCATATTAATCAAAACTTCTCCTCTACTCGATATTCATTCTGGATTAAAATCATTACAATTTGTAAAGGAAATTCATGTTATTGCGGTAAACAATGAAGTAAAAGAGTTGCTTTGGGTATTAGAGAAAAATATCGAAACTGATACCCTAATTAAAACTATACAAATCAATAAGAATGAAAATCAGATATTCGATTTTTCATTAAAAGAAGGAAATAATACTTTACCTAAATTTTCTAATCCAAAAAAGTACGTGTATGAGCCTAATGCTGCCATTATGAAATCAGGAGGGTTTTATAATGTTTCAAAAAGTTTTGACCTAGAAAAACTCCATCAACATTCGCATTTATATACTTCTGATAATCTTATTAATTTTCCTGGAAGGAGTTTTGAAATACTTTCTGTGTTCCCTTATCAAAAAAAAATACTGAAGAAGGAAAAAATTACAAAAGCTAATATTACTACACGTAACTTTCCAGAAACTGTTTCCGAAATTCGTAAAAAATTTAAAATTAAAGATGGTGGAGACATCTATCTATTTTTTACAACGAATTGTAATGAAGAAAAAATAGTTTTAAAATGTAAAAAAGTATAAAATTTAGTCTAAACTAAAGCTCTGCATTACGCACAAATATTTGATTCTCTATTGCGTGAATTACCAAACCAGCAATATTCTTAGATCCTGTTTTTACTAATAAATTATTACGATGTCCTTCTACCGTTCGTGGGCTAATAAATAATTGTTCTGCAATTTCTGTAGTTGTTTTCTGCTCACATATCAACTTTAGAACTTCCCTTTCTCTGCTGGTCAAATACTCACTATCTCTGGTTTTCTTTTTTGATTTTAAAGAAGCTTCTTCTAAAATGCTCATTACATTATCATCATAATAGAATCCTTTAATAGCCACTTGATTTATAGTATTTATAACTTCTGTAGGTGTTGCATTTTTGGCAAGGTAAGCAACAGCTCCCTGTTGTATCATGTTAATGATAAATGGCTTGCTATAATAACTTGTTAGCGCGATGATCTTAATTTCTGGGAATTTCTTTTTAACAATTTTAGTTGTTTCTACTCCATTAAGATCGGGCATTTTTAAATCCATCAAAATGACCTCTGGTAATTCTTTGGAAAGATTTAATTGTTTCACTAAATCATTTCCATTTTCTGCTTGTATGCAAATTTCTATATTATTCTCTTTATCCAGAATAAAAGTAATCCCTTGTCTAAATAATGTTTCGTCATCAGCAATAGCCAATTTTATAATGTCTTTCTTCATTTCTTAGGTTTTTTAGTGCTAATAGTAAACGTTGCTCCATTACCGACTTCACTCTGGTAAGAAAGTATCCCATTGAGTATTTCTACTCTACTTTCTATATTCTTAAGTCCAATTCCCTTGTTTATATTTATGGATTGTATATCAAATCCTTTCCCATCATCAGAGTATTCTATAATTAGTTCTTTATCGTCTTCATTAATATTTAAAACTACATTAGCCGCCTCACCGTGTCGAACTGAATTATTTAATAACTCCTGAATAATCCTGAAAATATGCAATTCATTGTTTTTAGAAAAAAAATCATGGTATACAACAGTGTAATTTACTTTTAATTTTTTGCTGCTAATAAATTCATCACAAAGCTCTTCTATTGCAGCTTGCAATCCAAAATTTTCTAAAATTGGAGGTAATAAATTATGTGCTAATCTTCTTGAACTTTCTAGAGTTTTTGTAGTAACTGATAATATATGCTGTAATGTTTGTTCCTGTTCTTCTTTATTTAATTTGCCATCTATTAAGACATTGGTACTAAGACTAACCACATTTAGTTTGGCACTAATAGCGTCATGCAAGTCCTGCGCAATACGTTTACGCTCTTCTTCTTGGGTTTCTATAGTACCGTGGATTAAATCTCTTTGATAAGAGATTGCCATATTGGCTTTTTCTAGCTCTGCTGCAACTATTTTTTTACGAGAAAAGAAAAAGAAAAGCACTAATGACACCGCCATTAATAATAATACCATAATCGCAATCAAAATAACCACTATGATCTGTGAATCTTCTTGTAGTAATTCTTTCTCCATTCAATAAAGATTAGGATTTGAAATAAAAAGTATAATATACGATTTGTATTAATCAATAAATAGTTCATTGACTCAGAAATATCCAAATCAAAAATCAAATTACCTGAAGCAAATATTAAAGTGCTGGAAATCAAATACAAAAACAATCCTACATTTATAATTAAAAATGTAGTTTGTTCTTGCAAACACTTATACAAATAGATTATAGAGTAAATAATTAAAATACTCTGAGTTATTGATATACCAATTGCATTATACCTGTAAAATAGACTTGGATCATCTATATATTGATAAGTTAAAAAACAAAGGATTGGTATCAATAGATACGTTATGAATTTATTTTTTAATAATTCAACATAAAAAAATGATAATACTACAAATTGAATTATGAAATAAAAATGAGATAAAAACAGATTTGGTCTATGAAACACTTTACCCATTAATATTGAACTTACTTGTATTATTAAGATTACTAGTAAGTAAATTGTAAATATTTTAAGAGCTTTGTACCTAGGTACAAAGCTCTTAAAATATAAAATTGTATTAACCATTAGAAAAATTATAGTCAATATATTAAGTATCAAGAAATAATCCATTCTTATCGAACAGTTAATTTAAAGGACTATTTTCATCACAATCTGGCGGACAAGGACTAGTGAAATCATATACTCCGCTTGTAGAAGAGTTTGACGCCGATGATTTTAATGTAGTAGGAGTAGTACCATCAATAGTACCATCTATAATATCTCTATTTATTCCATCTACATTTTCAGTTCCAACAAAAATTATTTTTTCTGTATTACTATCATCAATCGCTAAATATCCTCTTATTTTAGAATTTAAATTATTAGCATTTGTTTGAGCTTGAGCAGCCGCGGCATCATCTAATACACCAATTTCATTTAATACTTCTACAAAATCTACAGCAGGTATCAAAAAAGCATTTACTGTATTGGGGTGCTGAGATCTCCAATTAGCAGTCCACTGTGTTCCAGTATCTTTAGAGATTGTATTTTCGTTATCTTGATTCATTTTGTTATTGATTTAAATTAATAATAAAATTAAATTTCTAAGGCATTTAATTTAAAGGACTCTCAACATCACAATCTGGTGGACACGGGCTCGTGAAATCATAAATTCCACTACTAATAATAGGATCTCCAAAAAAGTTTAATTTTACCTTATCCCCATCAATTTCTTCATTAATGATATCTTGATATACTCTTGTTTTTCGATTGTACTTAGTTCCTACAACTAATAACTTTTCTTCAGGAGTTTCATCTGGACTATCATTACCAATTGCCATATAAGCTCTTACTTTCCTACCGTTAAGACAAGCCTTTTGCTGCGCTTTTTTTGCTACTTTATCACTTAGCAATCCCATTTCGTTTAGAACCTCTATCAAATCGACTGCGGGCATTAAAAAAGCATTACACGGATTTACTTGTGGATTTTTAGGATCTTGGTACTTTTCTCTCCAAGCGGTTGTCCATTCTTTTGCAGTTTCAAGTGTTACTGTGTTTTGTAAATCAGAATTCATTTTTGTTTTCCTTTTAAATTAGTAATATGATTAAAATAAGCTTACAAAATATGGAGTATGGGTATGTAAATAAACATCTAACAAAATCTTTTAGTAGATAACTCTAATAAAATAGATTTAAATTAAATGTCCCTAAATTTATAATAAATACAACTTAAATCGTGAAGTAAATATGAAAAAATTATTTACTTCATATAACAAAACCCTTCTTCTAACTGAAAATCAAATAAATAACAATAACTTTCAGGAACTATGGGTAGTTTCTCTAGAATCTATAAAAGAAATTGGTTTACGACTCATCTCTGGGAATTTTTTAGCTTTTAATGCTTCTTTAGAGTTCAATACCAGATCTGGTACTACTCTAAGGTTTGCTCGTAAATGTTCTTTTAACTCTTTTTGTCGTAAAGCACTTAGAGAATCTGAAATATGAATCAATAATTTATCGGTTCCTAAGTCGCCAATAACTACTTCAATTATATACATTCCCAATCCTTCAAAACTTGTGAGTACCTCGATCACACTTTGCGGATATAAAGTAGTCCCTTTATACTTAATCATATGCTTCTTTCTACCCAAAACTGGACTTAAACGCATGGTTGTTCTACCACAGTTACAAGGCTCATGATGTGCTTGTACCATATCACCAGTAGTATATCGTAATAAAGGCATCGCTTCAATACCTAAGGTAGTAATCGCTAACTCTCCTACTTCACCTTCTTCTACTGCATTACCATCTTCATCTAAAATCTCTGCGATAATAAGCTCTGGGCGATGATGTCCTCCTCTATGTTCTGCACATTCAGTAAATGCAGTACTCATTTCTGTAGATGCATAAGTAGAATATAAATCTATGTCCCACTTCTCTTTAATCTTACTGCCTAAAGTATTTAAATTAAAATCCTGATCTCTTAAAGGTTCTCCGATACAAATCGCAGCTTTAACCGAAGAATTTTGATAATCAATCCCGTGGGCTTCCGCATAGGAAATTAACTTTAGTAAAAAAGAAGGCACTACCACTAAATAAGTAGACTGAAAACGCTCTATAGAATCCCATTGTAATTCTGGAATTCCTGATCCTACACGAACCATTGCTGCTCCTAACTTTCTGGTTCCCAAAAAGTATGCAAGACCCGCCATAAATCTTCTGTCCAAAGTAGTAGTCAACTGCACCACATCTGTTTTGGTTACTCCTGCTGTTTCGAAAGAAGTTGCTTCATTATACGCTAATCTTTGTAGATCTTTCTCCGTTAGTGCAAACGTAACCGGCTTCCCTAAGGTTCCAGAAGTAGTTACATAATCTACAATTTCTGATTTAGGAACACATAAAAAATCATCGTTATACGCCTGTAAATCATCCTTAGTAGTAATAGGAAGTTTTTTAAGATCATCAACGGTTTGGATATCTTCTTTAGAAATACCTAGATTAGCAAACAATCTTTTATAATACGGAGAATACTGAATAACAAAATCGATTAACTCAAGAAGTTTTTCATTCTGAAGATTCGATATTTCCGCTGGTGTAGATTGTTCTATATGTTGAGTCATTAACTTATATTTTTCGTTCACACTTCCTAATGTATTTCTCTATATTCTTTACATCAGGAACTGTAGTTACCTCTCTTTTCTGTGCTTGTTTAAAAGCTATCAAAGCTTTCTTATATTTTTTTTGCACATAATAATATTCTCCTAGTATATAATACGTCGCCCAATAATTAGAGTTTAAGCTTTGAAATCTTAAAAGTTCGTCTTCTGAAATCTTTTCTTCATTATCAATAGCGCTTTCAATTTTTCTACTTAATATTCTAAATGCTTCGTAATTGGCATATGTTTTAGTATAAATAAACTGATCTTCGGGAACATTTAAAGATTCTGTAGCAATCACTATTTCTTCTTTTTGTTGTTTCATTCTTCCAAAAACATCATCAAGATCATAGGCTACAAATTCTCCCATCTGATATGGATTGGTAGAAACCCATACTTTACGTTCTTCAGGTTGAAAAACAATACCGTGGTGTGCTAGCATCTGATTCAATGCCTTTTCATTACCGTATCCTATCAATTTATCATCAAGACCATCTCTATTTCTCAATATTGCTACTGCTTTTTCAGGAGTTAACTTATCATTTTCGGATAGTAACTCTGTCATTCGCTGATATCTATAAAAAGAATGGCTCTCTTCTATAGCTTTTTGATTGCGTTTATCTTGTGTATAAGAATCACTCTGAAAATGATTAGAACAAATCAATTGGTTTGTATTTGGTACCTTATACACTCCAAAATTATCAGGAGAAACTTCTATCAGTGCGGCCCTTTTATCCTTAGCACTACCAATCATAATAGATTCTGAAACAAACACTTCTCTTTTCTTTGCTATTTCGATAGCTTCATCGATAGTAGACGCATATTGTAAAATCTCTCTTGTTAGAATCGATATTGGGGTCTTTGCTATCAATGGAATTTTAGATTTACCTGCATTAATAGTAACCGTTAGTCCTTCTTCATTCATTCCTGATAGTGCTCCCATCATTCCGGCCCATCCATAAGTCATAAATTTATAACCCTCAGAAGGGTTCATAAAAGTCACTAACTTTTCTTTAGAAAAGTCATCTCCCGCATAGAAATCAAAATTACGTCCTATTAACAATTTTCCATCAACTGTTTTGTCATCCCAAGCGGCAAAAGACGTACAACCGACTAACATCAAATCTTGTAATGCGTGCCCGATATCATGCGCTCCGTGCGCATATAACATTCTTACATAAGGTTCCGCAAAATCATTATAATCATTCGATGCATATCTGGAAACTCCATAAATTTCTGTTTTGTACTCTTCTGGAACATTCAAATGTAACTTTCGATTATACCAAGCTACAATTTTACTCAAGAATTTAAGGTAACTTTCTGAAGGAATCAATTCAGTTATTTTGCCGATAAAAGCATCTTCTTGAATTTTAATCAATTCTCGACTCAAACTTCCTGCTGCAACTCCTCGTTCGAGTGGCTTACCTTCTAAATACATTTCCCATAATCCTTGTTTATTCTTTCTAAGCAGATTATTGTTTAATGTAAAAAAAGTTTCACTGTGTTTTATCCGAGTAGTATCGACATTTTCTATTCCAGAAATATCTGGTTTTGCAGCCAATGATTTCTTAACACCACAGGAAGAAAACAAGATGACAATAGATATAAAGAAAATATGATAGCAAATATTTTTCATTATGACTCGGATAATTCTTTTTCTGCCAAAGTATCTTTTATTCTTTGTAATAAATGTTCTTTACCCACTAATTCTCCACAAGTAACTACTGCGCTTATCGTTACTCCCAGCACTCCGTGCATATTTAATCCTTGACCAGTAAATAACAAATTAGGAATCCGAGTTCTTGGTGATAAAAAGGATTTCATTGGATTATCTGCATCCTTTACAAAACCATACATAGAACCCTCATAACAGCCTATATAATCTCTATAAGAAAGTGGTGTAGAAGTATGAATAGATTTAATGCAGGATCTGATATTTGGGTATTTTTTTTCAATTTCTTTTAAATAAGCTTCAATTTTGCGTTGCTTAAATGCTTCATAATCTTCTCCTCTATCATTCTTTTCTGCAACAGTATTAAAGGTATGACTCCAAGGTTCCATTTCATCGAATCGCATATAAGCAATTGAAGTCAAATTTTCTGCATAACCTGGGTTTTTGAGATCTTCATTGGTCGTAAACATATATGCTTCTGGCCAATTCTCTTCGGCATAATCCTGAGTGGTCCATACTTGATCAAATGTTTTAGTATGGTAGTAGTTTTTATTGATATAAGGAAATGTTCCTTTTTCGAAAACTATATATAAACTGAAAGAAGAAATTATACTTTCTGTATTCTGAATTCTCTTATAATATAATTTTCTAAATCTTTCTTTACCAACAATCTGTAATGTAAGTTTTGGATCTACATTAGAGACAAAATTATCTGCATAAAAAGTATCTCCTTTGGTAGTGGATACAGAAACTAATTGATCTTCTTCGAAATTAAATTTATTTACTTCTTGGTATTTGTAAATTTTACCTCCAAGTGCTCTAAATCTTTTTACTAATAACTTAGCTATCTGACTTCCTCCCTGAATACATCTCCAAGCACTTTCCATATATGAATTAACCGATAATGCATGAACATAAAATGGTGTTTTTTCTGGGTCTCCTGCATATAACAAATTAGAACCAGCGAGTACAGCTCTTAATTTTGGATCTTTAATAATACTATTTATATAATCCTTGGCCTTTAGTGTTAATAGATCTTCTCCATAATATCGATCTCCTTCATTTAAATTATACAATGGAAATCTATAACAAGTATCTTTTACCTTATCTACATACTCTTGAATCCCTTTTTTTTCTTCTGGAAAAAACTTTACTAGCTGTTTTACAAAATTATCATATCCCTGTGCATGTGGGTATTCAAATTCGTCATCATCAAAAGTAATGACATCATACGCATCGATATCCATTCTTTTAAGTTTTAGATCATCCATAATATCTAAATACTTAAAATACTGATATAGATTCTGGCCTTTATCTAAACCGCCTATATAATGAATTCCTGTATCGAAAATACTTTTATCTCTAACAAAAGTCTGTAAGTTTCCTCCGAATTGATTGTTCTTTTCTAATACACATACTTTCTTACCTTCTTTAGCAAGAATGTTTGCAGAAACCAATCCACCTAATCCACTCCCAATGATAATGACATCAAATTTTTCTTGCATGTGCTATATTCTATTCAAAACTGTTAATCCAAACTCTTGAACAACTACCTTAAATGTAGTTTTCAATGATTCGAAAAACAAATTATCTTCAGAGGTAACAATAATTCTTGTAATATCCTCTGACACTAAATTCTTTAAATGTTGTGGTTGTAATGGTGTAGTTGTATGTAACAAAAGTACATCAAATTTTGTCGATGTCAAATCTTCATCAGCCACAAATTCTATTTTATTCCTAACCGTTGTATAACAGTTTTTTGCCACACTCAATTTCTGAGGTTTAGTTAAAATTCCTTTTAATTTAGCATACGGCCTTTTAAAAGCTAGGTGTAAAAGAAATTGACCATAATCATCACTATAACAAATCACACGATCTTTTTGCTCTATAAAACTCGCTGTTTTATAATATTGTTCCTTATTTGCTAAGTAATCAATTTTTACTTCTCCAAAACAACTCTTGTATCTATAGTTATTTAATAATGCTTTTTTATAATAATCAATTCCTTCCAGATCATTTTGTAAAGTGGCATATTGCTCTTTAAAATACGAACTTATTTTTTTAGTTCTGTCTGTATACCCATCTCCAAACTCTTTATTATCTAATTGAATTCTTGGTAATATTTTTAATTGAATAGCTCCATCGTGAATAATAAAATCCCCCTTAGGAGAAACCTGTGAATTGCCATGAATAACAACTGGTAGTATATCTAAATTTAGCTCTTGAGCTAGATAGAAGGATCCTTTATGAAATCTACTCATTTTAGCGGTTTCTGTTCTGCTTCCTTCGGGAAATGCAATTAAAGAATATCCTTGTTTGACTTTTTCTCTTAAGTGTTCAACCCCTCCTTCTATACCAGAAGAAACTGGGTAAAATCCAGCTAATTTTGCAGCCCTACCAAAAACTGGATTATCATAAACCCAATCTTTCACTAAATAGATCAACTTAGGGTATAACATCCCTATAGAAATGATATCTAAGAAAGATGAATGGTTTGCTATAATAATACATTGCTTACTAAAATCTTCGTTTTCCGGATTATATATACGTTTTTTTACAAAAGGATTAGAATATAATACAGATCCCATTAACTTAGAAACCACTTTATGAAAAACAGCCATTTTCTTTTTCTTGCTCACCGGAAACCACGGAATAATAAGGCTACTCACTACGGAAACTATAAATCCGCCAATAATAAAATACCCAAAACTAAATATTGACCATAATGTTTGACGAATTCTAAGCGGAGTTAATCCTTTTCTTGCTCGATTAGTAATAAACGCTCTAAATAACATTGGCTGGATAGTAAATGAAACCAACACTGCCGATAGAATACCAATTAAGGATACCGTAGATATAGAACGTAAAGCAGGATGTTTTGCAAAGATCAAAACCCCAACTCCTAAAATAGTAGTAATTACGGATAACAAAATAGAGGTCTTATAGGTCGAAAGTTCCTTAACCCCATACGTATATTCCTTTATAAGTCCGTTCGTTATAAAAATGCTGTAATCTACACCCAATCCAAAAATAAATGTAGAAATGATTACATTAAAAATATTAAAATCAATTCCTAGCATTTTCATTACTCCCAATGTAATTACCCACGTAATAGCAATAGGTAATGCAGTAACCAAAGCAAGCATTGGGTCTTTATAAAACAACAACAGTAATAGGACTACAGCTATTAAGGAATACCCAATCAATGAATTAAAATCATTCTTTAGATTCCCTAACAAATTCTCATTCAACTGTTTCCTATCAATAACTACGGTGTTGGGAATCTTATTAAGTGAGGCATTAATCTCATCAGCTTTTTGATGATCAACTTTAATTGCCGAAACAACAGTAGAAAAATCCTTTTCACTAGTTACAAATTCATCGAGGTACAGTTCTTTAATATTTTGATATTCGTTAAAACCAATTGGGTTAATTTCTTTATTTAATGCTGTATAAAATTGAGTGAATGTCTCTGGTTTAAAACCAAGAACCTTCCCTTTTTCTATTAATAAATTGGTTAAAGAATCTTTACGTTTTTTTGTCCAAAACTCATTCCAAAGAGCTATTTTCTCTATTTGAGCTTCCTTAGATAACACAATTCCTCCAACGGAGCTAAAGTTTATTAATTCATTATTTGATTTCTTTTGATCAAGAGTTTCAAATAATTTATTATTTGCGTTTAAAGCTTCATTTAATGAAGAACCATAAGAAACTAGATAAATTGATTTTGCTTTGTTATTGTTTATTCTATCCAGGTCTTCCTCTGCAGCCACCAACTCTTCCGGTTGATAATTCATGGTACTCAAATCTGTATTAAAGCCAACTTTATGAAAAAGAAATAATCCGACAATAAACACAATACTTATAATGGAAATTAAAACTTTATTTTTATGAAAATCTATTTGAGATATTTTATCTATAAAAGTTTTTCTATTTGTCTTTTTACTTTCTGAAAAACGATATACCTGTGGTATAAAAATTAATGCAAAAACAGATGCCCCAACTACACTTATTGCTGCAAAAATCCCAAGATCATTTAACGCTTCGGATTTTACAAAAATTAAACATAAAAATGCAACTGCTGTAGTAAGACTACTCATTATTACGGGCATAGAAACATCTTTATACAATTCTTTCACATTATTATTATTCCTAAAATGTGTAAGAATATGCAAGGAATAATCCAGTGTAATTCCCAACAAAACAGAACCTATACCTAAGGATATAGCGGAAATTTTTCCTTTGATCAAGTATAATAAAGCAATAGCTACAGTAGCACCAAATATAGTAGGTGCAAAAATAATAAGTGGTACTGCTAACTTACGATAAAAGAAAATTAGTATCAACAACAGTATCGTCATAGCAATACTAACTGTGAGTTGTATGTCGCCTTTTATCTGTTTAGCATTAGCTACTGCATACAACGTAGCTCCAAACAAAGTAGCATTGGTTGTTTCGGAATGCTTCTCATTAAGGTTGTTAGTGATTTTTTTTAACTTCTCTACAAAAATAGTATTCTCTCCTGTCTCATTTGTTGCTAAAGCAGGAGTAAGAAATAACAACAAATTTTTCCTGTCTTTAGTAATTAAAAAACCATTGTATAGATCATAATTATCTCCTAACTGAAGTTGTGCAAGCTTTTGGAGTCCTATAGGTGTTAACGATAAAGGATCTTTCACAATATACTTCCTAGTAACAACACCTGCTGGAGAAATCACAGATTTATAATTACTCTCTATAACCCTAGCAATAGAATCTGGGTTAACCTTTTTATCTAAATTGTCATAATCATCTTTAGTAAGAAAAAAGGGAAGGTGATCGTATACAAAATCGTATAATTCCATCACATTATCATCCCCTACTTTGCCTTGTATTTTTTTTACATATTTAGAAAGATGCGTGTTTATAGAATCAATAAAGGTCGTAGCGTATTCTGTAAGATCATCAGGATTCTCCCCTTTGTTAGCAATATTGACTACAATTTTATCGGAGAACGAGACCGTTTTTAAAACTTTTTGTGTAACCTCTGATTTATCACTGTTAGGAATTAATCTAGTAATATCTTCCTCAAAACCTATACGGCTTGCCAGAAAGGCAAATATTGTAATACAGCCTATAATTATTGGCCAAGCAACTAATCTATTCTGTTTTATATATTGATATAATGAGAGAAATAATTTATGCATCTATTGCATTGCTTTTAGATTTCCGAGAGCTAAAATACAAATACGCAATGACTCCTGAAATTGATGAAACTAATGTTGCCAAAATAAAACTTCCTAAGACATATTGACCTAAACTTTTAAAAACATCGGTTCCTGATTTTATATCTTCAATATTTAAAGTTGCATCCATTTCTTTACCCATTGCAACTGCTCCTATCTGATAACTACCATAGATAATAAAAGGAATCAATGGAGGAATACTAATATTAGAAAACAAAAAGGCAATAGTTCTATTTAATTTAAGAGCGATAGCAAGCGATATGACTAAAATCGTTTGAAAACCCCACAAAGGTGCTATCCCAATAAAAAGACCCAAAGCTATTGCACTTGATTTTTTTATTGGCGGATCATCACTCCTTAAAACATTTTCTCTCCAATATTGCTTAAATCCTTTTTTTTTTACTCTATTAATAAGCCGTTTTGGTAAATAAAAAAACAAGGTCAAAGTAACCAACCATGTATTAAGAATACTAATACGCGTAAAATCTTTAAATGGTCTAAAGTGAGATACTCTTTCGGTTTCATCGTATAACACCTGCACTGGTATATTACGAACTTCTACATTTCTCCAAGCCAACTTAACGATTACTTCTATCTCTAATTCGAATTTTGTAGTGAAAAGTTTAAGCTTAGCAATCTCTTTAATTGGATACAATCGATATCCAGACTGTGTATCCTTCAGTTTTATGCCCGTCTCTATATAATACCAAAAATTAGAAAATTTATTTCCAAAACTGCTTTTCCCTGGCACTGAAGGATCATCCATATCTCTTGATCCTATTAACAGCAAAGAACTGTTTTTATCCTGTTTCTCTAATTGATCTAAAAACAGTGGTAAATCGCTAGGAAAATGTTGTCCATCACTATCTATAGTAATCATATAAGCATACCCCGATTTACTCGCTTGCTTAAACCCTTCTCTAAGCGCCATCCCCTTTCCTTTATTTTCTGGAAAAGTTATAATAGTAAATTGATTCTGGTAATTTTCTAAAATACGAGAAGTATTATCTGTAGCACCATCATTAATTATAATGATACGATCCGTGTATTTCATTACTCCTTGGATAACTCTATCCAAAGTATTCTGATTGTTATATGTGGGTATGAAAACACAACAATTTAGTGTCTCGAAACGAGTATCATATAAAGTAGTTTCAGTCACAGTGCTATTTTTTCAGTTGCAAAAATAGGACATGCTGCTATTAAACTGCTATAAATCTTATCTAATTCTCTTCGTTTTTTCAACAAAAGAAGAAATTTTTGTTTTTTTCAAAACATTATTTAATAACCAAGATATCTCTATTTCATCCAATTTCTTGGTACGAACAATACCTTGCGCACTACTTTTAGGAATAATGTTTATTACATATCTCCCCTTTCCATTAATTTCAGAAACAATAAGGTTGGATTTCAAATCCATAATATCATATTTCAATTCATCATTTTGAATTCCTAAAAGAGGAAAAGTAATCTGCTGTATTTTTATTTGAGCGTCTTCTTGTAAGACTTCAAACTCTAGCTTATACTGAATATAAGGATGCT
The DNA here is from genome assembly GCF_018100855.1 of Aquimarina sp. MMG015. Lineage (NCBI taxonomy): Bacteria > Pseudomonadati > Bacteroidota > Flavobacteriia > Flavobacteriales > Flavobacteriaceae > Aquimarina > Aquimarina sp. MMG015. Next base: position 54,627 of record NZ_JAGJEB010000008.1, read on the forward strand.
TTGAAGGTACACCTCGTATAACCGTTTCCTTTACTGATGAAATAAGAGAGATTTCTTTTTTACAAGATATTGTTGAAAAACATATAATTACCCCTAGTATTATATAAATATACTTCATTTTTATTTTTACAAATATTAATAACCGGTACGAAAATAGACATTTCGTACCGGTTAAAAATTATTTATTTTAAACTATTTAAGGATTACTCGTTTTACTATCCTCTTATTATTGTTTCTCATATCAACAAGATAAACACCTGCGCTATAAGACGATAAATCAACAGTATTTGTAATTTCATTTGTTTTAAAGCTTTTTACAACTCCTCCAATAATATTGTATATGGTAATTTCAGACTCATTATTAAAATCCACTAGTTTTAGTGTAAATACACCATTAGAAGGATTAGGAAATATCGTTAGCACATTAGGGTCTTCGAACTCTCCAATTCCTAATTGATTAGATGCAATAGAAACCTCCCATACACCGCGTCCATAAGTAGCCACCCGTAACTTATCTGTTCCGTAATGTACTTCTAAATCATTAGATATTACATTTGGTAAACCTTGACCATAAATTTGCCAATCTGTACCAGTATTATTTCTATGAAAAACTCCAATATCAGACCCAAGAAAAAGATCACCATCTCCTCCTGTTAAAAATAAAATTTTATGCATTGGAACATTGGGCAAAGTGCCAGAAATATTTTCCCAAGTAGTTCCGGAATTATTCGATCTAAAAACCTTATTACCGTCATTATATCTACCGTAGCAAATATAAAGTTCTGTAGGATCCGTTGAGTTTACCGCAATACTGGTTACATTACCCGCTACAGGTAGTGTTAATGTATTCCAATCTGTTCCTCCGTTAGCTGTAGTGTAAACTCCATTTCCATCAGTTACATAAAGCACCTGATTATTAGAAGGTGCAATCGTAATTGCCGTTGGAGCACCTCCAGGAGAATTCATATTTGTCCAATCATCTCCCGAATTAGAAGAACTATAAATATTTCCGAATCCTCCATAAATTGTATTGGGATCCGTAGGATCAATTTCTAAAGGCCAAACAAAACGTGCTCCTCTAGGTGTATTAAGTGCTGTAGTTCTAGTTGCCCAACCATCTGTAGTACGTTCTACATACCCCACTTGACTACAAGTATATGCTACATTTGAATCACTGTAATTCCATAATGCTTCTACACCATCACTTCCATAATTTCTGTTAATCCAATCAATTCCATTATACTGTGTTATATCATTGTCTTGCGCTCCTGCTAATAAAAAATCGGCATTCTGCGGAGTCCCAGCAACTTTATAATATTGTGTAATTGACAATCCAGAAGATAAATCTAACCAAGGATCATTAGTTCTTATATTACCTACGAATAACCCTCCATCATTTGCTGAAAACACCTCAGTACTACTTCCTGGTAAAAATTCTAAATCATGATGATCAGAATGCACATAAAAAAATGGTGTTCCAGGCACCCAATATCCATCTAAATATTTTTCCCAACTAGAACCTCCATCAGTGCTTCTCCATCCATCTACTCCACCAACAATAACGAGATTAGCATCATCTGGTGCAATCAAAATTGTTTGATTATATCCTCCTTGTGTACTCAATGTGGCTGGTGACGATACTGTAGACCAAGATGTTCCTCCATCTGTAGATCTATAAATAGTTCCATTATTCATTCCCATCAAAAACTCTGGATTACTTGCTGTTGTGGCAATATCAAAACGTCCTCCATTTGTTAGTCCTGTAGATGATGTTGTCCAAGTTTCTCCATTATCAGTAGAAATATAAAAGTTGGTACTCGAACCGTTCGTTGCAAATAACGTAGACGTAGATCCTTCTTTGTACATAATATCATTAAAACGAGCTGTAGCTGTTTTAACAACCCAATTAGCTCCTGCATCTGTAGACTTATAAATACCTCTATCCGTAGTTGCAAAAATCGTATTCGTATTATTAGGGTCAATTAATAAATGTGCGATTTGTCGTGTTCTTTTAACCTCATAATTAAGTCCTGTTGTTTGCCAAGATTCTCCATGATCAGTGGATTTCAATACTCCAATAGAATTGTTCTGAAATCCATCAAAATCTCCAGTTGCCAAATACATTATATCGCTATTGGTAGGATCAAAAACGATATCAGAAACTCCAAGATTAGGGATATTATCCCCTTTAGGCATCCAATTATTTCCAAAATCATTAGATCTCCAAACTCCTCCTCCAGGAGAACCTACCCATATTTCATCTAAATCATTAGGATTGAACGTAACTACATTTAGCCTTCCCATTCCTGCATAAAAAGTAGTTTCAGAATCTGGAATAACCTTGGGACCTACTAGTGTCCAGTTAGCATTATTTGTATTTTTTTGAATCGGATTATTTTCTTGATACTTATCCCATTCATTATAAGTTTTCATTGGGTCTGGAAAAGTGCCATCTTCATTTATACGTCTTTCCCAATAATAAGCCCAACGCTCAAATTGTTTTATTTTTTTTCTATCAACTCTTGTCCTGCTTTTATTTATAGAACTATATTCTTGTCGTTTCTCACGAACAATATCAAAATAATTACTCTCATCATGAGACGGTGAATTTCTCCAATTTTGAGCCGTTAATAAACAACAGCTTAAAGTAGCAATAATCAGAAAGGGCGTTTTCTTCATTTATGTTTTAGTTATGATTAGTATCTATAAACTAAAACACTGAACCCATAAAAAACCCTACTTTTTTATTTGAATCATTTCTTAAAAACGCTGGAAGTGGACATAAAACCCTTGATGAATTTTTTTAATTTAGGAGATGATATTTTTTCCACATTATTAGTCAAAAAATCCTTGTCTTCATCTATATCTTTATAATATCTAGTGATCTTGGGAGCACTGGTTTGCACGCTCAATCTTATCATTCTGAGCTCAATATTATTGGGTTCGGCCTCAATAGCAGTTTCGATTAACTTTTTACCTTTTCTAAAAAAGGAAATTTTATCCAGTTTTCTGTCTGCATAAGATGCTTTTAAAGTTAAAGCACATCCGTGATACGCGGATAAAACAGGTTTATTTTCGAAATTTATTTTCTGTGTAGTTTCAAAAAATTTATCTGTATTCTCTTTTGTATCTTTAGCATGTCTATATAAATTTCTTACTTCTGTAATATCAACAGTGCTGGTATTTACAAAAAACAGACTCATAAACAATACTAAAAATTTCATACTCTATATATTATAATTTAACAAAAGTCAACACCACTTTTAGCGCTGTGGTATCATCATATTTTACGGTACTCTTTACCTTAATCTCTTCTTCAGAATCCTTAAAATCATTCACTATTACTAAATCAGGAGTTTTTTCTGGATTAATCACTGCCATAAACTTCACATTAGAAGTCTTTTTCATAAACAAGCGACAATCCAGTCTATTTTCTGTTAACTCCTTAATGATTTGCAAAGTACAAACTCCTGGCGTAATTGGATTGCCCGGAAAATGACCTTTAAAGATCTTATTTTTTGGATTTAAAGTAATGGTCGTAGTTTGTATACCATCCCTTACAGAATCTTCGTTAATTTTATATAAATCAGCTATTAGCATGTTATTTTTTTAAGAAATTTAATTCGATATTCAATTGAATATTTTTATGATCAATATATATATTCTTCGCTAAATGATCCTCTGCGATATCATTAAACAGTACGATCACTTTTTCTTTTCTCTTTGTGGTATTAACTATCTTATCTAATTTCTGATCCGATAGATTGTAAAAATAATAATTACTGTACTTCCCTTTCTCATTTTTCAGAACATTATAAGTATCATTATGATATCTTTGGACAGCCATACCTTTTTCTTTTACCAATAATGTAAAATCCTTTATTAAGGTATTTAAGATAATTTTTCTATCAAGTTGTTCTATAATTGAATGAATTTTATAGGATTCACTATCTATTTCAATATCAAAAAATGTACTCCCAAATTGTGATGTAAATACAATACGATGCTTTTGGGGAGCAATCTTTTTTAAAATAAGAATACCACTAAATTCATTTCCATAAACTGATATATCTGATTTATAAACATAATCAACTGTTTCGCTCGAAAAATATGGATTAACGACTTGATCTCCTGATTTTACCTCTGATTCTGTAAAATTTTCTACAGTTGCAACCTTGCAGCTAAAAACAGATATACATAATATACTAATGAGCAAATATCGCATCTGGTATAGGTTTATTTACAGATGTGTTCTCGAAATTGATAAGAGTATAATCTCCTGAAGGTTCTATTAGTTTAACACTAGAAACTAAATACTTATTTGATTCAAAATTTAAAACAATCTCCTTAAACATATTTTTTAAAGTTTGATCAATTGGAGATAATTTTGCGATAAAAAGTTCTTTGTTTTTAAAAAAACGTATGGAAAATTGAGTGTCATCTAGCATATCGCCACTAACACTCTTTGCTATCAAGTCATTTAATTTTTTAAAAACTTTATTAGACGCCAAATTAATATCGCTTTTCTTTCCTGCATCATTGATAAACAACTTTTTATCTTTAAAAATTACACTATATTCATACGGACTTGTATATGACCATTTAATAATATTTGGTGATTTAAAATACAGATCACCACTACTTTCTATATCGTTAGAAAGAAAATCTATATGTTTTAATTGTGTGAATGTGTTAACAATGGTTTTTGATTGCTTAGCACTTTTACTTACAGAGTTTTTAAAAGATGTAATCTCTGATGTCGAAAGCTCTACCTCTTGAGCTTGCAGGTAAGAACCACTTAGTAAAATAAAACCAAATAATAAAAATCTAAGCATATGCCTGTATTGAAAATAATTCATCTATCGTAACGGTTGTATAATTATTACTCTGCAAAAATAGCAACAATTGTTCCAATACTGTTAAAGTGATCAACTTTGTATCATGCAAAAGTATAACATCACCATTTTTAAGGTTTTTGGTTATTCTCTTTAATATCACTTTTTCAGAAGGAATTGTTGTATCAAAAGACCTCTTATTCCAACCAATAACAGCATGTCCAGTCTTTTTAACAGCTCTAGCGATATTGGGGTTTGTTATTCCATAAGGAGGCCTAAAAAGTAATGGTTTTTTTTTAGAAATCTTTTCTATCGCAGTATCCGCGTCTACTATTTCACCAATAAATTTATCCGTACTATATACATCAATAAACTTCCCGTGGGTAAAAGTATGGTTGCCTACAATATGTCCTTCATTAATAATTTTTTTAACAATATCGGGGTGTTTTTCTACTTGCTGTCCAATACAAAAAAAAGTTCCTTTGATATTGTACTTGCCTAGTATTTCTAAGATTTTAATTGTATTAATATCTGGGCCATCATCAAAGGTAATAGCAATCTTTTTTCCTTTTGTAGTTGGATTATTGTTTAAACTTTTAAGAAAATATCCTGCCTTTATATTAAGTACTCCGTAAGTGGTTATTACTACCCAAAGCAATATTAAGACAACAAAGGACCAAATCGGTAACTTATTGAAACTTATCGCCGTTATTATTAAAATACCAACGACTATAGATATAATATTAACTAAATTTCTTATTAGCATCGTTGTAACAACGCAATACTATGATTTTTCCCAAGATATTGATTATAAAGAAGTACAGTATCATATTTATTAGCAACAACTTCATTTACCTTTAAAACATTTGGCACTTGATTGTTTTCAAATATTTTACAACCAAGCCAAAATCCAAAACTAGAAGCTACTGGATAATCTCCTATTAAGTGCTTATAACACAACTGCTCTTTATCAGAAAAAATCGAAGTTTGCAAATTTTCGTAATAATGATCAAAATTAATATCCCCGTTATTTCCTAATACCACAGCATCGATATCTTCGATACTTATATCATGTCGAGAAATGAATGATATTATTGATGTTTTAATATCATCTGAAGAACCTTTACTAAGGGTTTCTACATCAATAATTTTTGCAAGACTTTTTTCAGTTTTATCAGAACCCAAAACCATAAATGTAGATCCTTCACTATTTACTGTTCCAGTCGTTTTAGAATTTAACAAGTTAATTACATCAATATTATCGTCTTTAATCTGACCATCCAATTTATGTAATAATGTTGAATTTTTAGCTACTTCATCAATACCTCCAACAAGAATTTGTTTTTCCGGCTTTTCTGACAACATCAATTGCGCATCCATAACAGAGATCTCAAAAGAAGCAGAACCTTGTACATAGGTAACATTATATGCTTTGCAACCTAATCCTAAAGCTACTTGTCCTCCAACTGTATTATGTGTAGACTGTATAAATAATGTTGGAGTTAAAAACTGCTCATCATTATTTAATACATTTTCTAAAAACTTTTCAGAATCTTGTTTACATCCCATTCCTGTACCTGTAATAATAGCATCAGGCATTTCTATTCCAGAATTATGTAACGCCATAGAAGCGGCTGTAACTCCCATCTTTACCGACTTAGACATACGTCTCATTGCCGCTGGTTTAATATATTCTTTATAATTAGGATCATGAGATCTAAATATAGACTCTTTATGAGAGATTATATCCTCTAAAAATGTTTCTGGATCTGTTGTTGGCTGTGCCGAAATACTGGCTATTCCATTAATATAGCAATCGCTCATTATTTTGTAAATATTAAAGTGGAACAATTACCTCCAAAACCAAAAGAATTTGATAATATGGTTTTCATTTCTTTGGATGCTAATTCTGTTTGTGGAACCAATGAAAACTCTTTCATTTTATTTTTAAAATTCAAATTCGGGAAAATTAAGTTTTCACGAAGAGATAGAAGTGAATACACAGCTTCTACAGATCCTGCTGCTGCTAATGTATGTCCTGTAAATGCCTTTGTAGAACTAAATACAGGGGGTTTTTCTTCTCCAAATATTCTGGTCATAGCTACTCCTTCTGATAAATCATTATTAGGAGTTGCCGTACCATGGGCATTTACATAATCAATTTCATTTGCAGTTATATCCGCTACTTTTAGCGCTTCATTCATTGCTAAAAAAGCTCCTTCTCCATCAGAAGAAGATGCAGTTTGGTGATAAGCATCATTTGCATTAGCCCATCCCGCTACACGTCCTAAAACCTTCTTATTTTCTTTTTCTACAATCGAATCACTCTCTAGCACCAAAAATGCTGCAGCTTCTCCTAGATTTAATCCTTTTCTGTTATCATCAAAAGGTGTACATTCTGAATCCGACAAGATCATTAAAGTACCAAAACCATTGATTGTGAACTTAGATAACGCATCAGTTCCTCCCACAATCATTCGATCTATTTTGCCCGCTTGAATCATTCTTGCTCCGAGCATAATTGCATTTGCCGCAGAGGAACAAGCAGTACTTATAGTAGAAACATATCCATTGATTCCTAAATGATTAGAAATAGATTGGGTAGTAAAACCTGCATGTTGCGCCTGTATAAATCTTCGATTATCTTCAATTTCTGTATAGCCAAGGTAGTGCTTTTCTGTGGTATCCATACCACCTACACTGGTTCCTGAAACAAAACCAGTTCTATATTCGTTAACATCAGAAATCTGTGCATCTCGCAACGCTTCTTTTGCCGCAATAGCACCTATCATAGCAGTTCTAGAAAAACTATGTAACGTTTTTAACCCTAATTGTTTCTCCAGATCTTCATTGGTTTGTTTAATTTCACCAACCATGATTTGATCCTTATGACGAGTTTTCAACATCTCAATTCTGGAAATTCCAGGAGATACTGATTTCAAAGCATTCAAATTTTCTTCTACCGTATTTCCGATAGAAGAAATAATCCCCATACCAGTTATGGCAATGCCTTTATTCATATTATTTTGTACGGTGTTTTGAAATGTAATCAGCCATTACACTAATCGATTCAAATATAGCTTTACCTTCTTTTGGATCTTTTAGCTTAATTCCATAGTCTTTTTCTAATAATACAATTAGCTCAAGAGCATCAATAGAATCTAATCCTAAACCATCACCAAAAAGAGGATCATCATCTCCTATTTCGCTTACTTCTACATCTTCAAGACTTAATTGCTCTATTAATTTTTCTTTTAGCTCTTCTCTTAATTCAGCCATAACTATTGCTTATATAATTTATTTAATTCTTCTTTTGTTAGCTCTTTTTTACCTTTTTTTGAAAGAAAAGCCAAAAATACGTCATATTTATCATTATCCAAATCTACCCAACCACAAATAACGTCACTTGCCTTTCCTGTATTCATTAAAATTTTAGAATATGAAGTTATAAAATCAGCGTCAAAACTATCTGTTACAAAAAAAGCATTTTCACTTTTCATTTTATTCTTAATACTGATTTCTCCCATAATAATATTGGGCAATGTATATACAAAAATAGCAGGAGAAGGATAAAAATCTTCTCTATTTTGAATACTTAATTGATGTTTTCTATCCGTATCAAGACTAGAAGCCCTATTTGATAAAACTAAAGCGGTATCCTGATCTACTTCTTCTTTCTCATTTAATAAAACCTCTGAAGCTAAAAAACCAAGCTTACATAATTCGTCCATTTTGTGAAACTTCGGATATTTTAACTCTAGAAATTTATAAACCCCTTTTGCAAAATCCTTTAAACTTGTAGATTCTAAATCGGTATATAACTCGCGCCCATTTTTGAATACTTTTTTATCTCTAATCAAACAAAAATCTGATATGTAATACTTTTCTTCTATCACAGCACTTCCTTTTCAATAATCAATGCAACATTACAACCACCAAAACCAGAAGCTGTTTTCAAAACTTTATTCAGTTCTCTCTTTTCATTTTTAGCAAGCACGTTTATCGGTTGAGAAACACCTAACTCTTCATAACCTAAAGAAGCGAATAATTCATTATTAATCAAACAATGTTTAGCTATAATACTCTCTATCAAAGCAGAAGCACCTAATGTATGTCCATAGTACCCCTTTAAGCTATTTAATGGTACCTTTTGCAACCCAGCTCTATTAAATGCAATAGCTTCCATTTCATCATTATATGGAGTCGCTGTACCATGTGCGGTAATATGATCTATTTGACCACTGTCTAAATTAGCTTCTTTTAAAGCTTTACTAATGCTTATAAATAATCCTTCACCAGTTCTTGAAGGTCCAGAAATATGATTAGCATCATTAGCAGAAGCCTCTCCGGTAATACTAATTACGGTATCCGTATTGTTTTCTTTGTTAGCACTAAGCCAGGCGCAGGCTGCAGCTTCTCCCAAACTAATACCCGTTCTATTTTTACAAAATGGTTTACACGGTGCAGAACTTACCGCTTGAAAAGAAAAGAAACCAGAAAGTGTAAACTCCGAGAGTAAATCACCTCCTATTACAACTACATCTTCAAAAAGTCCTGATTGAATCATTCTCTTACCAACAGCCAAAGCTAATCCTCCAGAAATACAAGCATTGGATAAAACTTTAGGCGTATGATCCAACTTAAAATACTCCTGAATCGTTCTCGAAATGCTACTTAAATATGCCTTTTCATCTTTATCTCTTCGCAGATTATTAATATTTCCTTTAGTTGTAGAAATTACAATTCCACTTTTAGTAATATTTAATCCAGGATTCTCTTTTAGCAGTTTAGAAACAGATAATAACATCATTTTTTCCAACTTTGTATAGCTAGAGTTTCCTGATATTACACTCCAAGCTTTAGAAAGCTTTTCATTATTAATTACGGCGCCATAAAATGCGTCAGACCATATCAAATCATCCTCAACTTTCTGAATGCCAGTACGATTATTACGGAGATTTACTATATTTTCTTCTGTAGAAAAACCCAGTGGCGAAACTATATTATCAGCAACTATGTAGACTTTTTTCATAACAAACCTACTTTACGTTTCCAATCAAGAAAAAATTCCGGAATACTTAAAGACATATTTCCATCCAGATCTAAAAATACTTGCGTAGTTTCTCCAACACAAACCAAATCTTTATTCTGGTTATACACATTGTACCTAAAAATCATTTTTGCAGCTGGGCTATCTACATATATAGTCTCTACGGTAGCAATATCCCCATACTTTAATGGTAACTTATGATCGCAATTGGAATTAACAATCGGAGTAACATAATTATTATCCTTTACATGTAAATACGAAATACCATGAGTTCTACCGAAAGCTTCTCTACCTTCTTCAAAATAGGTAATATAAATACCATGCCAAACAATGCTAAGAGGATCACAGTCATTAAACCTGACTCTTACCTCGTGAACATATTTAATATCGGTTACAACTTCTTTAGACCGCTTTTTTCTTTTCATAATATAGTATAGCGATTACGATAGTACTAATAAAAAACCCAATAAGCAAACCTATTTCGGGAAGAATATCTATCAGACTACCTTTTCTTAAAAAACAATCATAAAAAGCTTCTAATCCCCAATTCATCGGAGATATTTTGGCTATAATCTGCATCGTATCTGGCATTGCAAACACAGGAACCCATACTCCACCAATCGCCGCAAGTAATACAACCAAAACAGCACCAAATGGTGCTGCCTGTTCGTGTGAGTTAAATACCGTACCCAACAACACTCCTAATCCTATTGCCGCCAATCCAGAAGATAGCGCTACCACGTATAGTAAACCTAGATTATTCCCTAAATCCAAAACCGGAAGACCTAATTTAGGAAACACATAAAGCCCTAATAACAAAACTAATGTAAATTGCAAAAGACTAACCAATAAAAACAGAAATGCCTTTCCTCCAATAATAGTTGCGTAATTAATCGGTGTTGTTTGCAATCGAACAAATGTTCCTTGTCCTTTTTCATGAACAAGGTTTAATGATAAAGGTAAAATCATGAAAAATATTGCGAACAAGGTCCAAGCTGGGATATTATGTTGAACAGAATTTGGAATAATCAACTCTCCGGATAAAGATGGATTTATCTGATCATATTTAACAAAAGTATCTCTATTAAAAGACTTAAGACTTTTTGACTCTCCTAATTCTTTTTCAAAAGCTTCGTAAATTGATTTAGTTTCTATACTCGCCACCAACTTATCAACCGCAAATATCACAGAACTTCTAAAGGTTTCTTGAGTAATAGGATCGAAATAAAGCTTTACGACTTTATTATCCGGTAACGTTTCTGTAACGTCAGCTGTTTTCAAAGAATCTACAGAACCTTCGAACTCTTCGAGTATTTTAGAAATATTTTTATCTATTTGGTTTTGGAGTTCTTTACTTAACCCCTCTGGTATCACAACAGCTAACTGATAATCTCCAGAAGCTACCAAAAGTCTTGCTTTTTCTTCTGTTAATGATATATTATCTATCTTAGAAACAGGTTCCAAAAATTCTATTTCAGAAAAACTCTTTTGGATTTCAGCCGATAACTTCCCATTATCTTTATCAACCAGTAGTATTTCTATTGAACTACTGGATACAGATTTAAATGTCGCATCTTGAATTAATGTAACAGTAACTACTAAAACAATCGGCATTAAGAACAGAATAATTAATCCTCCAGGATCTCTTAGGAGCAACAAAAATTCTTTTTTTATGGATGCTAAAAATCTATGCATAGTCACGAAGTTCTCTACCTGTAAGTTCTATAAATACATCTTCTAAGTTCCTAGCCTCCTTAGTATTCTTAATCAATTTAGACGGTGTATCTTCTGCAATAATTTTTCCTGAATCAATAATCCCAACCATAGAACACAAATCTTGTGCTTCTCTTAAATGATGGGACGTATAAATTATAGTTGTTCCTGACTGATTGAGTTCTATAAGTTTAGTAGTAATCGCTTGTTTAGATTGAACATCTACTCCAACGGTAGGTTCATCTAAAAACAACAACATCGGGTTATGTAGTATCCCTGCAATCAGATTCACCCTTCTTTTCATACCTCCTGAAAACGTTTTAATTTTTTTATCCGCAAAAGGCAACAACCCTAATTGATCTAAATGAGATTTGATTATTGGTGTAAGTTCGGATTTTTTTATTCCAAACATACTTCCAAAATAAAACAAATTCTCCTTAGCAGTTAACTTGGGATATAATGCATATTCTTGAGGTACAACCCCTATGGATTTTTGAATATCTTTTGCGTGTGTTTTAAAACTATTTCCAGAAATTAGCACTTCTCCTGAAGTGGGTTTAATCAATCCACATAAAATGGATATTAATGTAGTTTTTCCTGCTCCATTAGGTCCAAGAAGTCCATATACTTCTCCGGATTTTATTTGTAAGTTCACCTTATCTAATGAAAGAAATGCAGCTCCTTTATATTGTTTAGAGATATTTTTTATGTCAATAAGAGGAGTTTTATCCATTCGCAGTTATTTAATTGCTTTCTTAAGATCCAAAAAGAATGCTCTTTCAGCTAATGCAATAGCATCTAGTTTATCAGCAATTTTATTATAAGCATCCGTTTCTCTACTTCTATTTTTATAAAGTCTAGAAGCATCAATTGCAAAATCTCTCCATTGATCTCCTATTACCGTCATTTCTTTAGATAATTCAGCTAAACGAGGGTTTTCCATAATCACCGATGCTTCCTGTAAAAAAGCAGCAAAAATAAATCGAAAACCTCCACCTCCAGTTCCTATTTCTTCTTGCATTCGGACCAATTGACCCAAGTAATGATTTGTCTTTTTTATACCAATTTTATCCGGCCATTTTCGAATTCTTTTGGCCACAAACCTAATTCCTCTAAATCCAACAATAGGAACTGGTGCTAACATATGTCTATATGCTTGTTTTATTCCTTTAGTAATTGCTTTTTTAAGATCTATATCGTTTGGTAATTCTGTCGGATAATAAATATGTCCATTTGGTGCAAAAGGACCTTTAGCGAAACGTACTTTTTCTAATTCCTTAGAAGATAATGTAGTTACTTCCTGCATTACAGGATCACTAATAAGGTAATTATCTCCATCCTTACCATACACCACTAAATTGTGTGCATTAAAGTGAAAACGATATTCATCAGGGAAATAAGTCAAATTATACACTCCAACCTGTAGTCCTACCGGATTATTTTTTGATAATTCTGCATCTAATGTCTGCTGAGCTTTCTCCTTTGACTTAAATTTATGCCTTTTTATCTTAAATCCTAATCTTTTACTTACTCTAGAGAAAATAAAGCCCGGAACAGGTCTAAAACTAAACATTGGAGCGAAATTCACCTTGATAAAAGGTATATATATAAAGAAGACTCCTGAAGCAATTCCAAATACCATCGGTTCACTTACCTTAAGCCCATTATAATTTAACAAGTTAGAAACCACTCCATTTTCGCAATGGGCAGATTGATTGTGTTCAAAGTTTATTTTCAAATCTTAGGATTTTTAAGTTCTTCTAAAGATATTTCGAAAGCTTCTGCATATTTACTTAATGTCTTTTCATTTAGCTTTCTAAATGTTTTGGCCTTAAGGTGTCTTTTTACTTTCCACTGCCACAACCCTACATATCCAGATAAAACGACAACGTCCATTCGCTGTAATTCCATATAATACGCAATAGGGCTAAGCTCTCCACTTTTTATTTTTTTGATTGTATCTTGAAGTTGCTCTTCTATCAATTCTAATGATTCGTTTAATGCAATTGTCTTTGCATCCCAACCAGAACTAAGGGCTTTTCCGTATTTACCATCCTTATCGACAGCATACACAACCTCTTTTATATTTGCTTTAGAAAGGCTACTTTCATCCTGAGGTACGTCTTCTTTCTTCATACTATCAATAAATTAAAATTTAAAAGTTTCCAGAACTAAGAATCTACTATAATAGTTTTCATCTCTGAAGAGGCTATTAAATTCCCTTCCGGGTCATTAACCTCGATCTGAACAAGCGAAACTTGCATAATTTCTGCTACAATTTCTACTGTAGTTATAAGCTCAGTGCCAATTTTTGGTAATGAATTAATGGTGGCATGTTTTATAGAGCCTATAAAACCTGTTTTAGGTTTATCATCTTTCCCTCTATTTATATATCCTCTATAACCTCTATGCAAGGCAATACTTTGTGCCATATTTTCTATAAGCCCACCTTCTGTTAGATAATCTCCTGAGGTTAATATATTATCAGATGTAACTTTTAATCCTGAAATAACCTTTTCAGTATCAAAGTATAATAACTTATCAATCATAACAAAAGGATCCTTTTGTGGAATCAACTTTTTTATAAAATCAGTATCTGTAATATTTTCTTCTAGTTGATTACTCATTAGCAAACAGTAAATAAAATATGAAAATACGAAAAACGTCCACTCTCTGGAACCATTGCAACTACCTTATCTCCCTTTTTTAACTTTCCAGAGTTTTTCAATTCATTTATCATTAAATAAATAGATGCAGAACCAACATTTCCAACCTTTTCTAGATTCGTAAACCATTTACTCTTAGGAATTGAAATTCCTTGATTTATCATTTCATTACTTAACCTTTCTTCAAAATAAAATGAAGAAATATGAGGTAAGAAGTAATCTATCTCTTCCTCATTTAGATTGTTTTTCTCAAAAGCATCTTTCATACTAGAAACTGCTTTTGGAACAACATGTTTATCTAAGATTTTTACATCTTGTTTTAACGAAAAAACAGATTCTGACAACCACTCTGCCGGCTCATATTCGCTCCAAGGCTTAAGGCTTCCATCCTCATTTTTATCTCCTCCAGCATACATACAAGCCTCTAATTCATGCGCAAATGAATAAGCTTGCATCCAATCAATTCGCAAAGAATTTTCTCCTCTTGGTTTATCTTCCAATAAAAAAGCTCCTCCTCCATCAGATAACATCCATCTAAGAAAGTCTTTTTTAAATCCAATAATTGGTTGTTCCTCTAAAGATTTTAAATTCTCTACTTCTTTATCAAATTTTCTAGATTGCATCCAAGTAGAAACTCTTTCTGTTCCTGTACAAATAGCATTTTTAGTACTATCAGATTTAACAGACAGAAAACCATACTTTAGCGCACTCATTCCAGAACAACATACACCTGAAGCTGTATTTAATTCAATACTATCCTGAGTATCTAACAATCCATGAACCATCGATGCGTGAGAAGGCAACAAATTATCCGGAGTAGAAGTTCCACAAGAAAGCAACTCTATTTCCTTTTCTGAAAAATCAGAATCGCATAGATTTTTGATCGTTTCTCTTGTAAGTTGAGCATTATTATGAGTAATGTTTCCATGACTATCTACAGCATAATACCGTTCTTTAATCCCATTATTTCTCAAAACAATTCTTCTAGCTCTCGAAGGCTGATCATCAATCATCCCTAGTCTCTTTTCCATTTCATCATTCGAGACTGGCTCATTCGGCAAGAAGTGCCCTGTTTTTGTTATGTAAACGTTTTTCATAAATAATGATTACTTATCGTAATCTTGTTGATTGATAATATTTAATATCTTTTTTTATGCGTGCATAAAAAGGTACATAAGTCAACAAAAATATAATAAAAACTATAGGTACAAAAACCCAAATAGCAAATTGTAGATAATACTCAAAAAAGTTTAACCACTTTGCTCTCCTTTTTTGTGATTTAAGTCCCACTTTATATATATGTGCTGACCACTTACTAAAGATATGATTTCCAGATTTATCTGACCTAATTAAGAAAGGTTTTATTCGAACTGCTCCATCTTTAACCAACTCTTCCTGTAATTGTTCATAATTTTCTTTAAAAAGATATTTTTTTATAATTGCCCCAAACTTTCCGGCACCGTTAATATCTTCTTCTGAAACTCCAGGTTTTGGGAAAATCCCTAAATATTTAGTTTTCTCACCTCCCATCATCCAATGAACAATCGTAATAACACTAATATGATTCCAATGCCTATCTACAAAAGCAATATTACCAACTAATTGTGCTTTACAATCCACCAATAACTTCTTAACTTTTTCCTGAGTTAAGATCCACATGTTTCTGGAACCATTTACGGTAATAACAGAAGCATCTTTCAACAATACTTTAGCGTCATCACTTTTCAAAAAAGAATTAATAGGAATCGAGGGTGAAAGATACCAAACTGTATAGCCCAGTATAATCAGATCATATTTTTTTTTCTTTATTTCTTCCGGAATAGGAATATTAGGGCTTGGGATTTGTAAATAGGATTCTGGAAAAGCTTGTATAAAGTCTTTTTTATTCCAAGGAAATTGATAAGGCTCTTCCGGTTTTATTTGATATATTGTTAAATCACATTCTTCATCAATCATCAACGGCTCTACCAGATTCGTTAATATCTCACCTAATTGACCACTTTGACTATAATACAAAACAAGTACATTCTTCATACATTAGGTTTTAAGATCATCCCAATAGTCGTAGTAATTAAACCATTGCAAGGGATATTTATTAACCATAATCTCAGTATTTCTAACATACTCTTTTAAAACATGGCTAGGTTTGATAGATTGCTCTGTAAATTCTGGTTCACGAGCGTACAAATTATATTGTTTTTTAGCTCCTTTCATTATATACATAAAAAGAATAGGCTTCTTTTTTCTCGCAGCTAACTTATACGGACCTGATGGAAACTTTACTGACTTACCAAAAAACTCATGTTCCAGAAATTGAATCCCTTCTACATATCTATCTGCAGCAAAAATTATCACCTCACCATTTGCTAGAACATCATTCATCTGAAAGATATGAGACATATCCTCCTTAATTACAATAAATTTCATACTAGTATCGTTAGACACAGCTCCAACATACTCCTTGATTTGTTCATTTTCTTGATCGGTAACCATTAGATTGACACCGGTATTAGTCATATCAAAATCATCAAAAAAATAACGTGCTATATTAAAACTTCCTACGTGAGCACTGAAGATAATTCCACCCTCACCTTTACTTAAGAGTGCTTGCATTTTTTCCCGACCATCGTGGGTGAAAGTGAATTTATTTTTTAGCCCAAAAGATATAGCTGTCCTATCGATAAGTGTTTGACCAAAAACTATATAATTTTTATACACACTGACAAAAGACTTAAAGCGAGATTGCTTTAGTCTTTTATTATAGAAATAATAACTAGCTTTTGTAGTTGAATAAGAAAATATAACATAATACGCTGCTACAAATATTAGAATTGAGTAAGCAGCATTTAATCCTAAATTCTTTATAAAGAAAATGAATATTTTATATCCTAAAGGCGTTCCTTTAGCTTTACCTTCCCATTGGGCCATTACTTCTTCTAAATATTGACTTTACGTTCTATCAAATCATAAAAATCTTGAAAACTTTCTACTCCAACAAAATCATCACCAACCAATTTCACTCCAAAAGTGGCTTCAATAGCTACAACAAGATCTACGTAATCTAAACTATCTAAATCTAATGTTTCTTTAAGGTTTGCTTCGGGAGCAATTTCATCCGCTTCTACCTCGAATTCTTCTATCAAAAAGTCATCAACTTTTTCAACAATTACACTTGTTTCCATCATCTTTCTTGTAATTTTTTTCTATTCTAAATCTTTTTTATGACGATTGCAGAATTTGTGCCCCCAAACCCAAATGAATTCGACAAAAATACATCAATTTTTTTATCTACAGTTTCTTTTACCAAATTTAACTTTGACGAATCTTCATCAGGAGACTCAAGGTTAATATTAGGCGCTATAAATGAATTGTTTAACATTATTAAAGAATAAACAATCTCACTTGCACCTGCCATCCAACACTCATGCCCAGTCATTGATTTTGTAGAACTCACGTAAGGTCTTGATTCTCCAAAAACTTCATTAATCGCCTTTGCCTCATTTGCATCTCCTATAGGAGTAGATGTAGCATGCGCATTAACATAATCAACATCTTCAGGTTTTACATTCGCCTGATCCACTGCTCGTTTCATAGCTCTAGCAGGTCCCTCTTGGTTTGGCGTAGAAATATGATCTCCATTAGATGAAAAACCATAACCTACAACTTCTCCCAAAATAGTCGCCCCTCTTTTAACCGCACTTTCATAAGACTCCATAAACAAGGCAGCACCACCGCCACTAGGCACTAATCCATCTCTTCCGCTATCAAAGGGTCTCGATGCTTTTGTTGGGTTTTCTTCATTCACAGAAAAAACTCCTAATCCATCAAAACTACCAAAGGCGTAATCATTAATTTCTTGAGCACCTCCACACAACACATAATCCTGAAGCCCTTGCTTAATCAACAAATATCCCATTCCAACCGAGTGTGATCCACTTGCGCAAGCAGCACTTATTGTAAAATTAACACCTTTCAGTTTAAAAACAGTTGAAAGATTCATTGTTACCGTAGAGTTCATAGACTTAAAAACACCTCCGGAACCTACTAAAGTAGTATCTTTCTTAATTCTTATCTTATCGATTGCTTGCATTACCGACTCTGCAGTGCTATCATTTCCAAATAGCACGCCTATTTCTTCATTGTCTAAGAACTCTTGATCTACACCTGCTTGATCAAATGCCTGTTTCGTAGCTATATAAGCATACTCAGACTCAGAACCAAAACTTACTCTTTGCCTTCTACTTAGCTCCTTTTTTAAATTAGGTTTAGGAACGGTTCCTGTCAAAGCTGATCTATAACCAAACTCTTTTCGAGATGGTTCATAAACAATGCCAGACTTCCCTTGGTATAATGATTCTTTTACTTCTTCTACATTAGAACCAATACAAGAATATATTCCCATTCCAGTAATAACTACTCTACGCATACTAATTTCTTATGAATAAATTCCTCCATTAATATTCACAACTTCTCCAGTTATATATGAAGCTTTTTTGGAGGCTAAAAAAGACACTAAATCAGCGACCTCTTCTGCTTCCCCAAAACGATTCACCGGAATCATACGCTTCAATTCTTTTTCATCCATCTCCGCTGTCATATCCGTTTTTATAAAACCTGGTGCAACTGCGTTTACCGTAATTTTCCTTTTTGCTACTTCTTGAGCCAACGCTTTTGTAGCGGCTACCAAAGCTCCCTTTGCAGCAGAATAATTAGCTTGCCCAGGTGTTCCTTTTACTCCAGAAACAGATACAACATTTACAATACGACCATACCTATTAGTTAACATCTTTTGAATCAAGTGATTGGTTACATTATAAAAACCATTCAAACTAATATTAAGAACATCATGCCAATCTTCTGGTTTCATCCACATAAATAATCCATCTCTTGTAATTCCCGCATTATTGATAATAATTTCAACAGTAGCATCTGGATTTTCAGCCATCCAATTATCTAAAACTTTATGTGTATCCTCCCTATCAGCTACATTAAATTTTAATAATGTACACTGCCCTCCTTCATCTTCAATAATTTTTTTAGTTTCATTAGCAGCTGTATCATTAGACTGATAATTAATTAAAACAGGGTACTCCAAATCTTTAGCTAACTTAACAGCAATTGCTCTTCCTATTCCTCTGGATCCACCAGTTACAAGGGCGTATTTCATTTACATCTTTTTTTTAAGATCAAATAATTATTGAACAATGTTTAAAACAACAATTATTCCAAATTAAGATTTAATTAACAATATTAAAAGATTCCTTACAACTTTAACAATCGTCTAATGTTGTAAGGAATACAAAATATTTATTTAACGTTAACAAAAGGCTCTGCATTATCAAACCATGTATCACCTAAAAGCTTCCCGTCTGGAGTTAAAAATCCCCACTTTTTTTCATACTTTACACGAGCTAAACCATCCACAAATCCTTTCTCTGCCGCTCTACCTGACAAAAACCCAAAACTACCTGCGGTTATACCATATTTAGCTTCTATAACTAATTCTCCTTTCAAATTTACAAATCCCCAATCTTCAATTTTGACAGGAGCCATTCCATTATTATCGAAATAATCAACATCTGCATATTTGTAATCAATAACCACTTTACCATTAGTATCAATAAAGCCCCATTTGTTACCGTCAAAAACACCTGCGTATCCATTTTTAAAAGGTTTCGCTTTCACAAACTGCGGCTCTATAACCCATTTGCCTTCTTTATCAACAAAACCTATTTTCTCATCCTTTCTTGCAATAGTATAGGTTCCGCCTGTTCTAAAATCCCATATTTTAGTAGCCCCATCAACTTTATTAAAACTGTTGGAAGATGCTATTCCAAAAACTTCTTCTCCTTTTTCAGCTCTAGCTACTCCATTCACATAATTACCTATAGATGTATATTCTGGTTTAATTACTATAGCTCCTTTATTATCTATAATACCCCACTGACCAGATTGGTTTGCAAATCTGGCATAACCATTCTGAAATCCTTTGATAGTCTTATATTGTGGTTTTACAATGACTTCTCCCTTTGGATTCATTAATCCAACCATCTTGCCTTCTCTAACAAAAGCAACTCCTTCTTTAAAAGGATATATTTTTTCGGCATTAGAGTACGTCAACTCTTTACCTTCTTTATCAATGTATTGCCATTTCTTATTTTTCAATACCATAGCAACTCCATTATTAAAATCCTTTGCCTTATCAAATTGGGCTTCTAACAACCATTTCCCATCTGGGTTGATGTATCCCCATTTTTTACCCTCCAAAACCAATGCAACTCCATCAGCAAAACTATTTGCTTTCTTGAATTGAGGTTGGATAACAAACTCGGCTTTTTTATTAATGTACCCAAACTTTCCATCCTTCCTAGCTTTTGCTAGTTGTTGAGAAAACAAGGTTTGTAAACCAAATACTAATGCTAGTGTAATTAAAAGTGCTTTTTTCATCATATCTATATTTAAGGTTTATTTTTAGTACAAATAAAAAAGCATAGGTTAACATGCTTTCTTATATTAATAAATAAATTAAATCTTAATCAAATAATCTAATAGGCATCATTTTCTTTAAGGTAGTCTTTAACCTCCTGAACAAATGGATAAGTAACATAATCCTTCGTAAACGGAGGAACAATTTTTTTAATATCCTTAACTAACTTTTGAGTTCTACTAGATAACTTATCTCCAAAATCAAGATATTCTAACGCCTGAACTATTGTCATTAACTCAATAGCTAACACCTCGAATGTATTCTCTATCACTGTTTTGGTCATATTCGCTGCATTGGTTCCCATACTAACAATATCTTGATTATCATTATTATTAGGAATACTGTGCACATACATTGGGTTGGAAAGAGTCTGGTTTTCTGCAGTTGTAGAAACCGCTGTAAACTGTATCCCTTGCATCCCAAAATTAAATCCTAGTTTACCTAAATTAGCAAATGGCGGTAGTATATCATTTAGCTTAGAGTTCAACAGATAATTTAACTGACGCTCTGCAAGCATTGATAATTTAGTGACAACAAGTTTTAGCTTATCCATCTCTAAAGAAACATAATCTCCATGAAAATTACCTCCGTGATATACATGCTTAGTTTCTACATCTATTATTGGATTGTCATTCGCTGAATTTAATTCTTCAATCAAAATCCTACCCACATGTTTAATCGTATCACAAACAGGCCCTAAAATTTGCGGAACACAACGTAAAGAATAATATTCCTGAACTTTTTCCTTGAAATAAGTATCTCCGTTTTGACCAGAATACAAATGCTTTGTTCTATCTCTTGTTAACTTACTATCTGATAAATGTTCACGCATTTTACGCGCAATATTCTGTTGTCCTAAATGTAATTTACTGTGATTCAATTCTTCAGAAAGGTGATCATCATACGCTTCAACAATCTCATTTATAGCTGAAGAACAAGCTATAGACCAATCTAGCAATTTTTGAGCATTAATAACATTAACGATACCGATTCCAGTCATCGCCGACGTACCATTCATTAAAGCTAATCCTTCTCGAATCTTTACCTCAATTGGTTTAAGTCCTAATTCTTTAAAAACTTCTGCAGTTTCTCTTCTTTCTCCTTTATAAAAAACTTCTCCTTCACCAATTAGTACCAATGCTAAATGCGCTAATTGAACTAAATCACCACTTGCACCCACTCCTCCATGTTCGAAAATCAATGGTGTTACATCATGATTTATCAAATCTTTCAAGCCATTAATAACTGTTGTATTAACTCCTGATTTCCCTAAAGACAAGGTGTTTAATCTCGCTAACATTAATGCTTTCACATAATCAGGCTCCATTGCTTTACCCGTTCCAGATGAGTGGCTTCTAATTAAATTGAATTGCAATTCAATCCTATCTTTATCATCTATTTTATATTGGGCCATTGGGCCAAATCCGGTATTTACACCGTAGATTACTTTGTTTTCAGAAAATTTCTCCAGAAATTTAAAGCTATCATCAACTCTATTGATTATAGAATCATCTATCGTTAGCTCTTCTTGATTAAAAATAACACTTAGGAAATCTTTAATTTCCAACCTTTCTTTTAGTATTAGCATTCGCGAATTAGTAAGTTTTTTCCAATATTTGTAAAAAAATTCAAGTTTACTCTCTATTTTTACAGAGGGCAAATGTAATGTATTTAAAGTACCTTTGAAAATTATGAAAAAAGAAAATGTAGATGTGCTAGTAATCGGTGCCGGTCCTTCTGGTAGCGTTAGCGCGGCTTATCTTAACAAACATGGAATTAACGTTAAGGTGGTTGAAAAAACAAAATTCCCTCGATTTCAGGTAGGAGAAAGTCTGATTCCTAGATGTATGGATAATTTTGAAGAAGCTGGTCTTCTAGATTGCCTTATGAAACAAGGGTATGAGAAAAAATATGGTGCTAGATTTATTAAGGATGGAGTCACTGGGAGTTTCGATTTTAGTAAAAAGTATGGAGATGGTTGGGATTGGACTTGGCAAGTTCCAAGAGATCATTTTGACAAAACTCTGATCGATGAAGCAATTCGACAAGGAGTAAGTGTAGATTTTGAAACTGAAGTAACTAATGTAGAATTTAACGGAACAGATTCGTTAACCACAGTAAAACACAAAGACGGTTCTGAAAGTCAGATAGAAGCAAAATTCATTATAGATTCTAGTGGTTTTGGACGTGTTGTTGCAAGACAACTTGGCCTTGAAGCTCCCTCTAAATTAGCAGAACACGGATCCATTTTCACACAAGTAAAAGACATCAAAAGACCTGAGGGAATAGAAGGTACAACTATTACATTTGAAATTATCGAAACTGAAGTATGGTTTTGGTATATCCCTTTTTCTAATGGTAATACCAGTATTGGATTTGTTGGACCGATGGAATGGATTAATAAATTCGAAGGAAATAAAACAGAAGTTTTACAAGAAATGATGAAAACTTCTCCTTATTACTATGAGCAGTTTAAAGACGTTCCTTATTTGTTCGAACCTTATAAAGTAGAAAATATTGCAAAAAATGTAACGAAATTATTTGGTAATGGCTTCGTCTTAACTGGTAATAGTGCAGAGTTTCTTGACCCTGTATTTTCATCAGGGGTATCTTTTGCAACAGAAACAGGTCTTTTATCTGCTAAATTAGCTATCAAACAACTGAACAATGAAGAAGTTGATTGGCAAACTGATTTTGTAGATTATATGAGACAAGGAGTTGATGTATTTACAACTTATGTAAAAGAATGGTACACAGGAAATTTGCAAAAAATTATTTTTCATGATAAACCAAATGAAGATTTTAAAGAACAAATCTGCGCAGTGCTTGCTGGTTATGTTTGGGATAAAACAAACCCATTTGTTAAAAAGCATAATCACATTGTAAGAAATGTAGCGAAGCTTGTAGAAATGGAAGAAAATATGTCAGAATAGTTTTTCTGACAACAATAATAAAAAAGGAGGCAATTGCCTCCTTTTTTATTATGTACCTATATTATTAATCCTTAGCAGTTATTATTTAGCCAAAGAAACTTTTAGCAACAAGTTATTCTTTTTACCATCATAAGCTTCAAAAATCATGTCTTGATTAGGTAAAATCGCAGCTTTGTACACTTCTAAATTATCTAAACGTGAATTTCTAATGTCACTACCTGTAAGAATAGGTTCTTTAATAACTTCTCCAGTAGCATCATCAATAGTGTATGATGTTAGATAAAGAAACTCTTTTTTACCATCAAAATACCTCGTTGGGTACTCATCAAAAGATCTTTTAAGATTGGTAAAATCATCTATATAGAATAAATAATGTTTACCTAGGTTTTTAAAATTAATATAAGACATACTCTTTTTACCTCTAGCTCCTGTTTGATACTTAGGCAATCTATGAAACCATTTCACATCACCTTCAGAAGAAATTTTAGAAGCAATTACATCTCTGTAATAATATTTATATGTTGTTCTAGAACCAGAAGAACTTGATGTAGTAAATGATTCAACATATCGTTGTTCTCCCAAAATCACAAAACTGGCATCATCGTTATAAACAACATTATTCACCTTTAAACTTTCAAAATCAAGCTTATCTTTTTCATCCTGGGTACCTTCATTAATCCTTGTCTCTCTTTTTAAAGCATAGTCCTGAACAATAGTTGTAGGAATGTCACTTTTAATAACAGAAGAAACAACTCCAGAGACATCTAACTTTGCAGAAAACAAGCCAGTAGCTTCTACCTTATTATCATTTTTAGCATAAAAACCTGAAACACTCATTTTGCCTTGCTTGTCTAGACCAATCACAGCATTCATTATAGATCTTCCAGGTAATTCTATTTTGCTTTTAATGATTTCTTTAGGGTCTTCCTTTATTTTAAAGACTTCAGTTCTATAAGAATACTCTAATTTATTTTTTTCTTCAACATTAGAACTAAAAACAGAAGCTGTCATATAGAAACTCCCTTCATTATCAATAGCAAAATCCTCATTTTCCAACCACTTATTGGCATAAGGTAATTTTACTTTTCGACTCCAAATAAGCTTCAAACTAGAATCATATACACTAATTCCTATTTTATCAGCTTTATCATTTGCTGTTTTAACTCTAAACAACACTAATAATTTAGTTCCATCAAATGATTTCTTAAAAACAAACTTGTTAATTCTTCCTCCAGCATCAAAACCATAGGTACTTTTAAAACCTACATCATTATTAATATTTTCTTTATCACTCCCTACCAAAATTGGTTTCTCTGCTATAATACCTGTAAGAGATATTTTTTGAGCATAAGCTTTATCTTTAATAGTATAGAAAGCCACAGCCTTCCCATTAAGATCCATAACGGTCTGAAAATCTCCTTTATCCTCTATAACCTGTCTTTTCTTTACTTCTTCTTTTAAATCTTCTAAAGAAAAGCGTTGAATTGTCATATCCTTTCTTCCTTTTTTAATAGCAACCATTCTATTTCCTGAAGCCACATAATAAGAATTAGCACTTTTAATTCTTTTATACTTCTCTCCTATTTTAAAATCAAAATCCTTAGAAAGAACAGGTTTTTGAGCATAAGAATACCCGCATAGAAAAATTGTTAAAAATAATAGGTGTTTCATATTAAGTACTGAAAGGGTTTTGTCTAAATTCATAACATCTAACATTAGGTCAAGTATCACAAATATATGATTCTTGATTGAAACTACTGTTTTTGGAAATTTTTAAACTAAAATTAGATGTTTCAGAAAAATATTTCAGCCAAAGAAAACTGATTTTCAACTTTTTAAAAAAGCGTCATTAATAAATTAAAAATAATGCAAAAAAAATGTTGCATTGTAGATTCATAAAAGCTACATTTGCATCCGCATTTGAAATATTAATGTGTAGTTCTTAATCAATTTTGATTCCGGAGAGGTGCCAGAGTGGTAATGGAGCAGATTGCTAATCTGTCAACGCGTAAGTGTTGCCAGGGTTCGAATCCCTGTCTCTCCGCAATAACTTTTGAGTATTATTTTTCAAAATTCGGGGTGTAGCGTAGCCCGGTTATCGCGCCGCGTTTGGGACGCGGAGGTCGCAGGTTCGAATCCTGCCACCCCGACAATTTGAAAAATATACAATTTATCCGGTCGCGTAGCTCAGCTGGATAGAGCATCTGCCTTCTAAGCAGACGGTCACAGGTTCGAATCCTGTCGCGATCACAAGAAGCCTTACTTTTTTAAAGTAAGGCTTTTTTGTTTTCTAGATACTATCCTATCATCAATATTGGCATACTAGTTGATATTTCCCGATTGTAATTATTAATTATATGACGTAATACATCGATAATTTTAAAAAATAAATATCTTTGCTAACGTTAAAAAAAACCCAATTATGAAAAAACTATTATTTGCAGCCATTATTATGGCAACTACTGTTGTTTTTGCTCAAAAAAGAAAAGATCAAGAAGGAAGTGTCAAAAACCTAAAAGGAATTACTGAGTACAACCTTGTCTTTGATTATGAAAATATTAAAGTCCATAAATTCGATACTGAAGAAGAGTTTCTAAAGGATAAAATGGAAAAAAGAGAAAAGAAACATCCGGGAGAAGGAAGAGGTGAAAAATTTAAGAACTCTTGGTTTGCAGATAGAGAAGAAAGATATGAACCAAAGTTTATCGAATCTTTTAACAAACGTTTTGATGAAGGGGCTGTAAAAGTTGGTAAAGACCTTGCTAATGCTACACACACTATGAAAGTTAAAACTACTTGGATATATCCTGGATATAATGTTGGTGTTTCTAGACAGCCTGCTAAAATTAATGCTACGATTACAGTTTATGAAACTGCTAATCCAGACAAGATATTATATTCTACTAATTACATAAAAGTTCCAGGAGGAGGAGCATTTGGAAATGATTATAATACTGGTTACAGAATTTCTGAAGGATATGCAAAACTTTCTAAAGAACTTGCAAAATATATTAAGAAAAAGGCCAAATAATCCTTTTTAACTTTTGGAATAGAAAAAGCGGTAATAGTATTACCGCTTTTTTTATGATTCTTAATATTTTAGATTCCATATTAGGTCTAAATTACTTCTACTTTTTGAGTAATTTATAAAGTTGTGTAGACGAATTACCATATAATTTCAGAAAATATATCCCAGTTTCTTTTTCTGATAAATCAAGGTCTATTCTTTCTTGTTTTTGACTAATCATATTATCTTCTATTGTTTTTCCTGATATATCTATTATTCTATATCCAATATATTTATGATTTCTTGATAATACAACTTGCCCAATATCTGATATAGGATTGGGATATATGTAAGCATCTAAAGTACTATCATCGACACGTTGTAATTGATTATTACAAGATCCAACTATGAAATCATGTTTAGAACCTGCCGTATTATTTTCTCCTCCGGTTGGCAAGCTATAGGTATAATAAAAATAAATTTGATCTCCAGAATTTGCATTAATCTGAAATGGAATATTTGGAGTTACAATATATCCCGGATATGGACCAGAAGTAGAGGTACCGTAATAAAGAATACAGATATTTTCTCCAATTCCAGTAATTTCCGGAACAAAAGTTACCGTTGGGTCTGTAGTATCTGAGGAGATTTCATAACTATATTGACCATTCACTGCTAATCCTACACAATTAGTAGTATTGGTATCTTCTGAAGCTCTAAACTCTATAAAATTAAGATTTAAACCATTGGAATCAAAAACAATTCTTAACTCATGATTTCCGCTATTTATCGGAATTCCGGTTACAGAAATTGTTTCGTACTGTTGCCAATTTCCAGTATTAGGTACAGATATCACTTCCGTAATGACAACTCCATCCAGCTCTAAATGAAATTTGCCATTGCCATTAGGGGAGGCTACACGGAAGTCGATATCATAACTATTATTAGAATCCGTAGCGTTTATATCAAAAGCTAACCACTCATTAGCATCAATCCAACCAACATTATATACTCCACCAATAACATCTCCAGTGTTTTCTATATCTACATTATCCTGTCTGTAAGCACCTCCAGTATTTCCTGTACTTAAATCATGATAACCAACCCCTTCTCCACCTTCTTTATAATCTTCGGCTTCTATGATTCCGGGAATTGTAAAACTATTATTAGGAGGTGTAACAATTTCATTTCCATCAGTTGTTATCAATGTATTGGCCGGCACCATAAATGAATCTACCTCAACACCATCTTTATAAACGATACATGTTTGATCTGTATTTTTAGAATTATAAACTACATACATTACGGTTCCTTCTTTTTGAAACACACTACTCATTGGTAAACTCAATCTATAGTTCGATTGTCTTAATCCAAGATTTTGAGAATTATGAGCATAGTAATATGTTAATGCACTTTCATTAGAATTATGAACAACATTATACTCTTGAGATCCCACGGCACTATTCCAAAAATCATCAAAATTGCTGGTCACTCCTTCTGGATCAAAAAATAGCTTAAAACCCCAAGAAACATTCATCCAATCACCACTTAGACCTCCTAAATCGACTTCCATATTATTTATTATTGGATCAACAATAGCATTTACTTCATTTGTGGTCAAAAATTCATTCCAAAAACCATATGCCGGAGTAATTGGCAACCATTGTATTCCATGAATATAAGTATCTTGTGCTCCAAAAAAAGTTCCATAAACATATCTATTCATTTCTAAGATCCCTACAATCGGTTTATCATATCCTATTTCTTCAAATACTCCACTCTCATTATACCAATAATCTGCTATCGCTCTTCCTTCCATTACATAACCATACGCAGCGGCATCTCTCATATCAATGTTTTCAGTTATTTCACCAGTCATAAACATTCCTGCCCAGGATTGCATTGCTTCTGAAGTAGATTCTTGATTATTCCCAATAGCATTTCCTAAACCATTGGCGAAAGAATGTCCCATCCAAGGACTAAAAGTTCTCATATATGGGAAATCTTCATCATTTCTATCCCAATTTGCATAGGTCTTTATAACCTTTGTAAGCATTGGCCAATACTCATCCATTGCTCCAGGTTCTGCCATTTCTAATAATGCACCAGCATGGGCTAGATATCCATAATGAAAATGATGATCTGTAAAAAAACCTGAGAAAAACTCCTCATTAAATCCTACTAATGCTTTCCAAGCAGGATAATATGCATAATAAAAAGAGGTCTCTCCAGGTGTATAAGTAAGCCAATCATAAGTTCTTTCCTTTGCAAAACTTAATAGATCCTGATAATCCGGATGTCCTATTTCTTTTGCGATGAGAACATACTTAATTAATTGGACTAAATATTTTCCTCCCCAATAAGTGCCGTTTGCAAAGTTATCTCGATCTAAACGAGCATTATAATCATCCACCATTTCTATCAATTTTGCTCTTTCATAAGGATTTATATCAGAGTTTTTAGTTATTGGTTCATTAAAATGAGGTAAAAGATTTGCATTAAATTCGTAGTCAAAAGAGAAGGTAGTTCCTTCAGCTATTTTTAACGTTCCTCTTGGGGTAGCCTTATATTCTCTATTGTTGAGAAAAGAAAAGTTATTCGTGTTTCCTCGATAATGATGAGGAATAAATCCCTGTAAAACGTTAGGTTGATCACCAATGATATTTGTTTTTTCTATCTGATAAGTAACATTTACTAAACCATTATCTGGTTGGTAATCATACAAAGCTTTCGTATCTGTCGGTTTTGTAAAAGCATAATCATGTAAAAAATTTAAATCTGATATTTCTGTTAATGCTGAAAATACTATGTATTTACCTTCACTATTTATTAATTCTAGATCCCCATCTACTCCGTCTTTTGGTATAATGTTAGTGTTTTCTGTAAGATGAATTCCATATAAATTACCATCATATTCTATAATAAAGCGATCTACAGTAGCAGGAAAACTAAGTATATCACCATTGGCATCGTAATAAGTTCTAACTCCTGTATGAATAGATTGTATAATCGCATCAAATCCATTCGGTTTTGTCCAAACAAAAGGCATTCCTTGAGCTAATGTAACATCAATAGTTTGATTACTACTTTGATGCTGTACCTCTAAATCTACATGCCAATCTGACCAATTCGCGGCTATTGTTTTATTAGCTGTAAAGCCATCTCCTGTTAGCGTCACTAGATAATCAACACTAATCCCAACACTCTCATCTCCTCCCCAATCTTTTGCTGTTCTGTGACCTATTTGATAACCATCTGCATTAGCTCTAGACAATAAAGGATACGTCCATAGGTTTCCGCCATTACGAGAACCATCTGCATTTTCATTATACAAAACACTTGTCCACCAATCATTTGTAGGTATTGGTTTTCCTGTCATATTAGAACCAACATCTAAAGTAGGGTTTAACGCTACACTTTGAAATGTTCCTTGTGTAGGATCATTGCCAATATATTCATGTGAGGGAGGATATTCTGCATAGGAACCACTTCCAACAGAAATTACATTTTGTGACCAGGTAGACACACTAAAAATTAATATAAATAGTAATATACTTGTTACTTTTCTAAACATTATGGTTTTTTTCATGAGTACGATATTTATTTGAGTTTTCAATACATCTTATAGATTTGGATATTAAATATGGTTTTTGAAAAGATTAAATGCGATATATACTCCTCGATTTTCAAACGAGAAATTCTAATACCTAAAGAATAAGAAGTAACATGAAAACTTGGTTTTATACTTATATAAGTAAGGAGTAGCTTTAAGAAAAGCTACTCCTTACTTAAAATTAATTTTTAAGTATTTTATGGATGGAAGATTCTGTGTTTTGCCCATATGTTTTAATCATATATAAACCTTTAGACAATGAACTTAAATCAAGTGCTAACTCAGTTTCTTCGACGTTTACCGGCCTTTGGAGCACTAACATCCCATTTGTATTATACACGTTAACTTGATATATTCCTTTCATTTTTGATAATGTAAGAATATTATTAACTGGATTTGGATACATCTCTATTTTCAAAGGATTCTTTTCTATTTCTAACCCTAAACGATTACCACAGGAACCTACTACAAAATCATGTTTAGATCCAGCTGTATTATTCTCACCTCCAGTTGGTAAACTGTATGTATAATAAAAACTAATCTGATCTCCAGAATTTGCATTAATCTGAAATGGAACATTTGGAGTAACTAAATATCCAGGATATGGTCCTGTAGAAGAAGTACTATAATATAGGATACAAACGTTGTCTCCTACTCCCTCAATTTCTGGAATAAAAGTTATTGTAGGATTGGTATTGTCTAATGAGATTTCATAACTATATTGATTATTCACCGCTAATCCTGTACAGTTAGTAGTATTAGTATCTTCTGAAGATCTAAACTCTATAAAATTAAGATTCAAACCATTAGAATCAAAAACAATACGTAATTCATGATTTCCACTACTTATTGAGATTCCGGTTACAGAAACTGTTTCATACTGTTGCCAATTTCCAGTATTAGGTACGGATATCACTTCTGTAATAGCAGCACCATCCAGCTCTAAATGAAATTTACCATTACCATTAGGAGAGGCTACACGGAAGTCCACATCATAACTATTATTAGAATCCGAAGCATTTATGTCAAATGCTAACCATTCATTAGCATCAATCCAACCCACATTATATGCACCACCAAGAATATCTCCTGTGTTTTCTATATCTACATTATCTTGTCGATATGCACCTCCCGTATTTCCGGTACTTAAATCGTGATAACCAATACCTTCTCCTCCTTCTTTATAATCTTCGGCCTGTAGTATTCCGGGTATCACTATATAGTTTCCAGTATTTCCATTTACAGTCACAGAAGCTGAACCTGTAACAGATCCACTTGAGGCAGTAATAGTATAGGTTCCAATATCTGAAGCAGTATATAAACCATTAGAATCTATAATACCGTTAGTAACTGTCCAATTAAAATTGGTCTCATATGAATCGCCGCTTTGATCAAAACCTTGCGCACTAAACTGCATTGTTTCTCCTTGGTTAATTTCAACATTATTAGGAGAAATAATTATTGATGATAAAACCGGAGTTTGTATAACATCTTCTTTTGTTAAAGATCTTAGATTATCTATATAAAATGTATCTCCACTACTACTATTAGGATCAAATAGAAATACAATAGTATCTATTTGAGCATCATTAACCACTAAATCTGGTGTTCCTGTAAGAATAAACTCTAATGTATGCCAATTATTTTGTTCTTTTACCGCTGCCTGATACACACTGTGTCTTCCGGTTGGATAATTTGAAGGGTTCGATAACGAGCTAGCTTCTAATTGCCAACTAATAATCGTTCCAACAGGTGCACTGGTATAGACATCCATTGCAAATCTTTTATCTTCAGAAACATAAGCACTGGCATCTGCTATAAAGTTAGTATCAAAAAATAAAACATCATATAATTCTGCATTATCCCTTATGTAACTTCCAGCTTGTGATGAGTTATTTACTTCATTCCCTCCTGGGTTTCCAACATTTTCTACATAGATCCCAGTAGTTGTATTATTCAACGAAATTTTATTTACTCCGTTATAGTTATGAATCATCTCAGAAAACTCATACGTAGGTGGATATTCAGTAATTCCATATCTGAAATTATCAAAATAAAATGTTTCTGAAACATTAGAATTAGGATCAAAAAGAATTGAAATTTCATCTACAGATAAATTTGATGTTCCGGCGTCAGGTGCTGTAGTATAACTAAATGCAATGGTATGCCATTGATTCTGTTCTTTAACAACACTGGTATATTGACTATTTCTTCCTGCTGGAAAATCACCATCCGATCCAATACTATTTTCTAAACTCAAGGAAATTTCAGTTCCTACAGGTGCAGATGTAAAAACATCCATAAAAAAGATATTATCTCCTTCTATAAATGGGCTTGAATCCTTTATAGCATCTGTATTAAAACTTACAACATCATATAATTCAAAAGTTCCTCTATCATATTGCGCTGCATTAGTACTATTGTTAACGCTATTGGGACTTGGATTGGCAACATTTGCTGTATATTCTCCATTTTCAAAAAATAATTCCAATTGATTTATTCCATCATAATTAGCTATGATAATTTCTTCTAATAAAGTAGGATCAGGAGCATCCATTTTTCTCATATTATCAATATACACTGTATGCCCTGTAAAACTATCTGGATCAATCAACAAAACAAATTGATCCACATCTAAAGCTCCTACGCTCGCATCTGGTCTATCTAATAACTCAAATTCTAACGTTTCCCATTGATTCTGAGAAATTGTTTTCGCACTGTATCGACTATGACGACCAGCTGGCCAATCACCTGCCGAGAGTGAACTGTTTTCTATCTGTAGTATAAACTCTGTACCGATCGGTGCATCACTATACACATCCAACCAAATAGATTTTTCTCCTGATGTATACTCCAAAGCATTTCCTATATTAGAAGTGGTCATGTACAAACCATCATATTGTGCTCCAGTAGCCCTAACATACCTACCTACTATTGAAGAATTATTAACATTATTTATTCCAGGATTTGAAATAGATTCTGTTAAGGTCCCATCTGTGGTTGATGTATAGGTTAAATTTCTATTTCCCTCAAAATCCTCAAAAACATATTCTAAGGTTTTAATGGGGTTAACCGAAACGCTCATTTTAAATTCATTAGTACCACATTGTGGAACATTTACAACAACTTTTACATCTCCTTCAGTCGTTCCCCAATCAACTAAAATAGTGTTAGTTCCTTGGCCAGAAGTTATCGTAGCACCAGTAGGAACTGTCCAACTGTAAGATGCTCCAACTGTCTCTGTTATTGTATACGGTTTATCTGTTTCACCTTCATAGACACTATTATCTCCAATAAGTTGTGTGTTAAAAGTTCCGCTATACACCCTAACATAATCAACCTCCATCTGTGTAGGGTAATCTGCTGGCGTAGGTGGAATATTTCCGGTATAAGGGGTACCCGGACCTCCGACTGCTACATTAAGTATTAAATACCAATCTCCTTCACTAAAAGGCCAAGGATCTACAGTGTTACCCGGAGTAACAGTATGATATAATTGATCATCAACATACCATCTTATTTCGTTAGGTTCCCATTCTACAACATACTCATGGAAACCTGAAGACAAATCTAATCCTGCATTAAATTCTCTACCATTATACTGCCAACCTCCATTAGAATAATGTACAGTACCTCCTATACTCTCTGGATTTTTATGTTGAGATTCCATAATATCAATTTCTCCTGTAAAGGGCCAACTTCCATTCTCTGGCAACATCCAGAAAGCAGGCCAAATTCCTCCCGCAGAAGGCAATTTAATACTGGCTTCATATCGTCCATATCTAGAATTAAATTTTCCTGCAGTGATCAACTTTGAAGAAGTAAATTGTTTTCCTCCTGCGGCTTCATTTCTAGTTGTAATCACTAGATTTCCATTTTGCACCGTAGTGTTTTCTGGTTGATACCATTGTTCTTCTGCATTACCCCATCCACAAAGCGTGGGGCATCCATCTCCGTTATCAAAACTCCACTTAGTTAGATCGACAGATGAACCATCAAATTCATCATTAAATATAAGTTCTGAGCATTGGGATTGTACTACATTACAAAACAATGTAAATACAATTAAGGTTTTAAAGAATAAGTGTGTTTTCATAATTAAAATCAATTTGTGTAATTAAGTTTGTGTTAAAAATTTTATATACGTAATTCCTAACCATATGCATTTTATACATACAGCATTACTTTTCTTTGATATTTAGATTATTCTATTAAATAATCAGAATATCAATTATGTTTTTTCCCAAGTAATTCCGATAAACTGAAATACTTTATATATTTCAATTATCTATTTCCGTATTTGATATTAAAAAATATCATCATCTTAAATCTGATTTCAGTTGTATATTGAATATATACGATGCCGAAATCAAGGGTAGAGCTGAATTAAATATTCCTTGTTATTATAATGGTATTTATTTCCAGATTTTGATATAATCAATCACAAATTGCTTTGGAAAGATAGTATCATCAACTTCTGGACCCCCAAAATTACCACCAATGGCAAGGTTAATAATTATATAAAATGGCTTATTAAAAGGCCACGTTTTATCATTTTTTTCCTCTGGAGAAAATGTATAAACCAGTTTGTTATCTATATAAAAATCAATTTTTTCTTTAGTCCAAGCGGATTTATAAACATGAAAACCTTCTTCTATTGCATAATCAATAGTTTTCTTAGAGTTCTCAGTATCACCAAAGCTTTGTCTTGTATGCAAGGATGTGTATATCGTATGAGGTTCTTTTCCCACATATTCCATAATATCTATTTCTCCACAATCTGGCCAACCTATTTCATCAATATCACCACCTAACATCCAGATAGCAGGCCATAAACCATGTCCTGTGGGAAGTTTAGCTCGTACCTCTATAGAACCGTATTGAAACTCCATTTTGCCTTTTGTAGTTATCCTACTAGACCCATAGATATCGCCTTTTTTAGTCGCAGTAATAATCAAATTACCGTTTTCTAATTTGGCATTTTCTTTAGTATAAATTTGTCTTTCATTATTACCCCAACCACATAAGTTAGGGCATCCATCTCCTAATTGATAATTCCAATAAGACTCATTTAACTGAGGTTCATCAAAATTTTCTTCCCAAATAATTGAATTCGATTCTTGACAAGAATAAAAGAATGATAAAAGAATAAAATAGGTTAAGAGTTTTTTCATTTTACTTTAATTCAAAAGTTGATTTAATAGTTTTATCAGAGCTTCCACCTATATAGACTTCAAACCCTCCTTTTTCTACAATCCAATTATTATCATTATCATAAAACCCCAAGGTCTCAGCGTTCAATTCAAAATTAATTGTTTTAGTTTCCCCTGGTTTTAAAGAAGTCATTTCAAAACCTTTCAATTCTTTTATTGGTCTTGTAACGCTTGCAAAAAGATCTTTAATATATAATTGCACCACTTCTTTTCCTTCATAATCACCTGAATTAGTTACATCAATAGACACTTTAATTTTTGGAGTGTTAACCGAAATGTCTTGTGCATCTATCTTAAAATTACTATACTCAAAACTAGTATAACTTAATCCGTGACCAAATGCATATAACGGAGTGTTCTCTTGATCCGAATAATGTGACCAAAAAACAATATCAGGAGCTGGTTCTACGGGTCGACCTGTACTTTTATGATTATAATAAATCGGTACTTGACCTACATTTCGAGGAAATGACATCGGTAATTTTCCGCTAGGATTATACTCTCCATATAAAACCTGAGCTATCGCGTTTCCGCTCTGTGATCCAAGGTGCCAAGCCTCGACGATAGCGGGAATATGTTCGTCTGCCCAAGTTATAGCCAATGGTCTCCCGTTGTTTAAAACTAAAACGATATTCTTATTGACTTTATAAATTTCTTCTAAAAGATCTTGTTGTACGCCAGGTAGATCAAGTTCTGTTCTACTTCTGCCTTCTCCACTTTGGAAACCAACTTCGCCTAAAACCATTACCACTACGTCAGACTGCGCTGCAACCTTAATTGCTTTTCCAAACTCACTTTTGTCTGTAGTATTAATTTTAGTTTCCGTTACAAATGCCGTATTTCCTAAAGAAACATCAGCTCCTTTGGCATACACTAATGTATTGCCTTTATATTGTCTCATTCCTTCTAAAACAGAAACAGCTGTATTATCATCTGCGGCAATTCTCCAACTTCCTAATGGGCTATTTTTATCTTCTGCTAAAGCTCCAATTAAAGCTATTTTCTGTCCTTCCTTTTTTAGTGGAAGTAATTTATTATCATTTTTAAGTAATACAATGGATTTTTTAGCAACATCAAGTACTGCCTCATGATTTTCTTTACTTCCTAAAATTGTTTTCTCTCTATTCGCATCA
Organism: Aquimarina sp. MMG015; assembly: GCF_018100855.1. NCBI lineage: Bacteria > Pseudomonadati > Bacteroidota > Flavobacteriia > Flavobacteriales > Flavobacteriaceae > Aquimarina > Aquimarina sp. MMG015. The sequence goes on from NZ_JAGJEB010000008.1 coordinate 91,277, forward strand.
CAATATTTATAGGGATCATCAAATAAACCAAGTTCATATTTTACTCTAAGAATTCTTCTTGCCGAATCCTCTATCAAATATTCTTTTACTTTTCCTTCTTTAACTAAGTCAGCTAAATGTTCTACATATAAATAGGATTCCATATCCATATCTGATCCCGCATTAGCTGCCATTTCTGCGGCACTTTTACCGTCTTTTGCATATCCGTGAGCTATCATTTCTGTAATCGAACCCCAATCTGAAACTATAAAACCATTAAAATTCCAATCCCCTTTAAGAATATCTCTCTGTAACATTTTATTCCCTGTTGCAGGTATACCATTAAGCACATTAAACGAATTCATAAACGTTTTTACTCCTACTTTATTTGCAGCTACAAAGGGAGGAAAAATCATATTGTTTAAGGTAGAAGTTCCCACATCTACGGTATTATAATCTCTTCCAGATTCAGAAAAACCATATCCTGCAAAATGTTTTGCACAAGCTGCAATTGTATAATTATCTGATAAATCTTCACCTTGAAAGCCTTTTATTCTAGCTACCCCAATTTTAGAACCTAAAAAAGGATCTTCTCCTCCACCTTCCATAACTCTTCCCCATCTGGCATCTCTAGATATATCCAACATTGGTGCAAAAGTCCAATTAATTCCAGCTGCAGAAGCTTCCAAAGCTGCTACCTCAGCAGATTTTCTAATCGCTTCCATATCCCAGCTTGCTGATTCTGCCAAGGGAATCGGACTCATTGTTTTATATCCGTGTATAACATCAAACCCTATAATAAGAGGAATTCCTAATCTTGATTCTTCTACGGCTATTTTTTGTACTTTCCTTACATCTTCAACTCCTCTAACATTTAACATAGAGCCTACCCAACCTTTTCGTAAGTGTTCATATTTTTTAGCAGCTATTCCTTCCTTAGGTTGTGGTCCCGTTAAATCCCAAAAACCGTTATATTGATTCATCTGACCAATCTTTTCTTCTAAGGTCATAATAGCAAGAAGTGAATCTACTTTTGCTTCTATTTTACTATCTAAACCGTCCGAAACGATTGTTGTATTAGTAGTAATACCTTCGGGTTTCTCCGAGGAAGAATTGCAACTCACTAAAAACAAACTACAAAGGATACTAACAAATATGAAATCACTCTTTTTCATTATAAACAATCTAAAAATTTTATTTAAGCATTATTAATGTTAATGAGGAAGGCTATCTGTGGTAAATAACCTTCCTGCTAAAAACAATTTAAAACTAAGTGTATATCTATTGATAAACTCTTACATAATCAATTTCCATAGTAGACTCTGTAAATGCAGGATCTATGGCTCCTCCAAAAGTTCCTCCCATTGCTACATTAAGTATCATAAAGAAGTCATTATTATAAAATGGCAAATTATTAGCATAAGGAAACGTGTGATATGGATTACCATCAATAGAAAACACAATTTCCGATGATGACCATTCTACACTATATACATGAAAATCTGTAGAAGCACCTGCAATATTGGTTTCTTCAAAAATTGCATTACCTCCATTATTTCCGGGGAAATGAAGTGCGCTGGATACTACGTCTTGATTGTTACCAACATGTTCCATTATATCAATTTCTCCACAATTAGGCCATCCAACTTCTGTAATATTTGAGCCTAACATCCATATAGCTGGCCAAGTACCTCCTCCTGTTGGTAATTTAGCACGAACATCTACTTTACCATAAGTAAATGAAAATAAATCCTGAGTTTTAATTCGTGCAGAAGTATATCCTCCATTTTCTGCTCTTGCCGTTATTTTAAGCAATCCATCTTCTACAATTACATTACTAGCATCATTTGTATACGATTGTGATTCTCCATTACCCCAGCCATTATCTCCAGTGCCTAGATCATATGTCCAATTTGCTGTATTTGGAGCACCATTTGTATCGAATTCATCCGCCCAAACTAATGTATCAAAAGGAGGTTCTGCTATATCATCTGTCCCAGAATCTTCTGGTACAAATGTATGATACCAAGCTAATTGACCTCCTCCAAAATCACTTGAAACTTCCTGAATACCTCTAACACTAAGTTTATCCGCAGTAAGTTCTAACACTTGATATTCCATAGCGCCAGACCAGTAAGATAATGTACTATTCTCTACACTAATTATTCTTGTTCCTTCTTCGTTTTCAAAAATCACAAAACTAGTATTTGTTGCAATCTGATCTGTAATATCTCTACACTCATCTACAAACTGCGTTGGTGTATCATTTGGAAAAAATCTAGTTACTTCTGCCCAGTTCATAAAAGTTTGATTGGCGTCACCCGTGATTAGCTCAAAACTATAATTATCATTAGCATCATAACTAAAAACAAGTACATCATCATATATGCAAGGGTCTAATTGATTAGGAGAAGCACTAAAGAATTCTGGAAAATCATTGGTAGTCGGTCCAACACCGAAATGTCCACCAACACTACTATCCCAAATCCATCTTTTACTACCATCCCCACCAATCATCTGGAGTGTTGCTTGATCTATAAACAATCGCACATCTAAATCTAGTTCAATTGTTTGAGAAGAAGATGTACCTCCTGTACCAAAAGCAACTACCGTAATAAAAACCGAATATTGTCCAGATTGTGTATATCTAAACGTTTGCGATTCTCCTGGTTGTGCCACTAATGGGTCTCCATTTTGAGTAAAGAAAATATGAAAATTAAGTGCATCGTCTGCTTGTGGAGTAATTGTAACATTACCCGTTTGCCCATCCTCTATAACCGCATCAATCTGTAGATTTGATGGCGGTAGAATTGTTCCTAATTCTGCATCATCATCCTGACAACTGAAAAATGTTGCTAAAATTATAAAGAGCAATGTTTTTTTATATATCTGTATCATTTAAATCATTTTTAGTCTTCAATTTTACCTTTTAGTCTTATAAATTTTAAAGACGTATTAGTCTATATTGCCAGAATACTCCAGAACCCGCTTCGACAATAACTGATATCGTATTTGTGTCTATAAATGCTATACTATATGTAATAGTGCTCGGTACAGCTACATTAGGTAACTCTCCTTGGTTATTTGCTTTTGCCAAACCAATATATGCTCCATCTCCATTTACTGTTAATGTTCCTGCTGTTTCATCATAAATATAGCTTGCTGCATTGGATCCATCGTGAGGAGCAACTGGTGTACCACATGCATCACTTCCTCCTTGCCATCCTTCAATCCAAGATTCACCATTTAACACGTTGCCAAAAGTACCATCAGAACTGAAAACGTAGAGATCATTATAATAACAAGCTCTTTCTGCAACACAGGCATCATCGCAAGCGAACCAACTGGTATCTCCTGGTGTTGGACCTACACCTAAAGCTCCTGCTTCTGGGGCAAGTTTCCAAACTCCTTCAATTGGCGTTGAGTATGTTTCTCTAACTAATCTATACTGCCAAAATACTCCTGAACCAGACTCTACAATAACACTAATCGTATTATTATCAATAAATGAAACGTCATAAGTAATTGAACTAGGAACTGCAACATTAGGAAGTTCTCCCTGATTATTTGCTTTTGGCAATCCTACATAAGCTCCTTCTCCATTAATTGTTAATGTACCTGCTGCTTGATCATAGTTATATGTAGCAATGGCATTCCCATCATATGGTGCAACCGGAGTACCACAAGCATCACTTCCTCCTTGCCATCCTTCAATCCAAGTTTCGCCTGTAAGTACATTGCTAAAACTACCATCTGTATCGAAAACATATAAATCATCATAATAACACGCTCTTTCTGTAACGCATGCATCGTCGCAAGCAAACCAACTAGTATCACCAGGTGCTGGTCCTACACCTAAAGCTCCAGCTTCTGGGGCTAATTTCCATACTCCTTCAATACTAGCCATAACAGAACTTGTTAATTCTATATCATCAAATAAGTATTCTGAATCGTCTCCTGCAACATCAAAATCAAAAAAGATTACTACTTTTTGATACTCATTATTAGTATCTATTGCACTGAAATCAAACTCTAATTCTTCCCAATCATTGGCTACGGTATTAGTTACATCTACTTCGTGCGCTATATTTCCATCAGAAATATTTTCAACTTTCAATTTTATTGTTATTCCGCTTTTTGGAGAAAACACTTTTACCTTAAACAATTTATTACTGGAGAAATCTATTGGGTTTTCTAACTGTAAAAAAGAACCTGCAAATACTTGCGCTCCAGAAGGTTTTATAGTTTGTCCAACTCTTGCACTTGTATTTAAACCTGCTTGATTTGGATTATCTATCACTTGTGAAGAAGCATCTCCAAAACTGGTAAACCCATAATTTACTGTAAATGACTCGAAATCTACTGGCAATGTAACTGGATCATTTGCTTCGGTAATAGTCACTACTTGTGTAGCTTCTGTTGTTGCAACACCTGCTCCTCGAGCAACCACTCTAACTGTATAATCACCAGGACTTTCATAAGTATGCTCCAATATTTCACCAGGCATTATAATTGTTGGTTCTTCATTTTCTACATCTCCAAAATACACATCAAACAACATTGCAAAATCGGCGTTCGCACTCACCCTAACTATGGCAGGGTTTACTGTATCTTGATCTAATGTTATTTCTAAGTTTTCTGGTGCTCTAAATGAGATTGTTAAAAGCTGAGAGAACTCACTAGTAAGTCCGGTCGCTCCAACGGCAACAACTCTTGCCGTAAAAGTACCTTCTCCATAAATATGTTCTGCGGTACTTCCTGGAGATATTATGGTTGGTTCTTCATTATCAACGTCTCCAAAATAGATCTCAAATGACGAAGTAGCTTCACCACTTGGTGTTACGGAAACGAGTCCCGTATCATCTTGCGTAATATCAAAAACTGCATTTACCTCTGTTGGTGCTGATATACCTTCAAAGGCATATGAAACATCATCTTCTTTACAACTGTTAAAACCAGCCGCTAGAATAATTATAATTAATAATGATTTTAAAAATTTCATCTTCTTCTAATTTTTTATTTTTAGTATCCTGGATTTTGTTCCCATCTATTTCCGGCCAATTGAATTTCTATTAAAGGAATAGGAAATACTTCGTGTTTTCCTATAACGAAACCATCTATTTCGGCTGCAGCTCTACCTGTTCTTACTAAATCGAAAAAATGATGTCCTTCTCCTACCAATTCTACTCGTCGTTCTTGATAAATTGCATCTGCTAAGGCAGTTCCTGTTACAGTAACATCAGGTAATTGAGCTCTAGTTCTTACTCTATTAAGGTATGTTTGCGCCTGACCATCATTACTAGGTGATTTTCGATTGTGTGCTTCTGCTGCCATTAGCAAAACATCTGCAAATCTAATTGCCCGATAATTATTAGGATTAGTAAGGTTAGCATCTCCGGTATTAAGATCTCCTTGACGAGCAATATATTTTCTATTAAAATATCCAGTATGTTCAAAACCTATAGAAAAAGTTGCTCCTTGAGCTGCAGCCCAAGCATCTATATCCAAAATAGCTACATCTAGTCTAATATCTCCAACTTCAAATGCATCTACAACTTCTTGAGTAGGTACATTAAAGCTAAAACCTGAATCAAATAATGGTCCCGAATAATTTCTGATTCCATTAAAACCAACAGCTACATTACCTTCACTACATTGTAAACAACCAAAACCAGCACCTTCTACATCTGTATATTGTACTTCGAAAACGGATTCAATATTATTTTCTCCTTCTTGCTCAAAAATTGTATTGTAATCAGTCACTAAATCGTAAGGTCCTGCAATCACAAGATCTAACACATCTGCCGCTTCCGTAAATTTATCTTGAAATAAATATACCTTACCTAAAAGCGCTCTTGCTGCTCCTTGAGTTACTCTTCCAGTTTCTGCTTGTGTTACTGGTAAATTATCAGCTGCGAATTGTAAATCTTCCTCTATCAGTGCATATACATCTTCTTTAGCAGATCTATCTATACCTGTTTCTTCTCCAAATAAAATTCTTTTGTCTATTGCCAATGGTACATCTCCAAACCATTTAACTAATTCAAAATAATAATATGCTCTTAAAAATCGGGTCTGAGCAATCACTTCATCTTTTCCAGAAAAATCAGTTTTATCCTGAAACTCCATAATATAGTTCGCTCGATTAACTCCTGCATACATCCAACTCCATATATCTCTAAGTTGTGCATTAACAGGTGTGTGCATCATGTCATCTATTTCCTGTATACCAGGTGTATCTGATGCGCTTTCTCCACCAGCCAATGTATTATCAGATGCAATCTCTCCTAACATTACATTGATATAAGTAGACTGTAATAGATCATAAGCTCCTATCAATGCGTTTTGATAATCTTCTTCGCTATTAAAAAAGTCTTCTGAATTTTCATCCTCTGAGGCTACATCTACAAAATCGTCGCTACAGGAAAAAATTATAGTAAATAGTGCTAAAAAGACTACTACCAATTTGATATTATTTTTCATCTTTTTCATCTTGATTAAAATTTAAGATTTACACCTAATAAATATGTTCTTGGTACTGGATAAAACCCTTGATCGATACCTCCACCAATCGGAGCACCAGAAGATGCTGCAGGATCATATCCTTGATACTCTGTAAATGTGTATAAATTATTTACGGATGCATATATTCTAAATTTGTCTATTCCTATCGGAGTCATATATTGTCCTGAAAATGTATACCCTAACTGTACGTTTTGAATTCGGATATACGAACCATCTTCTACATAAAAACTAGAAAACAAACTATTAGAATTAGCACCTGTCGTTATTCTTGGAAATGAATTCGTAGTTCCTTCGCCAGTCCAGCGATTTAAAAATGCATTACTTCTATTTACCAGAGGTTGATTTCTTTCATAATTCCTAACAATATCATTCCCTACCGAAGCGAATGCATATGTTGTAAAGTCAAAATTCTTGTACTCAAAACCAACATTTAGACCCATAGTAGCATCTGGAATAGGATTTCCAATATCCGTTCTATCATCAGAATTAATTTCTCCATCTCCATTTACATCAACGTATCTAAGATCACCTGGAGCAGCATTTGCTTGCGTTGCGTGAGCATCTACTTCTGATTGATTCTGAAAAATTCCATCTGTTTGGAGTCCATAAAAATAACCTATCGGTTTACCCGCTTCCATTCTTGAAGGAGGATCTTGACCTACTCCAAAAGAACCACCAGCAATGAAACTATTTTCGCTATTTACTGATACTACTTCATTATCTAAAGTCGTAAGATTAAAACTTATGTTGAACTTAAAATCTTCTGAAAATTGATCATTATAACTTATTAGAAACTCATATCCCTTATTCTCTACGATACCAGCATTAATGATTGGTGGAGCTGATCCCGGTGCCGAAACTCCTAAAATTCCTGAAACAGGTGCAACAACTAGTAAATCTTCTGTTCTTTTTTTGAAATAATCAAATGTAATATCAATTTTATTATTAAACAGCCTTGTATCAAACCCTATATCCAAAGTCTTTTGTTGTTCCCATTTAATTTCTGGATTTGATAATTGCCCAATGGCAGTACCTATTATTAATTCATCATCAATTACATAAGCTCCTTCTCCGTTTAATAATGAAACAAATCCAAAATCACCTATTCTATCATTTCCAATAACCCCATAACTTCCTCTAAGTTTCAAGAAATTTAGCCAACTACTATTATTCAAGAATGACTCGTCTGATACTACCCAACCGACTGAAGCAGAAGGAAAATATCCAAACTTGTTTTTGGGTCCAAACTTTGTAGATCCATCTCTTCTAATTACAGCAGAAAGTAGGTACTTCCCCTTATAACCATATTGTAATCTTGTGAAATACGATAGTAACCTACTATCGAAAGTGTTTCCTCCATTCTGAAAATTATCGACTACGTCCGATGCTTGCGAAATATTAGCATTATCATATGAATTATCAATAATATCGAAACCGGTAAAACCCGTAAATGTTCCCGTTGTTTTAAAAACAGACATTCCTAATAATACTTTTACATCGTGATCATCAGCAAATACTTTTTCATATTTCAGAAAATTATCCCAAGTAAAATCTCTAAAGAAATTTTTAAACTCTGTAACACTACTTCTATCTACATTAAACACTTTTCCTGATCCGTAAAACACTTCTGGAGAAAAGACTTTACCATCAACTTCTGAATAATTAAACTGAAACCTTGATTCTGCTGTAAAATTGCTTAGAAAATTATATCTCAATCCAAAAGTTGCTCCAACTCGATTAACTCTTGTATTATTAAACGTATTTTCTATTTGCGCTATTGGATTAATCACTTCATTTCCTAAACCTTCTGCCAAAGTAAAATCTCCATTTTCATCTCTAACTGATAATGTAGGAGCCATATTTAAAGCATTAAACAAAACAGATCCTAACGTATTTTCTAATAATGTTTCCCTATTAGTTTGTGTAAAAATCCCTGAAGTTGTGAACTTAAAGTTTTTAGCAAAATCTAAACTGTAATTTAATCTCCCTGTAAAACGTTCAAAATTAGCATCTGATCCACCTACAATTCCATCCTGTGTCAAATAAGAAGCTCCTCCTGAATATGTGGAGTTTTCACCACCACCAGAAACATTAAGATTTATATTAGAAATTGCTGCTGTTCTAAAAATTTCATCTTGCCAATCTGTTCCCTCGCCTAACACGGTAAAATTAGGAAATGGCGGTGTTTGCCCACCAGCAGCAAACGACTCATTAATAATAACACCGTATTCTGTGGCGTTAAGTACCGGTAATCTTCTTGTAGTTTCCTGAAAACCAGCATAAGAGTCTACTTCGAATTTTAAATCTGTATTGCGAACTCCTGACTTCGTTGTAATAAGAATTACACCATTTGCCGCTCGCACACCATAAATACCAGCGGTAGCATCTTTAAGCACATTAATACTTTCTATATCATTTGGATTTAGTACACTAAGATCCTCTATTACATTTCCATCTACCAAGATCAATGGTCTACTATCTCCATTTGTAGATATTCCACGGATGGATATCGTAGAACTACTTCCGGGAGATCCAGATTGTGATGTGACATTTACACCTGCTACCTGCCCTTGCAGTGCTTGTTCTATTCGTACCGGATTTAATTCTTCAATAGTTTCAGCTCCCACAACAGAAACTGCTCCAGTAATTTCTTTTTTAGTTTGTGTTCCATATCCTATTACAATGACCTGTTCTAGAGATTCACTATCCTCCTCCATTATAATATTAATAACAGGATTCTGACCAACTGTAATTTCTTGAGTAGTAAAGCCTACATATGAAAAGGATACAACACTTCCAACAGATACACTGTTTAAACTGTAGTTTCCATTAAAATCTGTCACTGCTCCGTTAGAAGTATTTTTAACAATGACATTCACTCCTGGTAACTCTAGTCCATTGGCATCTTTTACGTTTCCTCTGATCTGAATTTCCTGAGCATTAATAACTGTTGTTAAAAACACAGCCATTAAGAAATAAGCAATTTTCATAAATGTTTTCGTTTGATTTACTCAAATTTACCGACGAACATTAAGAAATCGTTAATAACCAACCACAACAAAAAACATACAGTATTTTAGAATACTTAAAAAATTAATAACTTTTTTACGGAAAAACCCAATAAAAACAGGAAGTAATAATAGTTTCTTAATTATTAAAAAAATGTAAAGAAAGTATTACTGTAACAGCACTACAACGTTGGAGTATAGGTAATGTTGTGGTGATAAAAAGACATGTTGTAGTCCTAAATTTCAAGGATGTAGTTCACTAAACTATCTGAATGCTCTAATTCTAGCTTTTTTCTTAAACGATATCGCTTAATTTCCACACTTCTTACAGAAATGTTTAACAATGGTGCTATTTCCTTAGAAGATAAATTAAGTCGTAAATAGGTACAGAATCTTAAATCATGAGGAGTTAAATTATCGTGCTTTGCTTTAAGTTTTTTCAGAAAATCTTTATCTACACTATTAAAAGCTTCTACAAAATGATTCCAATCGTCCTTATTATTTAAGTTTCTATCAATGATTCGTTCTACATTTTTTAATCCACCTCGCTCAGACTCCGATTTCTGAAGTTCTTTTTTAATAGTATTAAGAATTTCGTTCTTTTTAATAATATTCATTGTAGAAGAAGCTAACTCTCGATTTTTACTATCTATATCCTGAGTTAATTTTTCATTATTAAGTTTCATTATTTCTCTTTCACTCTCTAATTGCTTAAGCTCAAGTTGTTTTTTGTTTTCTTCAACCAACTTTTCTCTTTGCTTTGAATAATAACGTTTGTATGCTCTGTGCATTATCAACAATAAAACCAAAAATAAAACAGAATATATGATAATAGCTAAAACAGAAAAATACCAAGGCCTATCAATAGTAAATTTATACTGTAAGACATTATCGCTCAGATCATTCCCAATTTTAGCTCGAACCTTAAAAGTGTACTCTCCGAATGGTAAATTCTCGAATACAATGTTGGTTTTTGTACTCCAGCTACTCCAGTCTTCATAAAAACCATCTAACTTATACTGAAACTTTGAAATAAGGTATTTATCATATTCGGGAATTGCATATGAAAAAGAAACTGTATTTAAATTAGATTCGAAAACAGGAGATGTATCTAGAAAATCGATTTCTTTGAATTCTGTAGTCTTTTTCTTTGCAAAAACTTTTTCTAAAATAATCTGATGCTCTCTAGACTGAACTCTAGATAAATCCAAAATCATATATCCATAAGTAGTTCCTAAAAGGTATTTATCATCTATTATATGAAGGATATTTTCAAAACCTATCATTTCCTTTCTCAAGACATACGGTACAGGCACTTTTATTACATCTAAATTATCAGAAAATTGACTTTGAAAAATATAATCCAATTCATCTTCAGCAAAACTCCAAAGTCCTCCTCTATTATCTTTTACAAGTTTTCCAATACCTTTTTTTTCTATATCAAAAGCTTTGCTAATTAAATTGTTTTCTTCAAACTTTCTCTTTTCTTTATTATAAGAAAACACTCCTTTCTGATGTGCATAGAAAATATTGTTTTTATACTTGGCAATACTAGAGTTTTTACCTTTTGGGGCCGTTGTATCCTTTACAACTTTTTCCACTTTTGTAAAGTTCTTATCCAGTGTTAAATTAAAAAGTCCTTTGTATTCATGATTGATCCATAATTGATCTTCATATATTTCTAAAAACCTTGCAGAATAGTCAAACCCTTCTATTTTATGTCTCAATCCCCATGTATCATTTTGTTTTTGTAATATACTAAGGCCTCCATAATGCCCTTGCAACAACCAATCAGGATGTCCTGGAACTACTCGAAAAATCCAAGTCCCACCAATAGCACAGATTAAACGAGAACTATCTTCTTCTATTTGAAAAGTTCCCGAATCATGACCACAGAACAATGTATCATCATAGCTAAAAAGATTCCAGACTTGTCCGTTCGTACCTTCGACAAATTTAAATTGCTCATCCTTACCTAATCTCTTGTAAAACAACCCTTGATTAGTTCCTAGATACAATAAGTCATTAAAAACTATGGTAGTATATACGGTACCAATTGTCCCTTTATCATCATTAAAACTCTGTATAGGTGATTTTAAATTCAGACAATTAATTCCATTGTCCAAAGCGAGCCAAATATTTCCATCCATATCTTCAAAAGAAGATAATACCGTATTGTTATTTAACCCTTTGTTCTGATTAACCTTATAAATAACCTCACCTTTATCAGATAGGTAAATAAGTCCATTAGATATTGTGCCTACGACTATACTGCCATCTTTAAGTGTTGTACTACTATAAACCGTAGCGTCGTTTAATAGATCATCTGATTCTGTATTCCATTTACTAACTTCTCCATTAGAAAACTCAAAAAAACCTTTTGTGGTTGTAAGTACAAAAATCTTGTTATTAGATTTCCAAATGTTTACAATCTTATCACTTATTACCTTAGCACTATCTATTACTAATATTGGCTGTCCTTTTTCGATTTTATAGATCCCATTATTTAAATCATGATAATAGATTGTACCATTAACATTAAAAATATTGGTAAGAGTTAATTTAGACTCTATTATTGAAATTTCTTCTGTAATAATATTGTATAAGTAAATCCTATCTAAGGACTGAAATAGTATCCAATCACCCTGATTTACTATATGCCAAAACTGCTCATCTTCTATAAGCTTTTCTTTTATAGTATCACTAAGTGAGTTGTATTCAAGTTTGCCAAAATTATTCTTTTTCCAATATCCAAAGTTCATATAGAAACCTGTATAAACACGCTGATCTACAACTTTTACAGATCGTATTACGGTTTCATTTGGTGTTGGGTACAATTCCCAGTTGGCACCATTAAACTCTAAAAGACCTTTATTATTCGCTACATAAATATATTTATTCTCAGCTTGGGATATAGACCAGTTTTGTGTTTCTCCTCCATAAGCATCTGGAGAATAAACTTCTATCGGCGGTAATTCTTGGGCAATAATTATCGCCGAAAAAAATAGAGATAAAAATAAAAATGTCTTTTTAATATATTTCAATTATTTAAAATAGATATAGGTAGATATAACAATTAAACATACTATAGCACCTACAATTTTTGTGTATTTCCAAGGAGTAATATCTACTTCCTTAGTATATTGCTGTTCATATGCTTCTTCTCTTGGATACAATTTACCAATAATTAACATGATAATTATGTTAACTACAAAAAGAATTGCCATTACATGTAAAAAATGAGGATAGGCAGATGCTTCCACTCTACTTAATTCAGATAAATCAGTAATACCATTAGCCTTTGCAGCATCTACTGCGTTACCCTGAAGTATTGGTTTTATAACAAATTGACTCAAAATATATAATACAGATCCGGAGATAATACCAATTTTACCAGCTATAGCAGGTACTTTTTTCGTAAGGTACCCTACAACTATAATGGTCAAAATAGGAATACTATAAATTCCATTCACCTCCTGTAAATAATCAAAAAGACTCCCAGCATTTGCTATAAATGGAGCCACAGCCATAGCTAATACTGCTAATAAAACACCAAAGCTTTTTCCAGCTTTTACTACTTGCTTTTCACTTGCTTCCTTATTGATATATTCTTTGTAGATATCAAGACCAAAAAGAGTAACCGAACTGTTTAATGCACTATTAAATGAACTTAAAATTGCTCCAAACAATACTGCCGCAAAGAAACCAACTAAAGATACTGGTAATACTCTACTAACTAAAGTTGGATATGCCTCATCTGCAACCTCTAACTCTCCATTAAAAAGATGAAATGCTATAATACCTGGTAATACAACTATAATAGGACCCAATATTTTTAGAAATGAACCTAATAATAGACCTTTTTGACCTTCTTTAAGATTTTTAGCACCTAACGCTCTTTGTATAATAGCTTGATTTGTACCCCAATAAAACAATTGAACCAACATCATTCCGGTAAATATTGTTGCAAAAGGGATAGAAGATTCACTATCTCCAATTACCTTAAATTTTTCTGGGTTTGTAGTCATCAATGTATTAATACCTTCTGAAATACTACCATCTCCAATTTCTAATAAACCAAAAACCGGAATCATAATACCTCCTATTAGTAAACCAACAGCATTTATTGTATCAGATACCGCTACAGCCTTTAATCCCCCGAAGATTGCATAAATTGATCCTATCACACCAATACCGATAACACAAATCCAGATAGAAGTTTCTTTAGAAACCCCTAATAATCCTGGGACATCAAACATAGTACTAATTGCTAAAGAACCAGAATACAATACAATCGGTAGAAAAACTACAACATAACCAGTTAAAAACAAACCTGATGTAATTGCTTTCGTTGTAGTATCATATCTTCTTTCTAAAAATTGTGGTACAGTTGTGATTCCTCCTTTTAAATATCTGGGTAATAAAAAAATTGCAGTGATTACCATAGCAATGGCGGCCAATGTCTCCCAAGCCATTACTAAAATACCTTCTGTATATGAAGAACCATTTAACCCAACAATCTGCTCTGTGGATAAATTAGTGAGTAGTAAGGAACCCGCAATTACTACAGCAGTCAAACTACGTCCTCCCAAAAAATAACCATCTGAAGAAGTTTCATCGGTTTTTCTTGTAGCCAAATAAGATATAATAGCAACTAAAAGTGTGAATCCTACGAAAGAAATAATACCCATATTAAAATTTTAATGATTTGTTAAAAATCATAAAAATATCAGATATTATTCAATACCATTAAGAATTATATTAAAAAAATAAGGATGTAAAGTTTTTGTATAGGTCTTATTAACAATAAAACAATGAAAAACAATTATTTAGAAAATATCACTTCTTGTAATGTATACTATATCTCCAATAAGAAAAAGCTCCTAAAATAGCCCAAACAACGAAACTATAATAGACTGCAGTCGGCGTCACTACCTGATCCCCGCTAGCATAAGAATGTAACCCTTTTAGATAGAAATTTACTCCGAAATATGTCATCAAAATAGACGAAACTGCAAATACAGACATCAGATTAAAAAACCATCGACCACGCAAACCAGGAACTAATCGCATATGTATTACTAGAGCATATACCATAATACTAACTAAAGCCCAAGTTTCCTTTGGATCCCAGCCCCAATATCGCCCCCAACTTTCATTGGCCCACATACCACCAAGAAAATTACCAATGGTTAACATCACCAAACCTATAGTCAATGCCATTTCATTAATAATAGTAATCTCTTTGATATTTAGAGCCATTCTCTTTTTGTTAGACTTAGTGGTCAATATCATTAATAATAAAGAAAGGATTCCTAGAATAGCACCAACAAAGAAAGGTCCATAGCTGGCTACAATAATGGAAACGTGAATTAAAACCCAATATGAATCTAAAACAGGTTGTAAATTTGCAATTGCTGGGTCTGTCCAATTCTCATGTGCAAAAAACAATATAATAGCAGCTACAAAGCCAGTTGCAGCAACAGTAAGGTTACTCTTTTTACCAAAAGCTAATCCTAACGCCATTGTCGCCCAAGCTACATAGATCATGGATTCATATGCATCACTCCAAGGAGCGTGACCAGATACATACCATCTAATTATTAATCCAGATGTATGTACCATAAAAATCAATACAGTAATTCCCATAAAGATTTTTACCAACACTTTTACAAACTTATTTTTATAATAAAATATACCAAAAATGATAATTAGAATAAATAGCAAACTAATAATTCCATAGTATCTATATAATGTTCTAAAAATATCATACTTATTAAGAGCTATCTCAGCTTGTATTTTGTCATCTGTTGGCATTACCTCGCTTCCAAACTTTGTTTGAAATGCTTTGATACTTTCTAGATACTGATCAGGTTTGCTATAATCACCCGTAGTTCTTGCTTCCTGTAATGACTGTATATAAATAGGAATAATTTGTCTAGTATAAACAGAATCCATTCCAGTAAATTTGTGTTCATTTAACTGCGGGACTGATACCCATTTATTTCCTTTGTCATTAGGAACCGGAAAAATTCTAAGAATTCCTCCTCCAAGAGCCTGATTTAACAAATAGAATTTTTCGTGCGTTTTTAAGAAATCCTTTTCAAAACTACTTGGTGTACTTGTACTACTTGCTTTTTCTAAATAAGGATCTAACTTATAAGAACCATCTTGTTCTACTAAATCTATAAGAGAAACTCTTCTCTCTGATTTCGAAACCCCTAAAATCTTACGAATACTATCATTTTCTCTTTGTATCTCAATAATAGGAATGCTATACCATATAAAAGGGTTCTCAACCATAGATACAAATACCTGATCTGCCGTTAAACCCTCATACGTATCTTTTTTACTTAACTTACGAAGTAATTCTGAAGAGAATGTATTTACAGGTTTCATTCTACCTCGCTCATCTTGGATAATAATACTACCAAATTTCGCAGCGTGCTCTTTGCCAACAGCATTGGCTTTTATAATAGAATCTAACTTAGCTTTACTTGGTAAAGTCTGAAGATGATTTACATGGTTCGGTTCTTCCTGTTGTTGTTGTTGTTGTTGTTGTTGTTGTTGTTGTTGTGCAAAAGAAAATGTTGAAACAAACAATGTTAATAAAAGAGTCAATTCTTTCTTTTTTGACTTTACTTTATTTAACATCTGTTCTAAATCCTTAAATCTTGATCCTTTTGTGAAGAGTATAAGCATTAATCCTAAGTATAATAACATATATCCAGCATAGGTAACCATAGTTCCCCAATAATCATGATTTACAGATAATACCGTTCCTTTTTCATCTGGATCAAAAGATGCTTGAAAAAAACGATATCCTTTATGATCTAAGACATGATTCATAAAAATATCATATGGTTGAGGCGCCGCATTCTCTTCTACAATATCTACTTTACTCATAAAAGATTTATATACCTTTTCTGTTCCTGGCTGCTTCTCTGCAATAAAATCATTTAATTTTAACGCAAAAGGAAGCTCTAGTCGCTTAGAACCATAGCTAAAATACATATCAAGTCCGCCTAAAGAAATTTTCTGCATATCATTTGCATACCCTTTCCCTCCTAACAACTTTACTTCTTTGGTTTCACCGTTAGTAGTAACATCAACAATAAGTGCATCTTGCTGTCCTTTATCTTTTATCTCAATTGGAACCACATCATATGTTCCAGTTAATACTGGATCCGGAATTACAAATTGCATTCCAGCGGTTTGATATAAAGATCGTAACATAAGAGGTTGAACGCTATCTTTAATTACTAAACCTTGCTGTTGATCAGCCATTCGTAAATAAGATCCCTCAAAAGGAGATTCTATATAGTACTCATCATTCTTATATGTTATATTAATAGCCCCTTTTGTAGGTATATTAAAAGCAACTAAAATATTATGAATATTTGATACTTCACCTTCCTTTAAATAATGGTCGTGTCTATTACCATCACCTGCTTCTACGATCTTAAGATAATTCTCTCCATCTTCCTTCTCGACTAAGCCCATTTCTGCACCGGTAATATAATCTCTATATTGTATTGTTACAGGCTGACTATTATAATCCGTATTAATTGTAAAATCATTATTGGTAGCCTCAGTCAACTCTAATTGTTCCGAAATTGGTCTTCTACGAGGTTCTCCGTTAATTTCTCCATCAAGAAAAACTGTTAAATATGTACGTTCTGATAAAAACTCTGAAGTAGTTTCTCCTTCTCGTATTGGCATTACACCTTCATAACTTATATATCTAGTTATAAAAGCTCCTAGAAGAATTAAAATGAAAGAAAGGTGCAAAAGTAAAGTCGCCCATTTTTCTTTTTTGTACAGCCTATATCGTACGATATTTCCACAAAAATTAATCATAAAAAAAGCCATAATAGCTTCAAACCACCAGGTGTTATAGATCCAAATTCTTGCTGCAGTTGTACCATAGCCATCTTCTAAAAATGTTCCTACCGCCATCGAAGCAGCAAAAACTAAAAATAGAACAGCCATTAATCTCGTAGAAAATAAAATACTTGCTAACCTCTTTTGCATTGTAATTTTTTTAGCTCGGCAAATTTAGTGTTTTTGGCAGGATAATCAGACATTCTAATTATCCTATTTATTGGTTTTAACAGAACTATAAAACTTGTCTAATTTTTAAAGTATGTTCCTTATTTTAGCCAAATGATTACAGTAGTTATTCTTGGTGCCGGAAATGTAGCACAACATCTATATACTGCTTTTCGAAATCAAAAATCGACAGAAGTAGTACAATGTTACAATCGAAAAGGAATTTTAATTCATAAAGATCAAAAAAAAGCATCTATTACTGATTCTCTAAATAATTTAAAAAAAGCCGATCTATACATCTTAGCGATAAGTGATGATGCTATAGAAGAGGTTTCAAAAAAATTACCTTTTAAGAATAGATTAGTTGTTCATACATCAGGTAGCGTTCCGATAGCTGCTATTAATGATAAAAATGCTCGAGGCGTTTTCTACCCTTTACAAACATTCAGTGCTACAAAAAAAGTAGATTTTAGCAATATCCCTTTTTGTATTGAAGCAGATAATGAAAAAGACAAACAAATTTTAAGAAACATCGCCTCTCAATTATCAAAAAGAATCTATGATATTAATTCTGATCAAAGAAATGTATTACACGTCGCAGCTGTATTTGTAAATAATTTCACAAATTATATGTTTTCCGTGGGAGATGAAATTTGTAAAGAAAATGAAGTTCCTTTTGAAATCTTACATCCATTAATACAGGAAACTGCAAAAAAAATAACTGAGATAGAACCTCAAAATGCTCAAACAGGACCAGCTATTCGTAAAGATTACCAAACGATTGAGCGACACCTTAAAATACTTAAAAATAATTCACAAAAAGAACTATACAAAACACTTACCAAAGCAATACAATCTAAATATGGAAAAGAGCTATAAAGAGTACCTACAACATATCACCACCTTTATTTTTGATATAGATGGGGTTCTAACCGATGGGACAGTATTAATTAATACCGATGGAGAGTTATTAAGAACTATGAATATTAAAGATGGATATGCATTAAAAACTGCAGTTCAACAAGGATTTAATGTATGTATTATATCTGGAGGAAAAAATGAAGGCGTAAGAAAAAGGTTAGAAGGTCTTGAAATAAAGGACATTTATTTAGGAGCTCATCATAAAGTGGAGCAACTTAATGAATATACGGATAACAAAAACATAAAACTGGAAAATGTCTTGTATATGGGTGACGATATCCCAGATTTACCGGTTATGAATATGGTAGGATTACCAACCTGTCCTCAAGACGCAGTGGCAGAAGTAAAAGAAGCCTCAAAATATGTTTCATTTAAAAAAGGTGGGAAGGGTTGTGTAAGAGATGTTATTGAACAAGTCTTAAAAGTACAAGGAAAGTGGGTTGCTAACTATAATGCCAAAGCGTAAACTCTTTTATCATTTATAAAAAAGATACTATGAAATTAGTCTTTGCTACTAACAACCTAAATAAACTAAAAGAGGTACAAGAGCTTATCCCCTCTCGCATTCAACTACTAAGCCTGTCCGATATCGGTTGTACTGAAGATATTCCGGAAACTTCTCCAACTATTGAAGGCAATGCTATTCAAAAAGTTCAATATATCAAAGAACATTATGGATATGATTGCTTTGCTGATGATACGGGATTACAAGTTAATAGTCTAGATGGTGAACCTGGTGTATATTCTGCTAGGTATGCAGGAAAAGCAAAGGATTCTAATGCTAATATGCTGAAACTTCTAACAAACTTAGAAGAAAAGGAAAATCGAAATGCACAATTTAAAACAGTCATTGCACTTAGCATTAATAATAGGCTACATACGTTTACTGGCATCTGTAAAGGAACCATAACTAAGGAAAAAAGAGGAGATCAAGGTTTTGGATATGATCCGGTTTTTCTACCTAATGGATTTGATGAAACTTTCGCAGAACTATCTCTTGAAGAAAAAAATAATATAAGTCATAGGGCGATAGCCATAAAAAAACTGATTATATTTTTAAATAATTAACCTGCATCTGGAAATGCCAACATATCACCCATTCCAACTGTAAAGAGCCAGTTTCCATAAATAGCATGTTCGATAGAAACTAATGTGGTTGATTTTGTTCTTTGATATGTAAATGCAAATAAAAGTCCTCCTAAAAAAGTAAGCAACTGAACAAGAAAGCTTCTTAAAAAAATATGCGCTAATGAAAAAAGAATTGCATTTAAAAAAATAAATAGCCATTTATTCTTTATCAAATTTTCATATCTATCATAAAAAAATGTTCTATAAATAACCTCCTGTGGCCATACAGATAGAAAGGTATATACAATTAAAATGACACCCCATAACATAGGTTTCTTTATTAAAACCGAAAATAACTTATCGGGAGCAACCCAAAAAACATACAAACTAGTAACCACCACAATAATAGCTAGTTTAACGACCGTTTCTTTCCAAAACGGCTTCCAAAAAGTTTTATCTGGGAATTTTATTTTAAGAAGTTTAGATTTTCTTAAATGAATAAGAATGTATACAAATCCAGCAACAGTTAAACCAACTTTTATAGGAGTTGGATAGGTAAATAAAAAACTAACCGGAAGTAAAACGAATAAAAAGAACAGCTCAATTCCTCTAGTAAAAGTAGGTTGCATCAATATTAATTTTTCACTAATTTCTGGATAAAAAATGAAACAAATCATTTTTTAACAAATAAAAAAAGCCTCTGGGCAAGAGGCTTTTGTTTAGGGAAATCAAATTTTGGGGTCTATTCGATTTACAATTTTGGGGTAATCAAACTTCGGTATTCCAAGAATACCTTAAAACTAATTCATGTTATATCAATCATTAACAACACTTCAAAGATACATGCTATATCAGAAAAAGGCGATAAAGCTATTTTACAAAAATTAAATAATATCGATAAAAAGCATTTTTAATCGATAAAACGCAAGATTACTAATTACTACTCACCTTATACTTTGATATGAAACATTTTATCACTGCAAAACACTACAAGGAAGATACATGTAAACTTAAATAATAAAAAAGCCTCCTGAGGTTAGAGGCTTATTAGCATTGGGGGCGAAATAAATTTTGGGGCAAAAAAAGGTACTTAAACATAGAGGTAACATTAAAACTAATTCTATTCAGTAATTACTCTTTTTTTACATTTCAAAAATACTATTAACATTTAACTTTCATAGATAACAATAGATAAACAAACAACAAAACATCGATTAAAAGCAAAAAAAATCGATAAAAAAATAGATTATTTAAATCAATAATTAACAGAAAGTAATACGCACAAAAAAGCCTCATTAATGAGGCTTATAATTTGTCAAATTCAATCTTGGGGGAAATTAAATTTGTTGGGGCAAAAAAACGTAAACAAATAATTCCAATTTTTCTCTCTCGTTATATATTCAATTCCTTTATATCTTTTCTTCTGATGATTCAAAAGTACTTTATAAATACTTTTTTTATAAATATCCTTATACAAATATAATATATTTAATCGACAAAAAACAAATATAATCGACAAAAAACACAAAATGTTTTTAAATAGCCGAAAACCAAAGTGTTTTTATAACCAAACAAAAAAATACATTGCATAAATTTTATTAATATCGTAACATTACATCCTTAAAATTTCGAATACAACGTATGGAAAGTCAAAATATCAATCCCACTGGTCCCCAAAGTGAAGAAATTATTGAGAATAGAGAATTAAATATTTGGGAAGCATTAATTCCGATTATTGCCTTAGTAGGAATGTTATTTTACAATGTTTATTTTGCTTTTGGTGATGATGCCTTAAGTGGAAGTAATCAATTTATTTTACTTCTAGGAGCAGCGGTTGCTGCCATCGTTGGTTTTTTTAATAAAGTCTCTTACAAACAGATGATGGAGGAAGTTGCTCGAAATGTTAAATCAACTACTGGTGCTTTGTTAATACTTCTTATGGTGGGTTCGTTAGCAGGAACTTGGTTAATTAGTGGTATTATCCCTACAATGATTTATTATGGTTTACAAATTCTTAATCCTACCATTTTTCTGGCTGCTTGTGTAATTATCTGTGCCATTATTTCTATTGCTACCGGTAGTTCTTGGACTACATCAGCTACTGTGGGTATTGCACTTATAGGAATTGGCGATACCTTAGGTATTTCACTTGGTATGACTGCAGGTGCTGTTATTTCTGGAGCATATTTTGGTGATAAAATGTCTCCATTATCAGATACTACTAATCTAGCTCCTGCAATGGCAGGAGGAGAATTATTTTCGCATATAAAATATATGACCTATACTACAGTACCAACTGTTATAGTTACCCTTATTATATTTATTATTATAGGACTTACATTGGATACTTCTGGAACTCCAGAAATTGGGCAACAATTAGAAGCAATAAAAAGCGCATTTACAATTTCGCCTTGGTTGTTTATTGTACCAATTATTGTTATTGGTCTTATTATAAAAAAGACGCCTCCTTTAATTGCCTTATTAGCTGGTACATTATTAGGAGCTATTGCTGCTATTATTGCCCAACCCGACATCGTTATAAATATCGCTGGATCCGAAAAACTTGATTTCAATTCTGCATATATAGGTGTAATGAAAGCAATGACAGTAGATACAGCTGTTGAGACTTCTAGTAAAGAATTAAATGATCTATTTACAGCCGGTGGAATGTCCGGAATGCTCGGTACCATTTGGCTAATTGTTTGCGCTATGGTTTTTGGCGGTGTTATGGATGCTATTGGTGCTTTAGCCAGAATTAGCAAAGCTTTATTA
The DNA here is from genome assembly GCF_018100855.1 of Aquimarina sp. MMG015. NCBI lineage: Bacteria > Pseudomonadati > Bacteroidota > Flavobacteriia > Flavobacteriales > Flavobacteriaceae > Aquimarina > Aquimarina sp. MMG015. Next base: position 113,602 of record NZ_JAGJEB010000008.1, read on the forward strand.
AGTTTATTTGACTCTGTATTTGGATTATTTGCCAGTACTGTAGCTAGTTGTTTAGCATTAAATCTTACTGCTTCTGACCAATATTTAGCAATTGTAGTACCAGGAAGAATGTATGCCAAAGCATTTAAAGATAAAGGGCTTGCCCCAGAAAATTTGAGTAGAACTTTAGAAGACTCCGGAACAGTGACTTCAGTATTAGTTCCATGGAATACCTGCGGAGCTTATCAAAGTGGTGTTTTAGGTGTTCCTGTCGTAGATTATTTCTTTTTTGCAATCTTCAATTGGCTTAGTCCATTTACAACATTACTTTTTGCTGCTTTCAGAATAAAAATTAAACAATTAGGGGATAAATAACAATATATATCATAATAAAAAAGCGCATTCAATAAAGAGTGCGCTTTTTTAATTTTTCAATTTTTATCAATAATAGGGATCGGCTTTTTATCATTATCAATTGCTACAAATTTAAACAACCCCGAAACTGCTATCTCACGATCATAGTTATACATCTCTTCTTTATAAATATCAACTTTTACCATACAACTAGTTCTACCTACTTCTTGAACCTTAGCTACAAGCTCTATAATAGTGCCCTCTGGAATAGGTTTTTCAAAATCAATTTTCCCTGTAGAAATCGTCACAACTTTTTTCCTACTAAAACGGGTAGCACAGATGAAAGAAACCTCATCCATTAACTGTAACGCAGTTCCACCGAATAAAGTTTCATAATGATTGGTTGTATTAGGAAAAACAGCCTTAAAGATTCTGGTTTCTGATTTTTTGATTAATTCATCAATAGTATTCATACAATAGTTATATAGTTTTTTCTTATCATTTTAATGAATAAAGATACTTGTTATACCTTTATCTTTGTCCTATATTTTTTAAAATTCTAGGATGGAAATTATTGAAAGCCTTCAATGGCGATATGCAACAAAAAAGTTTGACAATACTCGTAAACTGCCACAAGAGAAAATTGATATACTTACTACAGCTTTTAACCTGACTGCCACTTCTTATGGATTGCAGCCTTTAAAACTAGTAGTTTTAAATGATAAGGAAATCCAAAAAGAACTTACCGCACATTCTTGGAACCAACAACAAGTAGCGGATGCATCCCATATCTTAATTTTTTGTATTGAAAACACAGTAGGTGAAGCATATATCACAAAATATTTTGATAATGTAAAAGCAATAAGAGATACTCCCGAGGAAATATTAAAACCTTTTAAAGAGCAACTGATAGATTCTTTTGGAAAAAAAAGTGCGGATGAAATTTCTAATTGGGCAGCAAAACAAGCATATTTAGCTATGGGAAATCTGTTAACCGTATGCGCAACAGAAAAAATAGATGCCTGTCCTATGGAAGGTTTTATTTCTGAAAAATATGACGAAATTCTGAATCTTACTCAATTGGGGTTAACTTCTGTTTTAGTTCTACCCGTTGGATATCGATCTAAAGATGATATGTTTGCTGATTTAAAAAAAGTAAGACGTTCTATTAATGAAACCGTCATTACATTGTAATCAAATACTTGGCAGGATATTTGGTGTCTTAAAAATGTTATATTTTTGTTGCACCTAAAACTTAATAAAAAATGAAAAAAATAGTTCTTTTTTTATCATTAATCGCTACAACGTCTGTATTTGCTCAAAATAGTGAGTTGTACTGGTTAAATGATTTTGAAACTGCTAAAGAAATTTCTAAAGATGCTAAGAAACCAATTCTTATGTATTTTACAGGTAGTGATTGGTGTGCTCCTTGTATTATGCTTGAAGAAGATTTTTTTAGTACCATGAGATTTAAGGAACTATCAAAAAGATTAATTTTATTAAAAGTAGATATTCCGAGAAGAATGGATGTAATTTCTGAGGAACAATTAAAAGCAAATAAAAAACTACTAGCTAAATATAATAAGGAAGGTGGGTTTCCTAATATAATTGCACTAAATCATAAAGGGAAACTACTTGGTAAACAAGGCTCCTATAGTGCTTCTCTTAGAGATCCTGCTAGATACTTTAGTTTTGTTACCATGATTATTGAGAATTACTAAATAAAAAGATAAAGCATACACTATATAATCAAAACTCTTTTCGGTATTTTTGCCGAAAAGAGTTTTTAATTTAACACCTCACCTATGCCTGGATTCGAGCTATTTGGAGCTGAAGAAAAAAAAGAAGTTCAAGATGTATTAGACAATGGAGTTTTAATGCGTTATGGTTTTGACGGGAATCGTAATGGACACTATAAAGCTTTAGAACTTGAAAGAGATTTAGCTGCAAAAATGCAAACGAAATATGCTCAAGTAGTATCTAGTGGTACTGCAGCTCTTACAGTGGCTTTAGCCTCTGCTGGTATTGGATCAGGTGATGAAGTAATCATGCCTACCTTTACTTTTGTAGCTAGTTTTGAAGCAATCCTTTCTGTTGGAGCTACTCCTATCTTATGTGATATTGATGATACATTAACTTTAAATCCTGAGGCGGTAAAGGCTGCAATTACATCAAAAACTAAGGCGGTCATGCCCGTTCATATGTGTGGTTCTATGGCTGATCTAAAGGCCTTAAAAGTAATCTGCGAAGAGAACAATTTAATCCTTTTAGAAGATGCATGCCAAGCAATTGGAGGTAGTTATGATAGTAAACCATTAGGTAGTTATGGTGATTTAGGATGTTTTTCTTTTGATTATGTAAAAACTGTTACCTGTGGAGAGGGTGGTGGATTGATCACCAATTCTAAAACATACGCTGATAATGCTCATAAATATCAAGATCATGGACATGATCACGTTGGTAACGATCGTGGAGCAGAAACACACCCCTTTTTGGGATACAATTACAGGCTTTCTGAATTGAATGCTGCAGTTGGTATTGCTCAATTAAGAAAATTAGATCAAACTATAGCTATTCAAGAAAAAAATTATTCAATTCTTCGAGAGGCTTTATCAGAGATGCCACAAGTAAGCTTTAGACGAGTTCCCGAGACTGGAATTGAAAGTTATGCTTTTTTAAATATATTCTTACCTTCTGAAGAACTAGCAAGAAAAGGACACAAAACCCTTGGCAGTCATGGTGTAGATGCCTGTTTTTATTGGTTCGATAATAACTGGCACTATTATAAAAAGTGGGAACATCTATTACAGCCTACATCGTTAAATGCGTTATCGCAAGCACAACTAGATGGTTTACAAAGAAATAATCAATCTTTTGATGCTAGTGATGCCTGGATGGGTAGAACAATTTCTTGTTTAATAAAAGTAGGTTGGTCCGAAGCAGAGGTAAAAGAAAGAGCTTCAAAAATGATTGAAGCTCTACAAAGTATATTATAAAAAAGGACTGTTTCCTAGTAGTTCACATATTCTACTATTTCTAATCCGTACCCTATCATTCCAACACGTTTTTGTTGAACAGAGTTAGACACTAATCTAAGTTTATGAATATTTAGGTCGTGTAAGATTTGAGCACCTATACCAAAATCCTTGCTATCCATTGCTATTTTCGGTGCTTTAACGATATCGCTTCCATTCTGCGTTTCATTTAACGCTTTTAATCTGTTTAATAAATTAAACGACTGACTTTCTTGATTAATAAAAACAATTGCACCTTTACCTTCTTTATTAATACGAGTGAACATAGCGTCTAAACGCTTATCAGCATTGTTGGTCAAAGTACCAAGAATATCATTATTAAATAATGTAGAATTGATGCGAGTAAGTACGGGTTCATTATCTGACCAACTTCCTTTTGTTAATGCTATATGAATCTGACTATTAGTAGTCTGCTTATAAGCTCTTAATCTAAAACTCCCAAAACGTGTTACAATATCAAAATCTTCTTTCTTTTCTATTAGCGAATCGTGCTGCATGCGATACGCAACTAAATCCTCAATAGAAACTAACTTAAGATCATACTTTTTAGCAACTTCTACTAATTCTGGAAGTCTTGCCATTGTACCATCCTCATTCATAATCTCTACAATAACACCAGCAGGTTCCAATCCTGCTAATCTTGCAAAATCAATTGCCGCTTCTGTATGTCCTGTTCGTCGTAAAACACCACCTTCTTTTGCTTTTAATGGAAAAATATGTCCAGGTCTTGCTAAATCATAAGATTTAGTGTCCGAGTCAATCAAAGCTTTTACGGTTTTAGCTCGATCACTCGCAGAAATTCCTGTAGTAACACCATTACCTTTAAGATCCACAGAAATTGTAAAAGCAGTTTCCATAGGATCCGTATTATTATCGACCATCATATTTAGTTTGAGGTCTTCACAACGCTGTTCTGTTATTGGAGTACAAATTAACCCTCTCCCATGAGTTGCCATAAAATTGATCATTTCTGGAGTAACTTTTTCCGCTGCTGCAAGAAAATCTCCTTCATTCTCTCTATCTTCATCATCAACCACAATAATCACCTTTCCTTGGCGAATATCCTCTATAGCTTCTTGGATAGTATTCAGTTTTAACTTGTTTTTAGTCTCAGTAACTTGTGACATAGCAATACAATTCTTAATTTAAAAGCAAAGGTACTTTATATAATTATCAAATGGAATAGTATCCACTAATTATCTGATTTTCTTAAGATCTTTATTTAATCTTTTATTATAGAAAAAATATAGTATTGGAAATAATGGAATACCAATAATTAGAAAAATAATCAAGGATGGTTTCTCTATTAACCCTTCAAGTTTTGTATAAAAACTTTTCAGATTAACATATGATTTAACCAAAAAGACGATATACGAGATTACACCTAGACCATTAAAAATTAATAGCATTGTTTTATTGCCACCAGCATCCTTTGAGATCAACATAATTACAATATTTACTATTAACAATAGTAAAAACAATGCAAATACTAACGAAGAATTTTCTTGAAAATTTATTTTATTTTTCTCAACCTCAATAAGAGTATTTTGATCTATCTCTACATCAATTTCTTGATTAATCGATAAACTTTTATTTTTATTCTTTTTATCGGATCTCTTTTCAAAAAAATCTCGAATAGGTTGTACTAACATATCAAAACTCGCTAATCCCCTATCTCTAGTAGCTCTATACGTAAGGAAAATACTAAGTGGAAAAATAATAAACGTAGACAACCAAGATCCAACAAATGGAGGAATCCCTCCTTCTTCTGCCCCGTTCTTAGCAAAGATTCCAATAAAATGATATGTTAGAAACAAGACCACTCCAATAACAATTGGCAACCCTAATCCTCCTTTTCTTATAATCGCACCTAATGGAGCTCCTACAAAAAACAGTAAAATACAAGCTATGCCTAGAGCGTACTTATCATGTAATGACATTTCATACTTATTAAGTGCTCTCTTTTTAACATCTAATGTTCTTTTAGCTGTTTGAAGTCTTCTTATGACTCCATCAACGTTAGAAAATGCCAAATTATATATTTGAGACTTTTGCTTGACACTAAATCGATCATTTATTAAATCTATAGTATCCTTTGTTGCTTTTTTTAAGGTATCTATTTTTAGATTCCTATTTAACTCTTTAAAACCGTTTCTTCGATTTACATCATCCTCGGTAGCAATATTCTCTTGATTTACCTGAATAGATAACGTATCTATTTGTTGTCTTAGTCCATTTACATTTAACATATTAAACCCTTTACTATATTGCTGGGCATCCATATCAACATTATCCAAAGACGATAAATCTATATTTAATATATATTGTTTAAAATGTGTTTTAGCGAATGGTAGTTTTTTTCTTTTCTTGGGAGATTTTGGTTGCACCTCTTCATAATAATTCCCATCATTTAAGATAAGTGTAATCAAATCAGAATCAATACTTCCTTGCAATTCACCATCGGTAGCTTTTATTACTGTAAAATTACCAAGTCTTGCACCTTTTTTATGAATGATCACATCTTTTAAAAATTGATCATTATCCCCATATTTTTCTGATACACGTATATTTATATCTCCCAAATCATTAAACTGATTGGGAGTAATCACCATAGCGGGTTTGACTTTTACTATATTTTTACGCAGGTTAACAAACTTACGTTCGGAATTAGGAATTACAGTATTGGAAAATAAAAACGCTCCAATACCCACAAAAAATATAAAAACAGCTAATGTTCTCATAGCTCTCTGCAATGATATCCCAGATGATTTCATTGCGGCAAACTCATAGTTTTCTGCAAAATTACCAAATATCATTATCGATGTAAGAAGAATAGTCAATGGCAATACCATTGGTATTAATCTAGGAGTAGCATATGTTAAAAACTTTATTATTACTGCAAAATCTAAATCCTTTCCCGCTAACTCCGATATAAATAACCAGATTGTTTGCAATAAAAGAATAAACATAATGATAATAAAGAGTGGGAAAAAAGTCTTTAAAAAAGTCGTTAGAATATATCTGTCAAGTATTTTCACCTATTCGTCTATAAAATAAATCCCGAAATCTTCGGGATGTAAATTGTTATTAATATCAGGCTATAAATATATCACTAATCTAAACGATTGATATAATAATTAGCATATTTTGATTCATCAAAAACAAATAATGTTTTTGATAATGGTTGATTTGTTTTAAAACTATTTACTGTAATTGTAATATTAGTCCCATTATTTTGCATCAAAATTAATTTATAAATATGTTTTGTTTGCTTATCTACACCTAATAAAATCTCTTTTAATTCACTATTAGAATCAATAGGGATCAATTTCACAAATTGAATCTTTCTTCCTTGTACATCTTGTACAATATCTAACTTAGAAGTATAACCATCTTCGTAAAAAGTAAGCATTTTAGAAGGTGTTACACTGGATTCATCTTCGGCACTCTGAGAAGAAATATTTATTTCTTCATCCTCAGGAACTATCATATGCAATTTCTTACCATCATACATTTGCTCCGTTCCCATTAAATTTAATAAGTACTTTTCTCCCAAAAGAGTTACATCACCTCTTGTTTCTTGAGAAACATTTTCTGCTGGGTTATTAAGTGCATATTTAAACCCAATAACTATATTATCATAACTCTTTACTTTAGTGGACACCTCATCCAAAAGTTTTTTAGCATCTTGTGCTTGAGTATTTGCTATAAAAAGTGTTACTACTAAAAAAAATATTCTATGTATCATCTATGTATTTCTATTGTATTTAAAAAACTCTTTTATATAATTTAATTACTTTTCAGCGTCTAACAATTGTTTTAAAGCAATTAAATCTGTTACTAAAACTTGCCTCGCTTTGCTCCCTTCAAAAGGGCCAACAATACCAGCTGCTTCTAATTGATCAATTAATCTTCCTGCTCGATTATAACCTAATTTAAGTTTTCTTTGTAATAAAGACGCCGAACCTTGCTGTGCTGTGACAATAACTTCTGCTGCTTCATTAAAAAGTTTATCTCTATCTTTTACATCTATATCAAGACTTGTGCCACTTTCTTCTCCAGAATATTCGGGTAATAAGTGAGCATCTGGATACGCTTTTTGGCTTCCTATGTACTCTGTAATCCTTTCTACTTCTGGCGTATCTACAAAGGCACATTGAATCCTAACCAAGTCATTACCTTGTGTATATAACATATCCCCTCGACCAATTAATTGATCTGCACCACCGGTATCTAAAATAGTACGAGAATCAATTTTGGATGTTACCCTAAAAGCAATTCTTGCAGGAAAATTTGCTTTAATCATACCTGTAATTACATTTACAGAAGGTCTTTGAGTTGCAATAATTAAATGTATCCCAATAGCCCTTGCCAATTGTGCTAATCTAGCAATTGGTGTTTCTACCTCTTTACCTGCGGTCATAATAAGATCCGCAAACTCATCTACTACAAGCACTATATAAGGTAAAAACTTATGTCCATTTTCTGGATTTAATTTCCTAGCCCTAAACTTAGTATTGTACTCCTTAATATTACGTACCATTGCATTTTTAAGTAAATCGTACCGAGCATCCATTTCTATACAAAGAGAATTCAATGTATTAATCACCTTATTATTATCGGTAATAATAGCTTCTTCTGCATCTGGTAGTTTGGCCAAATAATGTCGTTCTATTTTATTGAATAAGGTAAGTTCTACTTTTTTAGGATCTACTAGAACAAACTTAACTTCTGCTGGGTGTTTTTTATACAACAGAGATGTTAAGATAGCATTTAAACCTACTGATTTACCTTGTCCAGTTGCTCCTGCCATTAATAAGTGAGGCATTTTGGCTAAATCAACAACAAACGTCTCATTAGAAATTGTTTTCCCTAAAGATAAAGGAAGCTCCATCTCTGCTCCCTGAAACTTAGAGGATGCGATCGCAGATCTCATAGAAACAATTGTCGATTTTTTATTAGGTACTTCAATACCAATAGTTCCTTTACCCGGAATCGGAGCAATAATCCTTATTCCTAAAGCAGCTAAAGAAAGGGCTATATCATCTTCTAAATTTTTAATTTTAGAAATACGGATACCAGCTTCTGGAACTATTTCATACAGTGTAACTGTAGGACCAACAGTAGCTTTAATCTGAGCAATTTCTATCTTGTAATTTTTTAATGTTTCTACAATACGATTTTTATTTTCTTCTAACTCACCTTGATCAATCGTTATTCCTCCGTTTTGGATTGAATAATCTTTTAATAACTCAATAGTAGGGAACTTAAAGTTACCTAGTTCTAATTTTGGATCAAACTCACCAAAATCTTTCACCAGTTTAGCACTTAAATTTTCAACTTCCTCTTCTTCCACCACGGTCTCAACCTCCATAGCTATGTCTTCGGGGTTATCCTCTGATTTGATAATTAATTTTTCCGGAATTTCATCAGATTGATTTTTTGGATTACCGAAAAACTCATTTACCGTTGTTTTTGCATAATTGGTAGCCGTCTTAGTTTCAGTTGATGTTTTAACTTTTTCCAATACAGGCGTATCTAATGATAGTTCTTTAGTATCACCTGCAGATATATTTTCTTTATCTGATACTATCTCTTTATTTTCTTTTCTTTTAGCCCTAGAACCATTTATCTTTTTAGCAGATTCATAATCCCTTGTAATTTCCGTTTGAGTTTTTCTTAAAGAAGCTGAAATTTTTTCCGGAGTATAACGCAAACGAACAACTATATAAACAATAGCAAAAAAAGCTAGAACTAGTACGGTTCCTATAAAACCAATATAGTCCTGCATCAAATCATTAATTTCGAACCCAATTACTCCTGCAAATAATCCACTTTCTTTTTGCACAAAACCAAAAATCACAGAAATCCATAGCATCACCAAGGTTCCCCAAAACCAAAACCCAGCAAGCTTCTTTTTGTTTAAATCAAAAAACAAATAAACTCCGGATAAAGAAATTAATACTGGAATTATTATCGCAGAAATACCGAACCCTCTAAAAATAAAAAAGTCACTAACTTTTGCTCCAGATATACTTAGCCAGTTTTTAGCAGAAGAAGTCCTATTTGGAAATTGAGATATTTCGCTTTGATCTATTTTCCAATTAAAGAAAAATGATACAAATGCAAAGAATAATGCAATCCCCAAAAAAAACAAGAAACTACCCAAAATAACTTTTTGTTGTCTGGATAAGGTTAGTTTTTCTTTTAAAGGAGTTTTGGTTTTTTTTGAAGTTTTCCTTTTTGTTGTTACCTTTTTTTTTGCCATTTTTTGGATGTGTTATCGCAAAAATACGAATATCTATATTGGAACGTAAAAATGGAAAAAAAATTTTCTAGAATAAATATGGAAAGTATATAATACAACCAATAATAACTGCTGTTATTGCAGCTATAAATACTGCTCCGGCCGCAATATCCTTAATAAATCCAATTTTATTATGAAAATCAGGATGTATAAAATCTGCAATTGCTTCTATAGCTGTATTTACTCCTTCTACACTCATAACAAGACCAATAGCAAAGGTTTGTAATATCCATTCTATTCCTGTGATATTATTATAAAAGCCAAGGGCTGTCATCACAATTGCAATAACAGCCTGTACTTGTATACTTGGTTCTGTTTTTAAGAGTATTAGCGCACCCTTTATCGCATATCCACAACCACGTAATCTACCAACAATGAACGTTGAGAATTTACTCATAGATACTTTTTATGCTAATGTTTTTATAGCCTCGGTGTAATTAGGTTCTTGTGCAATTTCTGGTACTTGTTCTGCATGCACAACAACACCTTCTTGATCAACAACAATTACAGCTCTCGAGTGAAGTCCTTTCATTGGCCCATCAACTATTTCTAATCCATAGTCTTTTCCAAACTTACCGTCTCTAAAATCAGAATGATTAACTACATTTTCTAACCCTTCTGCTCCGCAAAATCTAGCTTGCGCAAATGGTAAATCTCTAGAGACACAAAGAACTTTGGTATTCGATAAATTACTAGCCTCTTTATTAAATTGTCTAACCGAAGCTGCACAAACTCCTGTATCAATTGATGGAAAAATATTCAAAACAACTCTTGAACCTTTATAATCGGAAAGTTTGGATACTGATAAATCTGTATTTACCAATTCAAAATCTGGAGCTGTTTCACCTACTTTAGGTAATTCTCCATTTGTATGTATTGCGTTTCCACCTAGTGTTATTGCTGCCATTTTGTGTGTTTTTATACCTAAAAATTAGGTAGGTTTATTTTTACTTCAAGTTTACACATAACAAGAGAAATAAAAAAATTTTTAGGGTTTTAAACAGAATAATTGTTTTTATAATAACACAAAACTTTATTCACTATGAGAAAAACCAATATCTTAACGCTATTTACATTCACACTATTTTCCATAGTTAATGCACAAAAGACACCCGACGAAATAGCGCGGGAATGGATCAATGAGAATAAAGCAAATCTGAAAATTGCTATAGATGACAATCTTATGCTTAGAGCTTCTAGAGCGAGCTTATCTGGTCATACATTAAGATACCAACAAACCATCAATAATATTCCGGTTTATGATACCGAATTAACCATACATGTTTCTAAAAAAAACAAAGTTACCCATGTAGCGGACAATTATGATATAAACGTAGCAAAAGTAAATACTACTCCGGCTGTTTTTAAAACATCTGCGTTAGATATAGCCAAGGCATATATAGATGCTAAAGGGTATTTTTCGAGAGAAGAATCCAAATTATATGTGTACAATAAAATGGGTGACACTAAATTAGTTTATGTTAATAAAATTAGAGCAACCACTCCTATTGGGTATTGGGAAGTAATTGTAGATGCACAAACCGGAGAAGTGTTAAATTCACAAAACATAGATATTGAGCATAATTTTAAATTTATAAATAAGAAAAAAACGACTCTTTATAGTAAAGAGGATTATAAAAATATAGTAAAAGGTCATCAGAATCAAAAGAAAAATGAAGCCGCTTCGTTTCTGGTAGAAGGATCAGGAATGATATTTGACCCAGACCCTTTATCTGCAACCGGCCAAACCTATGGTGGGAATTATGCAGATAATAATGATGCAACCAACGCTCAGCTAGATGCAGCTCGCACCTCTGTTGTACTTAAAGATATTACTTTAACTAATGGCGTCTACAGACTAAAAGGGCCATATGTGGAAATTGCAGATCTTCAAGCACCTTCCAAAGGGCTATTCACTCAAGCAAATTCAAATTTTAATTTTAACAGAAGTGAAGATGGTTTTGAGGCCGTAAACTGTTATTACCATTTAGATAAAAGTCTACGATATATTAATGAAACACTAGGTATTGATTTAGTATCATTATTTAATAATGGAGTTTTAGAATATGACCCTAGTAGCTTTAATGGAGCTGACAATTCATCATATGGTGGTGGTCAATTAAATTTTGGAGAAGGAGGAGTTGATGATGCAGAGGATGCTGATGTTATTCTTCATGAATTAGGACATGGATTACACGATTGGATTACCAACGGTTCTTTATCACAAGTAGAAGCTTTAAGTGAAGGATGTGGAGACTATTGGGCACAATCGTATAAAAGAAGTTTAGGACAATGGCAATCGACTGACGCTTCTTATCATTTCGTTTTTGGATGGGACGGTCATAATCAATTCTGGGGCGGAAGATCAACTAATTATTCTGCTCAATATCCTAATGATCTTATTACAGGTTTTAATCACAATAATGGACAAATTTGGGCAACTAGTTTAATGAGAATTTTTGATATTATTGGTAGAGAGAAAACAGACAAGGCTTTTTTAGAAGGGTTAGGAATGACAAATAGCGCTACTAATCAAGAAAATGCTGCTATAGCCGTAAGACAAGCCGCAATAGACATGGGATATGGCTGTGCAGACGTTGATGTATTTACAACCGAATTTACAGCTACTGGATATACAATGCCTACAATTGATCTTGTAGTTAATTGTCCGCAGGATCAATCTGTCTCTCTAGACGCTGGAAGCTCTTCTTATACAGTCCAAGATTATACGCTAATGGCCAATGCTATTAATACAGGATGTAATGCTAGCATTACTCAAAACCCAATAGCAGGTACATCATTACCCGAAGGTGTTCATATAATAACAATAACAGCAACCGGAAACACTTCGGTCTCTTGTACTTTTAATATAACCGTAGATAACAACACGCTGGACACTGAAGATTTCATTGAGAAAACTGGTGTAACGCTCTATCCGGTTCCAGCCAAGGATAATATTATTTTAGATGGAAAATTTGACAATAGAGAAACGCTTCAAATTTATAATCTTGTAGGTCAACAATTAATGGAAATTTCGATCACAGAAAACATAACAAGAATAAACATTTCTAAATTACCTAAAGGAGTTTATTTTGGGTCTTTCAAAAACAAAAAAGGAACTTTAAAATTTATTAAAGATTAATACACATCGTTTATTCTTATATCATAAAAAAACCACTCATTATCAATGAGTGGTTTTTTTATATTTTAATAACAATCTTTTTTTAGGAATCTATCGATCCCATAACTCGTTGCATGAAATTGTTTAGCGCCTCTTTTTTAGAAGTGCCATCCTTAATCATTTTATTCACTTCGATAGCTCCATACATGTTAGAGATCAACTCTCCTATTACATCTAACTCTTCGTCTTTTAGGGAAGGTACTTCTGTAAGTGCTTCTAAGGTTTCAATCGTTTCTACAACAAAATCCTCATCGTTTTCTTCAATAAAAGAAGTAAGGTGTTTAATTATTGGCAACTTCATCTACTAATTCTTTTAGAATATCAAATTTATTTGTCTGAACCTGATTTACAAAAACTCCATTTTTAAAAGTGGCAAACGTCGGAAGATTATCCACAGTAGCCATTTTTCTAGATTCAGGATTTTTTTCAGCATCCACTATAACAAATGCAGTATCATTTTTTTCTGAAGCTAATTTTTTAAATTTAGGCTTCATAATTCTACAGTTTCCGCACCAAGTTGCAGAGTACTGAACTACTACTGTATTGTTATCTTTTATTACCTCAGAAAGGTTATCCGTTGTTAATTCTTGAACCATAATTTATAAAACTATAAAAGAAACTTCTCCAAAACCTCAATTTTGAAGAAGTTTTTAAACGATTATTTCTTAGTGAGAAGCTAAGTAAGAAGCTACTCCATCTCTATTAGCCGACATAGCATCTTTTCCTTCTTCCCAATTTGCAGGACATACTTCGCCATTTTTCTGAACGTGAGCATAAGCATCAATTAATCTCAAAAACTCAGCTACGTTTCTACCAACTGGCATATGGTTAACTCCTTCATGAAAAACAGTACCTTCTTCATCAATAAGGTAAGTAGCTCTATAAGTAACATTGTCACCTTCTACAGTTACTACTCCAGTTTCTTCATTATAAGTTTCGTTAGTAATATCTAAAATTCCTAATGTATTAGAAAGATTACGGTTAGAATCTGCTAATATTGGATACGTAACACCTTCAATTCCCCCATTATCCTTAGAGGTATTTAACCACGCGAAATGAACTTCCGGAGTGTCACAAGAAGCTCCAATAACAATTGTATTTCTTTTTTCAAATTCAGCAAGTGCTTCTTGAAAAGCATGTAATTCAGTTGGACAAACAAAAGTAAAATCCTTTGGATACCAGAACAATAAAACTTTTTTGTTATTATTTTTAGCCTCTTCCAATACGTTAAGTTTGAAAGTATCTCCCATATCGTTCATTGCATCAACGTTTAAATTCGGGAATTTTTTACCTACAAATGCCATTTTTTGTTTTTTAAAATGTGATTAATTATTTTTTTGAAGTGGCAAATATACATCTCATTACTCAACATATATTAAGAGATAATTTTAATTTTCTATATGTTGATAGTTTTTTCTAATACACATCAATTCCTTCATGTATTTATATAAATTCTTACAAAAAAAGAAAATACCTTACATAAATTACGGATAAATTGTCCTTTTTACACGATGATTTACACTTTGTTAGATCTATTTTTGTATTTTCGCTAAACAAACTTAGCCTAGAGATTTAAAAGTTGAGGAACTTTATTAAACATACTATATTAGCCTTTTTAGTGTTTTCTTCAATAAACACTTTTGCTCAATCTATTCTTGATACTGATAGTATCCAATTATATATTGAAAGGGCCGAAGAATTCTTAGAAGAATATAAATACCAGCAAGCTTTAGAAAAAGCAAATGCAGCTCTTAAAAGTGCCAAATACAACAATGATGATAAAAGCTTAGCTAAAATTTACGATTTAATCGCTCAAATACATGAGTTAAACGAACAAGAAAGTGAAGCTATTACCAATTATATTACTGCACTAACTTATGCTGCTAGTGCTAAAAGTAGCAAACTAAAAGCCAAATTATTAAATAGTTTAGGAACCCTCTATATCAAAAATGATAAAACGAGGCATAAAGGTGTAGAACGTTTTCAACAAAGTCACGATATCGCCAGAGGAATAAAGGATACTGTAAAAATGGTAAAACCTTTATTAAATCTAGCAGAACATTATATAGATAATAATGACTATAAAACTAGTGATAAATACCTAACAAAAGTAAGAGCTATAATTGGTTCTGAATTAAACATAGAAAGTACACAAAAAATTAAGTTAAGTAATTTACTTGGAAAATACTTCTTACGCGTTAGAAGGTATGAGCGAGCAAGTGAACATGTAGATAACGCTATAAGTTTTGCAGAAGAAGAAATTGATGTTCATAAATCTGATAAGAATCTAAGATTGATATCCACATTTCACGTAAAACTTGCAACAGCTTACCTGACAAAATATAAAATTTTTAAAGCACAAAAAGAATTTGAACTAGCAAACCCTTTTTTAGAAAAGCATTATGAACATCTTTCTAAATCAGAAGATTTAATAAAAGAAATAGAATTACTTAGAGCCATCATAGAGAATGATGTTGATCAGATGCGAGATCAAGTTGAGCAGGCTAATAAAAAAGATGCTAAAAACTATTCTAAAGAAATAAAATGGCATATTATTACAATTCTTGGCGTTGTTCTCATATTAATATCTCTTGCTTTTTTAATTAGCGCATACAAGAACAATCTACAAAAGAAAAAGCTAAACAATGACCTTATTGAGAAAAATAAGGAACTAGTAAATGCTAAAGAAACCGCTGAACAAGTTTCTACATTAAAGTCTCAATTTATATCCACAGTAAGTCATGAATTAAGAACTCCTCTTTATGGTGTTATTGGTCTTACTTCATTGTTAATGGAGCATCCTGAAGAGAAAAAGAAAAACGAATATCTTGAATCTCTTAAATTCTCGGGAGACTATTTACTGGCATTAATAAATGATGTTTTACAATTAAGTAAAATAGAAACAAATGAAGTAAAATTAGAGAAAGTTTCTTTTGACATAAGATCTCTAATCGAAGGAATTGTAAATTCATTACACTCCAAACAAAAGCACAATAGTAATACTGTTCATATAGACATTGATAAAAATATCAAAACCACACTTCTTGGAGATTCGGTTAGATTATCACAAATATTAATAAACTTAATTGGTAACGCACTTAAATTCACGAATAATGGAAACATCTGGATTAAAGTAAAAAGTCAAGGTTTAGAAGGTGATATTCATAAACTTCGTTTTATAATAAAAGATGATGGTATAGGAATTCCTAAAAGTAAGCAGGAGACTATTTTTGATAATTTTGCTCAAGTAAAAAATCAAAACCAAGAATACGAAGGAACAGGATTAGGTTTAGCGATTGTAAAAAAATTAATCCATCTGCATAAAAGCGAGATTTTTATTAATAGTGAAGAAGGAGTTGGGTCAGAATTTACATTTGATTTAAGCTACGAAAAAGCTGTTAAAGAACAAAATAACACTTCCCAAACTGGTGAAAGCATTAGCATCGGAACTACTAATTTTAATATCTTAATTGTAGATGATAATAAAATTAATCAAATTGTTACTCAAAACATCTTAAAAAAGAAAGGCTATACCTGTAACTTAGCTAGTAACGGTATGGATGCTATAGAGATGGTAAAAAATGAAAGTTTTGATTTAATCTTGATGGATATTAATATGCCAGAAATGAATGGACTAGATGCAACAACAGTTATTAGAACTTTTAACTCTCATATTCCTATAATTGCACTTACGGCAGTAGAAGAAGGGGAAATTAGAGACCAAGCATTATCTGTAGGCATGAATGACGTTATCATAAAACCATATGATACGCAACAATTCTTCCAAACTATTATGAAGAATATTTCTAAAGTGAAATACATAAGTTAGATTTCAATTAGTATACATAATTTATTCTGTTAAAGCTTATTCTTATTATTCTCGAATATATTATTTTAGAGCAATAATTCAAGCTTACTAAACAGACATGAACTCAAAAAACAAAGGTTTTAATACCATCTGCACTCACGTTGGAGAAATTGAAGATAAACAATTTAAGGGCGCAATATCTCCTATTTATTTATCCACTTCCTATGCTTTTGAAGACGTTGATATCAAAAGATATCCTCGTTACTTTAATACTCCTAATCAGGAAGCATTATGTAAAAAAATAGCACAGCTAGAAAAAGGAGAAGCATCTTTAATTTTTGGGAGTGGTATGGCTGCAATTAGCACTACTTTATTTGCATTTTTACAAAAAGGAGATCATATAGTATTGCAAAGAACACTATATGGAGGAACTGTTAATTTAGTAAATGAGGAATTCAGTAAGTATGGAATAGAATATTCTTTTGTCGATTCTCAAGATGCGAATGGGTTTGAAGAAAAAATAAAGGAAAACACTAAAGTTATCTATATTGAAACTCCTTCTAACCCTCTTTTAACTATAACAGATATCAGAGCAATATCCGAATTAGCAAAAGAAAAAGGAATAACAACTATGATAGACAATACTTTTGCTTCTCCTGTAAATCAAAACCCCATAGAACTAGGAATCGATATTGTAATACATTCCGCTACAAAATATTTAGGCGGTCATAGTGATATTTTAGCTGGCGCAGTTGTTTCCTCTGAAAAAAATATGGAGCAAATTTTTCATCTGGCTAAAAATTTTGGAGGTAGCTTAAGTGACTTTACAGTTTGGATGTTAGAGCGAAGTATTAAAACACTAGGTTTACGAGTAAAACAACAAAATAAGAATGCCAAAAAGATGGCAAAATGGCTAGAAAAGCATGATGATATACAAGCTGTCTATTATCCTGGTTTAAAATCTCATCCGGACTATAAATTAGCCAAAAGTCAAATGAAAGGATTTGGAGGAATGTTATCTTTTGAATTAAATCAAGGACTTGACGCCAGTAAATTCCAAAAAGAATTAAAACTAATTAAAAGTTCAATGAGTCTTGCCGGAGTAGAAAGTACAATCCTATCTCCTACCCTAACATCCCACGCATTATTAACGGAAGAAGAAAGAAAACACCAGGGAATCAATGACGGTTTACTTCGATTTAGTGTAGGTATTGAAGAAACAGAAGACCTCATTGCAGATATCGAACAAGCATTACAAAAAATAAAGATCTTAGAATTTGAACACTAAAATGAAATTAGACATTCTAGCTATTGGAGCTCATCCCGATGATGTGGAATTAAGTTGCTCTGGAACAGTTGCAAAAGAAGTAGACAATGGAAAAAAAGTTGGAATACTTGACCTTACAAGAGGTGAACTTGGTACCCGAGGTACTGCAGAAACAAGAGATCAAGAAGCAAAAGATGCTGCTACTATTTTAGGCGTATCAGTTCGAGAGAATTTAGGTTTTAGAGATGGTTTTTTTAGGAATGACGAAGCTCATCAGCTAGCAATTATTGAAATATTAAGAAAATATCGTCCCGAAATAGTTCTTTGCAATGCTATTAAGGATCGACATATTGATCATGAAAAAGGAAGTCAACTAGTTAGCGATGCCTGTTTCTTATCAGGTTTGCGAAAAATAGAAACTTCTATTGATGGTAAGAAACAAGAAGCCTGGAGACCAAAAAAAGTATATCACTATATTCAATGGGAAATTCTAGAACCAGATTTTGTTGTAGATATTAGTGGATATATGGATAAAAAAATGGATAGTGTACTAGCATATAAGACACAGTTTTATGATGCTACCAGTGATGCTCCATCCACTCCAATCTCTAGTAAGAATTTTAAAGAAAGTGTTCGCTATCGTGCGGCAGATTTAGGAAGAATAATAGGAGTTGAATATGCTGAAGGGTATACCGTAGAACGCTATCCTGCAGTGAATTCCATTTTTGATTTAATATAATTTCATTTTTTCTTTTGCAGAAAGCAAGAAATACCTTATTTTTGCAGCCGAAATTAAATGGTGGTTGTAGCTCAGCTGGTTAGAGCGCCTGATTGTGGTTCAGGAGGTCGTCGGTTCGAAACCGATCTTCCACCCTTTTAAAAAAAAAGACTCTGTATTTATATACAGAGTCTTTTGTTTTCAGACAGTTTCATTTAGAAATAAATCATTCTTTTCCTATACCATCGACTATAAGTCTTTTTTCTCTATTTGCTACTTCCCAAGCTGTATAAAAAACTAATTGTGCTCTTTTGGTCATAAGTTCATATTCAATTTTATCTGGTGTATCTGTAGGCTTATGATAATCCTCGTGAACCCCATTAAAGTAAAATATTATAGGAATATTGTTTTTTGCAAAATTATAGTGATCACTCCTATAATAGAATCTATTAGGATCATCTTTTGCATTATAAGTATAATCCAAATTCAACTTAGTATATTTTTGGTTTACTTCTTCACTTACATTGTGCAATTCAGTACTTAACCTATCACTTCCGATTAAATAGATATAATCATTCTTATCCTTCTCATCATGATCTTTATCAATCCTTCCTATCATATCGATATTGAGGTTTGTAACCGTATTTTCTAAAGGAAAAATTGGATTTTCTGTATAAAACTTTGACCCATATAAACCTTTCTCTTCTCCCGTTACATGCAAAAACAATATAGATCTTTTAGGTCCTTGTCCGTTTTTAGCAGCTTTAGCAAATGCCTCAGCAATCTCTAATATACTTACAGTTCCCGAGCCATCATCATCCGCTCCATTATATACATTCCCATCACTATCAACACCAACGTGATCATAATGAGCAGATATCACCACTATTTCATTCGGCTTCTCTACTCCTTTTATATACGCTAATACATTTTCTGAGGATTTGATACCTCCTCTAAAATAACTTTCAGGTATTTCTTGATAATAATTATCGTCACCCAATGGAGAAGAAATACCCATTCGTTTATATTGTTCTTTTAAGAATTCTGCTGCTTTCTTTTGTCCTGGTTCTCCAGTGTCTCTTCCTTCAAACTTATCGTCGGCAAACGTAAATAAATAATCTTTAAGTTCCCCTGAAGTAATAGTCTCTGCATATGATGTTACATCCAACTTAGCATCTTTAGAATTGGAGCTATCTGTATTTGATGATTTTTGTGAACTGCCACACGAATATAGCAGTAGTAGCACACCAAATACAACTGTAATATTTTTCATTTAATTCCTTTTTATAACTCCATGCAATATACAGATTTAGAGAGAGATCGAATAGCGAATATTTTCTTAAAAGAAATATCCTGAAATTATTTTACATTTTTTTTTTAGAATTGAAAAAAGGTACTATATTTGCACCCGCATTCAGGGAATACCTGATGAGACTAAACACTGGAGAAATGGCAGAGTGGTCGAATGCGGCAGTCTTGAAAACTGTTGAGGGTCACACCTCCGGGGGTTCGAATCCCTCTTTCTCCGCAAAAAGCCTTGTAATCTTTTGATTCACAAGGCTTTTATTTTTTAGTTGACAAGATCGTTGACAGAAAGATGTTTTTTATTGGTAGGTATTCATAAAAAACTATGAAATTCTTTCTTTAAATAACCTTGACCTGACAATTACTGCAACTGTTCCCACATTTTATCAGCGTTTAGCCTAAATGTTCCTAAGTGATCAAAACTACATTCTGATGGCGCTATTATTGATAAAAACGATTCTTCTTTTATATTTCTATATAAATGATAAACCTCTCCAACTATCGGCTCAAAAGTAAACTTAGCATTATAAATTAAATTATTGTATTCGAATTGCTCCATCAAAACATCATACTGCGCCTTTAATTCATCATATTTTGCTTTCACTTGCTTATTTACCTTATGAACATTTGTGTTTTTCCAAGCTACAGTATCCGGAATTGTAATAACAGGAGCGCCTACACCTGTTGCATAAGGTTTTAATGCCGCATCATACCTTTTCTCTTCTTCATTATAAACTACCTGATCTGGTTTTTTATCGCTCATTAGTATCGTTTTGAAATTTTATTATGTGTAATCTGTTTTTGTCTTGAACATTTAAATCTTCCATCTTCAAAAGTACGTTTTTTAAGATGCTTTGTTTTTCTCCCTTGCACTCTTTTACGCCACATCCTAAAACTAGATGGTTTCATTTCATTTCGCATTAAAGTAATGACTTCTTGCTCGTTTAACCCAAATTGAATAAGAATTGCATCAAAAGGAGTTCTATCCTCCCAAGCCATCTCTATAATTCTATCGACATCACGTATTGTTAAATCTTTTTGCATTTTTTTAAATTTTTCTATTTGGTAATGTATGTTTCTTTAAAATTCTATACCCTTCTTTTTTCACTAAAGCATCATCCTTCATATTCCATAAAGTATCACTTGCTCTTTTTCTAGTGGTATCTATATCAACTATTGGAAAAGGATAATCTTCTCCTAATACAAAATTGTTAAACTGTTGTTCCATAGGTGGCATTTTATACGGTTCATGAATATAAGCTATGGGAACATTCTTTAATTCTGGAACCCATTTTTTTATAAAAACCCCATCCGGGTCATGCTCTACACTATTTTTGACTGGATTATATATTCTAAGTGTATTAATTCCTGTTTCACCAGCTTGCATCTGCAATTGAGGAAAATGAATACCAGGTTCAAAATCCAAGAACATACTCGATAAATGTGCACTTGCATTTTGCCATGGTTGCCAAAGATTATGTGTAAAAAAAGAAACTACCAATGCACGCATTCTAAAATTAATGTATCCAGTTTCCTTCAAGCAGCGCATACAAGCATCAACCAAGGGATATCCAGTTTTTCCCTCCTTCCAAGCTAATTGATATGCATCAGAAATTTGTTTCTTTAATTTTCGATATCCTTTGTTAATACTCTCAAACTCCATAATATCCTCCATTTCAAATTTTTGAACAAAATGTACTTGCCATTGTAACCTAGATGTAAAAGCATCAATTTGCTTTTTATCTCCTAATAATTCTCTTTGATGAACAGCATATTGCCAAATCTGCCGAATAGAAAGATTCCCCCAAGCTATATAAGGAGACAATCTACTACAACCTCTGCGTGCTAATTCTGGTTTTGAAATATGAAAGCTATAATTTTTGTATCTACCTTTAAAAAAAGAGGTTAGATATTCATACCCTTTTGTGGTTCCACCTTGTTGAAAATTATTAGCTAAGGAAGTATCTAAACTAACCACATTAAAAATCTTCTCAAGCTCTAAAATCTTTTTAATAGGAATAAAACTAGTAGATTTTGGATCAAACTCAAACGGTTGTTGATTCATATAATGTTCACAATCCTCTCTCCAATTCTCTCTGTTTTTTAATCCTCTATGTATGCCATTGTTTGTGTTTTCTTTCCAATCAATTAGGTTGTTTTTACAAAACCTCGAAAATGCCTTATCTCTTTCATAGGTTAATCGGATACCGGTCTCCTGATGCGAAAATACGTGGTCTATTTTCCAGAATTGTTGTAAAGTTCCAATCGCATGAATAACTTCTGAAGATACACATAACACTTTTGTATTATAAACTAACAACTGATTATTCAAATCTTGTAATGATTGCTTTATAAAATTCCAATGTCGTTCACTGTAGTGTTTATCTTCTTTAAGTGAATTTTCAAATACATATAATAATAATGTTGGACAATTGGTATTAATGGCATTATATATCGCCTCATTATCCTGCAATCTCAAATCACGCTTAAACCAAACTATATTGATATGTTCTTTATTAGTACTCATCCGGGTTTTCTATAATATGATTAGCTCTCTCCTTAAGCTTATTTAATTTTTCTCTATCCATTTTATGTAATAAATTAAGCATCATGGACATTCGTTGATTATTTTTAAAATACGCCTGTTTTTCATCTAAAAAATTCCAATAAAGAGAATTAAAAGGACAAGCATCATTTTCATGCTTTTTAGCTACTTTATAATGACAACCTTTACAGTAATTGCTCATTTTATTAATATAACTTCCACTAGAAACATATGGTTTAGTAGCTACCAATCCTCCATCTGCAAACTGACTCATTCCACGAGTATTAGTAATTTCTACCCACTCTATTGCATCAATGTAAACTCCCAAATACCATTGATCAACCTCATCAGGATTCGTCATTGTTAATAAAGCGTAATTACCTGTAATCATTAACCGTTGAATATGGTGTGCATAAGAATCATCGAGGCTTTGTTTAATTGCAGAGCGCATACAATTCATCTTAGTTTCTCCTGTCCAATAAAAAGACGGAAGTCTATTATGGTTATCTAATTTATTTAGATTTTTATAATTTGGCATTTTTGCCCAATACATTCCGCGCATATACTCTCTCCACCCCAGAATCTGACGAACAAACCCTTCTACTTGAGATATATCTATTTCATCTTTATTAACACGCCAATAATCAATTACCGTAGTAATAACTTCCATTGGATGAAGCATCTTGCTATTCATTGCAAATGAAAGTCTGCTATGAAACAAGTACTTTTCTTCTGGATGCATTGCATCTTGATAATCTCCAAAATACATGAGTAGATTTTCACAGAAATATGCTAGAAGAGACAAACAATCTTCTCTCGATGTAGGCCAGTTGAACTCCTTGACATTAATATTACCTATAGTTTTGACATTAGATTTATAAATACAGTCTACAACGTCACTAACGTCCTTATAAAAATCTTTTTTGCCTGGAATCTGAGGGTCTCCTCTCCACTTTTTCCTATTACTTTGGTCAAAATTCCATTTCCCTCCTTCAGGATCTTTTTTAGTAACCATCAAAATATCATACTTCTTTCGCATATTACGATAAAAGTATTCCATCGTATATTGCTTTTTACCTTTAAAAAAGTCTAATAAATCTGTTCTAGAGGTTAAAAAATGTTCTGTGTCAAAAACCTCTGTTTCTATCGATAATTCTTTACAAAAATTTTTCAATTGAATATCCAATCTATACTCATCAGGAAGCTGATATTCAAATTTTGTTATATTCTTCTCAGCAATTATTTGTTTTAAATTCTCTACTAGATTTTGTTGATTATCATTATGATCCAACTCATAATAAACAACATTGCGTTTATTACTTTTTAGCCATAATTTAAAGTTTCTCATACTCTGAAAAAAACCAACAACTTTCTGAACATGATGTATTGTATAATCTGTTTCTTGCCGCATTTCTGCCATAAAATAGCACACATCATCTTGTTCATTCTTATACCAAGAGTGATTATAGTTTAGTTGATCGCCAAGTAATAAACGTAGTTTCATAGGTTAAAATAAGATTGGTTGTAACCAAAGGTTTTGAAATTTATTTTTGGGATCATACCGTTCCGATTGCAGTTTAATATTAAATTTTCGATCCCTAGGATCATTACCTACTCCGGCAACATATTGCCAATTACCATAATTGCTATGAACATCAAAATCAATCAATAAAGACTCAAAATATGCTGCTCCAATTCTCCAATCTAATCTTAGCTCTTTTGCAAAATAAGATGCTACATTTTGTCTTCCCCTATTACTCATCCATCCAGTATGATATAGTTCGATCATATTAGCATTTACAAATGGTTCTTCCGTTTCTCCATGAATCCATCGATTAACACTTTCTTTATTTTTAGACCAAGAATACTCTTTATGAAGAATCCCATCTATTTTAAAAAGATCATCTCCGTGCTTCAGCGAAATATATTTAAAAAAATCTCTCCAAATGAGTTCAAAAACAAGCCAATATGTACTCTGATTTTTTTCTACTTGTGCCTCATAATTCATCACTTGATGATAAATAGTACGAGGAGAAATAGATCCATTTGCAAGCCAAGCAGAAAGTTTTGAACTATATTCAGTTCCTACCAAACCGTTCCTTGTTTTTTTATAAAATGATATGTTTTTACTATTCCAGAAATAGTCCTCAATTCTTTGTAAAACTTGATTCTCGCCTCCAAGAAAAGGAAACGCTGTTCTAGAATCGACTTGAAAATCTTCAAAACCTAACATCTTTAACGAAGGAATCTCAGTTGAATCTTCTAATAAATTATCTAGTAATAAAGGTGTAATCGAAACTTCTGGTCTAACCGTAATAAGTTTTTCACATTGCTTTCTAAAAACAGTAAATACTTTTGGTATTTCCAGTATATCAAAAGGAATATCATCTGGATGAAAAAGAAATTGATCATAAGATTCGATCCAATCTACTTTTGATTCATTAAGTTCACTCCTTACCGATTCCGAAACTATCACCTCTTCCCTAGTCCATTCTTTTTGGAGGTACACAGTATCTATACAATGATCTTTAATTATTTTTGGGATAATTTGTTCTGGACGACTACGATATATAAGCAACGTAATATTAAGTTTCGCTAAATTTTCTTTTAGCTCAATTATACTTTCTAAAAGAAATTTAGTTCGATATACCTCTGTTTTTCTAAAACCATATTGATTTAAATTAAATAGTCTGGGATCAAAACAAAATACAGCTATTACCTTATCATTAGTAGATACTGCTTTGTAAAGAGAAGAATTATCACTAACTCTTAAGTCATTTCTAAACCACACAAGTCCTGTCTTCATCATATCATCTCATTTCTAAGAAAGCGTCTTTAATCGATTCCTATTATTTCTGCATTTTTTACTACAATACTGAACCTCTTCCCATACTTTTTCCCATTTCTTTCTCCAAGTAAAAGGACGTGCACATACTTTACAAACTTTAGTAGGAAGGTCAGGTTTTTTCATAATTCTATTTTGTTTAATAAATTTACAAAAAGTTTAAACAAAATTATCATAACAATTAGATTTTAACAAGATTAAAACATACCGGAAGTATAAAACCAAAAAACTACGGAAGACTAAGAAAATCTAAAAAGAGTATAGAAAGAAAACATTAATCATTAATAACACTTGATCAGTAAACATACGTAAACAAGCTTAACAAAAAGATCATTAGCCATAAAGTAGTACGCAACCAATTCATAACAATAAGCTTGTTAATAAGCTCGGTATCCACCATATTTCTTGAAATAAGTGAATGCATTGGAACAAATTGGAAAAAAGTAGATACCCATACTCCAATTACCAAAAACAAATAAACAACATTATAAATCGAAGAAGAATTCTGAAAAACCTGAACAATACCTATAACCAATTGTCCAGTCATAAGAGGCATTACTATTACACCAATACGCTTGGTATAACTAGAATGCCATTTTATTAAATCTTTAGTCTGAAAATACCTAAAACTCGGATAAATTATTAATTGTACTATTAAGATCAACACTAATAATGAAAAATCTAAAACTAAGCGCGCTATTCCAAAATCCATATTATTTAAAATCCGGCATTTCTGAAACTCTAGCATACGGGTACTCCTCTATTTTCTCTAAAGCATAATATGTATTAAGCCCTGATATTCCAACCGTGTTTGTCTGACTCAAATCTATATCTAAATGATCCGTAATAACCGCTTCAGGAATAATTAAATGTTGTATTTCTCCAATCATAAGAATAGTTCCATTAAGAGGGATTTTTATTTCCTCTACAAACTTTAACCCAATTTTAAGTTGACTTTCTTTGACAAAAGGAGCTTTAAAGTTAGAAATAAAATCTTCCGTTAATCCACATTTCACAAACTCCGAATCATTTTTATCCAATTTAGCTGATGTATAATGAGCGTTTCTCACAAATGATTGATGAATATGGTTTATTGTATACTGCCTATTCTGTAAAATATTTTCATAGGTGTGTCTAGGCACCTCTCCTATTGGTCTCATAATAAAACCCATCAATGCAGGATCACTCCCTAAATGAATCACGGAACTAAATATTGCTACATTTGTTTTTCCAGAATCATCAATTGTGCCGATTAGATTTGCTGGTTTTATTCCAGAAACTGAGTTAATAATTTTCAAACGCTTCACGCGTTCCATATCTTCAATCTGCTGTTTTGTATAATGCATATGAAACTTAAAATCTTTTAGAAAGACAATTTATATTAAACAACTAGTCGTTAAGATAGTTCTGCAATTCTGCTATTTTATCAGATGCCCTAAAAACACCTCCATAATATGAAGTAACAGTGGCAGAAGTATCGTCTTTAACACCTCTAGAAGACACACAAAGATGCTTTGCATCAATAATTACAGCGACATCCTCTGTTCTTAAAATCTCTTTTAACTCCATAGCAATTTGATTGGTCAATCGTTCTTGCACCTGAGGTCTTTTAGCAAAATATTGAACTATCCTGTTTAGCTTAGACAAACCAATCACTTTACCAGAAGAAATATAAGCAATATGCGCTTTTCCTATTATAGGAACGAAATGGTGCTCACAATTAGAATAAAACGTAATATTTTTTTCCACGAGCATCTGCTCATATTTATATTTATTGTCAAACAATGCCACCTTAGGCTTGTTTCTAGGGTCTAACCCTGAAAAAATTTCTTCTATATACATTTTAGCAACACGATCAGGAGTACCTTTTAGAGAATCATCTGTGAGATCGAGCCCCATAACATCCATGATTTCTTTAAATAAATATGCGATCTTTTCCTTTTTTTCTTCATCTGATATATTAAACGCATCTTTTTTCATAGGAGTTTCCATCCCTGTACTTATATGATCATCTCCTATTTCATCAATCGAAAACCCGTTTAAATTATATCCGTTAGACTCAATTAATGTATCTATTCCTACTTTCATCTAGTTTACTATTATATTTTAAAATTTATTACGGTTTTTAAACCAAGCATCTCACTAGTATTCTTAGTCTAAGTGAAATTTTACAATACCAAAGCTACAAAATTGTTTAACTATTCAAACTATTAGTTAAACAAAAATTAACATATGTTTCAATTTTAGATAAGAATTACAACAATCAACCTACTGTTTTGACATAACATCTAATTTCCTTAGGTAATATTTGTCCAATTAAGAGTTTGTTGTATTTTTGAATTCTGTTTTAATCTAAACCGCGGTTTAAATTTATTTCGGAGCCCCATAAATATTTCGAACTTCCCTAATTGCTGTCGGTAATAAATTATTTTTATTTTTGCCGCTAATAAAAGCACGAATCTTTTAACCAAAAACCTTTTTAATGAAATCTTTTCGATTTTTTCTTTCTATTTTATTTCTATTTGTTATTCAACTAGGATATACTCAAGTACGAAATGAATACCAAATTTCTTTTGAAAATGCTGTGCATCATGAAGCTAAAATCAATGCGGTATTTACCAATTTAGAGAGTGGTACAATTTCTCTTAGAATGAGTAGAACTTCTCCAGGTAGATATGCATTGCACGAATTTGCAAAAAATGTGTATGATGTTAAGATTACAGACAGTAAAGGAAAAGATGTTACAGTAACAAGGCCAAACCCATATCAATGGGATGTTTCTGGTCATGATGGAACCTTAAATGTTTCTTATATTCTATTTGCTGATAGAGGTGATGGCACCTATTCACAAATTGACGAAACTCACGCTCACTTAAATATGCCAGCAACTTTTATGTATGTACCTACTTTAAAAGATCGTCCGGTACAAGTTACATATCAAGTAAGAGAAGATCTTAATTGGAAAGTTGCAACTCAATTGATTCCACTAGGAGGTAATGCTTTTTTAGCACCAAATCTTCAGTATTTCATGGATAGTCCGGCTCAAATCAGTAATCATACGGTAAAAGAATTTAAAGTAGCATCTGGAGGAACGGAATATACTATAAAATTAGCGCTTCTGCATCAAGGAACAGAAGAAGAAGCTGATCAGTATTTCGAACAAATAAAAAAGATTGTAGAGCAAGAAAAAGCAGTTTTTGGAGATTATCCAAATTTCGATTACGGAGAATATACATTCCTAGCTAGCTATATGCCTCAGGTTTCTGGTGACGGAATGGAGCATCGTAATTCTACTGTTCTAACAAGTACACTAAGCTTAGCTGATGGAGGAATGAAAAAAAATATCGGTACAGTTGCTCACGAATTTTTTCATGCTTGGAATGTAGAACGTATACGCCCAATATCCTTAGAACCTTTTGATTTCGAAAATGCAAATATGTCTGGTGAGTTGTGGTTTGCTGAAGGATTTACAAGCTACTATACAAATTTAATTTTATGTAGAGCAGGAATAATTACGCAAGATCAATACATAGCAGGATTAAGTAAAACATACAATTATGTTTGGAACTCTCCTGCCTTACAATATTTTAACCCGATTGAAATGAGCTACCAAGCTCCTTTTGTTGATGCAGCTAGCTCCATAGATCCGACTAATCGAGACAATACATTTATATCTTACTATTCTTATGGAAGTATGCTAGGACTTGCCTTAGATCTATCGTTAAGGGATAAAGACGATCTAAATTTAGATGATTATCTTAAGTTAGTATGGACAAAATATGGGAAAACAGAAATACCTTATACCATAGAAAACTTATTCTTTACCTTAAGAGAATATGCTGGCGAATCTTTTGCGGATGACTTTTTTGAAAAATACATTTTTGATAGTCAAACTCCGGATTTCAAAAAATTACTTGGTTCTGTTGCAATATACCCTAAGACAAACAGTAAGAAGGCATATTTAGGCGCAGATATCACATTTAACGATGATGACAATGCTGTTGTGTCTAAATATGTGAAAAAAGGAACTCCAGCCTATACTATTGGTTTAGCAAAAGGAGATGTAATTGTTGCTATTGATAATAAATCGTTTTCAGATATTGATCAGTTCAATGATGTTATCAGCAAATACAAGCCTGGTAAAAAAGCTACTTTAATATACAGAAGACTTGGAGTTGAGAAAAAAGCTTTAGTAAGGTTTGGTGTAGACCCAACAGTTGTTATCACACAGTTTTCTAAACCGAGTAAAAAAGCCTTACTAAAAAGAGAAAACTGGTTAAAGGCTAAATAATTTGTTTTTGACAAGTCAAAAAAAAAGTCGACAATTAGACATTGTCGACTTTTTTTTATTTAGTAACTAAAGAGCAGCTCTACAGCGATCAAGATCGCTTCTAGCTCTATCTAACTGTTCTCTAGCTTTCTCTAAAGCTGCTTTATATTCATCAAACTCTTGAAATTCCTTTTTCTGCTTAGCAAGCTGAGCTTTCAACTCTTTTATCTGCCTGTAAGAACTCACAACATTTACATACATCCTATATCGATATGTTGTATCATTAGGATCGATAGCTTCAGTAAGATCTCCAATTTCAGACTCCAGAGATCTATTTATATAATACAGATCTTCTTCTTTATCTGGCCTATCTAACGAATCAATTAGTTTTTCTATTTTAAACATTCCTTTAGAAAAATCTTTCTGAAATTTTGCGTCTTTTTCTACAATTGCTGTACGTTCTCGTAAGACTTCATTTTCTTTAAAAGGTATTCTATCAAAATCAAAAAAGAATGCAGTAACAATTAATGCGGCTGTAAATAAAAATAGTAAGGCAAATTTTAAAACACTATTTCTTCTTTCTTTACTGTTTTTTGGTTTCATTTTCCGAAAATTATATTTAATTACACATTAATCTAATAAGAAGCTTCGTCTATTCTTAACATCAGGTTTAGCGATTACCTCTTCTTTCACAAATATATTAGAATCTGATTTTTTTCCAATATAATCTAGCTCATTTAATTTCTTAAACAAAGAAAGCATCAATTTTGTAAAACTAGAGACATTATGTAAAGCCTTATTAATATCTGTATGCTGATATTCTAAATCCATCATTTCTATCAATACATTCTCAAAAGCTCCTTGATTTAAATCACACCAATCCGATAGATAATTTAGTAGTTCTTCTTTACCTGTTCCTACATACACATCCATATTATTTTTGATCACCCTTGCTAAAGACATTAGTTTAGTAATCATAGTAACCGGGGGCAAATGCCTATCATACAACCTAAATTCTGGCAACATTCCACCTAAATACTGTAATGTATTCTGAGTCAATGTTAAAACCATTGTAGCCAACTCATTAGACTGTTTCTTTTGATAGATCTTTTGTATAATGTTCATAGAATACTTTTCTATAGCATTAAAAAAAGTATGTATTTCAGTATAGATATAACGTAGATCTTGATGGCTCTGTATAGACACACAAGGCGGTATAAAATCCTCTGCTAAAGAAGCAACACCATCATTAAATTCGATTCGTCCTATAGTAATATGATGTCTACCGAACTCTTCTTCATTAGCCTCTGATAAATTGATTACATTAAGACTATATTCAGGTAATACAAAAGGATGCCTCGGAGGCTCTTCCTCTGGATCAGCATCTCCAACAGGAACTCTTCCATAAGGATCCACACTAAGTACTATATAACACTCTTCTTCTGCGCTATTAATCTTATATTCTGTATTAATGATACTCCCCTTTTGTTCTAATGCAGAAGATATTTCTGGTGTGATATTAATAATATAGCCTCCTTTGGTAATCGCCTTACATTTATTAAGCTGTACCTTTATAGTGTCTTGGCCATCCATAGAAAAAACCATATCCACTGCATCATCACCTGCTAAATCAGGTAACAAACCATAATTAATAGCATTAATATCCTTAGAACCTATTAATTGGGAGAAATTAGTAAATGCATTATCAGCCTCAATAAAATGATTCTTATTAATCTTCATTCCGTCAATCCAATTGACACGATGATGATTTTTATTTTTTAATTCCATCTTTTTAAAATATACTTGTTATAGAACATTAAATTAAAATATACTCGTTTTCCTGTAATCAATTACAATGTTCTTTATACAGTTATTATCTTCATGAGTTAAATCTAAGTCCTTTATAACGATACTCTTTCCTTTTATTTTTTCACAAAATTCAATAAAAGTAGTTCGCTTTTTCTTTACGATAATAGGAAGGTCTAAATTCCCACATAAATAATCCTTAAAATCTTTAGCCGTCAATTTTTTGGTTGATACTAAAATCAATTTAGACTTAAATGATTTTTCATTAATAAAAGGAGCTTTAAATTCATCCTTAGGATCATCTGCTATTGGATCATCTCCAATAGGATCATCTGGTATAACGGATACATCTCTTACCACTATATCATCTTTACGGATTTTTTCTTTTTTCTTTGGCAATACCTCTATAGTTTGTTTAGTAGAGTACTTAAGTTCTCCGTTAACAATTAAGGTAATCGTTTTCTTTCCTTCCGTAGTATATACATATTCAGGGCTTTCCTCTCTAGATGTTCCTCCTAAAGCATTCTCAAAGTTCCACTCCCAAGTTTCTGCGTTTAAGGTATTATCCTCAACTTTTAACTTTTCTCCAACTCTAATTCTAGGAGTTAAAATTTTAAACTTAGCTTTCTTAAGTGGGTCTAAAATTTCTTTTTTCTCTAAAACAGTAACCTTCCTAATTTTAGGACATTTACCATTAACAATTAACGAAACATTATATTCACCAGGTTTTTTAAAAGTATGGTATGGTTTTCTTCTAGTATCTATAGCCGTACTATCACCAAAGTCCCATTTCCATTCTAATGCTCCTATTGTTTTATCTTCAAACTCAATAGATTCATCAACTCTTATTTCAGTTTCCTTAAAAGAAAATTCGATAATCTCACAAGGAACATAATTCACATACTTAAAGGCAAACACTGTTGCCGTTACTAATATTGTTATTAAAAAAAACAATATCACACTTTTATCCAAATGATAATTTGTTGTTTTATTTGATGTTTTCATTAGTATCTCTTTTCAATATATAATTAACTTACCACTGTTATTTTGTAAGGAAAAACGTTTAAAGATTGTTGCTCTAAAATAGATAAAATATTACTTTTTAAAGAATCCCATTCTACCGAAGAAGTATTCTCTTTCTTATTTTCCAAAAGTTTTACTTCAATACAAGGAATAAGACCTTTAGAAACATGAATATCTGTTTTAAAACCTTTTGACACCTTTACTTCCACTACCTTATTACTACACAATTCATAACAAAGCGCTTTTACATCTTCTCTAGTTACAATTCTGTTTCTAGAAAGCAATGCCCTTCTATAAGCATTTAGTCTTTCTTCCATCCCTAGGTTATTTTTACCTTGGAATGTAGAAGTAAGAAACATACTTCCTTTTTGCTTAAGATCACTACCTTGATAAATACTAAGACTATTACCTGACTTAATCTGATTCGCATCTTCTCCACTAGTCGTCCAATACTCTACAAGAAGTGTATCCTTCTTTTTGTAAGGTTTTACAGAAATATAATTAGTCTCCTCAGAAGACTTTTTCATATCAGAAACCTTTTTCTCTAAAAGAGAAATGTTTTGATTTAATTCATTAATATTAGATTGCAAAAAATCATTTCCAAAAAACGAAAAAGAAGCACTTTCATCTTTTAATAGTTCAATTAAGTGAATCAAATACTCTCTCGCTTTCCTATAATCTAATTTACTTACGTTATCTCTTCTAATAACATAAGTTCCTTTATCATCCGAAGCCGAATCATTTTCTCGCAATCTATAATCCTTCCCAGAGGTGTTAGAAATAGATTTTACATCCAAAAACAATTCTTGCGTACTTATTGGTACAATATCAATATAGTCCTTTAATTGATACGATATACTCTCCCATTTTCTATTTAATGCTGGAAAAGCATTTACAGTACAGAAAACACTTTCCAAAATCGAGTTATCTACAATTCTAGGAAACTCTATCTTAATCCAATTAAAATCAGCCAAATCATCATGATCCTTCTGATCTATAAATTTAGAAAATTCTTCTGGTATATCCACCTTTGAACTCAACGAAATATCTGATTTTATAGAAATAAAATGTTTTCGATATAACTTCTTTACTTGCTCCTCTATATTACGTGTTTTATTAGGCTTATAATTAAATATGGACTCTAAATTAATTCGCCTAGAGACATCACTATTATAATAACCCGGAAAGGTTTTAAACTCTTGATCTACAAAACTAAAATTCGCGTTTTTAAGATGATGATAAAAAAGCTCATTTTCTTGCACATCTAATAGTTCAAAATAAAAAGAAACATCTTTTAATGAAATTTTATCCTGTTCAGTTTTTATACCTAAATACAAAGTTGATGGTGGCAAAGATCCACCGGGCTTTAAAGACAAATCACTAGTTGTTTTTCTTTTTCCTTCTAGTTCAAAAATTTTATTCCCGCAAATCATACGACTAACAGTAGCATCTATCAATTGATTCTGTTGAATTGGGGAGAAATATATATTCTTTAATTCCGTACTCGCATTCTTAGTCTTTATCTTCTTTTTATAATACAATAAATGCTCAGGAGTTATTGTCGTCTTTTTTTCGATTGGTTCCGCATATACAATACCGTGGGCAGGCCGAGATCCATATAACGTTTCTGGCGTCATTAATTGAATCAACCGTTCCGTAATTCGTGTTTGCGAATTATCAATCTCTCCAGAAATTTTTTCTATCTCAGAAGCACAGGCACCAATTAGAAGAGATACCACAGGATCAAAAGAGCTCTCTATCTCATTAGGGGAAACTCCCCAAAGAGAAGCCGCCTTTTTGATCATTCTATTTTTAATCTGAACTTTATTTTCTGTACTCATAAACCCTATTAAAATGAAAGTGGAGCAATATAAAATCTTTCTAAACAAGCAAATTGTTCATTTGTTCTACTCACAACCCCATTTACTTTTATCTCTACTAGTTTCTTAATCCTATTTAAACTTCCTCTGTTTTTAAATTCTTCTTGTTGAATCGTTACATCGACCGTGACTTTCTTAAGTCTTCTTTCTTGAGAAACTATACTCTCCACTAAAGATTCGGAAATAGTGTTACGCAACTTATTTGTACTAGTAAGATTATCAAAATCCACATTCCAAATGGAACACCCAAAAGATTCATCAAAAGTACATTCTCCAAAATACGATGTAGTAATTAAATGAATATACCCAACAATAGATTGATTAAGATCACAACTCTCAATCTCTTTGTTTTTAACAATTCTAAACGTATCTAAAGGCAACTTATAATAAGAAGTATTCATACAGGATAATTTGTGCGCTTTAATTTACTTACAAAGCAAATGCAATTTAATAAAGATTTTATTTATCTACACTTCATAATTCAATAAACTAACTAAAAAAACAACAATCCAAGATTTTATGATTTTATTTTATTGTTATCAGTGGACTAAGAGTAGAAAATAAGCATAAGTTTTTTATATTTGTGTAAATTTTATTTTTCAAATGAATACACTTTTTAAAACACTATTTTTATTTATCATTATTGTTGGGGCAATGAGTTGTGGTGGATCTAAAAAAGCAGAACAAGAAGCTTTAGCCCAGGCAAGAAGAGATTCTATTGCACTGGCGAAACAAAATGCTATCCTTCCTATCCAGAAAAAATATGGAGCAATATTAGGTGTTCCACCAAAGAAAATAGATAACGTTCCTTTATTTGAGTTTATAGATGATTGGATGAATGCTCCTTATAAATTAGGGGGAAATACTAAACAAGGAATTGATTGCTCTTATTTTACTCAATATATATATCACGACATTTATGGTAATTTAATTGAACGTACCGCACAAAAACAATTTGACGCACCAGACACAAATAAATTTAAAGGATTACATAATCTAAAGCAGGGAGATTTAATCTTTTTTAACAATAAAGGTTCTGAATTTCGTGATATAACCCACGTAGGATTCTATCTTGGAAACAATAAATTTGTTCACTCTACTTCAAGAAGAGGAAATTCTGGAGGAAATGGAGTTCAAATTAGTGACTTATCCAAACAACCTTGGAAAAGGATGTTTGTCGCTGCTGGAAAAAAACCTAAATTTAATAATAACACCAACACTGTAGAAAACTAGAGAAGAAGCTCGCATTCTTTACACCAACTAAACGAATGAAGAACAAAGAGATCCAAGACATCTATCAAGAATTAACCACTACCTATCAAAATCTAAAAGCAGAAGTTTTTGTTACTGAAATTTTAGAAAAATCTAGTGTAAATCTTACAGATATTGATGTTTTTAATAACAGTACTTTCTCCAGATCCTACAGAAGAGATGTAATTAATTTTAAATTAGATTCTTATTCTGGAAATACAGATAAGTTACAATTTAATATTGCTAGAAATGGTCTTTATGACACCCTACCGGAAGGACTATTCCATGAACCGGTAAAAGCGAAAAGTGATATTTCCTTTACAGAATTACACCAAAAACAGAAGAAACAAGAAAAAGATGCTCGATCTTTTTTCTCCCCGTTAGAAAACGAATTTTTCACGCAAAGAGTCAATATTGAAAAAAACGAACGTAAACTAATTAATGAGTTTGCGAACCTAAAGACAGATTTTCTTTTAAAATTTTGGAATTTAGACCCTGAGATTCCTTCTGATTATAGCATTAAACTTTTGCAATTATTACCTTATGTACACAAAATATCAGGTGAGATTGAACTAACTGCTTTAAGTCTAGAGAAAATCATAGGAGAAAAAGTGACTATCGAAAAAAAATATAAAACTTTAGATGACAATATAAATGACACTTCTAAAGAACACCAACTAGGAGTTGATTTGGTTTTAGAACTAAAAGAAACTGTAATCTCCTATCCTTGCTGGGAAATAACAATAGGGCCTGTTGACCAAAAAAATATTGATAAATATATAGTAAGTGGTGCTACTAAAAAATTTATTACTATCTTTTGTGACTATTTTATCCCTATGGAAATAGATACAAAAATTAACGTAACATATTCGAGTAAAGAAGAAACATTTGTATTAAATGAGACTAACGGTCCCAGGATGGGTCTAACAACTATGATATGAATTTGATATTACAATCTGCAGCATTAAATGCTGATTTTTTTAAGGTAGGAATCTTACTATTGGCCGTTAGTGCTATTTTAATGGGAGTTGTTGCCGGGTTGAAGAAACTTTTTGTCAAAAACAAAAAGAAGTTTTTACTATACATGCTAGTAGTACTTTTATTATTTGCTGCGACAGCCCTATTAAGTAATGAAAAAGTACTTAATGACATACCTTTAAACAGCTTTATAGGTTTCCAAATAATATTTTTATGCTTGGGATCTTTACACGTGTTTGCTATGCGTAAATTTTTCCCAAACCTATCAGAAGAAGGTCCAACAAAATTCTGGCCAGAATTTTTATATACTATAGTAACAGTATTTGTTGGATTAATTACGTTTCTGTTTGTTGTTGGGATTTACAAACCTGACTACAAATATATTTTCACAGCATCATCAATTTGCTTTCTTATCCCTATGATGATTGTGAAACTTTATGAATTTGCAGTCTCCGTTCCCGTACCTATATATAAAAAATGGTTCTACCCTATTGACAAAAAGATGAAAGATCCTAAAGACGACGAATTAATTAACCCGTTGGTTATTTCTTTTGAATTTAATAAGGGTGAAAATATTGATGAGTTGAGCAACTTTAGATTAAAAGCACCAGAAAAAATGGAGTTTGGTAAGTTATTCTACTTTTTCATAAATGATTATAATGATAGACATCCTGAAGGTGAAATAGAGTTTTTAGATGATAAAAACAACCCTTACGGATGGATTTTCTATACAAAACCAAATTGGATGGGCATGCAAACACATGTTGATTTCACTCGAACAATAGAGGGAAATAATATCAAGGAAAATGATGTAATCATCTGCAAAAGAGCATAAAAATTTATTGTTAAAATTTTGTTAAAAAAAGATCTCGATTTACTCGTTGAGATCTTTTTTTTGTGGGATAAACTTCACGATAAAGTGCAAATTCCCTGAAAACCGTGTAGTCTTTTTCTTTCTTAATCCATTAATCCCTTTACACTTAACGACATAGTAACAACTTAAGTATGATATATTTTACTATATTTACACCGTACAAGTTACGTTTATTATTTATTATTAATTATTATTATTAACTTAAAAATTATTTATTATGTCTTTTAAAGCAAAATTAAAAGTTGGTGGAAAAGAGTACAATGTATTAAACTGTAATTATGGTTTAGCTCAAGAAACTGACGCAACAGGACGTCCATCATCTGTAACTAGAGGTGGAATGATTACAATCGAAGTAGAGTCTACTTCAGACACTAGTCTTTCTGATTGGATGTTTAACAATTTCGAAATGAGAAGTGGATCAATCGTTTTCTTAAAGAGAGATACAGAAGCAACTTCTAAAGAATTAAATTTCGCTGACGCATACGCTGTTAAGTATATGGAGAATTTTGATGCTACAGGAAAAAATCCTATGGTAGAAAAAATTACTATTTCTGCAAGAGAAATTTCTATCGGAAACGGTGAGCACGTAAATGAGTGGGTATAATCCTCTGCATTTTATATAAGATTTAAATTAAGGGAGTGGTTTTTTCACTCCCTTTCTTATCTTACATCATCATTTCCTCTATATTACATTTTCTTGTAAACAATAATGGAACTGATAAAGTAGTTATTCACATTAAAATTATTACTTATGTCATTTTTAGCAAAATTAGATCTTGATGGGGAAGAGATAAACATTTTGGATTGCTCTTTCACCTTCAGACAAGATACCGATTACACAGGGAGACCTTGTGCAAAACCACAAGGAGGACAAGTTAGTTTATTAATAGAATCTACATCTAAAACTGATTTCTTGGACTGGACCATCTCTCCTACTATTACCAAAAGTTGTAAAATTACTTTTTTCAGAAGAGATAATATGTCTAGTCTAAAAAATGTAGATGTTAAGGACGCTTATTGTATCGAATACACGGAGCATTTTAATGCAGAAAGCACTAAGCCGCTACAGATACATTTAGTTTTATCCGCAAAAGAAATTTCAATTAAAGGAACTACGTTTACCAATAATTGG
This sequence comes from Aquimarina sp. MMG015, assembly GCF_018100855.1. NCBI lineage: Bacteria > Pseudomonadati > Bacteroidota > Flavobacteriia > Flavobacteriales > Flavobacteriaceae > Aquimarina > Aquimarina sp. MMG015. The sequence goes on from NZ_JAGJEB010000008.1 coordinate 152,160, forward strand.
CCTTCTAAAGTATAATTCTTTTTTTATTATCAGTTGTGATTTTGAATATTTTCATAATTGAATAGAATATCAAAGAATTTTTATTCTAAGATAACAGTATTGCTGAAATTAAATAAACTTACTAAAAACTAATGATACCTATAAAGTGGTCGCTTTAATATTTATCATAAAGTTTTTAGTGTTTTAGAGGAATATTATTGGATAAAACCGTCTAAAAAGTGTCTCTTCTTAATTCTTGGTGTTTATTTGAGAAAGAACGGGAAAAGCTAAAAATGATTTTTGAAAACAAAAATCTCTTATCTTAGAATATATAATATAGATATGAGTTATCCTTATTATACCAGATAATACATAGTATTGTTTAAAAACATACTATTTGTTAATCTAAAAATGGTAACTTTATAAAAACCTGTGAAAACTATATTGACAACTTATCGGTTGTTAAATCACTAAAAAACAAAAGACATGGCGTTGCAATCTAACACTCAAATATTTATTGGAGGAACAGCAATAAATGCTTATAAACGATTAATGCTGCATCAAGAAATCGATGCGCATCATGTACTAGAATTAGTTTGTAGAATGGATGTTCTAGAAAATATAACTGGAGATATTGCTTCTCAAACCAAGGATTATCTAGGACAAATCATTACCATACAAATTTCTTCTATTGGAACGTTTTCGGGCTACAAAGAATTTGAGTTTAAAGGAGTGGTAACCTCTGTAAATAGCACCAAGGGATTTCATCAACAAAATGGTGACTTAGTAACTATAAAAGCGCATAGTTGTAGTATTATAGCTGATGATGGACCACATTATAATTCTTTTAATGATGTTGATCTCACTACCATTTTAGATGAAACATTTCAAGGATATGATCAGTCTAAATTAAAAACAGTCTTTAACCCTTCTGGATCTGATAACATTCATTATAGTGTACAAAATAAAGAAAGTGCTTTTCAATATTCAAGTCGATTAGCTGCGCAATATAGTCAATGGTTTTACTATGATGGAAGTGCTTTGATATTTGGAAAACCAGAAGATCAAGAAGAAGTTACCTTAACTTATGGACACGATCTTCAGGAATTTTCTTTGGATTTAAAACCTACATCCAATAGTTACAAATATTTTACTAACGACTACCTTACAGATGGACAGCATGAAAAAGCCACGAATGAAGTTAGTTCTGGTGTAAATGGATATAATGGTTTTACTAGCAATAAAGGAGATGAAATTTTCCCTAATGAAACTAATATTTATTTAAATTCTTACAACGATCCATCACTGAAGCAAAGATTAGATACGCATGTAGAGCAACAGAAAAAGGCTGAAGAAATAAAGCAGGTGATTTTTAAAGGATCTAGTGACAATCCTGGTGTTAAAATTGGACAAGTAGTTACCATAAAGGGAGAAGGCGCAGATTACGGTAGTTTCAGAATTACAAAAGTTACTCATACTAATACCGAAAACGGAAGATATCAAAATAAATTCGAAGGAGTTACTGCCGAATTGGATGTGTATCCAAACACCAATTTAATGGCGTTTCCTAAAAGTGAATCTCAAGTAGCTATTGTAAAAGAAAATAGTGACCCTGATGGAATTGGTAGAATACGAGTACAATTTCCTTGGCAAAGAGAAACAGGAGAATTAACTCCTTGGTTACGTATTGTCACTCCGCACGCGGGTGGAGAAAAAGGTTTTCATTTCATCCCAGAACTTGATGAAGAAGTATTAATTGGTTTTGAAGGTGGCAACGCAGAAAGACCTTATGTACTAGGAACCCTATATACAGGAGGAGCCAATCCTGCAAGTTGGAATACCCAAAGTAATGATGTAAAAGCTTTGCGAACCCGAAGCGGTCATACGGTAGAATTGAATGATGCAGACGGATCAGAATTCATAATGATAACAGATAAAAACAAAAATATAATTCATATAGACACAGCTAATAATGACATTACGATATCAGCGGGAGAAAATATGACACTGAATGCTAAAAACATGCAGATAAATGTAGATGAAAATCTAGATATTTCTGTTGGAAAAAATAAAAACGAAACAATTACTGAAGATTATTTTATCAGTGCGACTAATGAAGATCGCCAGATAGGAGAAACAATCAAAGTAATTAGTAGTGAATATAAGCAGGAAGCTCAGGAAATAACTACCGATGCCAGTGGTGAAATAAAAACCAACGCAGGTGGTAAAATTACTATTGCTAGTGCCGAAACAGTGGAATATGGAGAATAAAAGCAGTATTCGTAATACCGCTTCTTTATTGATGGTAATATTCACCGTAATGAGTATTGGAGTTGTTTCTTGTCAAAAGAATAATTCCCAAGAAATTAAGACTACAAAAAAAATGGAAAAATACGAATGGAGACCTACTGCTTGTGCACCGAAATATAATCCTATGCAGATTCATAAGGGACGATTGCTGTATGAAAATGGAGAAAGTATTTATATTCCTTCAGGGCATACATTACATCAAGGATGGGGTAAAATAGGGCCAACACACGTGGTGGGTGAAGACTTAAAGCCTGCACCTGTAAAATTAGAAATAACTTGGATTTCCTACTTAGAAAGAAAATTCTATACAGGTAATTTTGACTTGCCTTCAGAAAAAATAAATAAACTTTTTAAAGAAGGCTATATTAATCGACTAGGTAAGAAAGACACCTACGGAAGGATTAATATCGGATTAATTCCAGGAGGAGAAGTTGTCGTATGGATGATGGGAAATGGGTGGTCTAAAGAGATCGGTATATTTAAAGCTTCAGAAACAGAAGTAAGTATTAAGGAATTTTCACCTTACGCAGAACTTTCTATGGAAGAATTTATTGATTCTGTTCTAGAAGAAGATTTTAAAGACGAAGTAAAAGCTAAAATGAATCCTGATAGTATTCCATTTGGCAAATGGAATGCGTATAGAAAAAAGTTCGAATGGAAGCCCTCTGTTACATTTAAAAAAGAAGGAAAGCTTGAAGAAATAAGAATCACATTTTTTAATGGTGAAAGTCTATATACTATTGGTTCAAACAAAATATTAGATCAATTTCAGAATTATGCTATTCCGGATCATATCAGAATGGAATGGACAGACCAAAATAATAATCAATATGGGACTAGAATTTATTTTGAAGAAAATGAAATACACACTGTTTTCGAAAAAATGTATGAAAAGTCAAAAGATGTGCCTACAGAATTGATGTTAACTATTGATAAATATAATAGCGATATTACTATTGCTTTACAGAATGCATCAGAAAGCATCGATATTAAAAAGGCAAGAATAAAAGTATACGAAACTTCTAATTAATAAATATTATGGGAGGTATTGGATTGACAGCTACATCATCGGGAGCTCAAGAGGCTAGCAAAAATGTACTAAGCGGAGTTAATGTGCAAACCGCTCCAGTTCATGTAGGGAATGCGGAGTATGAAGAGTTAACACCAGATGATTCTGTAAATGTCACAGCCGCTGTTTTTTTTGATGGAACAGCCAACAATAGAGAAAATACGAATATTCGTTTGGAGTATGAGAAGATGAAACGAGGTGAGCCACATGATGAGGAGCTTGTAAAAAAGTATCGCGACTTTTGGTGGGGAACTCCATGGAGTCCTAATAAAACAGGTAGCTACGATAATGATCACTCTAATGTATCCCGAATGGAACCAGCTTATGAACCTGTAGAAGAAGAGACAATAAAAAAATTTTCTATTTACATAGAAGGTATTGGTACAGAAAATGAAAGTTCTGATTCTAAAACGGGAATGGGATTAGGTACAGGATCTACTGGAGTCCGAGCTAAAGTAAAAAAAGGGTGTGAAGAAGTATCTAATGCTATTGCAGATTTAAGTATTACAAATATTAACATACTCACTATAGAAACGTACGGCTTTAGTAGAGGTGCAGCAGCTGCAAGGAATTTTATATATGAAATAACTCAAAGAAAAGGGCAATTTAAAAAACGTGTAGGACGCGGTGGAAAAATCTATTATAAGGTAGATTATGGAGCACTTGGTGAATTCCTGGAAGAAAAAGGAATCAAAGTAAAAATGATAATAATTCATTTTGCAGGATTATTTGATACGGTGGCTTCCTTAGGACTGTCTCACGATAATAATACTACTCAATTAAAGTTAAACGCTGTAAAAAAATCTCAACATACATTGCAACTTGCTGCCGCCGATGAACATCGAAGTAATTTTAGACTTACGGATATAAGAAGTACAGGTAATAGAGGTGTCGAGAAATTTCTTCCTGGAGTTCATTCTGACATTGGAGGCGGTTATGTGGATAATGCAGATGAAGAAGTTCGTCTTGATTATACAATTACAAATCTTAATGATCTAGAAAGAGAAAGGCAATTACTCATTGATCAAGGATGGTTTAAACCTAAAGAAATAACGGTAAGTGATTTTTGGGGAACCCTCACTGGAGATAGAAAAGGTCTAAGTAACAAATACAGTTTTATTCCTTTACAAATTATGACAAAATTCTCAATTGATAAAAATGTGAATTTAATAATGAGCAAAATCTCTCGAGAGTTTAAAATACCTACTGAATTAAGTTCAGCTAAAACCATTCTGGATAAATATGTATTTAACGATGGTGTAGAAATGTCTTATGACAATCCAGAACATAGAATATTATTAGAGACGCTTAGAAACCGTTATTTCCATTTTTCTGCTCATTACAGTAGTATAGGTATGGGACCAAATAGAGTAAATGGTAATCGAGAACGAGTAACACAAGCTGGATAACAAAATAATCATGCAACGTGCCCTACCACATATCAATCAGATTATAAAACTCAATGGAGAGCGAATTACACGCACCTATACTTCTGAGGTGGTTAACCTTATAGAACAAGGTAAAAATAAATCCTATGCTGCTGTGGGGATCGAATTTGATTTAACTTTTTATGGAATTGATCAAGAAGGGCTTCTAAATTATAGAATGGAAGTTAAAAAGAGATTCCTATTAAATGAAAAATTTAGTGTTATTCGTAAGATAGATAAAGCACAAAAAATTGCGCTAAAAGTTGCTTCAGTTAATGATATTTTAGAACTAAAAGTTGACAAGAGTTTTAAATTGAATAAGGTAAACAACACCAAAGAAATAAGACGAAAATGGAAAGAAGTAAAAATTGATCTTTTAGAAGAATACCCAGATTTGCTTAAAATGACAAGTGATTTTGATTGGCAATTACAAGAAGATAATATTCAGCGCGTATTTTTAGAAGATAATTTTTATCAATTCTTTTTTACTAATATTTTTTATCAAGAATTTGAAGATAAAAAGTTAGCACAACAAACTAAAGTATCTGCCAATGCCCTTGGTAATATAAACATCCCGATTTTAGAGCAAAAAAAGATTTCTAAACAAGATATTGGGTTCACAAAAGTAACTATTACATCAGATGCCGAAATGGATATCGATCATAATAAATTTCCATTAGCTAAACTAAATGGTTTTTTAGGTAAATTACCGACATCTCCAGGCGAAAAACACACGTTAGATTTTGAGTATAGGGGTACTTATAAAGTAAAACCCCAATTTGGACTGGTAACCAAAGGAAAACTAAATTACTCCTTCGAAGTAAAGGATTTATATAAAAAAACAACTACCATAACCTTTAATTTAGAAAAAGATGAGTAGTAAAATATATGTATTAGATGGCGCATTACTAGAATGCAATCAGGGCTTTGTACCTGCTAAGCTTTTAGTAACGCAAAATCAAAAAGTAAAAATCCAGGGCAAGTTTAAAGCTACGGATATGGATGTGCAGGTGCCTGCTACTTTCGGACAATGTAAACTAAAACCAACTAGTGGTGGATATTTACCTTGTATTCCAGCGCTACAAAAGTGGACTAAAACTACTAAAACCTCAACATTAGGAGGAAGTAAAAAGTTCTTATACGAAGATTCTGAATGTATGTGTGGTACTGGAGGTAAAGTTACCATTATGCAACCTATGCAGATCAATACTGGTGGTAATGCTAGTGAAAAATTCAAGGAAATTGCAATGACTATTCCTGGTGCGATGATGGGCAACGACAAAGCTCCCAAGGTAGTAGAAAGTTATTGGATGGATGCTGCTGGTAAAGAAAAGATTGATAAAATCAATTATGGAGAAAAAGCAACCATGTTTGTACAAACGGAAAACATGGAAGTTGGTGAAAAAGTAGAAGTACGAGTAAAAGCAAAAAACGGTAAGGAGATAAAAGAAGGAAAAAATGAGTTAACCTACTTAGGAAATGTAAAAGCCGATGGCACAGTAGCTTTAGATCTAGTATGTATTGATGAACCTGAAAAAGAAGAAACAGCAGTTTCCAACTCTAATAGCTCGCCAACGACAGTAACTAATAGTGAACCATCAAATGAAAACTCTTCTGAAAAGGTGATTTTAGAAACTGGAGTTGTTAATAAGGGAAATCGTATTAACGAAAATGGAAAGATCATTATTGTTAATTCTAAGGGTAAGCGCGCATATGATTGGATCTATGCGGATGCTCCTAGTGAAAGTTTAATGAAAAAAAATGGAATGTCTGGATATGATGTTACAAACATTAATCTTACTAAGTCCTACCCTACTGCGATGCTTAAAACAGAAATGAAAGCAGTTTTATGGAGCTTCTCGGATATCGAAGATGGGTTTGGTAAAAACGGAAGGGATTTGGCCAATCACTTTTTTGATGGACATGGGAGTAACTTTATTTTTGACAACGAATCAAACCCAGTTAGAGAAATCAAAGATTCCAGCCAGTTCAAGGATGAGTTTATACCTAAACTTGAACAAGAATTGGTAGATCAATATAAGAAAAACAACTACGTAACCAAAAATCCACAAAAAGTATATAATTTTAGAACTAGCCTGCCCTACTACAGCGCTTTACAGGGAATGAATCCTAATGTAAACGAAATTGCAACTTTTGTTGGAGGTATTCAAGGTTGCTTAGCTAATTACGAAATTTATGATCAAAATGGTGAAATTGGTGCCACGATTACCAACCTTTCATTTTTTGACACTTTCGGAGCTGGATGGGAAGATGGAGGAGCTGATGGAATGGCTAAACAATGGATCCCTGGATTAGTATCTATGTTTTGTCTTCAACATTTTAAAAACGTAGAAGATAAAAATAAGTTTCAACCATTTGCAATTATGCTAAACATAGAATTATGATAAGATATAGTTATATATCCATATTGATTTGTACACTCCTGTTTTCTTGTAAATCACAAAAACAAGAAATGGAAATTCGTTATACATCCCTTAATGATTATGACGCTAATTATGTCTTTAATTTAAAAAACAACACTACTGGACTAAAAAAAACACATCAATTTACACTAGCAGAAATAGAGGCTCAGAAGCATTTTGTAGACTCTCTAAAAAACTCTAGTTATATGGATAGTTTACCACAAACCTATAAAGATCATCAATATGGCACTTCGTTATCGTTAACTGCCAGTGATGTATATTTATATACTCCTCCAAATGAATTTTCTTTTGATCAAGTAAGTGATGAAGATTTGGTTATGGTATATGAATTGAATGAGGAACAATTCACAATTAAAAATATAGTTATTGGCGAAAGATATAAAGAAAACACCATCTCTATAAAAGAGAAAATGAACACTAATTTTTGTGAATTAAAAGTAGATGATAATAATTTTAGATTAGAAACATTATATCAGGTATTTGAAAAAATACAAAAATTACAATATCATCTTCAAAAAGACCTCTTCACCTATCAAGTTTTTGATAGTAAAAATAACCATGTGCTGGATATCACGTTCAAAGATAAGGGCACATCACTTTTGCTAAACTATATATAAAGGATGCTATGAGTAATAAGGAATTAGAAATAGTTATTGATACCATAACAGCGGCTGACAGACGATTCACTTATAATGAAACGTTGACCTTAGAAAATGTCTTAGAACCTGAAGTTATTAGCGCTTATTTTGCGGAAAAAACAGTAAAAAAAGAATCCTTAAAAGATGGCACCTATCAATATACGTTTGATAAAGAAACGAGTACCGATAGCAAAACAAAACGATCTAATGTAGTCAAAGCTATCCATAAAAGTATAAATGATGAATTATCATCGCAACATAAGGAAGTAAAGCTAAAAGACATTACAAAAGTTATTAATGAAAAGGAAACAGGTAAAAAATGGCCTTTACAAAGTCACGCAAAAGATAGTACTTTAACCTTTGACCAATATAAAAACGAAACCAAGATATATTATAAAAAGATTCCTTCTGCGCCAATGGGATATCAAGTATACCTTATTACAGAGACCAAAAATCTTAAAGACAAAAAAGTAAAGATCAAGATTCACGAAAAGGAGGAAAAAGATAAAGATGACAAAAACAAAAGTGTTTTTAAAATCTTAAAAACCAAAGATGATACTTTACCAGTAAAGGTTTTTGCTAAAAAAGAAGACACTACTACCGATACAGAAGTTAGTGATTGGATAGAGATAGAAGTTAAAGAAGAAAATGGCAACAAAGATGGGGATGATTTATTTTTGTACAAAAAAGAAAACGAAAATAAAATAGAAGTAGGTATCAAAAAAATACAGTTGCGCCCTAAAGAAGACAAAATCAAAACTGAAAGCGAGGATGCTCATAAAAGTTTTGAGGGTTGGCAAGAAGCCTTATATATCCGAGAAGACGAAACCGATGATGGTAAGAAAGCTATAGAAGATGCTAAAGCTCTTAAAACAACTAGAGATGCGGATAAAAGTTCAACTATACTGACTTTTGACGAAAATGCTGCAAAGAAAAGTTTTCCAAAAAAGATAAGTGGACCAGAAAATATTGATATTTTAGGAAAAGATGCTGTATTTACAATAGATGAATATAAGTCTACGGCTACTACAGAAGATAAAAACAATATCCGTTGGTGTATTTATGTTGATGAAAAAAGTACGGTTATCAAGGACAAAAGTAAAGCTGGTTTTTATACATATGCTAAATCAGAATTAGTGGACGTGTTAGAAACAACCGCAGCCGATGGAACTGTTACTAAAACAGGTGGTACTAATAAACTGACTATTGTTTTTGACAAAGCATTAGAGGGTAAAACTATCCAAATAGAACCTTACAGAGGAGCTCCCGATCACAAGGTATCTAAAGGTTGGGTCTATGAAAACACTGTAAAAGGAAATAAAATCTCTAAACGTGAAACAACATCCGTTTGGCTAACATCGCAATGTGATAGTGTTAAAAATCCTAATACTACTATAAAAAAGGATTTTAATGGAGCACTAAAACTAACCACACCTGATACTATTCATATATATCACGATGGATATATCAGTAAATTAAATTTCGAGGCCCTTAAAAAAGTAAAATATAGGTATCATGATAAAAATGGTGATATTTATAATATATGTTCCAGTGATCTATTCGAAATAGATAAACGAAAACAAGGAGTGTCTAACGATAAAGTAACAGCTCACACTGTTAAATCAGGCTATGATTCAAACAATATAGTTACATATTCTCACGCTGCAAGTAGAAAAAAATACTCTTATCCCGATGGAACAATAAGAACGTATGGAAAGTTTTATCATCCACAGAAAGGTACTAATTATAGATTAGTGACTTATGAAAAAGGATCGGGAAAAGCCTTAATTGTGAAAATGCCTGATCAACTTAATAAAACAATAGGAGATCAAAAAATTATCTTTAATTTTACTAAAACTGCTAGGAGATATTGCGGCCCAGAACACTTTGCTGGCTTTATTGGTGTACTAGCGGAAATTGAATATACAAATATTAAGTCTGGCGGTAGTTGCGAGAAAGATGGAACATCTTTTCCAAGTGTTAAACACATAAATGGACAAAGTATAGACACTAATTATCTCGGAAATAACACGAAAGATCAAAAAGTTATAGACGCATTAAATAATTTTGGATTTACTGAAATTTTAAGAGGTAAAGACAAAAAAGCTTTTAATCATGCTAGCGACGGAGGAAAACTTCACAATAATCATCTTCATTCTGGAGAGTTTGTAGGAAAATACAGATAACATGAACACAAAAAAAATTGGTTTAATTATAATATATGTATTATTAGTAACTAACTTTTTGTTTAGTTGTAAATACAGTAAGAAGAACATTGACACAAATATAAATGATTCAATTGCTATTAATAGTGATCAAAATAGGTTACTAGAAGATACTTTAAAGACAAAACTCCCAATAGGAAAAAAAGAGTTGTTACTAAATAATATAGAAAGTAAAATTGCAAAAGATTCTTCTTTATTATTAGAAATTCTCAAATATTATGACACCATCAATGGTATTGCAAGTATTCATTTTAAGACTATTGACGACGTAAATTTAAATTCTTTTTACAAACCTGATTTATCTGATTCAAAAGATTCAAAAGATTCAGTTTTTCTAAAATCAGAAGAAGGATATAACTTCTTTAAATTAGTAAAAGAATTATCTATTATAAACGACAAAAAACTATCAATTTTTGAAGGGAAATCTTCAAGTTTAGATTACGATGGTAATATGATTTTTACTAATAGAAAAGATTTAGTCATTCTTGATAATAAAAATAATATTGTAGATGCTCTTAATATTTATTATAGTTATAGTGATGGTATTTTTGCAAAGACCAAGTTGTTTTTTATTGATAAAGATTATTCCATTTCAATTAGATACTATATGGAAGATGAAGAAGGGAAAGTGAACTTTTCGGATATTGAAAAATTCAAAATAACTAATGAAGGTGAAATTTTATCCATTAAACCCTAATTAAGTATTCTTACACTTAATTTTTCTTGTTATTGACCATGCAAACTTAATATGAAATCTTGCAAATCAAAAAAACAAATTATTTACGGTATTAGGTTTAAAAAAAAAATGATTAACCTACTTTCGTTATAATATATACAAAAAACAATAAAAATATTGAAGTCCATATTTATATTGCTAATACTCTTCACTTCTCTGAATAGTTGTTATAAAAAAAAATATTATAACAATAAAACAAGTGAAGTTATATCGATTAGTAGTTATGATGCACCTAATTTCGATTCTTTTTCTATTTCTTTACCCGTAGGAAATATACTAATACTTACTGATTTCCCAGAAGTTATAAGTTTTGACAACAAAAAATTAAGTTCGACATTAGATTCTATATCAAATCATTTTGATAAAATCAGTTCTACAAAAGAATCAAAATGTTTAACCTCTAACATACCTATCGAATATCCATATTATGAAATAAAAGAACTATTAGAAGATTCCAAATCTGTTTCGTTTGAACATATTTTAAAACTTCCTCAAAAAAAGGGATTAGATATTTCTATTGAAAAAGTCTCTAAGAAATGTAATGATAATAGTAACTTGGAAATTCAATATTGTTTAGTGATAAAAAAACAAAACAAATTAATCAAACTTTATAATATTGGTTATACTTTATTTGGGGATTTAACAGAAACCTCTAAATATTGGTTTATCGACAATAACTATATCATTAACACAAGAACCGTAAGTAGTGTCTCTGGAAATGATGAATATTATGTTCATATGTTAAATAAGTTTACCCTAAATGATGAAGGGACTTTAATCAATTATTTTGAGAAATCTGATGGATCATATGAAAACAAATATGAAAAAGGTTTAATAAAAGATCATTTAAAACATGGATCTTGGGTAGAAAAAAAACCAAATTATGGTTATGTCAATTCAGAAACTTATGTTGAAGCCAAATATTCCAATGGAATTCCTGTTAAAAAATGGTATTATTATATGTTAGAAACTATTGAGGAGGTAAATGACGAAGGATACGTAATAAATACCATTACCAAAAAAACAGATAAACTTCTAATGACCGAAGAATATTCAGATAAAGGAGTTCTACTTAAAAGAGAAATTATTGGAAATAAGTAAATGAAAAACATATTACCTTTAATACTATGTATTTTATTTCTTAGTAGTTATACAACAAAGATAAGTTCTCAAGAAATTGATATAAGTATAATTAAAAAAGATAGTATTTCTTCAATTATAGAACAAGGTACTCTTTCGCATCAACAATCGGATATTGAGTATTTGTCAGAAATCATATTTATAAATAACAAATACCCATTACAAGGAGAAATAAATATTCTAAAACCTTTAATAAAAAAAGCTGATTCCATAAGAAAACAACAAGACGATTGTGGTTATGTTATAGAAGACTCCTATGAAATATGGAATTATCTAAATTGTGAAATTGAAGTATCAAAAACTGAATATGCATTCAGAGAAATAGATTTAAAATCTTCCAATTTTACCATTAAACATAAGAATGTTATTTTTTCAAAAAAATATACGCTGCTAAATTTTAAACAAGATTTCCCAGTATCTTTTAAGAAAAATAAGGATGACGAAAAAAACGGGATTACTACAATTCATATGATGACACATCCTTTATCTGATGATCTTTATATATTTACATTTCGAAACGAAAAACTAGTGGAGCTTCGTTATTTCTTTCCATGTTAATGTTTCATAACGAATAAGAAAATACTATTCAAGTAGAAAAACTATTATATCAATTCGAAAACAATTATCTAACAGGAGTTTATTAATCTTATGAAAAGACTTAAAACATTCATTTTGCTCATTTCTATCGTTACTGTAACCTTATCTTTTGGACAAGAGAAGTTTAATTATAAGTTTTTAAATGATTATTCTACAAAAGAAGTTCCACTAGAAGAAAAAACGAAATTAGATCAGAACGCACCGACGAATCACATTACATTAATTCAAAAAAAAGCACTTCATTTTGATAAAATCACAGAAGATTGGGAGCGATTAGATTGTGGTGTTCTTTATAGTATTGATCTATCCGAGAATTATAAAACTTGGGTTGTTTATTATTATTGGGGCGAAGAACTTCATACCACCCTTGTAAATTACGATTTAGAATATAACTTTATCGATTCAGAAGAACTTGCATTGGATGAAAATGCAGAAGGATGGACTTTATCAGAAAGTACTATTACCCGACACCGTATTCACAGAATGGATGCATTATATATCGAACCAGAACAGATAGAATACATAAATTTTATTTTTAAAGATACAGGTGAAATTGTTAGTGAAAAAGAATATTACAATGGAGACATCCCAGATACCTGTATTCATTATTTTGATCCATTAGCAGTAAAATATGTACAAGCATTAAATGGGCTTAATATCAGAGATGAAAATGGAAACAAAATTGGAAAATTACTGTATGGAGAAAAAGTAAATATTATAAAATATACCAATAAAGAATTATCTGTAAATGATAATGGAAAAATCATAAATGGCTCTATAGTAGAAATATGTAATTATGAATCTGGTTACAACAAAAGAAGATATGTTTTTGATGGATACCTTGTTGATGATACAGATTTAAAATTATATAATACTCAATTATGTTCTAATACACATATAGAGGATGATAAGGCTCCTTTTAATAGTGGAGAGAAGGTTTGTTTAGATGACACTTATTCCATTGTTTTAGATAAATCATACGATAGTATCCCAACTAGTTTTATCAATAAGAATAATGACGTAATAATAGAAAAAGGAGAAATAACTCTACCGTTAACAAATGGGAAGAAAAAAACATTCGTTAATAACACAAAATACTTAGAGAGCACGGAATCTTATGAATATATCGGATTTTTAGAATCATTCAATTACCACTTAATAACAGGAAGTTATTTTGAAGAAGGAGATTTCTTTTTTGTTGATCAAAATAATGGAGAAATAAAAACTAGGTTCCCAAATTACCCACATATTTCGCCAGACAAAAAAACTATAATTTGTTTTTATTTTAATCCGTATAATCATCGTTCTGAGTTTTTCATTTATACAATAGACAATAAGAATCAAATTACTTTAAAACGTATAATAGAAATAGTTTATTGGGGACAAAATATGGAGAACACAGAAATTCTCTGGACTTCTAATCTCTCTTTTCTAGTAAAAGCAACTCCTATAGCCACGATGTGGGAAAGCTCAGGGAATTATAATAAATCCTATCAGAATATACATATTAGAATACATAAATAAAAAACTTAATATAACATTTTATTCCAATAATCTTAGAGGTTCTAGTCTGTCCAAAATAGAATCCCCGCTTCCCTTCCATAAATTTCTATCACACACCTATAAAACATTTTCTAATGTATAGGGGTAACAATTACACTATAGATTGTATATAAAGTAGAACGTACAAAATAAAGGGGGAAAACAACCCATTTTTGTGTAAGAAAACGTAAATATAACGTTGCTAACTATAAGATTTTTAAAATTTTAAGTATTTTTATAAGAGAATAGTTAGGTACTATTTTTGATAGTTTTTACGCAATTCGAATATACATTCTTTCCCCAAATCGTTCGAACTGTTAACTATCACTATAAATCGTATACTAATAGTTGACTAAACAATGAATTTTTAGCATTAGGGCATTTTACAAAACTGGAAATAAGGAAAATCATGGCACTGCAATCAAACACACAAATTTTTATCGGAGGATCTCCTATAAAAGCCTATAAAAGACTAATGTTACATCAAGAAATTGATGCACATCATGCGTTAGAACTTTTATGTCGAATGGATGTATTAGAAACTATCGCAGGAGAAATTGCCTCGGAAAGCAAAAATTATCTTGGCGAAATTCTAACCGTAAAAGTATCCTCTTTAGATACTGTAAACGGATATAAAGAATTAGAGTTTAAAGGTATTGTTACCTCAGTAAGTAATACAAAAGGATTTCATCAACAAAGCGGTGATCTAGTTTCTATAAAAGCACATTCTTGCAGCATTATTACGGATGATGGTCCACATTATGACTCTCATAGTGATGTTGGACTTTCTGAAATATTGGATAAAACTTTTCAGGGATATGATAAGTCTAAACTTGATACTAATATTAGTCCTCAAAACTCAGAAAGTCTTCATTATAGCGTACAGCATAATGAGAGCGCTTTCAAATATGCTAGTAGATTAGCTGCCCAGTACAGCGAATGGTTTTTTTATGATGGTAGTAAACTAGTATTCGGAAAACCCGAAGATAAAGAAGCAACAGAACTAAATTACGGCCATGATTTACAAGAATTCTCTTTAAATCTCAATCCTACTCCTAATAATTTTAAATATTTTACGAATGATTACCTAACCGATGAGCAGCACGAAATGGCTACTGCTCAAATAAATTCTGGTGTCAATGGATTTAATGGTTTTACAAGTCAAAAAAGTGAGGCAATCTTTGCTAAAGAAACAAGCATCTACGTAAACTCATATTATGATCCGCAATTAAAAAAACGACTAGACAAACACGTAGAGCAACAAAAGAAAGCAACAGAAGTAAGACAAGTTGAAATACATGGAGTAAGTGATAATCCTGGTGTAAATCTTGGTCAAGTTGTAAAAATAAAAGGAGAAAACTCTGATTATGGAAGTTTTAGAATTATAAGTGTATCTCATAATTCTACGGAAAATGGAAAGTATCAAAATCGTTTTGTAGGAGTAACTGCTGATTTAGATGTCTATCCTAATACTAATATGATGGCATTTCCAAAGAGTGAATCACAAGTAGCTACTGTAATGGATAATGCCGATCCAGAAGGAATGAGTCGAATAAAAGTTCAGTTTCCATGGCAAAAAGCAACCGGAGAAGAAACCCCATGGCTTCGTGTTTTAACTCCGCATGCAGGAGGTGGTAAAGGTTTTCAATTTACACCTGAAAAAGATGAAGAAGTTATCGTAGGTTTTGAAGGAGGTAATGCAGAAAGACCTTATGTAATGGGAGCTCTTTTTACAGGAAGTAGCAATGCAGGTGATTGGAAAACTGAAAAGAATGATATCAAAGCGATCAAAACTCGAGGTGGTCATACACTATCCTTCTCTGATGAAGACGGAAAAGAAACCATTACGATAACTGACAAAAATGGAAATTCTATCATCTTAGACACTTCCAAAAAAGAAATAAACATCAGTGCTCCAGAAAAAATTAATTTTTCGTCTAAAGAAATTAATATTAATGCATCGGAGACCGTAAATATTGACGGTACAAATAAGGTAAATGTTAAGTCCAAAGAAATCCTTAATGATGGTAGTGCTAAAGTTACTATCAATAGTGGAGCTAAAGTTGAAGTCGGAGCACCTAGTACTTTGGTAGAAGGAAAAGCAGAACTAAAGCTTACTAGTAAAGGAATGACGGATATTGATGGTACTGCAATGACTAATGTAAAAGGAGGTTTGTTAAATCTAAATTGTGGGTAATATATCATGAATAATGAGCATAATCCCATAGCGCAATTAATTACCACAATTCAACAAAAATGGATTGATGAGGTAAGTCCGCACAATCATATTCAATTGGTGCGATGGTTAATCAAACCTGATCAAGCTAGACTATATGAAGGTTTTCTAAGATTAGAATCTACTCCAAATGGAGGACTTCCCGATGTTCCAATTGTGCTGCTTACAGCTTTCGAAACAAAAGAAACTCACAGCAGAAAATTAATAGAAGATTGGATTGAAACTTTTAAAAAAGACGAAAAATTACAACAAGAACTAAAAGTTAGGAACTTAAAATTCAATTGGAATATTACAGACTATGAGGCAAAACTAGAGAATGAGAATACTGATTCTAATATTTTATTATTGGAGATGCTCAGTACTTTTCAAAAAGCAATGCCTAACCCTCAACTACATTTAACTTTATCGCTTTATCCCTACTCTATAGAAGACACTAAGGATTATGGTAAATGGATTGACAATCTTATACAATTAGGGATACCCGATAAAGTGAGACTTATGTTTTTTGATTATGTAGAAGAAAGGCATTTTGATCAACTTATAAAAACACATCAGGATGTTTCTAAATCTTTAGCTGTGCCCATTGATTTACAAGGTGCTATTAACAAAATAGCAGCAGCGGGGGATCCAAATGATCCAGAAGTTCAATTTAGACAATGCATGATAGAAATGTCCAAAAGTGTAACTAAAAAAAATCTCCCACGACTTCATAATTGGGGTAAAAAAGGATTAATGGTTACTCAGAAATCTGGAAGTAAATCTGCCTTTGCTACTGCTCATGTCATATATGCTGGAATGCTTTTCAATTTCAAAGAATATCAAACTATTGAAGAACTACTACAAAAAGGTCTGGCTATAGCAAAACAAGGTCTATCTGTAGGTGATGATACTTGTAAGCCAATTATTGTGCAAAATTATGGGTATCAAGCAAGTTGTAAGCAATTACAAAAACAAAAAGACACAGCAGCAGATTTATTTTGTAAACAAGCACAGATGTCTATTGAATATGGTTTTGGTCCACAAGCATTGACAGCATGGTGGTTGGGATATAATGTCATAAAAAAAAGAGACAAGAAACGCTATACAGCTATTATTACTGAGGCATACCAATATGGAGTAACACTGCCAACAGAGCTAATAAAATCTACGTGTATGGCATATATCGCAGCGGATTATTATAACAATTGCGAAAAAAACAGAAATACTGAAGAATGTGAATCTATTGATCTCTTTATGAAAGAAATTGAAGGAGAAGAATGGAGAGAACAAGTAGAAACACATCGTAAAGAAATGGAGAAAAAAAGTCTTTCAATTTTAAACTGGTTCTAGATATGTTATTAGCAAGTAAACACTTTACTCCTGTCATCGGAATTGATATACATATCATAATCGTTCCGCCTGGAGTTCCTATTCCAATTCCTCATCCATACATAGGTATGGTTATTGATCCTATGGATTATGTTCCTATTATTGGATCTACCGTAAATGTAAACTGTGTTCCCAAAGGAAATAGTGGAACAGCAGGAATGATCGGAACAGTAGTTCATATACCTATGGGAGGTCCGTTTGCAATGGCTCCGATGATTGGTCACGATTCTATGAACTTTTTTGGAAGCACAAAAGTAAGCGCAGAAGATGCCTATTTTACTCCTGCAGGATATATGACAATGACATGTAATGACATCGGGATGCCGTTGTCATTGACTCCTGGAAAAAAGATGAAACCAATTCCTAGTTTGTATCTACCATCGTCAATGAGTGTTCCTTTACCAATGGGAAAGCCTGTTAATGTTGGAGGACCCTACGCTCCAGATTTGATGGGAATGCTAATGGCTTTAGTGATGTCATACGGTTTTGGAGCTCTTATGAAAGGAGCTGGAAAAGGATTGACCAAATTAAATCATAAAGTATTAAAGAAATTTCCTGCCACACAAGGTCTTAGTAAAAAAATGTGTAAAATGGGATTCGAACCGGTTGACCTAATTACAGGTCGTATGGTATATGAAGGAGAAGATTTTAGCATTGCTGGACAAATACCTATTCGTTGGGAACGAAATTGGTATTCAGATTCTGGATATGAAGGAATGATGGGACATGGAATGCATTGCAATTATGATCTCTCATTACACGTTGATTATGATGAGGATTCCATTGTAATGCGATTACCAGATGGAAGAATAACTTCTTTCCCAATGTTGCTTACAGAAAATGAAACTTCTTATAACAGAACGGAAAAACTAACACTTACCTTTATTGATGGAAGCACCTATGAAGTTATTGACAATGAATCACAACAAACATATACATTTAAGAAATATACGGATACATTATACAAACCGACAAGTTTAAAAAATCCTGAAGGTTTTGAAATTCAATTCATTTATAACGCTGTTTATAAATTAGAACAAATCATCGATACTGCTGGCAGAAGAATTGATTTAGATCTAAATGAAGAAAACAAAATAACTAAAGTTTCCGCTACGCATCAGGGAGAAACCAGAACGCTAGTAAAATATTCTTATAATGAAGAAGGAGATTTAATTGAAATCATTGACGCATTAGATCAAAAAACGGTGATGGAATATGAAAATCACCTAATGATAAAGAAAACTGATCGTAATGGTCAGGCATTCTATTGGGAATATGACGGAAAAAAAACTGGTGCTAAATGTATTAGAACCTGGGGAGATGGAGGCATATTATCAGGAACAATTGAATATAACCAAGGGTATAATGTAATTACCAATTCACTAGATCAAGAGAGTATCTATTACTTTAACAATCAAAATCTTTGTACACAAGTTACCGATCCAATGGGAGATCATATTTTCCATGAATATACGCCATATATGGAACCCTATCGGGATATTGATGAAGAAGGAAATATAACAGGATATAGTTATGACGAACGTGGAAATCTAACCGGGTTACATCAGCCAGATGGTTCTGTAATTGGATTTGTTTACGACAAAAAAGATAGATTGGTTCTTACCAAAGACCCAGTTGGAGGATCTGTAGTAAAAACTTTTGAAAATGACCGTCTACACGCTGTAATTGGATTAGATGGAGGCGTTACTTCTTTTGAGTACAATAATAAAGGGTTAATTCAGGAAGTAAGAGATAATGCAGGGAATAGAACTTTTCTAAATTATGATGAAGATCATAACCTAAATAAATTAACACTACCTAATAATGCTGAATCTACTTGGGAATATGACCCTTGGGGAAGATGTTTACATACCAAAAATTCTGAAGACCATCAACAACAATTCTTTTATGATGAATTAGACCGTATTTATCAAATACGACAAGCAGATAATAATCTTATTAAATTAAAGTATAATGCCTATGATGAGGTAATCCAGACCATAGATCAAAAGAAACGAGAAGTTAATTTTGACTACACTCCTATGGGAAGTCTCAAAATGAGAGAAGAAAATAGTAGAAAAGTTTACTTTAAATATGATACAGAAGAACAACTGAATACCATTACCAATGAGCACAATGAATATTATCGTTTTTCTAGAAATGAAAAAGGAGAAATTATTAGAGAAATTGGTTTTGATGGACTTACCCGAAAATATGATCGGGACCGAGCAGGAAAAGTATTAAAAGTAAATAGACCCGATGATAAATACACGGAGTACGAATATGATTTTAACGGTAGAATTACAAGAGCAGAATACAGCGATGGTACATGGGAAACCTATAGTTATGATCTTAACGGTAATCTGATTGAAGCTGTAAATGAAAATAGTCGTGTGCAACTCATACGAGATACTGCAGGACGCATAATCGCTGAAAATCAAGACGGACACCTGGTAGAAAGTGAATACGACTCTTTAAGCAACCGAACCAACATTACAAGTAGTCTTGGAGCCAATATTGCGTTGACAAGAAATAAACTTGGATTGGTAGAAAAAATAAATGCTAGCAATCTATCTCAAACTGAAGAATCAACGAAAGCTTGGAATGCACAATTTGCACACAATAGCTTAGGAATGGAAGTAGAAAGAATGCTTCCTGGTGGTATCATTAATCATATCGAATATGATCAAGCGGGCAGACCAATACAACACAAAGTAACGGCTACCAATAAAGAAATGCGTCATCGCACCTATACCTGGAACGTAAATGATCGACTGACCAAAATGGTAGATCAATTAACCAATGGAACTGTAGCCTATAGTTATGACGAGTTCAATAATTTGGCAGGAGCACGATATGAAAACAAACAGTTTGACTATAAACTACCAGACGAAGTAGGTAATTTATACAGAACCGAGGGTAAAGGAGATCGAAAATATGGAACTGGAGGACAATTACTGGAAGCCAATGGAAATAAGTTTAAGTACGATGCCGAAGGAAATCTAATCACCAAAATCAGTGCCACTGGCACATTTGAATATTCTTGGTACGGCAACGGAATGCTACGATCAGTTACTGATCCAAAAAATAGCACTACTGAATTTGAATACGACGCACTTGGTCGTCGTACAGCTAAGATCACGGATGTCAGCCTGAGCCTGTCGAAGGCCAATAAGCAAATAACAAGATTCGTCTGGGATGGCAACGTACCTCTCCATGAATGGAAATATGATCTCAATCAAAGACCCGAATTAGTAGTAGATGAATATGGTATGCTCAAAGAAAGTAAACCAGAACCTATTGAAAATTTAATTACTTGGGTATTTGATGAAGGCACTTTTAAACCTGCTGCTAAGATAACAGCAGAAGACTCCTACTCTATCATAACGGATTACCTAGGTACTCCTGTAGAGATGTATAATAGTAAAGGAGAAAAAACCTGGCAAGTAGAGTATGATATTTATGGAAAAGTACGTAAACTTGTAAAAGGTTCATTGAATGATTGTCCGTTTAGATATCCAGGTCAGTATGAAGATATCGAAACAGGTTTATATTATAATCGATTTAGATATTATTCGGCTGATGAAGGAGTGTATTTAAGTCAAGATCCGATGGGTCTGAAAGGAGGCAATAAAAATCATTATTCATACGTAAGAGACACTAATTCTTGGATTGATATTTTTGGTTTGGCCGAGCAAGGTAGAGATGCTCAAGGAAAATTTTTACCAAAGAATCCTGGAGATTCTGTACCTGGTAGTGATGCAGCTGCTGATGTTGTAAAAGATTTTGAATCTGATCCAAAATATGATGTTCTTGGAGAAGAAATATCTTTCAAAGATCAAGATACAGGACAGCGCAGAAGATATGATATCGTAGTTCAAGATGTAGATACTGGAGAAATAATTGGTGTTGAAGTCAAAAATTCGCAAACGGCATCATATGGAAAAGCTCAAAAAACTTTTGACGGAAAAGTTAATAGCGGGAATCACAATATAGTTCCAACTGGTAATAAAGCAAAAGTAGCCGGAGTAGATGGAATCGATAAAGTAACAGTAATAAGATGTAATTAAGCATGAATGAACTTTTAGAAGCCGTAAAAGATAAAGTAGGCCTTTTTTTAATAGATAAAGGATATACAAAAAGAGGTAAAAACGATTTTATTAAGAAAGAAAAACTTCATAAAAGAGAAGAAGTGATTTCCTTTTCTTCCAGAAAAGGAAGAGCTCCACATACAGATCAAACATATATAGGTGTCACATCGGGTATTTATTATAAGGAAGTGAATTCTTTAGACAAAAAGATAATTCAGGATTTTCTAAATTCGTATCCTATAATTACTGGATCTATCGGTCACTTTAAAGATACGGATAACAACTTTATTTCAATCCCTATTAATAATTCGGATCAAGTAGAAAGTGTTGCCAATGAAATTATTGAAAATATTAAAGATGGTGGTTTTAATTTATTCAACAAGTTTCCAACACTAGAAAGTATTTTAAAAGAAATTGACAACAAACATGAATGGCTTAATGATTACCATAAGTTTAAAAAAATAAGACGCCAAGTACGAATTTCTGCAATGCATCTTCTTGTTACTGATAAAAGTACTGCTATACAATGGTTTAAAGAAAACTCGCTAGATACTGAAAAATCAAAACCAGAAATCATAAAAAAAATGGAAGCTAGTTGGTAGTTTAAGACATGATAACCTACAAGAAAATTGAAAAAAAAATATTTTCAGCTACAGCTAAAGGCAACAACATAAAAATTATCCAAGATTAATAGTTTTTTTGAGATAAATATTCAGAAATAAAATATGCCAAAGCAAAAAAAATAAAATTAGAAAACGGTGATATTTTAAGTATTAATTTAGGTAATAATGAATATGCATTTGCAAGAGTATTATCTAAACTAAGCATAGGTCATTGCATAGAGATCTTTAATCATATTGGTGATAACCCGAATGAATATTTAAATATAAATTATGATTCTAGACTTCTTCAACCTCAAATTATTGATTCCCATTCTCTGTTTTGGCTTGGTAAAGAGGGCGATTGGGATGTAAAAGATAAAAATAAGAACTTCATACCTCCTGAAAATGAAACGACTAAATTTGAATATGGAGATCAAAGTAATCCTACTTTAATAGATATCTTTGGTAATAAAGAAGAAAAAGATAGTACCGATGATAATAGATATCCACCATATATTCCGAAAGGTGATATTCAGATCAAAAAAATAATTAAGTTTTGGAGAGCAAAGAAAAGTTGATATCACTAGAACTATTATTTAGATTATATTTTTAATTTATTTAAATAAAAAAGACGTTTTACAAGTATCATTTCTTAATCCAATATCGATGTAGTATATTTAGAATTCTAATTGACCAACAATGAAAAATTTTAAAATCTATTACATCCATATTTTTTTTATTTGCTCTTCTTTTTCACTAATAGCTCAAGATACTACTACAGAATATATTGAAACCGAGGCGGTAATCCAAGAAATTAATTTCAAAGTTAGATCTAGAAGATCTTCTGCAACTGCCAAAGTTGCTTATAAAACTTTAGAAGGTGATAGTCTCACAAGTACCGTAAAACTAATGCATATCCCGTTTATAGGTCCATTAGACAATGAAGGAGATACAATTAAAATTTTATATAATAAAGAAACACCACTCCTACTCACTACCAAAAGTAATTCCTTTTGGCAATCTTATGGATTATACATACTTATACTGATCGGAGTAATTATTCTAATTTATAGATTTATAAAAAGACCTAAATAAGTACCTCTTTATATATCAATACTCCCATATTAATTATAAAAAAAACAATAATTAAAAACCTACAAAAAAATTGCAATTCGATATAAAGAAGTCTAAAGCTTCTTTATATAAATCATTTTTGTAACTTTAAAAAGCTAATCACCTACATTATTTATGGCATTTACGGGACAAGAATTTGTTACTTTGACAGAAAAAACAATGCTTTATCTTATTATTATGGATAAAGAAGGAAACGTACATTATGCCAATAAACGCTGTGAAGCATTGTTTCAGTTACCTAATGATCAAATAATAGGGTCATCGATTAGAGATTATATTATCGATGAAGAAGAAAGTAAATTTGAAGAAATTATATCTAAATGCTGTAACCTTAAATCTCCGCAGAACTATACATTTAGATTTTCTCCTAAGTCAAATACAGGAATACTTACTCTTAAATTTGATTTCATTCTCTATGAAGATCTTATTTATGCTTCTGGAATTGATATTACTGAGGAGAATAAAGAACACTATTCGCTTATTTCATTATCAAAATTAACTAAAACTGGTGCTTGGTATTATAACCCCATTAGTGAAGAAATGTTTTTTTCTAAAGAATGTTACAACTTACATGACTTAGAACCGGGGACTCCTATTACAATGGAAAAAGCAATAAGTTATTATCGACCAGAATCAAGACCAAAAATTTGGAAGTTTCTTGAAGATCTAATCAACAAAAAACCAACAGATTACACAGAAAAAATAATTACCGAAAAAGGTACAGAAAAATGGATTAGAGTATTAGGAGAACCTATTATTCATAATGATAAAGTAGTTTTTATTAATGGAAGTTTTGCAGATATAACAGAACGACAGAATTATCTAGAAAAATTAAAATATAACGAAGAAACTAAACGTCTAGCATTAAAAGGTATACGTTCTGGTTTATTTGATCATCACTTTGATATAAATGCTACATATTATAGTACGGATTTTAAAAAAATGTTAGGTTTACCACTAGATAAAGATTTTATATCAACTGATTTATTACAAAAATTAATTCATCCAGATGATATAGAAGATTCTATTGAGCGACATATAGAGGGCTTAAAAAAAACGGGGAATCATTATTTTAATCATTATAGAATAAAAAATAAAAAGGGAGATTATAGATATTACGAAATCCACGGATACCGGAAAAAGGATAAAAACAACAAAACGACCAGAATGATAGGTAACCTTATCGATGTTCATCAAAGAAAACTAAACGAGCATACGATAACAGAAAATCATAGTAGATTATTAGCTATGATCAATAATGGTTTTGCTTATACCATTTTATTAAATACTTCGGGGGAAATATTAATGGCAGATCAAGATTCTTTAAAAATTATAAAAAGAGATTTTAACGTAGATCCAACAAAAGAACCTACTCTTTTTATAGAAGTAATGCCTGTAAATTTTAAAACTACATTTTTTCACGAATTTAATGAAGCTTTAAAAGGCAATATTGTAAAAAAAGAAATAGAAAGAACCACATATAAAGGGGCGTCTCAATGGCTAGAATCCAAATACACTCCTATTAAAGATGGAGAAAATAAAGTAAATTCTATCTTAGTTAGTTTTCACGATATAACGGAGCAAAAAACTGCAGAAATTGCTAGAAAAGAAGCTCACATAAAAGAACAGGAATTAAGTAATCTAAAATCTAACATTCTATCCAATTTTAGTCACGAAATAAGAACACCACTTAATGGAATTGTTACGATAAGTAATATCTTATTATCAGGTGAAGAAAACCCTGAAGAGCGAAAAAAATTGAGTGCATATCTTGATGAAAGTAAAGAAAGGCTTCTTGCAACGATAAACAACTTATCCCATTTTAGTGAAATAGAAACAATTCAGAAAAATCTAAATTACGTAGAAGTCGACATGAATTATACCATAGAGACTTCTTATAGAGAGTATCGACATTTTGCCAACTCTAAAAATCTAAATTACGTTCTAAAACTTGATGAAAATTGTCCATCTGCTTCTATAGATGAAGATATTTTTCGAACTGCTATAAACAATATCATTCATAACGCTATTAAATATACGGATAAGGGAAAGGTATTAGTTAAAGTAGAAGGACAAGAAGAAAAAATAAAAATTACAATAAAGGATTCTGGAATTGGTATCGGAAAAGACAGTCTAAAAAAGATATTCGATCCTTTTATACAGGAAAGTATTGGTCTGAGTAGAAAATACGAAGGAACCGGAATTGGTTTAAGTTTATCAAAAAGATATATTGAAATCCTTGGAGGAAAAATAAAAGTTATAAGTAAATTGAATCAGGGAACAAAATTCATTATTACAATCCCAAAAAATATATGAATATACTTTACGTAGAAGACAATAAAATTAATGCAATGGTTATGAATCGGATGTTATCTAAAAACTCATCTAATGTAATTATTGCAGAAAATGGTCCGATAGCTTTAAAGATGGTTAATGAATCTACCCTCGATCTAATTCTAGTAGATATAAACCTTGGTCTAAACCAAATGGATGGATGCGAACTATTAAAACGTTTTAAAAAGTTAGATGTACTAGAGAATATCCCTATATACGCAGTCACTGCATACGCCATGCCAGGTGATGCTCAAAAATTCATCAAAATAGGCTTTGATAAATACTTCTCTAAACCTGTTAATTTCGATAAACTTTTATCTGCTATTTCAAAAGTAAAATCAAAAATTAAATAAAAAAAGAGCACTAATAATTATTAGTGCTCTTTTTTTATTTAATTATAGTTATAACTATTGCTGTTCATAATCAGAATCCCAATCGGTACCATCATCACCTTTCTGTCCATCCATTTTTATCATAAAGTTTTTAGCTGGGAAATAAGGTTTCATGTGTATATCTAAATATACTCTATCCTTTTGGTTCGGATCTTGTTCGAAACGCTTAATCGAAAAATCTTCAATTAATTGATCTGGACCTGTAATTCCATCTAAGAATTTAACGATCTGTCCCATCAACTCCTTACGTGTTCTTGCATTAAAGTTTTCGAAAGCTCTTCTATTTAAGAAGTCCATTAATACTTTGGTAACATAATCAAATACCCTAACAACAGAATATGTCTGTAATCCTAAGTTATCTCCGTTAAATAAGGTTTTAGCAGAAAACGCCATTACTTTTCCATACTCATTAACCATAGGAACTAATCCCAATTTCTCTAACTGTGCAATCTCACTTTTCTTTAGGTCAAATCGAACACCATCTACCTCATTAATCCCACCATGTTTCTTACCCGCAGCAACCTGAGACATCAATGTTCTATATACCTGTCCTGCTAACGCACTAGAAGGTGGTACAAAAAGATCGTCTTCTTCTCCTACTTCATCATGTTTTCCTCTTCCTACTAACCAGTT
Source organism: Aquimarina sp. MMG015 (assembly GCF_018100855.1). Lineage (NCBI taxonomy): Bacteria > Pseudomonadati > Bacteroidota > Flavobacteriia > Flavobacteriales > Flavobacteriaceae > Aquimarina > Aquimarina sp. MMG015. Next base: position 179,057 of record NZ_JAGJEB010000008.1, read on the forward strand.
ACAAGCCATCATAACATTAGACCTGTATTTATCTCCACCAGTAAGATTAGCAGCTTCAAACATTTCCATAACATCATCTGGCTCATCAAGATGTTCGAAATCAGTAATCATCATTACCTTGTTCTCATGAGCAATCTTAGCCCATTTTTCTACTACTTTGTTAGATCCTAAGTAACCAGGTATTACTAAAATACCATAATTATCTCTTAAATCAAGACGGTCATACCCTTGAACTAATTCTTCTTGGATTGCATCAATAAATCTAGTATTGTCTAGATCTTTTAACTGCTCCAATTCAGCATTCATGATATTAATATTCTTAACTTTTTGAGATTCTGTATTCTTAAAGAATAAAGCCACAGATCTATATGATTGTTCTAGTTCTCTAGTCTGCTCTAATGCTGCACCTAAGTTTTTCTCCAAAGATTTTCCAGCAATTTCAGAACGTTTTTCTGATTCTTCAACCATTTCAGAGATATCATCTGATGATGATAAAACATCTCTCCAAATTTCTAACGTTTTTTGAAGTTTAGCTCTTTCTAACTTTTTGGTTGATTCTGTAAGAAAAATCTTTTTACGGGCCTTACGATCTGGGTTCATGTTCTGAACATCATCGATACACGCTTCTAAAAGATCAAAACCGCCATATCTAGCTAACTTTTCTTCGTTTATTTTTAATTCCTTTGCTGGATTTTCTATTTTAACACTCTCTTGAGCTTGTTTTCCTGCTGCCATGTGATTTATGTGTCTTTATCTTTTAACCTTGCTGTAATTCTGCTAATAATGATTCGATTGATCTTATCAACGCTTGTTTTGCATCTGGATCTGCTAAAGCAGTTTTTAAGATCTTATTGGATTTAAGTTGTTTCACCACCTTCAAATACTGATCCTTTTCAGTATCTAAATCATTTAAAAATTTACTCTGATCTATAATTCCTTTTTTTCCGAAATTACCTAAATGGCTAAATTTCAAAGTTTCTTTGCTTTCTACTCCATCCGCATCTTCAAACTCTACCTCTACTTCGGGCTTATAATTTTCAAATACATGATCAATAGATGTCAAACCGTTTACAATCTGCGGCTTAATAGGCTGATCTTGAGTTAATTTCTGAACAAGAAGTGTTTTATTTTGTCCGATTTCCAATATAGCTTCACTAGCATCGGTTTTTACCTCTGTTCCTCCTAATCCATATGTGTTATTGCTCATATTTTCTCTAAATAATGATTGTGAATTATAAATATACTAATTTTATTGCAGGATATGGTTCTTTATTCATAGGACCATTCCATTTTTTCATCTTTTATATCAAGACTGACTTTACTCCCTTTACCTATCTTACCCGTAATCAACATTTTAGACAAAGGACCTCTTAAATCATTTCTAATAACTCCTCTTAAAGGTCTCGCCCCATATTTGGGGGTAAATCCCTTATAAGCTAAATATTCTTGTGCAGCCTCTGTAAGCTCTAATGTTACTTCTTGCTTATTAAGGGCTTTGTGTAAATCTTTTAATTGAATATTAAAAATCTTTACTACATTCTCTTTTGTAATCGGTGCAAAAGGAACAATTTCTGTTAACCTTCCTAAAAACTCTGGTCTAAAATGTCTAGACATCAATTCTAATAGATCTGATGATTTAGGAATTTCTCCATCTGTAAATGATTTTACAACGTGCTCACTCCCAATATTAGAAGTAAATAAAATAACAGCATTAGAAAAATCTCCTGTTTTACCTAATCGATCATTCAACTTTCCTTCATCCAAAATTTGAAGAAAAATGTCAAAAACTGATGGATGTGCTTTTTCTATTTCATCAAAAAGTACGATAGAATATGGTTTTTGTCTTATTTTATTTACTAACAACCCTCCTTCTTCATATCCTACATATCCTGGAGGAGCTCCATATAATAGTGCGGCAGAGTGTTCTTCTTTAAATTCAGACATATCAAACCTAATAATAGCATCTTCAGTCTGAAAAAGAAACTCAGCAAGAGATTTTGCTAATTCCGTTTTACCTGTACCTGTAGGACCTGTAAAGAAAAAAGAACCTGTCGGAAGTCCCGGTTTACTCAAGCCCGATCTCGATTCCAGTACCGCTTCAGAAATTGTTTTGATTGCATGATCTTGTCCAATCACTCTTTTCTTTAGATGATCTTCCATATTAAGTAACCTTTCTTTTTCATCAGCCTGAAGTTTTCCTACTGGAATTCCGGTTTTATTTGCAATTGTGGCAGAAACATCATTTTTATCTATAAAGGTTTTCTCTTCTGAAGCTTTCTTAAAAAATTGATCCAAAATGGAAACAATTTTTGTTTTATAATTATCAAATGTTTCTTCTCCAAGAACCATTTCATCCTCTCCAAGTTCATTAAACAAAAGATAACTAAACTTACTTTTTAGATTATTGTAGATCCAACTTACTGCATTTACTTTATCGGCTTCCTCGGATTTCTTCTCTCCTATATCTTTTACATCTTTTAGTAAAGACTCTACATTATTTGCTGTTGTCTCGATCATATATCTAGAAGCCGACATTGTTCTATCTATAAGATCTATAGCAGCATCGGGTAGACTTCTATCTTTATTAAATCGTTTAGAAAGTCTAATAGCTTCTGCAATCGTTTCATCTATAATGTCTAAACTATGGTGTTCTTTATACTTATTAATAGTATTAGAAATCATGGTTAGTGCATCTTCTTCTGAAGGTTCGTCTAGCGCAACAACCTCAAACCTCCTAGTAAGTCCTTCGTCGGTTTCGATATGTTTTCTAAAGGCGTCATTTGTAGCAGTAACTATGAACGTAACTTCTCCTTTTGCTAATTCAGATTTTAAAATGTTTACCAACCCTTGGTTCCCACTATTTTTATCTGTCAAATTATTAATCTCATCAATTAATAAGATAGGTTTATCATATTCTTTTAATGCGACTAAAATCTTTTTAAAACGATCCTCTACTTCACTTTTATAACTTGCTCCAGAAACAAGGTTAATAAAATCTAACTCATAAATTTGAGCATCTTGCAAACCATCAGGCACATTCCCATTCACAACAGCCTCTGAAAAACCATCCAAAAGAACCGTTTTTCCAACACCAGGTTCACCTGTTATCAATACATTTGGTTTAGAATGTCTTCCTAAGATCTCGGTAATCATCTTTACCTCCGCATCTCTTCCAAAAACATCATCCAATTGTTTATTTTTTGCAGCAAAAGTTTTATCAAAACAATATTCATCTAGTATTCCTGAATCACCTTTTTGCACTTGAGAAGTTGTTGATCCACCATTAGTAGAAACTGCTTTTCCACCACCAGTCTTCCCTTGGGTTGCTGCTATTAAAATTTCATCAGCCTTAAGCGGTAGTGTCTTTAATTGTTCATAAGAAAATCCTACACCTGGAGTACACAAAGCAATTAAAACTGCATGAGGCGTTATTTCATCCTTACCCAATTTAAGTTTTAGGGTATCCGCTTCATTAAAAACTGCTTCTATAGATTTATCTCCTTGAACAGCATCCGGAATATTTACAACTCTTGGTAATGCCTCAATTCTAACTTCTGACCATTCTTCATAATAATATATATCGCCATCAATCTGATTAAAAAAATCTTTTAATCCTACATCTTTGTGTAAAAGAGCTTTCAATAAATGTGCAGCATTGTATTCATCATTATGATACTCTTTTGCAATTGATTGTGCTATGTGAATCGCATTATCAACCTTTGATGATAATGTATAATCTAGTATTTGCATGAAGTTGGTTTTTCGTAAAGTAAATAAATAACCTAATAATTAGCAAAAAATTATCAAATTGCTGAAAATAAAATTCGATTTTTATGCATTATGAGTGATTTTTCCCTCAAAAAGTAAAAAATACTTTAGCTTAACCAAAAATATAATTAAATATCGATTATACCTACCTAGTATCTGGGTAAAAGACCCCCCTGTTTTCAGGTAAAAAATTAAAAATCTTTAACGGATCTGAGAAAATCTAATTCCAAGGTTTTTTTCTAAATCTCTAATCACTTTTAATTCTTGCTTTACTATAAGCGCTAATGATAACCCCGTTTTTCCTGCCCTTGCAGTTCTGCCACTTCTATGCGTATAATATTCTATTTGATCTGGCAACTGATAATGCACTACAAATGCTAAATCTGCTACATCAATTCCTCTAGCAGCTACATCGGTAGATACCAATAATTCTAAAGTAGCTTTCTTAAATGCACGCATTACTTTATCCCTATCTTTTTGAGTCATATCACCTTCTAGTAAGCCGACTTCATAATTTTTTGCTATAAGCTGTTTAGATAACTTACGAGCCGCAGCTTTCGTTTTAGTAAAAATTATTCCTCTTTGATTCTTATGAGATTTAAGAAAATAAGTAAGTGTATCTAATTTATTTACTTCTTCTCCAACTACAAAATGATGATCAATACCTTTATTAACAGCGTCATTTTTATCAATTGACACTCTTACAGCATCCTTGTCAACATAAGAATTAATAATTTCATTTAATCCTGATGGCATTGTAGCAGAAAAAAGCCATACATTTCTATATCCCTTAGTTTTACTCAAAATAGTAGTAAGATCCTTTTTGAATCCCATACTCAACATCTCATCAGCTTCGTCTAATACGATCGTTTTGATTTTGGAAATATCAACTGCTTTCCTTTCAATTAAATCAATTAATCTACCAGGAGTTGCAACCACAATATGGGTTGGCCTTTTTAATCTCGATAATTGAATTTCTATTTTTTCTCCACCATATACAGATTCTGTAAAAATTTTATCAGTATACTTAGTGAATTTAAAAAGCTGTTTTGCAATTTGTTGACCTAGTTCTCTTGTAGGTGCTAAGATTAATGCCTGAACTTCTTTTTTCTGGGAGTCTATAGTAGTTAATAAAGGAATACCAAAGGCGGCTGTTTTACCAGTTCCAGTCTGAGCTTTACCAATAAAGTCTACTTTATTATTGATAAGTACAGGTATCGATTGCTCTTGAATTTTTGTAGGTACTATTATTCCCATTTCTTTAAGACCTTTATTTAGATCTTTGGGAACACCTAATTCTGAAAATTTCATCCTCTATTTTTTATAGTGCAAAAATAGATGAATAAATTCATTGCCCAACTAAAACAATCAATAGATAAAATTAATTAGATGATTAGCAAGATATTTTCATGAAGTAATCGAATAATTGTCTTCTTAAAGTTAATCCTTTTTTATGAAAGTGCGATTCGTGCATACAAAAACCACCGGAACAATTAACGTCTGCACCTTCATCCGGAGATATAATATCCATAAGAGAAATACTTTCGGAATGGAATTCATTATGATCATTATGAGTCAAGTGATCATGATTACAATTTTCGTAAGAAAAAACTTTCTCACTCTGTTCGATTATATTTTTTTGATGAATTGAAAAATCAAAAGTAGTTATACTGCCACTAAACTGGCCTATAGTTTCTTTTAAAACATCCTCCTGTGCCTGAATAATAAAAGAAAACAATACAAAAACAAATAATAAAGCGGGGCGTAATAGTTTAGTCATATGTATATTTTTTGGCTTATTAATACAAATTCAAATTTAATTCTACATTAAAAATAAGTAGCGTATTTCTGAGCAGTATTATTTAAAAACATCGGCAAAATACACATAAACAAGATTAAATGCAATTTTTTTTACACATTTAACACTATTTACGAGTGATTAAGACTACAACAAGAAAGTTAAAACCGTAATTCAACCCTTTTGTAATTAGAATAAGGTAGTTCCGTCAGAAGAATGGTTCGGTAAATTAAGCTTTGTATTTAATCTATTATTTATTAGTTCTATAAAAAATTTAGAAAGCAGAGGTGACTCTTTTTCTATGTTTTGATGAACAAAAAAATGAATATCTTCAATCCCTTGATTTTTCCATGTTTTCAGTCTAGTCACCCACTCCTCCAGCCTAGTGTAATCTGTTTCATGATTTGCTCCTACGTATCTAATAAAAGCTTCCTTATTAGTTAATCTCATATGCAATAAATCTCTCCTTCCTGCTGAGTCTGTAATTATATTCGATACATTAGAACTCTCTAACAAATCATACAATTCGCTTGCGACCACCTCATCATTAAACCAATCTGTATGTCTAAACTCTATAGCTAATGATAATTCCTTTGGCCATTTTTCGACAAAACGTATAACTCTTTCAAAATACTTAGGAGCAAAATTACTATGCATTTGCAAAAAGATTGTTCCTAGTTTTTCTTTTAAATGAACCGCATTTGCTACATATTGATCTACATAAGGCTGGACATCTTCATTAAGTCTCTTAAGATGCGATATATTTTGTACAAGTTTTGGAAAAAACTTAAACCCTTCAGGTGTTTTATCATACCACTTCTTGAATTGATCTTCAGAAAAGATTCTATAAAAAGTAGCATTTAATTCAATACAATTAAACTGTCTAGAATAGTAAAATAATTCATCTTTTGTACCTCTAGGGTAAAAACCTTTTAAATCTTGTTTATTCCACTTAGCGCAACCAACATATACAGAAACATCATTACTTCCTCCTTTCTGTAAAACTTTTAAAGTATCCTGATGATCCTCTGGCAATACAAAGTTTATACTTTCTGGGCGTTCTACTTTACCAAATTTCATAATATTTATTTAAAAAGTTTACTGTAAATAGTGTAACAAAAATAGGATTCGAATGACTAACTATGCAGTAACAATAATAAAAAATTTAACAATGAATACTTTGAAATCATTAATTGTAGTACTAATTATAGCAATTATTACTCCCACACAGGCACAAACTGCTGATGAAATTATCGATACATATTTAGAAAATACCGGAGGTAAGGAAAACTGGAAAAAGCTTACTGGTACTAAAATGGTAGCCCAAGTAAACCAAGGAGGAATGGTTATACCTGTAACTATATATTCTGGAAACAAAGGTGAACAAGCCGTAGTTATTGAGTTACAAGGTAAAACAATCACTCAATTTGCTTTTGATGGCGAAACAATGTGGTCCACGAACTTTATGACCATGAAAGCAGAAAAAAGTGACAAGGAAACTACCGATAACATGAAATTATCAACAAATGATTTTCCAAACGCTTTTATAGATTATAAAGAAAAAGGGTATACGGTAGAATATTTAGGTAAAGAAACAAAAGAAGGTACTGAAACCTTCAAAATTCAATTAACAACTGAGCCTGTATCTCTAAATGGTGTAGAGTCTCCAAGTATTAGCTACTACTACTTTGAAACTGAAAACTATGTACCTATTATGATTGAAACAACTCAAGGCGCTAATAAAACTACTGTTACTATGAGTGACTACCAGGAAGTGGATGGTCTTTACTTCCCTTTCTCTATGTCTCAAGGCCCACAGCCTATTGAAATCAAAGAGATTGTACTAAATCCTGAAATAGAATCTAGTTTATTCGCTTTTCCTGCAGAGAAATAAAAAACATACTTTTATAAAAAAGCCTCATCTAAGTTTGAGGCTTTTTTTTAATCACACAAACAACTATTATGCAACAATACATTAAAATCTTATGCTGCTTATTATGTATAAACATGAGCTTAGAAGCACAAGAAATATCATTAAAAGGGAAAGAACTTTTTGGTGATATTAAAGCACGTCATATAGGCCCTGCCTTAATGAGTGGAAGAATTATTGATCTAGAAGCACACCCTACTAACGCTAGAGTAATCTATGCCGGAACAGCTGGTGGTGGAGTATGGAGAACATCCAATGGAGGTGCAACATTTAATCCCATTTTTGACGAACACGCTCAATCCATTGGAGCTGTAGCCGTTGATCCAAACGATCCAGACAAAACTATATGGGTCGGGACCGGAGAAATATGGACAAGAAATAGTGTTTCTATTGGAGATGGACTTTATAAAACCACTAACGGAGGAGACACTTGGAATAAAATTGGTTTTGAAAAATCCGAGCGCATTAGTAGTATTGTGATCAATCCAAAAAACTCAAAAGAAGTTTATGTTGGTGTACTAGGAGCTTTATGGGGGGATAGTGATGAACGTGGTGTATACAAAACCACTGATGGCGGCGAGACTTGGAAAAAAATACTATATACCAATACATCTACAGGTATTTCTGATCTTTTAATGGATCCAAACGATCCGAATACTCTTTATGCTTCTATGTGGGAATTTAGAAGAACTGGATGGTCTTTTAACTCCGGAGGTGCTAACAGTGCATTATATAAATCCATAGATGGTGGAAAAAACTGGAATAAAATTCATTCAGGTTTTCCTGAAGGAAATTTAGGTAGAATTGGTATTGCAGTGGCTCCATCTAATACAAAAATATTATACGCAGCGATTGAAAGTGAAGATGATAAAAGTAAAGGGTTATATAGATCTGACGATGCTGGAAAAAATTGGAAGCAATTAAATAATGATTTTGAATTAGTAGTAAGACCATTTTATTTTTCTCGTCTTGTCGTTGACCCAAAAAACCCTGAAACTATTGTAAAAGGTGGTTTTCTTGGAGCTATTTCTAAAGATGGAGGAAAAACCTTTAAAAATCTTGGAAACATGCACGCTGATATTCATGATATTCTTTTTGATATCAATGATAGTGATAGAATGTATGCAGGAACAGATGGAGGAGTATACAGAAGTTGGGATGGTGGCGCAACTATGGAAATAGTAGAAAATCTTCCTGTATCACAATTTTATCAAATTAGTTTAGACAACGCAGAGCCATACAATATATATGGTGGATTACAAGATAATGGTTCTTGGTATGGTCCTTCCTCTTCTCCTGGAGGAATCGAAGCTAGAGATTGGAAAAGAATTGGTTATGGAGATGGCTTTAGAGTATTAAAGCACCCTACAAAACCTATTATATATTCTGAAATGCAAGGAGCTCAAAACGTATGGAGAATAAATACTGAGAAAAACACCACTAAAAATGTAGAACCAATACCTGATGGTGACGAAGAACTACGTTTTAATTGGAATGCTCCAATGGCTATTAGTGCTCACAAACCAGATCGTTTTTATATGGGGAGCCAATACCTTCATAAATCTGAAGATATGGGTAATAACTGGACAAAAATATCTCCAGACCTAACAACTAATGACCTTACTAAACAAGATAAAGAATCTGGAGGTCTTTCTAAAGATAAGTCAGGAGCAGAAACACACACAACCATTTTTACCATAGCCGAATCTCCAGTGAACGAAAATGTAATTTGGGTTGGAACTGATGATGGAAATGTACAAGTCACTACAGATGGTGGGAAAAACTGGACAAATACCGTTAGTAATATTCCTAATTTACCTGCCAACACTTGGGTATATCATATAGAAGCAAGTGTTCATAATGCAGGAACTGCATACGCAGTTTTTGATGGACATACTTCTGGAGACATGAATACATATGTATACAAAACATCCGATTATGGAAAAAACTGGAAATCTATTGCAACCGATGATATTATAGGTTTTGCCAGAAATATTCAAGAAGACTATGAACAAGAAGATTTATTGTTCGTAGGAACAGAATTTGGACTATTTGTTACTATTAATGGTGGCAAAAATTGGGCTAGATTCACTAATAATATGCCAGCAACTGCAGTACATTTTATAGATCTTCATAAAAAAACGAATGATCTTGTTTTAGGTACTCATGGAAGAGGTGTAATAATATTGGACGACATTTCTTCTTTACGTCAGATCAATCAAGAAGTATTGGCTAAAAATGTACATTTTTTCAACACTAAACCTGGAATTATAAAAGAAAATAATGGGTTTGGAGGAGGAAGCACAGAAACTCAGTTCGTAGGACAGAACCCAAGTAGCAATCTAAAAATTATGTACTATCTAAAAAAGAGACATACTTTTGGAAAAATGAGCATGGAAATTCAGGATCTAAATGGAAATAAAATCACTGATTTACCTCCAGGAAAAGCCAAAGGAATTAATATAGTTCGATGGAATTACAGAAGTATCTCTCCAAAATCTGCATCAGGTAAAACATTTTCAATAGGAGCTGCTCCAAGAGTTGCTGCTGGTAAATACAAGGTAGTACTCACAAAAGGTAAAAACACCTATGAACATACTATAGATGTTGAACAAGATAAAAATTCGGAAGTGACTGAAGCTGAAAGAAAATCGCAACGTAAAACTTCTAAAGAACTTTATGTTATGATAGAAGATTTAGCTTATTTAGTTCATGAAATTGATCAAACAGTAAAAAAAGCCAAATCAATTGAAGAAAAATCTTCAAAAATTGCGACACCTGTTATCAAAGAATTAACTGAATTAAAAGAGTCTTTGGTTATTACTACAGGAGATAATTATGTTCAGGAAGCAGAACCGGAATTGCGAGAAAAGATTTCTAATCTATATAATGCAGTAACAAATAATTTTGAAAAACCGTCAAGTGCTCAATTAAACAATCAAAAAACACTGAATGAGAAATTAAAAAAAGCAATTGTAGATTTTCAAAAGATAAAGGATAAAAGAATATCTAAACTTGTGAAATATCTAGAGAAAAATGAAATTGCGCCCATAGATATTAAATCAAAAGCAGAATTCCTTAAAAAATAAATTTCAAAAAAGTAAGGCTTCCATTTAGGAAGTCTTATTTTTTTTGAATAAAACCTAAACATTATTTCTATTCATAAGAAAATGTTCATAACTGGTTTAAAACTCTGGTAAGTGTTCTGAAATTTAGATGAAACAATTCTGTATTTTTAGTAAACACTCTTTATTATGGAAAACAGGGAATCAAATTTATTGGCTATACGGCCACAAATTTTAAATGCAAGAGTTTCTGAAAACATGTCAAATGACGAGCAATTTCAAAACAAAACAATTAGACCAATCATTAAATTACAAAATGAATTATTAATTGAAGTGTTTAGAAATTATATCAAAAAAAGAAAAAATACTTTTTTTGAGCTTTCTATAGAAAAACGACTATTATTTATTGAGAATGCTGTTCAAAAGGACATGAAATTCAGAAACAGTTTAAAAGGAATGATTATTGGACAATTTACAGTAGATGAGTATCTCATATACATTGAAAATTCGTCATCCCTAAACAAAAGAATGATGAATATCGTTAGAGAACGTTTACAAAGTAATATTCAATTATTAGACAAACCGATTACGACATATTAAGCAATATGTGTTATTCTAATAAAAAAAGCGGATCAAAATTTTGATCCGCTTTTTTTATTATTTAAAATACTTTAGTGAAGCCTAGTTTCCGCCTTCTAAAGCTTTTAATTTATTTTTCATATCATCCGCTTTAGGATCATCTAGTTGATAGAAAATCTGCATTAACGTACGAACAGCTTCTACATTATCAGGTTTTGATTGTAGAGCTCCTTCCAAATAAGGAACAGCTTCTCTATATAAATCTTGCTTTTGCTTTTTAAGAACATCAAATCTTTTATAATCTGCATTAGATCCACCAAGACTATTCATTTCTTCATTAAGAGCAGTTTCGCCACTTAAAATAATAGCAGCAATATTTATTTGAGCAGAAGAATAATCAGGCTTGATCTCTAAAGCTTTCTTATAATACGTAATTGCTTGTTCATTATCTCCTAATCGTGATGCACTTACACCTAAATTATATAATAAATTAGGGTTCTCTGGATCGTTTGCAACTATCGCCTGCATTAACTCTTGGTATTTTTCCAAATTACCTAGTTTGTAAAACATATTAGCCTCTTCTTGCATTAAAGCTGGATCATTAGGATTTTGAGCCTTAGCAGCCTCCATTGCTTTAATAGCCTCTTCATCTTTACCTTGAGTAATATAAATAAGAGCTATATTTTTAGTTATTTCAGCTTGTCTTGATTTCGTTTTAGAAACTTCTGGTTTGATATGCGTTCCTGCTTTTACAGAAAAATCTCTTAATTCTTTTGAATCAAATGGATCTACTTCTCCTGTCTCTTTATTAGTTGCCGTAAAACGTTCTTCAACTCCTTTGTAACCAATTTCAATTAATTCATTGTAATACTTAAGAGCTGTATCATAATCCTTACCATTTACTGCATTAGAAGCAGCAAAATATAAATAAGACGTATCACTCTTTTTTGTTTTATACCCTAAATACAATTTATCAGCGGCATCTTTATTCTTACCTGCTTTCTGATCCGCTACCGCTTGCTCTACTAAAGACTGGCGCAAAGCCTGTATTCCTGTATTAGCTTGAGTAGTATATTTTTTACTACCTGAAGCTTCTTCAATTTCCAATACTTTCGTATAAGCATTGGCTGCCTGCTCAATCTTATCTAAAGACTTATCGGATGATGCCGAAGAAACCTGTCCTTTTAGGAAATAATATTGTGCTTTCTGCTTATCATCTGCAGCTTCTAATTGCCCTTCAGCAGCTTTTAATGCATCACTGGCAACTTCTAGATCACCAGATTTTAATGCTTTTTTAGCCGCATTTAGTGCTTTCTTTTGTGAAAATCCAATAGCACTGATAGTTAAAAAAAATGCTACGACAAATTTAGTTTTCATTACTTTTGTTTTTACGGGATTCTTTTTATTCTTCTTCTTCTGTTTTATCAATAGTTGTGCCATCATTAGCATCACTATTATTTTGCAAAGATATATCAATTTCTTCAATATTTTCATCAATATCTTCAACATCGTCCTCTTCGTGCATAACTTTCGCTACCGCAGCAATAGAATCTTTGCCTTTTAGGTTAATAAGACGAACTCCTTGTGTTGCACGCCCCATAACCCTAAGATCTTCTACAGAAAGTCGTATAGCAATACCTGATTTATTTATAATCATCAGATCATCAGAGTCCGTAACATTTTTAATTGCTACTAATTCTCCAGTTTTATCCGTAACAGATATCGTTTTTACTCCTTTTCCTCCTCTATTAGTGATTCTGTAGTCTTCTAATTTAGAACGCTTTCCATATCCGTTTTCAGAAACAACTAAAATGTTACTTTCCATATCATTTACAGCAACCATTCCAATTACCTCATCTTTATCATCAGCTAAGCGTATTCCTCTTACACCAGAAGCACCACGACCCATTGGTCTAGTTTTTTCTTCTTCGAAACGAATTGCTTTTCCGGATTTAACAGCTAACATAACTTGACTTTTACCATCAGTTAATTTAGCTTCTAATAGTTCATCATTATCCTTAATAGTAATAGCGTTAATACCATTTGTACGTGGTCTAGAATATTGTTCTAAAGAAGTCTTTTTTACCTGACCTTTTTTAGTTGCCATTATTACATAATGAGAATTAATATATTCCTCATCTTTTAAGTCCTGTGTACAAATAAATGCTTTTACTTTATCATCATTTTCTATATTGATAAGATTTTGTATTGCTCTACCTTTTGAAGTCTTACTTCCTTCTGGTATTTCGTATACTCTCATCCAGAAACATTTTCCTTTTTGAGTAAAAAACAGCATATACTGATGATTTGTACCAACAAATAAATGCTCTAAGAAGTCTTCATTACGAGTTGTACTTCCTTTCTGACCAACTCCTCCTCTATTCTGTTTTTTATACTCTGTTAGAGATGTCCTTTTAATATATCCTGCATGAGAAATAGTTATAACTACTTTCTCATTAGGAATCATATCCTCTATACTTAGATCACCACCAGCATATTCTATTTGAGAACGACGTGCATCACCATACTTATCTTTAACCTCAAGAAGTTCTTCTTTAATGATATCCATTCGACGATCCTTTTTATCAAGAATATCCTTAAGATCTTCAATTGTTTTCATTAACTCATCATACTCCGCTCTTAATTTATCTTGCTCCAGACCTGTTAACTGACGTAGACGCATCTCTACAATCGCTTTTGCCTGAATTTCTGATAATTTAAATCTAGTAATAAGCTTTTCTCTAGCCTCTTCTGCATTAGAAGATGCTCTTATTAATTTAATTACTTCATCAATATTATCTGATGCTATAATTAATCCTTCTAGAATATGTGCTCTTTCTTCTGCCTTTCTTAATTCATATCTCGTTCTTCGCACGACAACTTCATGTCTATGCTCTACAAAATGATGAATCATTTCTTTTACGTTCAACAACTGAGGTCTTCCTTTTACCAGTGCGATATTATTAACACTAAAAGAAGATTGTAATGCTGTATACTTATAAAGAAGATTAAGAACAATATTAGGTATCGCATCTCTTTTTAAAATATAAACGATACGCATTCCTTTTCTATCAGACTCATCTCTAATAGTTGAGATACCGTCTATTTTCTTATCATTTACAAGATCGGCAGTTTTCTTAATCATATCTGCCTTATTCACCTGATAAGGAATTTCAGATACAATAATACACTCTCTTCCATTAACCTCTTCAAAACTAGCTTTGGCACGCATTACTATTCTACCTCTACCTGTTTTAAAAGCTTCTCTTACACCATCATAACCATAAATTATACCTCCTGTAGGAAAATCAGGAGCCTTAATATGCTGTATAAGTTCATCTATTTCAATATCATTATTATTGATATATTCAATAGTTCCATCTACAACTTCGCTTAAATTATGAGGAGGCATGTTAGTTGCCATACCTACAGCAATACCTGATGCTCCATTAATTAACAATCCCGGAACCCTACTTGGTAATACTGTTGGTTCCTGTAGTGTATCATCAAAATTAAATGTATGATCTACAGTATCTTTTTCGATATCAGCAAGCATATCTTCCGAAATCTTACGCATTCTTGCTTCTGTATATCGCATTGCTGCTGGACTATCTCCATCTACAGAACCAAAGTTACCTTGACCATCAACCAACATATAACGTAAACTCCACTCTTGAGCCATACGTACCATAGTATCATATACGGAAGTATCACCATGTGGGTGATATTTTCCAAGAACTTCTCCTACAATTCTCGCTGATTTCTTATGAGCACTACTAGCTTTAACGCCTAACTCATACATACCATATAGAACTCTCCTATGCACTGGCTTAAGACCATCTCTAACATCAGGAAGTGCACGTGATACAATCACCGACATCGAATAATCGATGTACGCAGACTTCATTTCATCCTCTATATTGATAGGTATTAGCTTTTCTCCTTCTGCCATAAAAATTATTTTATTCTAAAATTGATTTTATTTAACGCGCTAATTTAAGTAAATTAAGACGGTTTTAACAGGCAATACCCTTCCTAATATACGTAATTTATTAACAACTTAAACGACCAATTTGGTTAATAAGTCTATAAATATAGATTTTGATTATTAATGCATTTTTTGTCTATTTACTCAAAAATCTGAATACCCAAGATTATATTTACTAAATTTCGAGGGAGATTTTAATTTTATTTTTAGACTTACTGAAAATATGACATTAAGGGCTATTATGTCAGCTTTCCTGTTAATGATGGTTAAAAGGAATAGTTTTTGTCAGTTTAATTTTAAAAAATTACTATATTTAGTAATAAAGAAATACAGAAAAAGAAAGAAACTAATTATATGGATGATAATTTTTCACCAAGAGTCAAAGATGTAATTGCATACAGTAAAGAAGAAGCACTTCGTTTAGGGCACGACTTTATTGGTACAGAACATCTTATGTTGGGACTATTACGTGATGGAAGTGGAAAAGCAATTAGTATACTTGATGCGTTAGATATTGATTTAACAAATTTGAGAAGAAAAGTTGAAATTCTCAGCCCCGCAAATCCTAATGTAGCAGTTGCTACAAATGAAAAAAAGAATTTACACCTAACTAGACAAGCAGAAAGAGCCCTTAAAACAACTTTTTTAGAAGCAAAATTGTTTCAGAGCTCTTCTATTAATACTGCACATCTATTACTGTGCATTTTAC
The DNA here is from genome assembly GCF_018100855.1 of Aquimarina sp. MMG015. Taxonomy (NCBI): domain Bacteria; kingdom Pseudomonadati; phylum Bacteroidota; class Flavobacteriia; order Flavobacteriales; family Flavobacteriaceae; genus Aquimarina; species Aquimarina sp. MMG015. The sequence continues at coordinate 194,894 of NZ_JAGJEB010000008.1, forward strand.
GTAACGAAAACGATCCAACTACCAAACTTTTAAACAAGCTTAAGGTAGATTATGATAATGTTAAAGATCAATTTAAATTTATGATTGCTAACGAAGAAGAATTTATAGAAAACCCAAAAGCCGAATCATTTTCTGATGATGATGATATGGCTGGAGACACTTCAAAAGAGAATCCATTTAATTCTCCAACTGGTGGTGCTAAAACTAACAAAAAATCTAAGACTCCTGTATTAGACAATTTCGGAAGAGATTTAACTGCAATGGCAGAAGAAGGGAAACTAGATCCAGTTGTTGGAAGAACAAAAGAAATAGAACGTGTTTCTCAAATATTAAGTAGAAGAAAGAAAAACAATCCTCTACTAATTGGAGAACCTGGAGTTGGAAAATCTGCTATAGCGGAAGGTTTAGCTCTAAGAATCGTTAAAAGAAAAGTTTCTAGGATTTTATTTGACAAAAGAGTTGTTACTTTAGATCTAGCTAGTTTAGTAGCTGGAACAAAATACAGAGGACAATTCGAGGAACGAATGAAAGCTGTAATGAATGAGTTAGAAAAGAATGATGATATTATTCTTTTCATTGATGAAATTCATACCATTGTAGGTGCCGGTGGAGCAACTGGTAGTTTAGATGCCTCTAACATGTTTAAACCTGCCTTAGCTAGAGGTGAAATTCAATGTATTGGTGCTACTACATTAGATGAGTACAGACAATATATTGAAAAAGATGGTGCATTAGAAAGACGTTTTCAAAAGGTTATAGTTGAACCAACTAACATTGAGGAAACTATAGAAATCCTAAACAACATCAAAGAAAAATATGAAGAACATCATAATGTAAGTTATACTGATGAAGCAATTCAAGCATGTGTAAAGCTTACCAATAGATATATGACTGATCGGTTTTTACCGGACAAAGCCATAGATGCTTTGGATGAAGCTGGATCTAGAGTTCATATTACAAATATTGATGTTCCTAAGAAAATCTTGGATTTAGAGAAAAAGCTTGAAGAAGTACGGGAGTTAAAAAATAGCGTAGTCAAAAAGCAGAAATATGAAGAAGCTGCTAAATTAAGAGATGATGAAAAAAATCTTGAAAAAGAATTAAGTCAAGCTCAAGAGCAATGGGAAAAAGATTCTAAACTACATAAAGAAACTGTAGACGAAGAAAATGTTGCTGATGTAGTTTCTATGATGACAGGAATCCCAGTTAATAGAATCGCTCAAACCGAAAGCAATAAACTTGCCGAACTACCAAATCTTATAAAAGGCAAAGTCATCGGTCAAGACGAAGCTGTATCTAAGGTAGTTAAAGCAATACAACGTAATAGAGCAGGGCTTAAAGATCCTAATAAACCTATTGGATCCTTTATATTTCTAGGCCAAACTGGTGTTGGAAAAACGCAATTAGCCAAGGTACTCGCAAGAGAACTTTTTGACAGTGAAGATACGCTAATACGTATTGACATGAGTGAATATATGGAAAAGTTTGCGGTCTCTAGATTAATAGGAGCACCTCCAGGATATGTGGGTTATGAAGAAGGTGGACAACTTACCGAAAAAGTAAGAAGAAAACCGTACGCTGTTATTCTATTAGATGAAATTGAAAAAGCACATCCTGACGTATTCAACATGATGCTCCAAGTATTAGATGACGGATACCTAACAGATAGCCTTGGTCGAAAAATTGATTTCAGAAATGCGATCATTATAATGACTTCTAATATTGGTGCACGTAAACTAAAAGATTTTGGACAAGGTGTTGGTTTTGGGACTAGTGCCAAGAAGACTCAATCAGATAGTTACGCCAAAGGAGTTATTGAGAATGCTTTAAAGAAAGCTTTTGCTCCAGAATTCCTGAATAGAGTTGATGATGTTATTGTATTCAACGCGCTTGAACGTGAGGATATCCATAAAATTATTGACATAGAATTAGAAAAACTTTACGGAAGAATTAAAGGTCTTGGATATGATCTATCTCTAAGTGAAAAAGCTAAGGATTATATTACGGAAAAAGGATTTGACAAACAATATGGAGCAAGACCATTAAAAAGAGCTATTCAAAAATATATTGAAGACGCTTTAGCTGAGGAAATTATTAGCGCTCAGCTACAAGAAGGAGACAGTATATTTATGGATCTTGATGATGATTCCAATGAATTGACTATAAAAATAAAGAAAGCTGAAGAGTCGACAGAATCTTAGGTTACAATTAAAAATTATTTATAAAAAAAACTCTGGTATAATAGATATATCAGAGTTTTTTTTATGAATAATTACAACATAGCTAACTAACTTCTATCAAACAAAATCAATTAAAAAACCAGCACGTTCTTAAGGAGATACAAGAAGTTCACCTGAAGAACAAATTAGAAACAAAATGACAAGGGAAAAATCCCAAATAAAATTAAAAAACACTTACTTTTTAATTTCTGAAAATATATATTTGCTCTACCTAAAAAATACCCCAAAATGATTACTTCCTATTTATTGGATTTTGGTCTTATAGAAATATTCGAAGACTATATAAAGGTTACTATAAACGAAGGCGTAACAGTATCACCAGAGCACAACGATGTTCTTTTAGAAATGGTAGAAAAACACTATAAGAACAAAGCTTTCTTGTACTTAACACATCGAATCAATTCTTATTCAGTAAATCCTACCATATACCTAGAAACTGCTAAAATTGAAAACTTAATCGGTTTCGCAGTTGTGTCAGATAACCCCATTCAAATAAAACAAACAAAACTTGAAAAAGCCTTCTTCAGTAAAGAGCTTAGACGTTTTGATGATATAGAATCTGCGCTACAATGGAAAAATGAATTACTAGATAAATACGAAAAATCATTTTACTAAAATTTCCCCGAAGATACATTGGGTAGTTAAATTTTAATTTTTAAAAACAATACTTTTATTGTAACTTAATGGAAAATTAACCATACTTAAATAATAGTATCGTTTTACCTAAAATGTCAAAACACTATGATTTAGGTTTCGCTTTGGTGGAAATCCGGGAAGATTATTTAAAAAACACCATTTCAGAAGGGTTTTTAGTTATGCCAAGACATAACAAACTACTATTGGAATTTGTAACAAAATACTTCAAGGATAAACCGTTTGTGTATATTTCTAACAGAGTTAACACATACGCAGTTGACCCCACAGTTTACCATGAAACTACCAAGATAGATACCCTTGTTGGTATTGCAGTGGTATCTAAAAATCATAGACAAAAAAAATTAACAGAACTCGAAAGTAAATTTTTCGAAAAGAAACTGAAGTATTTCTCCAGTATCGACAATGCTTTAGAGTGGAAAAATGAAATATTAAAAAAGGAATAAATTTTATTAAATACTTTTATCCTTGTTAAACCCAACATCTAAACTCCCCCAATGATTAGATCATATAATTTAGATTTTTGTAAACTGGATATTTATCATAACTACATGATTGCGGTTATGAATGAAGGAATAGTGGTATGTACTTTAAAAAATTCAATTCTCATTAAAATAGCAGAGAAACATTTTAAAAAAACACCTTTTGTTTATATAACCCATAGAGTTCATTCCTATGCTGTAGACCCTATTATTTATATAAAAACTGCCGAAGTCACCAATCTTATGGGGTTTGCAGTTGTATCCAATGATCCAAAACAAAAGACACTAACTAGTTACGAAAAGTCTTTTTTTAAAAAAGATTTTAAACAATTTGAAAATTTAGAATCTGCACTAACTTGGAAAGATGAAATTCTAGGACAAAAAAAAGAAGATCTACTATTAATAAACCAACAAAAAAAGAGCACCAATTAAAACAATTGATGCTCTTTTTAACATAAAACTTTTTTCTACTTTGCAATATTAACTGCCCTAGTCTCTCTGATCACAGTAATTTTTACTTGACCAGGATATGTCATATCTGTTTGTATTTTTTGAGAAATTTCAAATGATAAACTAGCCGCTCTTTCGTCATTCACTTTCTCACTTTCAACAATAACTCTTAGCTCTCTACCAGCTTGAATAGCATATGCTTTTTTAACTCCATTAAATCCAAACGCTATATCTTCTAAATCTTTCAGTCTTTGTATATAAGAATCTAAAACCTGACGACGCGCTCCAGGCCTTGCTCCGCTAATTGCATCACAAACCTGAACTATTGGAGAAATAAGTGCATTCATTTCTATTTCATCATGGTGTGCCCCTATTGCATTACACACATCTGGTTTCTCTCCATACTTCTCTGCCCACTGCATTCCTAAAATAGCATGTGGAACTTCTGTTTCCGTATCTGGAACTTTACCTATATCATGTAACAACCCAGCCCTTTTAGCTAATTTAGGGTTTAGACCTAACTCAGAAGCCATTACTCCACATAGTTTGGCAACCTCTCTTGAATGTTGTAAAAGATTTTGACCATAAGAAGAACGATACTTCATTCTACCCACTGTTTTAATCAGTTCTGGATGCAACCCATGAATACCGAGATCAATAACGGTTCTTTTACCGACTTCTATAATCTCTTCATCAATTTGTTTTCTAGTCTTCTTTACTATTTCCTCAATACGTGCCGGATGTATTCTACCATCCGTTACTAATTTATGAAGTGAAAGACGTGCTACTTCTCGTCTTACAGAATCAAAACAAGATAATATAATAGCTTCTGGAGTATCATCTACTATGATTTCTACACCTGTAGCAGCTTCTATTGCTCTAATATTTCTTCCTTCTCGTCCAATAATTCGACCTTTTACATCATCACTCTCAATATTAAATACAGAAACACAATTTTCTACAGCTTCCTCTGTTCCAATTCGTTGAATAGTATTTATTATTACTTTTTTAGCCTCTTGTTGTGCAGTAAGCTTAGCTTCTTCAATAGTATCCTGAATCAGAGCCATAGAATCAGTTTTTGCTTGCTCTTTTAAAGACTCTACAAGTTGATCCTTAGCTTCTTCTGCAGACAATCCAGATATCACTTCTAATTGCTGCACCTGACTTTTATGAAGTTTCTTCAATTCACTTTGCTTCTTTTCAAGGTAATCATTACGATGATTATAATCCTTAACCTTCTGGTCCAATTCGGCATTAAGCTTCTTACCTTTAGATAATTCATTAGAAACCTGGGATTCTTTATCCCTTGTTCTTTTTTCTGCCTCAGCCATCTTTTTATCTCGAGACAGAATCACTTTTTCGTGCTCAGATTTTAATTCGATAAACTTTTCTTTAGCCTGAAGTATTTTATCTTTCTTAATTGTCTCTCCTTCACTCTTTGCCTCTCTTATAATACTTTGAGAAGTTTTCTTAGCGCTTTTGATAATTTCTGAAGCTTTATTGCGCTCTAATACCTTAGCAATGACAAAGCCAATCACTAATCCCGCAACTGCCGCAATAATCAAAAATATAATATTATCCATAATCCTAGTTAGTGTTTATATATAAAAAAAGCCTGCACTAGTTTGGGTTTTGTATAAACTCTGTAAAAACAGGTTTAGGGCTAACAAGCTGATCAAGGATCCGTGAAACTGAAAAATCAGCACGGCTTGCTTTTACAACTTAAACTCACCCTTTTTAAAATAATTCTTGTTGAGTTTATCAAAAAATAATAACTAGTGCAGGCAGTAACCTTATTTATTTTAATGAACGTCTAAGATAGATGATCTTGTAACAAATCATTTAAAGCACCTAATCTGCCCAAAACATTTATTTCATCACTATCTTTATCTATAACCTTTTGTTCTACTTGTGCAGCAAACTGTAAAGCGCACATCGCCAATACATCTTGCTTATCTCTCACCGCATAACTTTGCTCAAACTGTTTAATCATGGCCTCAATCTTTTTAGCTGCCTTACGTAACCCCTCTTCTTGATCAGGATTTATCGTTAATGGATATACTCTATCCGCAACCGAAAGTTTGATTTTTAATTTATCCGCCATAGTATTAATTACTCTGATAACTGCGCTATACACACATCTATCTCCCTTATTAAGGCATTTATCTTGAGCTTGGTTTCCCTTTTGTATTTATCACTGCCCAGCATCGCATTTGCATTTTTGAGTGCACTGAATTTCTCTTCCCATTGTTTTAATTGATCAACTTGGAGTTCAGAATTTTCTTCTAAATTCTTTATCTTTCCCTTCAGATCGGCATTTTGCTGCTTAAGTAAATCATACTTATGAAGCAACTTACTTATCCTATTCTCAAGAGAATCAACAATTTCAATTAAATCACTCATTATAATTTTACGCAATACTTCGTTACACAAAGTTAACATACCAATTGAAAAAACCCAATAGTTTTTAAACTAATTTTATAGCAACAATATCTAGTCAATCAAGTAATTCGTTTATAGCCTTTTAGTTTTTAATTAAACATCACTTTAATTTTAATGTCTAAATATTTACATTTACCTTCTATGCGAGTTATTATATTATTTTTAATCTTCAATTTTACGATTGGATATTGCCAAAAAGACATTCCAACTGATTATTTCATCAACCCTCTAGACATCCCACTTGCTGTTTCGGGTACTTATGGAGAACTAAGATCTAATCACTTTCACTCTGGTTTAGATTTAAAAACTGAAGGTCAAGAGGGATTAAAAGTATATGCTGCAGCAACGGGAAATGTTACCAGAATAAAGATTTCTCATTTTGGATACGGAAAAGCTATTTATATAGCGCATCCTAATGGATATACTACAGTGTATGCGCACTTACAAAAATTCTCCCCAGAAATAGAAGCTTACATAAAAAAAAGACAGTACGCTAAAGAATCCTATGAAATAGAACTTTTTCCTAAAGCAGGTACACTATCTGTAAAAAAAGGTGATGTGCTGGCATTTAGTGGAAATACTGGTGGTAGTGGTGGACCACATTTGCATTTTGAAATAAGAGATGCTAAAGCAAGACCTATGAACCCAATGTCCTTTGGTATTGACATAAAAGATACCAAAAAACCAACAATCAATGGTGTATGGGTTTACAGTTTAGACGACACTTCGCACTCCAATGGAAACCAACAACCAACTAAATTAAGGTTAATACCTATGGATAATGGTGATTTTAAGGCTGAAGGAATAAAAGCTTTAGGAAAAATAGGGATTGGTGTCTCTACAATAGATCAACAAAATCTAGCTGCCAATAAAAATGGAGTTTATAAGATAACAACAGAATTAAATGGGCAAGAAAACTTTTCCATGGAAATGAAACGATTTTCTTTTTCTGAAACTCGTTATATCAATCGCTTAATTGATTATAAGCACTACAAAAAGAATCGAAGTAGAATAACCAAACTTTTTATTGAAAAAAACAATCCACTTTCCATCTATAAAAATGTAACAAATAAAGGTTTTTTTACTATTGAAGATAGCTTATCATACACATTAAAAGTCTTCGTTAAAGATTTCAAAAACAATACAACAGAAATTAGCATTCCGGTAAAAGGAGAACAGATAGATCACATCACCAAAGAAGAGATTATCAAAACTCCTCATCTTGTGAAACCAACAGAAAATTTTACGTATAACTCTGGGATTTTTGACCTATATATTCCAAAAGGTAGTTTGTACGAAAAAGCGTATTTAGATATTGAGACTAATGGTGATACCATAAAAATTCATGAAGATGAAATTCCATTACATAAAAATATGACTATTGTTTTTGATGTCACCAATTATAGTCCAGCTGATAAGAAGAAATTATATATTGGAAGATTAGGATACAACAACAAACATTACCACGTTAGAACAAACAAAAAAAATAATCGTTTTTCTACTAGAACTAGAACATTAGGTAGCTACTCCTTATTTACAGATCTAGAAAAACCAACAATCGTTCCTATAAATGTGGCCAATAAAAAATGGATGTCTAAAGCGAATTTTTTAAAAATTAAAATTGATGATACCGATTCTGGTATCAAAAGTTACAGAGCTACCATTAACGGAAAGTTCATTTTAATGGAATACGATTACAAAACAGGAATGCTTATTTATAATTTTGAAGATAAAATAATTTCAGAAACAGAAAATAAATTTAAACTTATTGTGTTAGATAAAGTAGGAAATAATACTACATTTGAAACAATATTCTTTAGAAAACCATAAACAGATATACTCTTTGAAAAATCTCCTCTTTATTTTTGTTTTTTTTCTAGTCTCTTTTAATCAATATATATTAGCACAAGACGCAATTGTTAAGGGTGTGGTTTTGGACGAATCCAACCAACCAATATCTGGTGCCAATGTATCTTTTGAAAATTCTGGAACTAGAACAGACAAAAACGGTGTATACATCTTAAACATACCCTCTAATCAAGATATTACCATTAAAATAAGTCACGTAGGGCTAAAGGACATTACGTTTACTATAAACCTAAAAGAAAATCAGACTTACGAGTTAAATCCAATATTAAAAACAGATATTGAACAAATTAGTGAGGTGGTTATTTCCGGTCGAGAACGAAAAATAGTAGAAGGTATTACTACTTTAGATCCAGAGACCATACGCATCACCCCTTCTGCTAATGCAGGAGTTGAAGGCTTACTAAAAACCTTACCAGGAGTAAGTTCTAATAATGAATTGAGTACTCAATATGCTGTAAGAGGAGGAAATTTTGATGAAAACCTAGTATATGTTAATGAGATAGAAGTATACAGACCTTTTTTGATACGATCTGGACAGCAAGAAGGTTTAAGTTTTGTAAATACCGATTTGGTTAGAAATGTAGATTTCTCTGCAGGAGGTTTTCAAGCAAAATATGGAGATAAACTTTCTTCTGTATTAGATATCACCTATCGCAGACCAACACGGTTTGACTTATCAGCTAATCTAAGTTTATTGGGTGGTAGCATATCTGCAGGAGGAATTACAAAAGATAAAAAATTCGCTGGAGTCGTTGGAGTAAGATATCGAGACAATAGTCTACTCGTAGATGCTAGACAAACGGAAACCAATTTTAGACCAAGATTTGCGGATGTTCAGACATATCTTTCATATAATTTTTCTAAAAAGTTTGAGCTTGGTTTTTTAGGTAATATTGCAATAAACAGATATGATTACGAACCACTAACACGTCAAACTAATTTTGGACCTATCACAGACCCTATTGCCTTAACGGTTTTTTATGACGGGCAAGAAGAAGATCGTTATGAAACATATTTTGGTGCTTTAAAAGGAACATATAGGGCAAATGACAATTTAACTTTAAAATTAATTGGTTCCGCTTATCACACCCAAGAGCAAGAACACTTTGATATTTTTGCAGCATATTTCTTAGGTTCTGTCAACACTGATATTGGTGGAGAGGACCTAGGCGAAGTAGAATTTAGCGAAGGTGTTGGCTCACAATTAACACACGCAAGAAATGACCTTGATGCTTTAATTTTCAACCTAGAACATAAAGGAACCTATACTGCCGATGAACATCAGTTTGATTGGGGAATAAAATACACTTCTGAAGATATCAGAGATCGAATTCAGGAATATGAAGTTATTGATTCGGCAGGTTTTTCAATTCGTCCTCCTGGGACTTTTGTAAATGATCAACCCTACAATCCTAATGCTAGCCCTATAGTCCCTTTTACGAGTGTAAGAGCAACTAATATGGTAAATATCGATAGATTTTCTGGATTTGCTCAATATAGCTTAAGAACAAACATAAAAGAGCATGAAATCTGGGCAAATGTTGGTGTAAGAGCACATAATTGGAATGTCTCTGGGGATGGTATAAGTAGTTCTTCTCAAACAGTATTTAGCCCAAGAGCACAAGTTGCCATTAAACCAGACTGGAAATCAGACATGATATTTCGTCTTTCTGGAGGATGGTATCATCAACCACCTTTTTATAGAGAATTAAGAGATCTTCAAGGAACTGTTCAACCTAATGTAAAAGCGCAACAATCTATACATATTGTTGCTGGAAATGATTATAGTTTTAATATGTGGGATCGTCCTTTTAAGCTTACTACAGAATTATACTATAAAAAACTTACTGATGTAAATTCATATACCATCGAAAATGTTAGAATTAGATATCGTGCTAATAATAACGCAGAGGCATATGCTGCAGGATTTGATCTTAGGTTAAATGGAGAATTTGTTCCTGGAACTGAAAGTTGGTTTAGTTTAGGTCTTCTAAAGACGGAAGAAAATCTTGACAATAGAGGGTATATTGATCGACCAACGGATCAGAGAGTAAAAATAGGAGCTTTATTTCAGGATTATGTACCAACAATTCCTAACCTAAAAATGTACCTTAATTTAGTATACCAAACTGGTGTACCTGGCGGGTCTCCTTCTAATGCAGATCCATATGAATTTCAGACTAGATTGCGAGATTACAGAAGGGCTGATTTAGGAATCTCATATATAGTTGTGGATCAAAAAATAAGACGTAAAGAAGGGAGTTTCTTTAATAAATTTAGAGAATTGAATGTCGGATTCGAAATTTTCAATCTTTTTGACAACCTTAACTCTATTACCAATACTTTTGTAAGAGATGCAGCTTCTCAGCGTCAATTTGCTATTCCTAACTTTTTAACTCAGAGGGTTTTTAACGTACGATTAGGGATGAAGTTTTAAAACAAATTTTACAACAATTCTCGAATAAAATGAATACAACATTAATAGCAAGTATATTTTTACTTTTTTCTAATTACTTTTTGACCGCTCAAACATTCGAAATAGGTTATAAAGAATATTATTCGTTAGCTGGACACGGATTAGATATCGTAAGAGAAGAAATTAATAACAGTAAGAAAAAAATCACCCCGGACTTCATATTGCGTTATAGAGATGGAGAATCTATTTATATCAAAACAGAAGATTTACCATTATATGATAAACTAAATGTTTCTGATCACAACAAAGATTCAAAATTAGAAAGAGTTTCTTCAAGATATAAAAACCATAAAACAAGAGAACTGCTATTGGACTACAAAAATTACAGGGGGTTATTATACGGAAAAGATATTCTAGTAAAAGATTCTTTACCTAATTATAAATGGAAGTTATCAGAAAAAACACAAAACATTTTTGGTTTTAATTGTAAATCAGCTGAGACGATTAACGAATATGGAAAAAAGGTTTTAGTTTGGTTCACCAATGAAGTTCCAATCAAAGCAGGCCCTAGAAGTTACTGGGGGCTTCCAGGTCTTATTGTTCAGGTAGAGATTGGTAACCAATTATTAATATTCACAACTTATACTAATCAGCTTAATACCAAACCACCAATTCGTAAACCATCTCAAGAAAATATTCTAAATAAAGAAGATTTTATATTATTAAAAGAAAAACTAGAACGTCCGAGAACAGTAAAACTTAAAGACGGCAGAGAAGTAATTATCAATAAAGAAAACTAACAAAAGAATAATTTTAGATGATTTTTTTTAACAAAAATTTAAGCAAACCACACAGCAACATTTAGGGAATATTCTGCATTATTAAGTAAAAAAGAACTCCCAATGCATTTAAAATTTGGGGATTCTAGTAATTTTATTAAAAATTTTATTCACATAAAAGTTATTAAAAAACAATAGTTTTAAGGTTATTAGTAAAACTTCTCAGAAATCAATTAATAGTGGTAGTAACAGAAATTCTTGTGAAGAAGCAACCTCTTTAGATGGTAAATTATACTTATGTATTGGTTGGGTGCCTCAATGGAATATTTGTGCCCCAGGATCTCCTTTATAGTAGTTTAAAACAAAAAAGGAACGTAATACTACGCTCCTTTTTCATATTTAATATTATTAACTTTCCAAAAACTCTTTCAGTACACTAATCACATAATCCACTTCTTCTTTTGTATTATATCTGGAAAAAGAGAATCTAACGGAAGGTTTCTGCATATCCTCTTCAGAAAGTATTTCGGCAAGTACATGTGATCCTTTTCCACTTCCACTCTGGCAAGCACTACCTTTAGAACAAGCTATTCCTTTAATATCTAACTGAAACAACAAAATACCGGCTTTTTCTTGTGATATAGGTAAACAAACATTAATGAGGGTATAAGTACTATGATCTAAATCACAACAATTAGCATTAAACTTAACTCCTTTTATCTGATCCTTTAATTGATCTACAAAGTATTGTTTTAGATCAGAAATATATGCTTTCTCTTCATCCATATGTGCATACGCTAATCTCAAAGCCTCATCCATTCCAGCTATGTTATGCACTCCTTCTGTTCCACCGCGATAGCCACGCTCCTGCTCTCCTCCATAAATCAATGGTTTAAGCCCTGAATTCTTTTTAATATATGCAAAACCAACTCCTTTAGGACCATGAAATTTATGCGCGCTTACTGCAGTAAAATCTACCTGAAGATCACCTAGATTTACATCTAAATGCCCAATAGATTGTACCATATCACTATGAAAAAGCGCTTCGTGTTCCTTACATAAACCACCTACTCTATTAATATCTAAAATTGTTCCAACCTCATTGTTCACATGCATCAAACTAACTAATGTTTTTTCAGAAGCATTAGCCAATAAGCTCTCCAAGTGTTTATAATCTATTGATCCATCAGACGTAATATCTACGTAACTAACTGCAATCTCAGCATGTGCTTGTATCTCTTGAACAGTATGCAAAACTGCATGATGTTCAATCTTAGAAGTAATAATATGTTTTACATTTAAATCTCTTACCGCACTGTTCAAAGCAAGATTATCCGCTTCTGTTCCTCCAGAAGTAAATATAATTTCAGAAGCTTTCACTCCTAAATATTTAGCTATATTCTTACGAGCCTGCTCAATATGATTTTTTGCAGACCTACCAAATCCGTGAGTAGAAGAAGGGTTACCATAATCTTCTCTTAATACAGTAGTCATTTTATCAATTACTTCTGAACGCAACTGTGTAGTTGCTGCACTATCGAAATAAACCTTTTGCATTAAATATAAAAATTTAGTTGATGATTGGCGAAAAAATACAATAATCACAGTAACAGAGTACTCATTTTATTATATCCTTATTATAACACCGCAAATCTAATTCAAATAAAATTATTTTCCACACCGAGCGTTATAATCTTTCAATTCCATTATTTTTGTCGAAACGTACAAAAATAATATTAGAATGAACATTTATAAATTTCATTCGTCTTTATAAAAAAGAAAAACTTTTAATACGTTATTGTTTCTATAACGAAACGTTACTTTGTTATTAATTTTCAAAATGCAAACAGTGAAAAAGCTTTTATATATTTTTACCTTTCTAGTATTAGCTTCTTGTGATGATGGTGATATTATTGTAACAAGTTTTGAATTTGACGATGTTGATCTTCAACTTTGTGAAGGAGCTACAACCAATGAGTTTGTTTTCTTTAAGATCAATACTTCTATCAATGAATCTATATCCTATAACTTTATTGATGCTACATATTCTGAAACTACTGAAACTGAAAACCCTATTATTATTGATCTAGAAGACACTGATAATGGTTTAATATACAGGAAATTTAATAATACGATTACTTCGGATTATTATTGTAGTAATATTCCTGATAGTAACATTATAGTAACAGAAGAACTTTTAAGCGTAAGTGGTCAAGCCACTATCATCAATCAAATTGTTAGTGAAGATGATAATGACGGACTAGAATCTACTGAAGAATCTCCTAACGGAATTGATCCAGAAGCAGATCCAGATGGTGATGGTGTTCCCAATTACCTTGATGATGCTATGGATGATAGTGCTATTGGAAATACAGATCAAACAGCTGATGATTTAGGGATTGAGGACGGATATGACACTGATGGAGATCAAATCGCAAATTTTAAAGATCAAGATGATGATAATGACAACGTGTTAACGAGTGTAGAGTTAATTAATAGTGACCCTAATGATGAAAGTTTTCTAGACACTGATAATGACGGGACACCAAACTATCTTGATACTGATGATGATAATGATGGTATTGACACACTAGATGAAGATGTGGATGGCAATGGAAACCCCAGAGATGACGATACTGACAGAGATGGAACTCCGAATTATTTAGATCCAGATGACGATAATGATGGTATTTTGACTCGCGATGAAGTTAGTGGCACAAATAACGACCCATTGAATGAAGATACTGATGGTGATGGAATCCCAAATTATCTCGATGCCGATAATCCTGATAACGACGAAGCAAATACCAACGTGGATAACCCATCTATTCTTGACAATACGGTTATTACTATTTTTAGAACTACATTATCAATAGATAATCTTATTCTAAATGAAGTTAATGACCAATTTACTAACGATGAATTCTCTTTTGGTTTTAGAGATGAAACCATCTCTATAACCACTCCAAAAAATGAAGATTAGAATGATGATAAAAAGACTGTATTTTTTATTTTTTTCACTGCTATTAATCGGTTGCAGCGAAGGTGATCTAATAGAAGTTTCTGTTGATGATTTAACTGGCGATCTAGAAAATTGTTCTAATGAAAATGATAATACTTTTGTGTTTTTTGTAATTGATCAAGGTATAAATAGATCTTTATCTCTAAACTTTACAGATACTAGTTTTGAAATTAATCCTACAGCCGTTTCTGAGATATCATTAGATGAAGCTACAGTAATTACACTAAATACTACTAACAATCAGTTTATATATAGAGAATTTAACACTTCTATTGACGGAGATGAATATTTTTGTAATAGTATTCCTGTAAGTGGCATTACTGTAACACAAGAGCTAATAAGTTCTAATGGAACTGCAGAAATCAGTTATGAAGAACTTACTACTTCTGCTACAGAGACAACATACTCTCGAACAGTAACACTAAAAGATATCACCTTAGAGGGAAATGGAATTGCTATAAGAAAACAATCTTTAACACTAGGTTTAGACAATGTCATAATACCAAACTAGGGTTAATTTCTTGGATTTTGAATGATATATATTTCCATAGCACCTAACCCGTATTTCTTATAATCTGCATCAGAAATACGTATATTATCATATCTGCCAAATAAATATTGTAGTTCTTCTTTTAGCACTCCTTGTCCTACTCCATGAATAAATACAACATTAGGAATACGTTTGTTTATAGCAAAATCTAATTGTCTTTTTGCTGTATCCAACTGTAGGGTAACCATATCATGGTTAGACAATCCTTTTGTAGACTTTACTAGTTTATGAATATGAAGATCTACTTCCATCGAAGGAACACTTCTTTCTTTAGGTTTTAAGATCTTTTTTTTAGATTTCTTTTTAAAAATCTCTTTTTGCTGAAGATTCTTTTGCACTTCTTCATAAGATGGAACGATCAAATTATCGGATTCTTCTTTAACCAATTCATTTACTGAAAACATCATATCAAATCCGTCATTAGATTCTATAGTAACATTATTTCCTTCAACTGAAATAACTTTGCCTGATATTGGTTCATCCAACACTGAAACTACATCTCCAACTTTTATCATATCCTTCTATTCCTTTTCATTTATTTCTTGATTTTCAGTAGTATTTTCTGGAAACCTAGATGTAACTTTTGCATTAATTAAAAACACTCCACTCATCAAACAAATGATACCACCGGCCTGTAGATAATAATTCTTTTTTACAGAAGCTATTTCACTTATTAAAAGAAACGCTCCCATTAAAATTAAAAGAAAACTTATAATCTTTTTCAATTTCAATTTATTCATAACGCAAAAGTATCAAATATTAGTTTTTTTCTAAACATTAATTTCTGGAATACTCAAATTGTGTATATTGTACCTCGTAAATTTATCGAATACCCCATTTTACATTTTTTTATTACAAATTAATTACTAATTAAGTTTATTTATATGGAAGCTAATCAACCAAGACCTAACAATCACCTTGCCTTAGCAATTATCTCTACAATTTTATGTTGTCTAATCACAGGTATTGTAAGTATTATTTATTCAACTCAAGTAAATTCCAAATATGATGCAGGAGATTATGAAGGAGCTGTTGCCGCCTCAAAAAATGCTAAATTATGGGGACTTATAGGGATTATAGGTGGAGTTCTAATTTGGGTTGTAATGTTTTTAGTATATGGAGTAGCATTATTTAGTGTTCTAGGTGCTAATGGAAATTTCTAAAAAAACAAATTACAAATATTTAAAATATGGGTACTTACTAGCGTTAGTACCTATATTTTTTTTAATAAGATATTACTACTTAAATGATCCTGGCTCTAGTGCTGGTGAAGGTTTTTTTCCCAGTTGTCCTTTCCATTCTCTAACAGGGTACCACTGTCCCGGTTGTGGCAGTCAAAGAGCAATTCATGATTTATTAAATGGTAGAATCTTACATGCTTTACAACATAATTTATTATTTGTAATATTAGCCATAGTTTTATTTATAAAACTATATAACTATACAGCTAAACGATTTTTAAATAAAAAAGTCGAAGATTGGACTTATAACAAATACTTCACATATATCATTCTTATTTCTATTATTTCCTATTGGATATTGCGTAATGTTAGTAGTGCACCTTTTTGTCATCTAGCTCCATAAAAAAAGAGCAGAAAACTTGTTCCTACTCTTTTTATTATTTTAATTCAATCAAAAAAGTTTTACTCAAACTCTTTTAACGTTTTTGTTATAATTGCCACGCATTCTAGCAATTGTTCTTTTGTCATTACTAATGGTGGAGCAAATCTTATGATATTACCATGAGTTGGTTTTGCTAATAATCCGTTTTCTTTTAAAGCTACACAAATATTCCATGCTGTTTCACTCTCTTCATCATCATTGATTACAATTGCGTTTAACAATCCTTTACCACGAACAAGATTTACTATACTCGATGTTTTGATATACTCATTCATTTCTGATCTGAATAATTCACCAAGTTCAAAAGCATTTTCTGCAAGCTTTTCATCTCTTACTACTTCTAAAGCAGCAACAGCAACCGCTGCAGCAACAGGATTTCCTCCAAAAGTACTTCCGTGATTACCTGGTTTGATTACTTCCATAATATGATCATCAGCTAAAACACCAGAAACCGGATATGCTCCACCACTAAGTGCTTTACCAAGTATTAAGACATCAGGTTTAACATTTGGTGTACCTGAACAGTTTTTATCACTACAAGAACAATTACCGCAAGTAGCTAACAACCTACCTGTTCTAGCTATACCAGTTTGTACTTCGTCTGCAATAAAAAGTACATTGTATTTTTCGCATAAACCTTTAGCCTTTGACAAATAGTCTTCAGAAGGTACATAAACTCCAGCTTCTCCTTGTATTGGTTCTACTAAGAAACCTGCAACATTCTTATTATTTTCTAACGCTTGTTCTAATGCTTTTAAGTTATCATACTCAATTTTGATGAAACCAGATGTATAAGGTCCAAAGTTTTTACGTGCTACTGGATCATTAGAAAATGAAATAATCGTTGTAGTTCTACCGTGAAAATTGTTTTCGCAAACAATTATTTGAGCTTCATTTTCTGAAATACCTTTCTTCTCATATGCCCACTTTCTACAAATTTTCAAAGCGGTCTCTACAGCTTCTGCACCTGTATTCATAGGCAACAGCTTATCGAAACCAAAAAATTCAGAAGCAAATTTCTCATACTCTCCTAGCTTATCATTATAAAATGCACGAGAAGTTAATGTCAATGTCTGAGCTTGTTCCATCATAGCTCCTACTATCTTAGGGTGACAATGCCCTTGATTTACCGCAGAATATGCACTTAGGAAATCATAATACTTCTTTCCTTCTACATCCCAAACATATACTCCTTCTCCTTTGTTTAAAACTACTGGTAAAGGGTGGTAGTTATGAGCTCCATACTTGTTTTCTAAATCGATTGCTTGTTGAGAAGTTAATTTTTCTAAAACAGCCATTTTTAATAATTTAAATTGATAAAATAACCATTCCTTCTATACCTTTATCCTTTCGAAAAGACTCGAAAATTCAGCGTGGGAGAGAAATCATCCCTAAGAGAGTCGCAAATTACTAAATCTTTATTTATTATTTAATTTTAAGGCTTGGAATAGATTCTATTTTTAATTATTCAAAATAATATTGCTATTAATTGAAGAATTTACAATCTAGAAGTCTTTAGAATAATGGACATGGAAATATCAATTTGGTTCATTTTTTTTATTCTTTTCATAAGATATATTGAATATTTAATAAGTATATAGTTTCTATTCTTATTTTTGCGCTATGGCAAGAAAGAATAAAAGGCAAGTTTTTGAAAATATAGAAGTGATTGATGCTGGTGCAAAAGGAAAAAGTATTGCTAAAGCTCCTGATGGAAAAATCATATTTCTAAATAACGCAGTACCTGGAGATGTTGTGGATATTCAAACCACTAAAAAACGAAAAGCTTTTTATGAAGGAACGGCAACTACTTTTCATAAAAAATCTGACAAACGTGTCCAACCTCTTTGTTCTCATTTTGGTACTTGTGGTGGGTGTAAATGGCAGTTTATGGGGTACGAGCATCAACTAAACTATAAAGAGCAGGAAGTTATAAATAACCTAACTAGATTAGGAAAAATTGAGTTACCAGAAGTAACTCCAATACTAGGTTCTGAAGATCAATTCCTTTACAGAAATAAAATGGAGTTTTCTTTTAGTGATAGTCGTTGGTTAACATTAGATGAAATCCAAAGTGACACAGAAATTAAAAATAGAAATGCTCTAGGGTTTCACATCCCTGGAATGTGGGATAAAATTTTGGATATAGACAAATGTCATTTACAAGAGGATCCTAGTAATGCTATTCGAAATAAAATAAAAACATTTGCTACAGAAAATGATTTATCATTTTATAATGCGAGAAAGCAAAGTGGTTTCCTTCGCACTCTTATGATGAGAATTGTATCTACCGGAGAAATTATGGTGTTAGTTCAATTTTTTCATGAAGATGTAGAAAAACGAACCTTATTATTAGATTACATAGTTTCTGAATTTCCAGAAATTACATCATTACAATATGTAATTAACTCTAAAGGAAATGATACAATTTATGACCAGAAAGTAATCTGTTATCACGGAAAAGATCATATCGAAGAAGAAATGGAAGGTTTACGTTTTAAAATTAACGCGAAATCTTTCTATCAGACCAACTCCAAGCAAGCTTATGAATTGTATAAAGTAACACGAGATTTCGCTGGTCTAACGGGAAATGAATTAGTATATGATTTATATACAGGAACGGGTACTATTGCTCAATTTGTAGCAAAAAAGGCAAAAAAAGTAATTGGTGTAGAAGCTGTGCCAGAAGCTATTGCTGATGCAAAAGAAAATGCTAAGCATAATAATATCGATAACGTAGAATTTTACGTAGGAGATATGAAAAAAGTATTTACTTCGGATTTTATAGCTACTCATGGACAACCAGAAGTTGTAATTACTGATCCACCAAGAGATGGAATGCATAAGGATGTGGTAGGACAGTTACTTAACATTTCTCCCAATAAGATTGTGTATGTTAGTTGTAACAGTGCAACACAAGCTAGAGATTTGTCGTTATTAGATAGTACATATAAGGTTAGTAAAGTACAACCTGTAGATATGTTTCCACAAACACATCATGTGGAAAACGTAGTTTTATTAGAAAAAAGATCATAAATGAAGTTACATAAAGCTTTTATTCCTATTATTCTCGGAATCGTTGGTATATATCTTAGTTTCAGCTGCGAACGAGATGATATCTGTGCCGAAGATACATTAACTACCCCTCTACTAATTATTAAATTTATTGAAGACGGTACAGTATCTGATATCAAACAACCAAATGAATTACAAATAGGGTCTCCTGGGTTTCTTAACATTATTGATTACGAAACGAATCAAGATTCCATAATGATTCCTCTAAGAACAAGAGGTTTATTAACAGATTTTGAGTTTATCATTGATTCCGATTCTGATACTCCTAATACAGATGTAGTTAGTTTTCAATATACACCTGTAGAAGAATATGTTAGTAGTGCTTGCGGTTTTAAAGTTAACTATAATGGACTTACTGCTAGTGTTGCCGTAGAA
This sequence comes from Aquimarina sp. MMG015, assembly GCF_018100855.1. Classification (NCBI taxonomy): domain Bacteria; kingdom Pseudomonadati; phylum Bacteroidota; class Flavobacteriia; order Flavobacteriales; family Flavobacteriaceae; genus Aquimarina; species Aquimarina sp. MMG015. Next base: position 214,871 of record NZ_JAGJEB010000008.1, read on the forward strand.
GATGGTGATGAAAATTGGATCAAAAGTATAATCATAGAAGAAGATAATGTAACAGATGAAACAGCTGCACACGTACTTATTTTTCATTAGTCTCCTGGTTTCAGGTACTATTTTAGGTCAAGAAGAAACTAATATTTCTGCAAGAGACACGTTGCCCCCATCAGAAAAATATGGATTAAGGGTTGGAGTAGATATTGGTAGATTAATTAGAACTGCTGTCAATGACGATTATTCTGGGTTTGAAATAAATGCAGATTATAGAGTTTATAAAAACTATTATTTGGCTGCAGAAATTGGTAATGAATCCTTATTAAGAGATGAAACCAATATAGAAGTAGAAGGGTCTGGAAGTTATATCAGACTTGGAATTGACTATAATACCTATAAAAATTGGTATGGAATGCAGAACAACATCTATGCTGGACTTCGATACGGATTTACAACGTTTGATCAAACTTTAAATAATTACAACATATTTACCGGAACGGATTTCTTCGATCTAGATAATAATCCTGAAAATTTCAGAAATGAAAGACGAGAATCCAAAGACCTAACTGCTGGTTGGATAGAATTTGTTTTAGGGCTTAAAGTAGAAGTACTAAACAATCTTTATTTAGGAGCGAGCGTTTCCTTAAGAAGATTGGTAAATGAAGAAGATCCTGCAGGTTTTGAGAATCTATTTATTCCAGGATACGGAAGGACTAATGATTTTAGTGAATTTGGTGTAGGTTACACCTATACGATAAGCTATTTGATTCCTTTTATTAAAAGAAAAAGGTAACATTTAACTTCTAAAAATATTAAGGTTTATTCTGAAATTTAGCTTTCTTACTACCCGCATACATCTCATATTTAACCAAACGAGATTCTAATTTACCATTAAACACCTTTATTTTTCTAGAAGGTCTTAACCCTACAAATTTTAACGCCTCAATGTTTGAAGTAATAAACCAGGCATTAGTATTTGGATAATTCTGTTTAAGCGTATCTCCAATTTGAGCATAAAACTTCTCTTCATCCAATTCTAAACGTTCGCCATAAGGAGGATTAAAAACCATATGTAGTTTATTATCTCCATCTTTAAAGCTTTCAAAAAAATTAGCATCTTCAATTTTAACGAAATCAGTAAGATTGGCATTTTCTACATTTTTCTTTGCTTTCCTAACAGCCGAAGGAGCTTTATCAAACCCTTTAATTGTATGACTAAAATCTCTGGTTTTATTTAAAGAAGCAGCTTCAATCTTTTCAAATAAATCCATATCCCAATCCAACCATTTTTCAAAAGCAAATTCTTTTCGATTCAGATTAGCAGGAATATTACACGCAATCATTGCTGCCTCTATAGCCAATGTTCCACTTCCACACATTGGATCTAGAAAATCACACTGCCCATCCCATCCAGACAGTAATAATAAACCTGCAGCTAGAACTTCATTTATTGGTGCAATATTAGTGGCTGTTCTATATCCTCTGTGATGTAATGAACCTCCGGAACTATCCAATGAAACGGTACACAAATCTTGTTGTATATGAATATTAATCGTAAGATCGGGATAGTCTGTATCAACACTAGGTCGTTTCCCCGTTTCTTTTCTAAACTTATCTACAATAGCGTCTTTAGATTTTAAAGAAACAAACTGTGAATGTCTAAAAATTGTGGAATTAACAGTTGCATAAATAGCAAAAGAATCATTGGTGTCAAGATATTCATCCCAACGAATGGATTGTATAAAAGAATACAGATCTTTTTCATTTCTTATTTTTTTAGCAGCAACAGGTTTTAATATTTTCAAGGCTGTTCTCAAACAGAGATTTGCCTTATACATAAAACCAGTATCTCCATAAAAACTAACCATACGATTACCTATTTCTACCTTTTGAGCTCCTAAGTTTCGTAGTTCTTTTGCTAATACTTCTTCAAAACCAAAAAAGGTTTTGGCTACCATTTTAAATGAATTACTCACTATATTCTAATTCGCTATTATTAAACCGCAAAAATACATTAATTTTGCGCCCTATGCTAAAAGATTCTACAATGTGGTATGCATCTTGGTTTGATACACCATATTATCATATACTATATAAAGACAGAGGTCATACGGAGGCGCAACAATTCATGGATAACCTAAGTGGTTATCTTAGTTTAGAACCAGATGAAAAAATTCTGGATCTAGCTTGTGGAAAAGGAAGACACAGCATTTATTTAAACCAACTAGGGTTTGATGTTACTGGAGTAGATCTTTCAAAAAATAGTATTGAATACGCTAGTCAATTCGAAAACGAAACATTAAGATTTAGAGTACACGATATGTCTAAACCTTTTAATAAAGAGTTTTCAGCTATTTTTAATCTCTTTACAAGTTTTGGATATTTTGAAAAAGAAGAATGTAATCTTAATACTATTAAAGCTATAAAATCTGATCTAAACGAAAAAGGATTAGGGGTTATAGATTTTATGAATGTAGATTATGTTATTGATCATCTTATCCCAGAAGAAACCAAAGAGGTTTCGGGTATTGTTTTTCATATAAAACGATATGTAAAAGAAGGATATATATTTAAAGAAATAAAGTTCACTGATAATAATGAAGAGTTTTTCTTTACAGAAAGGGTAAAAGCATTAACTTTAAATGATTTTCAAAATTATTTTGAAGAAGCTAAAGTTGATCTATTAGATATCTTTGGTAATTACCAACTTGAAAAATTTCATAAAACCACTTCTCCTCGACTTATTCTTATATTTAAATAGTGTATAATTATATATTATCCATATCAGCCATTTTTATTGGTTCCTTAATAGTATATATATTTAGGCCTAATAATCAAAAAAAGTTAAAATTACTTTTAGCTTTTAGCGGAGCTTTTCTTTTAGCGATAACCATATTCAACCTGTTACCAGAAGTATTTGAAGATCATCAATATGCCAAACAAACTGGCGTTTGGATTATGATTGGTATTTTACTTCAAAAAGTATTAGAATACTTTTCTAAGGGAGCCGAACATGGTCATATACATCTTCATAAAGAAACTACTCAAATTCCCAAACTACTTTTTATAAGCTTAGGAATCCACGCAGTTTTAGAAGGATTTCCTATTCATCATACAGAAGGTATTCTTATTGGAATTATCATTCATAAAATTCCTATAGCGATGATATTGACTACCTTTTTAATCAATACTGAAATAAAAAAACCTATTATCCTACTGATCCTTCTTCTCTTTGCATTAATGACACCTTTAGGAACATTTCTCTCTGAACATTTTGAAACTCTTCAAAACTTTTATAAAGAAATCACAGCGCTTGTTATCGGTATATTTTTGCACGTTTCTACCACAATACTTTTTGAAAGCAATGAAGGACATAAATTTAATATCACCAAACTTATGGTTATTCTAGCCGCTACAGCTAGCGCATATTTTATTTAAAATGTTTAGTAAAGAAGAATCAAAAAAAATAAGACAAGAATTTTGGACCACTTTTGGTACTAACTATCCAAGAAAGTGGTTGCTATATAACACAAAAATCAAAGATGTAACCCTTAAATTTACCTTTACCACAAAATTTGCTCAAGTATCTATTGATATTGAACCACATGATGACATAATAAAAGCTTACTATTTTGATAAACTTTTAAGTTTAAAAAATATAATTAAAGAAGAGTATATTAACGATATAATTTTTGATGAATTATATGAATTAGAAAATGGTAAAATTATTTCTAGAGTATATATTGAATTAGCTAACGTAAGTATCCATAATAGAAAAACTTGGGAAGAAGCCATGGTATTTCTAAACAATCACATGGATAAACTTGAAGCTTTCTTTTTGGAATACAAAGATTTTATTAAAAGTTAGATTAATAATAACTACAAAGGTTAATTTATAACAAATTCTTAGTTTTAGCATTAAAACATTATCAAATAATTATTTTGAATAGTTTTTCATATCTTGGGATTAACTAAAACACAAACTCAATAATTATGAAAAATTATGTTAGCTCTATAGCAATCTTGCTATGTGCACTATTATTTGTACAATGTACTCAAGAAAATATCTCTCCACAAGCACAAGAAATTGGGCTCGAAATTGAGAATGAAAATCATTTTTCGGGTAAACTTTACACCAACAATAGTAACATCGACTATTCAGTAAAAGCAATTTCTGAACTACAATTTATGGTTGTCTTAATGATTGACAAAAATACAATCGAAGCTTCTGTTAACTATGAAAATGAAGGTATCTCAATTGATGGTCATAATAACAACTTTTCTGAAACGCAAAAAGAAGGCTTATTAAATACCGGAAGAGTTATTTCTGAATATTTGTTGGATACAAAGAAAGGAGAAATATCTATGGCCGAGTATACATTACTTGCTCTTATTGAGTATTGGGGTAAATCTCCATCAGATTACGTATACAGTAAAAGAGAGATTAAATCTACCTCCAATTCTAATGCTCTAAAAAGCAGAAATGAAGGCATTACCTGTATAAGAAAAAACACCTATGTAAATGCAGAATATGACGATTCCAGAGGGAATCATAAAGACAGAGTTAAAGTTGGAAGTAAACCAAGAACCAACTACGGATGTATGGGAAGATGCGGAGGAGATTGCGGTAGATGGTGGATTCCAAGTGCATGGACTAAAGACTGCATGGATCACGATCAATGCAGTAATGTAAATAATGCTAGCGGCGGAAGTGGTGATAGAAACTGTGGAGATGAATTTAACGAAGCAGCTGATGATTACGTATTTGGAGTAATCAGAGGATGTAGAGGATGATTTAAAAAATAGGATAAACCATAAAAATATGGTTTATCCTATTTTTTATATGATATACTCTAAAATAAATATATAATGAAATATACTACCCGCTAATACAAAAAGATGCCAGATTACATGATTAAAATACAACTTCTTAAAAGCATAGAAAACTATACCTACAGTATAAGCTAATCCGCCATAAATCAAACACATAATTCCCTCATAACCAACAATATCAATCAAAGTAGATATATCTAATACAATTAACCATCCCATTAATAAGTATAGCATCACAGAAACAATCTCGAATTTTCCTGTAAAAAAAAGCTTTAAGATTGTCCCAAAACCAGCCAATGACCATACTAAGGTAAAAAGTAACAATCCTTTACTATTTAATAAAGTAATCAAAGTTATAGGAGTATAAGTTCCTGCTATTAATAAATAGATACTAACATGATCCATTACTCTAAACCTGTTTTTGAGAATAATATCATTAGTATAATGATAAGCAGATGAAGAAAAATAAAGAATTATCAATGCTATAGAATATATTAAAACAGAAAATGTACTATAAGATGTTTTGTTAGTATTACTAAACATCAATAAAATCAAACCTAAAAAAGAAAAAAGAAAGCCAACAGCGTGTGTCAACCAATTCCATCTTTCCTCTACAGCTGATTGTACTTTCATAGATGACAAAAATAACAAAGTGATCAATTTTGAGGGCAACCAATATTAGTTAATATTAAATATTTTTAAAAAAAGTAGGAATAAACTTATTTTTATTAAGTTAAAAATAAAAATAATAAGCTTTAAACGTATATTAAATGTATTTAAGCCGTTAATTTCATTTTTTTTTATATATTTGAACGCCCCAAATCCGTATTGAATAATGAAAAGTATTAAAATAGTAAAGCATTTTATATGCTTCCTGTGTCTTAACTTATTTTTCCCTAATCTTTATGCCTATCAATATGAAGAAATGTCATTCCCAGAATTGGAGTGTACCATTATTCATACAGAAGAACACCTAAATTCAATTGGCAGAGCTAATAGCGTAATGCTAATTGAAAATATTATTGACATTTCTTCTAAATTCAATACACAACAGGAATATTATCTAAAAGGATATTCTTATAATCTCTTAGGAAAAATACACTTTCTAAACAAAGAATATAAAAAAGCATTAAAAGAATATAAAATTGCAGAACTATTTATAAAAGAGTTAGAAGGTCATTCTGAATTAACTATCGATGTCAATAACAATATAGCTTTAGTCTATCTAGAAGGATTTAATAAGCCATCTAGAGCATTAAAAAGAATTAAGCATATTTATGAAAATTCCGAGAATCTAAACAGTCACTACAAATACAGTTTAGAATTAAATCTAGCCAATATCTATCTAAAAACTCGAAATTATAGAAAAGCTTATCGGTTATTAAAAAAATGCCAAAAATATTTCAGTAAGAATTCCGAATATATTGACGAACTGCTAATAACATATCTCAGCTTCGGTGAATATTACAAAATTCATAATAACTATAATAGTGCTATAAAGCATTTTGAAGAAGCTGCAACCATTGCAGAAAAAAACAAAATGTTTAGACAAGCAATGACCATTTATAAAAAATATGAAGAACTACTTGTAAAAATTGGAAGACAAGATAGAGCGTACGCAATTCTTAAAAAATATACCAAACATCACGAAACAGCATTAGAAACTGAGAAATTAGAAACTAATCAATTCAAAGAAAAATTAGTAGTAAGTAATAAAAATAACAGTATTCAAACTCAAAAAGCAAAACAATCACAAACTGTATCTATTTTTACTTTATCACTACTTTTATTATGCTTAATCCTATTTTGTTTTTTCATTTATAATCATAGAAAAACAAAGGTACTTGGAGAATCATTAGCGTTAAGAAATAAAGAATTAAAAATTTCAAAAGAAAAATCTGATCGTCTTGCAGCGGTAAAAACAAAATTTATATCCACAGTAAGCCATGAGCTAAGAACACCTTTATATGGTGTAGTTGGTTTGTCATCTATTCTTATGGAACGAATTAAGGATGAAGAAAATCACAAATTTATAAAATTAATGAAATTTTCTGCTGATCATCTTCTTAACCTAATTAATGATGTACTTCAAGTAACTAAAATGGAATCATATGAAATAAGTCTTGATGAAGCGCCTTATAATATTAAAAACTTAGCCGATGATATAAAAAATTCTTTTGAGTATCAAGCGGATAAAAACGGCAATACATTACACCTTAATTTTGATAAAAATATTCCTAATTCTCTTATAGGAGATCAAGTAAGATTATCTCAAATTTTTATTAATCTTATTAGCAATGCAAATAAGTTTACAAAAAATGGAAACATTTGGCTAAACTTTATTAACCCAGTTATAATAGATAATAGAGTAAAAATCACTTTCGAAATTAAAGATGACGGAAGAGGAATTCCTATAGATAAGCAGGAATTAATTTTTGACAAATTTTCTCAAGCAGATTCCAAAGATCATACAACTGGAACAGGTTTAGGGTTAAACATTGTGAAAAAATTAGTGAATCTACACGGCGGGGATATTCAAATTAAAAGTTCACCAGGAGAAGGTTCCAATTTCTATTTCACAATTTCTTTTGAAATCGATGCATCTAATAAAGAAAGTAACATAACAAATAACAAAACCAAAGATTGTATTCCTTTATTAAATGAAGAAGAATATACTATACTAGTTGTCGAAGATAATAAAATAAACCAGATAGTTACCCAGAACGTATTAAAAACAAAAGGATATAGATCGCAAATTGCAGATGACGGTCTTATTGCTATAGAAATGGCTAAAACAAATTCCTATGATCTTATATTAATGGATTTAAACATGCCTAATATGGGAGGAATGGAAGCAACTAAAATAATTAGAGAATTTGATCCTAACATTCCTATTATAGCGTTAACCGCATCAGATACCCAAGACACTGTGCAGGCAATCCTTAATCCAAGTTCTGGTTTCAGTGACTTTCTTAGAAAACCATACAAAAACCAAGAGTTTTTTAGTAAAATTGAAACAAATCTTAACGGAACCATTTCAAAAGCATCATAACTACTATTACCCTTAATAATACAAACTCACCTCCTTATAGTTATAAAATAAAACTAATAAATACTAAGATGTGCTGTCAAAACCTCGAATTGTATATCAATGATTTGAAGGTTTTATTATTATAACGCTAAAGAATTAGCTTACATTACTCTACATTTTTTTGGTATATCGAATATATATAAACACAGATTATAATTAATTCTCTATTATACCCTAGTGTCTTTATATATCGTACATAAAAGTCTAATCAATTAGTCCTATAATCTCATAACTGATGACATGTATCTTCACTAAAATCGTTCAGTTATATATCATTCTATTATCATGTGTAACCATAGTT
>NZ_JAGJEB010000009.1:0-192207 GCF_018100855.1 Aquimarina sp. MMG015
ATCATTAATTAATATGACGGATTTAGAAATCAAAAAAAATGTAAGTAAGAAAGCTGTGGATTATGGAATACCCACCAATTACTCATTTTTATATGATGATTTATCCGATGATTTTAAAAAGGAGTTTGAAAGTCAAATAAACCGAACCGAATTTGGAATTCCAATAGTAAAATATGGACATCAAAATGGAAATTGGTTAATAGTCGGAACAAAAAAGCTTGCTATAAAAAACGAAAGGCTTAACTTGATTGGAATTGAACACATTAAAGGGTTTGAAGTACCGAAATCTGAATTAGAAAAAACAAAACGAAATCAACCTGACAAAATGATTAGAAAGTTTGAATACGAAGTATTGACTATTAATAATCATAATCGGAATTCAATAGATGTTTGGTTGAATAAAAAGGTTGACTACTATGGTTTTTGGCACACAATGATACGTCTTCTGAATTTAAAAAAATAATGATAACACGATATATGTGATCATAGCAGTTAAGCGATCAATCGAATGGTTGTTGTATTTTTGGTAAGGCGCAATGCTCGCAGAAAGTAAAAGTTAGCAACCAATGCGCAGAAAAATAGAAAGGCAAGGTAACATTTTGCCCTGCTACAACACATATATTAAACGTTAGGCAATATTAAAAAATGACAAAAGAAGAATTCTTATTTCATCTACAAGGAGCGAGTATAGTAGCTCTTAAGTTTGCCGAAAACTACGTCAAAAATAAACTGACTACTAACTTCAAATATAATGTTATTCTAAACGCATCAACTGACAATCCAAATTTGACACAATTTGACATCTATCCTGAAGACACTGGCAAAATGCAACTTGATTTAACGGATAACGAAGTAGTAGATTTATTATATAGAAAAGGTAAAGTTCCTGTATGGATCGATATAAATGTTCTAAAATCTAGTAGAAAAAGTACAACTTTTAACCTTCTTTGTGCAGGAAGATATTCGGACGATAAAGAAGAATTTTATTATAATCACAATGGATCTGGACCATTCGGAATTAAAAGCCCTAAGTTACCTGTTGGATATAAAGAAGGCGGAAAATTTAAATTATATTGAATAAAAACACACTAAATGGGTGAAAAACTTAAAATATTTGATATATCAGAAAACGAACTTAAAGAATTGTATACCAAATATTCAACAGACTTTTTAGGTTCAAGTCAATCACAAAATGTTAAAAGAGACATTGCTAACTTGGCTCATAATGAATTGGTAAGAAGGTCAAGCAATGAATTCGCAAAAAAATCTAACAGATTATCTAATTATGTCTTAGCTTTATCTATAATCGCAATTATTTTATCAGGTATAGGTATTGTTTTCGCTAGTATCGATTATAGAGGAGATCAAAAATGGCAAAATGATCAAATTGACTTACTGCAAAAGTTAAACGAAAAATTAAATACCAAAAACCAGACTATAAAGGAGCGAAATAATTTGCTTGAAACTCAACTAAATTCATTGAATAAAAAAATAAATTCTGTAGAAAAAAAGTTGGATAAAAAAGTAAAGTAAAACATTGCCTAACACTATGTATGTTTCATTTGGCAAATAGTTTATCTCCGCTAACGCTACGTAAACGATTTATGCCAAACGATAAAAAACATACATCTAACGTTGCCAACAATATGAAAAAACACATTTTAATACTTACAATCTTATTTCTTAATTCAAGTTTTATTTTTTCTCAAGAAGTTATAACTGAACTGAATGGATTTAAGTTAAGACAATTTAAAGATGCTGTTAAAAGTGAATACAAAGAACCTTTTCAAGTAAAAAACTTTGATGATGGATTTATAGCAGAAATCTATTTAATAAAACCTGACAGTACAGCTTATGTCATTTTCGAGTATCCGAGTTGGAATAAAGAAATTATATTTTCAATCCAAATATATGGCGCATTTAAAGATATCGACCCAAGATTTCAAAATCTCAAAATGGGAATTTCAGAAAATGAATTAATTGAAAAAATAGGAAAGCCATCTAATTCTAAAGACATTGGTGAATATGGAAAGGTGCTCGAATATGAAAACACAAATTATTCTTTTGAGATTAACAACAATGGAAAATTAGCGAGTATAAAAATAGTAGATAATTACAACGAATTATTTCCTGACCCAAAAGTCGAAAAAATACCTAGTTTAGAAAAAATCAAAGAAGTATTAAACAGTAAGAACCCAAAAATCATTTCTGAAATATTATCGCCTGAATTAGAAATATATTTAGATAACACAACTTTATTTTTTAAACAATCTTGGGAAGATGAAATTAATTCTGACTCTTCAAAAATGTACAAAACCATAAGTGAAATAATAAAAGGAATTATTGAAATTGATGCTTCTGATGAAAATCAATATGAGGAAAATATAAGACTGACTCATGGAGAAAATCCTAAACACGTCCTGAAGTTTAAAACAGGAATAAAATTAAAAGAGATTGTTATGAAATGGGAGAATGGAAAATACCTAATTTGGGAGATTAAAACATAAAATACTGTTGGCAACAACGTGTATAAAACATAGCTAATAAGTGCTAAATCGAAAGGTTAATGTTTATTTGCAAAAACCGTCAAATTTTTAATTTGGCTTTAAAAATTGAACAATTAAATCAAAATATAAAAAAATGGCTCAGTGCTAAACCCAAAATGTAGTATCTTTTAGCACGCTACGTTTCATACACTAGGCCGTTGTGCCCAATTTCGCTAATGAGAAATATTGAAAAGTTAATAAAGGAAATAATACCACCACCAACTCGCGAAGAACGGGAAGGCTTTACTAATGATAAAATCATTGCTGGACTGAATAATGACGAATTTTTGGCAGTTGAAAAAAGACTGATTCAGGAACTGGATGAAAATGATGACCTCTTAATTGGACAAACACTAGTTGAAATGAAATCCGAAAGTGCTTTGCCAGTTCTTTCAAGAAGACTTAAGAAAAAAGATTCCCATTTTGAAAAAATTACATGGGCAGCACTAATTAATGATTTGAAAAAAGGAGATTCCGAAATGGAAAAAATAGCTTTTGAAGAATTTGAAAAATTGGAGTTCATTTATGCTGTGCAAGGTGTAATTTTTATGGACTTAATAAAGTTCAACAGCCCAAGAATAAATAAACGGATCGAAAATTTTGTTGACCACAAATATGACTTGGTTGCTCACCACGCTAAGATGGTTCTGAATTATAATGGTTATGCAGATTCATATGATAACAGTGAGTACAAAAAATGGTGGGAAATTTGGAAATAAAAACTGGGCACAACAACATATATGTGGCCATAGCAGCTAAGTGATCAATCGAATGGTTGTTGTATTTTTATGAAGGTGCAATGCTTGCAGAAAGTAAAAGTTAGCAACCAATGCGCAGAAATATCGAAAAGTAAGGTAACAATTTGCCCTGCTACGACACATATATTAAACGTTATAAGCAATCCCTCATAATTTTCAAAACCTGTTAGTACTATGCTTACATCAAAAGGCAAGAAAAGTGGGATTTTTAACAAACTTAAAAAAACTGAATATCAATAAAATGACTTGACGTTAGTCAGAATTTCCCAAAAGAATAAGGTAACATTTAATAAAAAATAAACACTTACTTATATAATTAATAAGACAAAAATGAAAAAAATAACGATTTTAGTAACTCTAATTGGGATTAGTTTAGGAGCAAATTCCCAACACAATTACGACAACCAAAACATGATTTATTCGAATATTGGTAAAGTAGGTATTGGTACAAATACACCTTCAGAAAAATTACAAATTTACGATAATGTGAATGGTGCTGTATATCTGGGGGTTTATAACAACAATACATCTAGTAATTCCATTTCGGGGATAAGACTTGGAATGGGCACTTCTTATGATATAGGAACAAATCTATATCATAAAAGAAGTGATAATACTTTTTATTTTGAGAATTTAGGAGCTCCTAATTCTAAATTTGCATTCTTAACAAGAAAAGCTGATGGAACTTATGGAATTTCTTTAAAAATAAATGAAAATGGAAATATTGGAGTTGGAATCTCAAACCCTAATCAAAAATTAGAAATATTTAATCCTAATCCATTTAATTCGAATATGGAGGCTGAATCTCAAGATCATATATCCTTATCATCTAATGACCCTGGAAACGGTAATTATTTTGGAGGAATTACTTGGAAAACAGGAGACAGAAGAAGAGCTTCAATTGTTGCGACAAGAGAACATTCTGACTCTGACTATGTTGGGCTTGCATTTTTCACCAAAGGAACAGATGGACCTGGTCCAATTTACGAAAGTATGAGGATAACTCGATATGGAAACGTTGGAATTGGAACAACAAATCCGGATATGAAATTAACCGTAAAAGGAAATATTCACGCAGAAGAAGTGAAAATTGACCTTAATATTCCTGCTCCGGATTATGTTTTCAAAGAATCTTATAACCTACGAAGTATAGAAGAAGTAGAAAATTTCATTAAAAAGAATAGTCATTTGCCAGAAATTCCTTCTGCAAAAGAGTTTGAACAAAATGGAGTGATGCAAGCCGAAATGGACATGAATCTTCTAAAAAAAATTGAGGAATTAACTCTTTATACTATTGATCAAGAAAAGAAAATTAAAAAACTTGAAAGAAAAAACGAAGAGTTGAACTCCATTAATAAAAAACTTATTGAATTACAATCAAGGCTTGAAAAGCTGGAATCTAAAAAGTAAAAGCTTATAACACTATATAACAAAACATAGCTGCCCTTCGGGACAGCAACGTTTGTTATATTTAACGTTATACCCAATCCAAATGAAGAATGTAATTATTCTAGATTTAGATGGAGTTTTAATATTAACTCCTAACTGGAAATCTGACGAAATGCACTCTGACGGTTATTCGGAATTTAATAGTGATTGTGTACGGAATTTAAATTCTTTATTGGATAATCTGGATGCTGAATTGTGGTTAAGTTCAACAAGACGATTGAATAAAACCTTAAAGCAATTTCAAGAAATTTTTAAAAATCGGAATATTAAAGCACCTCTTGTTGGCTTTTTACCGGGAGGAACTTTAGGGACTGAAAGGAAAATAGAAATTGATACGTTTCTTGATCATGAACCCATTCGGAATTTCCTAATTATTGATGATGACAAATCCTTAAACGGACTTGAATCGGACAGAAAACAGTTCTGGGTCCAAACTGAACTCTTAATCGGACTCAATACTGAAAAGCTAAACGAAGCGATAGAAATAATTAAAAAATGGGTATAACAACATATATGTGGTCATAGCAGCTAAGTGATGAATCGAAAGGTTCGTGTATATTTGGTAAGGCGCATTACTTGCAAAAAATTAAAGTTAGCAACCAATGCGCAGAAAAATCAAAAAGCAAGGTAACATTTTGCCGTGCTACGACACATATATTAAACGTTATCGGTAATTACAAAAACTCATCAATTTTAATATGAAACAATATGACTTCCTAAAAAACAAATACGGTAAAAACTTATTAGTTGATTTGGGGAGAATTGAAACATTAGAAGGATATGTACTTTCTAATGAACAACATTTCATTACATTTTACGAAGTCTTATTCATCTCAGAAGGTAATGGATTCTATAGTTTGGATAATCAAAAAGTTCCTTACAAAAAAGGAACTGTTATAGTTACACTCCCTAACCAAATACGAAAATGGGAAGTTAGCAAACCCACTAAAGGTTTTAGTTTTTTCTTTGAAGGAGAATTTTTAAACACATTTTTTAGAGACGATGTGTTTTTGAATCGCTTTATAATATTTTCCTATAATCGTCCCTCAATTCAAGTCCAATTAAATAAATCAAACTTCAAGAAATGCCAATGGGTTTTTAAAGAAGTAGAAAAAGAATTTAATTTACTAAAAGGAGACAGTTCACATATTTTTAGAAGCTTGCTTTATTATTCCATTAGCTTAATAGATAGAATTTACCGTGAAAAAAATCAAACTTACAAATCTGATTATAATCAAATTATATACAGGTTTCAAAAATTATTGGACAAACATATTATTGAATGGCATACTGTTAGTGAATATGCTTCGGCTCTTAAAATAAGTCACAACCTATTAAATAAGTTATGTAAAAAATATTTATTAAATACTGCACTACAAATTATACATGAACGCTTAATGATCGAGGTAAAAAGAGAGGTGCTATTTTCAAACAATACGGTTAGTGAGATTTCGAATCGGCTTAATTTTTCTGATGTTTCAAATTTTAATCGTTTTTTTAAAAAAATGACAGGTCAAACTGCAAATCATTTCAGAAAAACAATCTGACCTAGCAACCTACTGTTTTATTACATTTTTTATAATACCACCATCAAATGCTAATATAGGATTCGCATCACCGTATTTGACAATAACTGATGAAGCACAAGTGTTTGTATTAAAATTGTAGACTAGAGTTATAAAATTTTTCAATTTTGGTTCATTCCAGTTAACCATATAAACTCCAGAATCTAACTTTCTTGATTTATAAACATAAGTCTTTGGTGGCTTCCCAGCATTTCTTCCTGCAATCCATTGATAGGTTAATTTTCTTCCATTAAATGAAATATCGACAGCAGCTCCTGTCTGATATTGATAAGTAAAATTATATCCGTCTAACAAATACTCTTCTTTATCCAAGCTATTCGATGTTTGAGAAAAAGAGAAAAGACTAAAAACAAGCATTACTAAAAACAATATTTTTTCCATAACTATAAAATTTAAATTAAATGATCACAGCAAAGAAATGAAGGTTTGAAAAGAAAAAACAGGTCAATTTTCAATAAACACTATCTATTTTATGTATTAGAAAAAAACCGATAATGATAGTTCTAATTAATTATGGTTTCTGTCCTAGCCGAAATGTTTGTTAATTTATATTATAATAAAAGATTTTTCTTATACCAGATTTACCATCCTTTAATTCTAAATAACAACATAATAATAGCCCAATTAAAACGTAAACAAACGTCAACTTTTCAAAAACCAATTGAACTAAGCTAAAGATTGTTTTATCAAAATAATGAAAAAGCAACCCTATTAAAAGAAAACTAGAATTCATCAATTAACTTTAGATGTTGTGAAAATTCTTATTTGATATTTTTTCTTAAATAGATATTTAAATATTATTTCACTTCTAATCTTTTTTTATTTATTATTAATTAGCGCTATTAAGATTATAATACTTTAAGGAAAAATAGTTCTAAGTTTTTTCTGTGCTTTTAATTCTACAAAACGATGTGTTAAATATGAAGAACTAATTGTGGCGAAAAATAAAACAGTGAGCCAAATAAAATGATCTACAGAAGTGGGCTCACTCTCTGGATAATGTGGTTTATAATATAACTCAACCCACATTCTTCCGAATCGCATCAACCAAAAAATGTGTATTAAATAAATGGAATAGGAAAGATCACCTAAAAACACAAAAGGTTGTGCATTCAGTATTCTAGATGGCAAACCATTGTTTAATGCAGCACACAATAAAAAAACCGAAAAAAAAGGAATTATTAAAATTAAATAAATATCAAAATGTAAATTAAGTACTACTCCAATTCCAATTAAAAACATCATCCAATCACTAGCCCAAATGGATTGAGTGTTGTTGAGACTTTTATAGAATTGATAGATAGATACGCCTATAGAAAATTCGAATAAGCAGCGAAAAGTACTAGTAATTCTCCAAATTGGAGTACCTGCTGCATATTCTTTAGTAAAATGGTGTATTAATATTAAAGCAAAAAGACTTACAACAAGCGCTAAAGCAGTAATTGTATTTTTATTCTTATTAATAAAAGGGATAACTAAAATAGCTAATAGGTATATCCACCACTCCGAAGCTACTGACCAAGAAGGTACATTCCAAGACCATCCATCAATAAGACCTATGGCATCAAGGAAAAATAATTGCAAAACAAAATCATTAAAACCAGAAGGTGGTTTTAATTTATCTGCAAACTCAGGAACAAAGACAAGTAATGCTAAAAAATGAATTGCAAATAAAATCATGATGAAAAAATGCAATGGATATATTCGACTAAATCTTGCCCAAATATATTTTTTAATTACCTTTTTGTTTAAGTTACTCAATTGTTGACTGTACACATGACATATTACGAAACCACTTAGAATAAAGAAAAAATCTACCCAAAGGTCACCACGAGCTATAAAAAAGGTGCTATTTGTCGATATCAACCTAGGAAAACCTTGCATCATTAAAAATGCATCATAGTGAAAAAACATTACCATAATTGCAGCAATACCTCGCAATGGTGTGAGAGAATCTATAAATTTTATTTGTTTCATTTTGCAATATTTTTATTCATATAGTTAACTCAATTCATAAACTAATGGACTAGATTTAACAGAAGCCTCACAATTATCAAAAAGCAAGCGACAATAAAAAAAATTATTATATATAAAATATTAATATACCAATAGTTACCTCTAATAAATGAAGATCTTAAAAGAATAAACAGGTCAATTTTCACTAAATACTATCTATTTTAGATTTATTAGAAAAAAACCGATAACAAGGGCTATAATTAATACGGGGTTTGGGGTTTAATCCAAAGTTTAGCGTATTTTTATAAAGTCCGCCAAATCTTTTTGATTTAGCATTAAAATAAAAAATTAAAGCAAAATAAAAAGTTTTGGCTAAGTGCTTAATCGAAAGTTTACTACTTTTAATTCCCGTACTAACCATAGCCGGAACGTTAACCACAACTGTAAAAAATGAAATTAAAACTTATACTTCTTCTCTTTCTTCTGATTCCTCTTTTCGGAATTGCTCAATGTGAGGCAATCATAAACTGGAAGTATAACGGAGAGATTGCTGTTTATGAAAAGCCTGAGGGTAAAAAGATAGTATCTCTTAAAAATGATCAAAAGAATGAAAATTTCTTATCCTTAGAAATAATAGAAGAAACTGATAATTTCTTTAACGTGAATATCTCACTTGCTATGACTAGCAAATCTTACAAAGGTTGGATCAAGAAAGATAAATATATCGGAGCAATAGCAAGGCAAGAAAAAGAATTTATGAACTTAATTCTTTATGATAAGCCAAGCCAAAAAGATTCGAAAAAAACTGAACTGGATAAGTGGAAATCTAAATTTATTACAATTGTTAAGTGTGAAGGGAACTGGACTTTTATCTCCATTAGTTATAAAGGTAAACGGACAGTTGGTTGGATAGAATCTAACAAACTATGCGCTAACAACTATTCTACTTGCAGCTGAAAAAAATAGTGGTTAACACCATATATGTGATCATAGCAGCAAAGTGATCAATCGAATGGTTTCTGTATTTTTGGTAAGGCGCAATGCTTACAGAAAGGAAAAGTTAGCAACCAATGCGCAGAAAAATCGAAAAGCAAGGTAACATTTTGCCCTGCTACGACACATATATTAAACGTTAGCATTCATTGCCTATGAGTGACGAAATTAAAATAATAAATAGCTACAAGCTATACGAAATATTAGATTATATCAGAATTAGACCTCTAAATGTTCTGACATCCAAATCTATAACTGCTTTGGAAAATTATTTATGGGGTTATTGGGTTTATGGAACAAAAAACTACAGTGATCAAATTTATAACGAAGGAGATCCAGATTTTAATGAGTTCAAATGGTGGTTAAGCGAACAACCAAATATTCCTTTATCAACAGCTCCAAGGTTTTATAAACTCTTGTTGGAGAAATGCGATGAAAATGAAGAAAAAGCATTTGACTTGTTTTTTGAAAAACTTGACGAATTCAAAAAAATGAAACAATAATATGGCTAGTGGATTTATTGAAATCACTGATAAGAAAAGCTTTGCTCCAAGATGGACTGGTTTTGACGAAGTCATAAAGATCTTAATACGAGAATTAAATAATAACTCTGATAAAAACACTTCTGAATTAATAAAACATCTTGAATCTATAATTCCTCCTGAAAATTTTAATGAAGAATTAGAAATGGGATGGGGTTTTATTGATGAACGAATTGATGGAACTACTTCAAGAGTATTAGAACTAAAAAAAATGACGACTGAAAATCTGGAATTATTTTGGGAAGCGGTTAAAAACGGATATGATAACCTGATTAAATTTGGAACCGAATACTCAACACTCTATCCTGAATTAATGAAGGAGTTATTGGAAATGAAAGAATAAACGAAATGCTAACAATTTGTATATTGCATATGCATCCGCCTGAGGCGGAAAGCAAACGCATCATACAATAAACGTTGGCAACAATTAAAACAAATGAATACAATTAAAGTTTCGGAACTAAAAACATTATTCGAAAGAGTTATTGAAAAACTAGAAACGGAATATAGTTCTGACACAGAAATGGAACTAAAAACAATAATTTACAGACTGATTCCAACCGAAAAGTGGAATAAGTTTGAGAAACCTGAAGATTGGTTTTCTACATCTGAAATTGACCAAGGTGACTTACAAGACGATGTAATGGAATTAAAAAAATTGATTTCTGATAAAGAGCGCATTGCCACATTTGTAGATTTTGATAGACTTGCAAGCGTTTTGAGAGAAATCAGCCAAGTTGAAAATCCGATAGAATAGAGAAATGGGAAATAAGCGAAAAGGTCAATTAACAACTGACTCTGAATGGCATAAACATTTACGGAAAATTGGAAAACGTTTTTTCTGGAAAGGCGAACGATTGGCTGAAAAGAAAATGATTGAGCAAAATATGTCGGAATTTGAAACTCAAACCATATCAGAATCGGAAATAGAAAGCGCTGAAAAACTTTATGAATATCTGAATCCGAAATTACCAAACTCGCTGAATTATGAGGAATTATATAATTTATACTATTCTTTATTTTGCACGCTCGACATTCTGCCTAAAAATCTAAAATCACTAAAACTGACAAAAGAAGCTCTAGCTCTGACTTTTGTTAAATTATCAACCGAAAAAAACATTACTGAATTACTTAATCAATATAATTCTGAATTGATCACAATTAATAATATTCAAGATGAGAAATATTGGATTGAACAAATTGCTATTTGTATGAAAGCAGATAAATGGCCGAATCAGGAAAACGCTAGAATATTAATCGAAACAAAATAAAAACTGTTGCCAACAAGGGCTATAATTAATACGGGTTTTGGAGCTTAACCCAAAGTTTAGAGCTTTAAACCAAGTCCGCCAAATCTTTTGATTTGGCTTTAGAACAAAAAAGATAAAACAAAATAAAAAGTTTGGCTAAGTGCTTAATCGAAAGTTTACTACTTTTAATTCCCGTACTAACCATAGCCGAGACGTTGTAACTAATTGAGATAAAATGATTAAATCACTAATTCAAAAACTTTTTACTTCAAACAAAAAAAGGAATGAGTTAATTGAAGAATTGAAAAGTATTCCAGGATTCAAAACCAAGGAAGAGGTTGGATTAGCTAATAATGCTCAAACAAAGTCTAATAAGTTTATACTTGAAAAAGGAAAAACATTACCTGTGTTACTTCCTGAATTTGGAAATCTAAGCAATTTCAGGGTTGTGAGATGGCACTTTAAAACAGGAGATTTAGTTAAAGAAGGGAATGTCATATGCGAAATAGAAAATGAAAAAATCACAATGGAATTTGAAAGTATAGCGGATGGGAGAATCAGTAACATATGCCCAACTAATAAAATTCTGAAAACCGGAGAGGAACTTTGTAAATTGGAAGGAATATAAAACTAGTTACAACACTATATATGTGATCATAGCAGCTAAGTGATGAATCGAATGGTTGTTGTATTTTTGGTAAGGCGCAATGCTTGCAAAACGAAAAAAATAGCAACCAATGCGCAGAAATCGTCGAAAGTTAGGTAACATTTGCCACAGCTACGACACATATATTAAACGTTGTAGCACATTACTCAAAAAAAATATAGAGATTGAAAATATATGGAATAAGTGGACTTGGTGCTGACAAAAGAGTTTTTGATTCTTTATCATTGGAGTTTGAATTTATTCCCATTGATTGGATTGATCCACATAAAAATGAATCTATTGAAAATTACTCTAAGAGGTTAAGTGTTGTAATAGATACTAAAAATGATTTCTGTTTAATTGGAGTTAGTTTCGGAGGATTAATAGCAAGTGAAATAAGTAAGATTCTCAATCCTAAAACAACAATTCTGATTTCTTCAGCTCATACAAAAAATGAATTAAGAACAATATTCAGGTGGTTTGGAAAAACGAAATTGATAAAACTGATGCCTACTTCTCTATTCGACCCTCCAAGGTTAATTGCTAAATATTTATTTGGAGCAAAAAACACCAAATTACTTAATGATATTTTGGATGATACTGACCTGTTGTTTGCTAAATGGGCTGTTAATGAATTGACAAACTGGAAAAATATAACTCAATTAAAAAATGTCCTAAAAATAAATGGAACGAAAGACAAATTGATTCCACCTAAAGGAAATACTAAAATGGAATTAATTGAAAATGGAGGGCACTTTATGATTGTGGATAAAGCTGATGAAATAAGTAAAATAATAAACAATCAAATAAAACGTGCTACAACACGGTGTATAAAACATAGCTAAATAAGAGCTTAACCGAAAGGTTTGTGTATATTTAGAAAGTCCGCCAAATTTTTAATTTGGCTTTTAAAAAGAGATAAATTAAAAACAAAATAAAAAGTTTTGGCTAAGTGCTTAATCGAAAGTTCAGCACTTTTAATTCCCGTACTAATCATAGCCGAGACGTTACCACACATCACATGGAAATCCAAGCGGAAATAGAAAATTATGAAAACCCGATTAAAGAATTAATTGGAAAATCCATTTCTGACGTCAACTATTTCGAAATAGATTACGGAAAACCACTTTGGGATGAAACTGATTATCATTCACTTGATTATGGAGTTGAATTAATAACTACTGATGAACAAGCTTATTATTTTGTTTGGGGAACTGAATTCACCCAATATGATGTCAAATTTCGCAAAGGAAATATATTGACTGAATTCAGTTCCGAAAATGGAGCTAAAAAATATAATGCAAATAGTAACCAAAAATGGACTGAATTAATCGGAATAAAAATCAGTGAAATTGAAAGCTGTTGGTCTTATTGGAGTTTGATTAACGAGGACAAACGAAATTACTATCCGCAAGATGTTCGAATTGAATTTGAGAATGGAAAAGAAATCTGGTTTTCTGCTCTCGAAATAACTGACGGAAAAGCAATGGGAATGAAAGATCACTTAACAATAGTTTTTGA
This sequence comes from Aquimarina sp. MMG015, assembly GCF_018100855.1. NCBI lineage: Bacteria > Pseudomonadati > Bacteroidota > Flavobacteriia > Flavobacteriales > Flavobacteriaceae > Aquimarina > Aquimarina sp. MMG015. The sequence goes on from NZ_JAGJEB010000009.1 coordinate 13,248, forward strand.
TCAAAAAGTTGCGGATAAATATAAAATTGGAATAAAAAACGTGTGGTAACAACACCTATGCGATAATGCGGTTTTTGGTTTAACCGAATGGTCATTGTCTATTTGGTTTGTCGCCAAAGATTTAAATTTAGTATTTTAGAAAATATAAAAACAAAACATAAACTTTGGCTAAGTGCTAGCTCTGAGAACCTGTGATTTTCTGCTCCCGCACTACGCATAGCTAAACGTTATAAGCAATCCCCTATAAAAAGATACTCTATTAACTTCTTTTGCTAACTAGTTAAATCTTATGTAGGAATTTTATAAGAAATTTAACCATTACTCATAATTTCTAAAACATTGAGGTAACATTTTACAGATAGAAGACACTTAATAATAGAAAAAACTATAAAAACAACAAATTGAAAACAAAAAACAGAATGAAAAATGTAGTATTATCAATTGTATTATTAGGAATTACATTAATTACAAAAGCTCAAGATGAAACTGTTAATGGTAAATTAACTGTTAACGGACATATATATGGGCAATATTTGCATACTACGGACAATAATGCAACTGGAGCTCTATTTACTTATCCTGCTAATCAAAATTTATACTTAGGAGCTGGAAAAGATCAAAATGGAAACAAAAATGAAATCATATTATATAATTTAAGTTGCGATGGAGGTTGTAATGTTCCAAAAATTCAGTTACTAACTGACCAAGTTTATACGACAGGGAATTTTTATCAAAAAATTTCTGGAACTCCTTCGAATTGGCTTTACCTTATCAAATCCAGTAATCAAAATAGCGGATTTTGGGCTAACAATGGAAATCCCGCAGTTTATCTTAGGAATACTAATGGAGACCTAAATGTTGTTCTCAGACCAGATGGAAATTCTTATTTAAATGGTGGTAATTTAGGTATAGGAACAACTAATATTGGCTCTTGGAAACTAGCTGTTAATGGAAAAATAAGAGCAAAAGAAATAAAAGTAGAAACAGGTTGGTCTGATTTTGTTTTTTACGATGATTATAAATTACCAACACTTCAAGAAGTGGAAAAACATATTGAGGAGAAAGGACACTTAAAAGATATTCCAAGTGCTAAAGAAGTTAAAGAAAATGGAATTTTACTTGGTGAAATGAATTCTAAATTGTTACAAAAGATTGAGGAATTGACACTTTACACCATCGAACAAGAAAAACAACTAGATAAGCAATCAGAAGAAATCGCGGAGTTAAAAATACTTGTTAAAAAGCTACTTGAAATAAAAAAATAAAAGCTTATAACACTATATAACAAAACATAGCTGCCCTTCGGGTCAGCAACGTTTGTTATATTTACCGTTATGTGCAAGCGGAAAGAAACATCGAGATTAAATGAATGAACAGTTTATAGAAGAAAAAACATTTAAAAAAAAGGACTTTTCGGAAAATGGACTTGAAAAAGGCGAATATGAATTATGTACTTTTTTAAATTGTAATTTCTCGAATTCTGATTTGTCGAAAATTAGGTTTATAGACTGCGAATTTTATGACTGTAATTTAAGTTCAGCTCATATTTTACAAACAGGATTTCAAAATGTACTTTTTAAAGATTGTAAAATGTTAGGTTTACAATTCGATAAATGTAACGACTTTGGATTTTTAATAAAAGTTGACAAATGCCAATTAAATCATTCGTCATTTTTTAAACGGAAACTTTCAAAATTTTCATTTCAGAAAACCAAACTTCAAGAAGTTGATTTTACGGAGTGTGATTTGAGTTTATCCGTTTTTGATGATTGTGACTTACAAAATGCAATATTCAAAAACACAAACTTGCAAAATACTGATTTTAGAAGTTCTTACAACTTTTCAATTGACCCAGAAAATAATCAAATTAAAGGAGCTAAATTTACTTTAGAAACGGTAGTTGGACTTTTAACAAAATATAATATCAAAATAGAACCCGGCTTTTAGAATACAATCGAGAATAGTGCTAATTACTGAAAATATAGAAACGGACAATTTGAACTCTGATAAAGTAATACCTGCACATAACAAGGTATAAAAAACATAGGGCGGTTTATGCTTAATTTGAAAGCCTGTGCTTCTTTATGAGGTCGCCAAATTTCCAATTTGGCATTTAGAGAAAAATAAAAGCAAAATATGTAAATTTGGCTTAGTTATAATCCGAAATGTAGTGCTTATCCTCTGCCCTACGTTCCTTATACTAACCGTTACCCAACATTTGAAAAAAGTCACGAAAAATAATCTCGTACTGAATTTAAAAGAAGCTACTTCTACTCTATTAGAAATGGTTAGAAGCTCTTGTTGGAATGAAATTTCGGACAATACAGTTTATATTATTTCAGAAATAGGAAAAGATCTACAGAACAGAACGGAACGAAAAAAAGAGAACAATGGAAAAGAACCTAAATCACTTAATGAAATAACAACTGAATTAAAAACTATTTATGAAAATCTTTATGACATAAACTTGCATATCTACAAGAGTAAAAAAAAGAAAACTATAATCGAAATTCAGTACTATCCGAAATCATCTCTCGAATTAGATTTTTATGAAACCGTAAGAGACGATGAACCTATGTTACATTGTAAAATTGGAATTCCAAGCTATCGAAAAAATGACTCTGAACAATTTGATGTTAATTGGGAATTGGGTGGAATTCGACATGAGTGGAATAGTTTCTTAGGCAAGATGAGATTCAAAACTTGGGAATACAATTACAATAAAAATAAAAAATTAAAAAATAAAAACGTTGGATAACAATTGAATAATAAGGTAAAGTATATACTTCTAATTCTAATTATTACGGCACTTGTATTGTCCGTTTATAATCATAACAACGAATTGACTGGGACAAGTTTTGATTCTGTTGAATTAAAATATGCCAAAAGATTTTTTGGAATAGGAGTTTTGTGCACTGGATTATATTTTTTCAATAAAAATTGGCGAAACTTATTAGTCAAAATTATGATTGGAACATTCAGTATATCTTTAGCACTGAATTTATATATATTTCCTGGTATTTATGAAAGTATTCAGATTAACAAAAAATATGCTGAATACTCTGAAATAAAAACTTGTAAAGAAATGGAAAAAAGATTTCTAACTGACTTAAAAAATGAAGAAATCTTTTATTTCCAGTTTGGCATTGGATACGATATTGAATTAGCAAAGACACTTATGGAAAAGTATGAAATTGAAAGTGTCGGAATGGGATGCATAATTCAACCTGAGATGGAATGCTATAACCAATTAGTAAATAAATATCTGAAAGAAAAATACAACGACGGAATAATTGACTATTAAAAATAAAAACGTAGGGTAACAAATTGTATGTTGTATATGCCGCCTTCGGCAGGCATATACAACATACAAGGACCGTTACCCAATATTATAAATGACTGAATTCACTCCACCAATATCTGAACGTAAAACTGAGGAATTAATTGAAATTGTATATTCAGGAAAAGAGCATTGGAATGAAAAAGCTATTCGGCAATCAAAACTGGAACTTGAAAAAAGAAATGTTTCTAAAAAAGAGCAAGAAAAAGTAATTTCTAAGTGGGAAAAAGAAGCAGATGATTATATTGTTGAACTAGAAAACACTTTAGAACAAAATAAATCGGAAGGATACTCTATTCTAAGAATGTTATACATTTTTGCCGTTGCTCCATTTATTCTTGTTGGTAAGTGGACTGTTGGTAAAGATCTTATCGAATTGCGGAATGAAAACTTTAAACTAAAATTCAAACAACGACTTATTTTACTTTTGACTGGAACTTTATTTTGGATAGGAATTTTTGTTTACTGGTTTAATGCATCTGAAAAAGAAAGGTTAAAGCTTTCTCCTGAAGAAGAAATTGAAATATCTGACTGGAAAAAGAAACACGGATATGAAAAATAAACATTGGGTAACAACACCTATGCGATAATGCGGTGTTTGGGTTGGACCGAAAGTTTATTGCTTATTTGGTTTGTCGCCAAAGATTTAAATTTAGTATTTTAAAAAAGGTAAAAACAAAACATAAACTTTGGCTAAGTGCTGATTCGAAGATTAGTAATTTTTTGCTTCCGCACTACGCATAGCTAAACGTTACTTGCAATTTCCTCTATTTCCTGAAAAATTAATTACAAAAACATTACTCTGAATAGGTAACAATTTGTCTCGCCACGACACATATATTAAACCTTACTATACATTCCCTCTATTTCCTGAAAAATTAATTACTTTGAGGTAACTTTTTACGGAAGAAATGGAATAAAAAACAATTGGTTTTTAATTAGTTACAAAAACGTTACTCAAAATTTTATAAAACAAAACCTATGAAAAATAACTCAATACAAAGAATAATAATTCTTATATTTTTATTTTACTCTATTTCATCTACAGCTCAAATTGATTTTTCGGACGAAACAGTTCAATTATCCAAAGCAAATTATACAATTCCGCAACCCAATTTACTTGGAAGAGGTAAAATAAATAGTATTTCTAAACTTTACGGGAATGATGGAGATCCTTTTCCATATCTACCACATTTATTTATTCATAAACAAAAAGAAGGAAGTAATAATGTGCCAGAAAATGAATTTATAATAAAATCATATTATCATCCTGCTATCATTGTGGATAATATTAATACTGAATCACAAAGTGATGCGGAAGGAGGAACTAATTTAATTAATGGTAAGGGTTGGCAAACCAGTTTGCTATTTAGAAGAAAAAGTAAAGCAGCATGGCAAATATCTAGTGATTATCAAAATAATGGTAATATGGGTTTTTCCATAAGACAGTGGGATGAATTTGCACCATTTGGAAGTAATACAAATTCAACGGAGAGATTTATAATTAACCCAGTTTATGATGTTTCCCAAATAGGAATAGGAGAGAACACTAATACAAGCTCTTGGCAAAATTTCATTAACGGAAATACTCACATTAGAGGTTATTTAAATATAAAATCACTTAATTCTTCAAATGGCACCGCAGCTATCGGAATGGAAACTAGAGGAAATGGTAATGCAGGAGATGGAAATAAAACTTGGATTAGACTTGCAAATACTCACGATATTGAATTCAGCAGAAATCGATCTGGAAATGATATAACTTATTGGGCTTTTAGAGAAGATGGCAGCATATCTAATGACAGTAATAACCTTACATTTAGAGGTGTTAATGCACAAATGACTACTTTAAATAATGATAATTCAAATAACCTTAGGCTCATAATGGGTGCTAACGAAAATGAAACATTTTTGAAACAAAATTATAGTTTGACCAGCAGACCTTTTAGTTTTTACGTTGGTAATGGAAAAGTAATGACATTAAGCACAACAGATAATTATAAATTAACCGTTCATGGTAATGCCTTGGCAACAGTTTGGCAAACTTCTGACAAAAGGTTTAAAAAAAACATAAATAGCATTAACAAAGCTATTGATAAAATATCAGAAATTAACGGAGTTTCCTATAATTATAAAAATAATCAGTTTAAAAATAGAAAATTTAATACAGGGAGGACATATGGATTTATTGCACAGGAATTAAAAAAGACATTTCCCGAATTAGTAATGGAAGACAAAGAGGGATATCTAGCTGTAAATTATACAGGTTTGACTCCAATTATTGTAGAAGCTGTAAAAGAATTAAAAAATGAAAACGAATTATTAAAAAATGAAATAAATACTCTTAAAGAGAAACTAAAAAATGTTTTGGATAATTTTGAAACAACTTACAATAATGATTTTGTTAATAAAGACAATGTAATTCTTTACCAAAATACACCTAACCCTTTTAAAAATGACACTTTTATTAAATATTCAATTCCTATAAATTCCAGAAATACATCATTATATATATTCAACCTTAATGGGAATTTACTTTTAGAATTTAACAACTTAAAAGGAGGAAATAAATATATCAAAATAAATGGAGGAGATTTACAAGCAGGATTATACATATATAAGTTAATATCAGATGGAAAAGAAATAGGTACAAAAAAAATGATCTTATCCAAATAAAAAAGCAAGTAACAATGTATAAGAAAACATAGGGCATTTAGGTTTAATCGAAAGGTCTGTGTTTATTTGCAAAGGCGCCAACTATAAAATTTGGCGTTTACGAGAAAGAGATAAAAGCAAAATATTTATATTTGGCTTATTACCAATCCGAAACGTATCACCTATCACCTGCCCCTACGTTTCTTATACGAGACGTTAGCAATAATTATGAATCAAATTAAATATATATTAACTCTTTTCTTGATTTTAAATATTAATAATCTAGTAGCTCAAGAAAAAATTGGATGGAAAGAAGTATATACTGCCGATCATAATGATTTAACGTATAAAATATCCAACGATGAAATTTTTACTGGAATAGTTCAATGGAAACATAAAAATGGGCATTTGAAATATGAAGAGGAATACAAAAATGGAATTATTCTGTGTAGCAATTTATACTACAATGGAAAAGAAAAAAGAGTCTCCAATAAAACCATTTACAATCCGAATAAACCATCAGTTCTTTTAAAAGAACATAAATATAGTCTCGAAAATGAAATTTTTGAAACTACAACTTATAATGATGACGGAATAAAGATCCTTGTAGAACAATTTACAAATGGAAAACTAACATATAGTTGTGAATACTTGAATAAGAAAAAACACGGAAAGGAATTCTGTTATGCTAAGAATGGAGAATCGATAACTGTTCACTATAAAAACGGAAGGAAAATAAAGTAACAATTGCTAACACCAAGTATAATGTCATAGCAGCTAAATGATAACCCAAAGGTTCTTGTATATTTGCTACGGCGCAAAGATTTTAGAAAGAGAAAGTTTTAAAATCTGCACAGGAAAAGTCGATGGCTTGGTAACATTTTGTTCTGCTACGACATATACTTATAACGTTGTACACCATTTACGAAAAAGTGAAATTAGGAGATATTTATAAAACAGGATTTGATGAAAGACCATTTCGAATAATTGGATTTGACGATTATGAAGTTTTTTATGATTGTCTTTGGTCGGATAAGAACTGGACTTTTTCGGACAATTTTCGTGTCAAAACTATTTTCTACCGAATGTCATTGGAGATTTTCAAAAATAAATCGAAATTGATTGAAAATCTGCCATTAACAGAAAAGGAATTACAATATTTTCGACCTGATTTACCGATGAGATTTGGGAGAACTAAAAATGTGAATTGGAATTCTTTTGACTCTAGCGAAATTGAAAACTTGAAATCTGAATTTGGAAATCAGAAATTTAATGCAACAAAAATTGTCGTTGTTCCTTTTGGTCCAAAAGGTGGGTTAAAAAAAGGAGAAATCCTTGAAAACAAATCGGAATGGACGGAATTTGACATAATTCAAAAGGCTAAAAAAATCCAAGAATCGGCGACTGAACGAAAAAGTAACGGTATTGGATTTTATCGGTTGGGTTACGAAAAAGGACTTCCAAGATATTCGATTGGCGAATACTTTGACAGAGCTGGAATAATGAAAAAATAAAAACAGCGTACAACAACATATATGTGATCATAGCAGTTCGGTGATGAATCGAATGATTATTGCATTTTTAGTAAGACGCAATGCTTGCAGAAAGTAAAAGTTAGCAACCAATGCGCAGAAATATCGAAAGTGAGGGTAACATTTTGCTCTGCTACGACACATATATTAAACGTTGGCAACCATTTGATAGAATCTAATGAAAACTATTTTATCCATATTAATTCTAACATTTTTAATTTCATTTGGACAAAACAAAAAAACCGAATTGAACGGAAAATATTATTCAGTTGATAATGATTTTGAAAAATGGTCAATTATGGAATTAAAAGTAAATGGAGTTTTTAAATATAAATACGGATTGGGTGCTTGCCAAGCAGAAATAACTGGAACTTACTCTGTTGAAAACCGAAAAATCAGGTTTAAAAATGACAGAGAATTTACGGAGAATTATTTAGAATCTGTACGAGATTCACTAATCAAATCTGACTCAACTTACTTCGGAATTGGAATACCAATCTATCCCGATTTGAGTTTAACGAAATGGAAAATTAAAAAGAACTCAATAAAACCGATTTCGGAAATTGATTGTGGCTGTATAGTTGAAAAAGGAAAACATAAGAAACGATAAAAAACGATTTGCCAACAACATATATGTGATCATAGCAGTTAAGTGATGAATCAAATGGTTCTTGTATATTTATAAAGGCGCAATGCTTGCAAAAAGTAAAAGTTGGCAACCAATGCGCAGTTTTTGTCTAAATCAGAGTAACATTTTGCTCCGCTACGATACATATATTAAACGTTATGTGTAATTAAAACTATCGAATGAAAATAAAAATATCACTTATTTTTACAGTCTTGATCTTGATATTTGGATGTAAAGAGTCTGTTTCGCAAAATGCAACTACTAACGAACAATACACCATCGCAAAAACTAAAAGTGATGGAGGGAAATTCTCATCTCTGGAAAGGGATGAGTTAGATGAATTATTAGATTCGTTTTACAAAGAAACATCTAAAAATCTTGATATGGAAAAGAAGAGAATTTTGTTATTTGACGTATTTGAGAATAATACTAATTATATCTGGTATGCCGCTGACCAGAAAACGGATTCCTTTTTTAGATTTATCTCCGACCTAAAGATCGAAAAAGTTAATTTTGAGAAAATAGAAAAATCAATTATCAAAAAAAAATTGAATTCCTTAACTGAAAAATAAAAAAAACACATAACACTATATATGTGTTCATAGCAGCAAAGTCATCAATCAAATGGTTGTTGTATTTTTGGTAAGGCGCAATGCTTGCAGAAAGTAAAAGTTAGCAACCAATACGCAAGAAAAATCGAAAAGCAAGGTAACATTTTGCCCTGCTACGACACATATATTAAACGTTAGCCACAATATCGAAAAACCGAATGAATAAAATAAAAACACGCTTAGCGGAGAAAAAAGATGCTGAATACATTGCTCTTCTTGCAAGAATAACTTTTACTGAAACTTTCGGCCATTTTTTTCGAGATAGGCAAGATTTACTTAATTATTATGATTCAACCTTTTCAGTTGAAAAAATAGAAAAAAGTATTTCTAAATCTAATAACATTTACTGGATTTCTTTTATAGATAGATTACCTGTTGGGTATGCAAAACTCAAACTGAATTCGAAATCTGAATTTATCGAATCGGAAAACATATGTCAACTTCAAAAAATATATGTGCTAAAAGATTTTTTGTCAATGAAAATTGGGTTGGAATTACAGAATCTACTCTTGGAGAAGGCAAAAGAATTGGAGTTTGAAAAAATTTGGTTGTCAGTCTTAAATAGTAATGAAAGGGCATTAAACTTTTATAAGAAAAATGGATTTGAAAAAATTGGGAATCACGACTTCCAGATTGGAAAAGAAAATTTTGATTTTATGGCAATGGAAAAAGAATTATAAAAATACAGTGGCTAACAATGTGTATAGTTCATTGCCAGTTAAGGTTTACAACGGAAATTCCTGCGGAATTTCCTCGTCGTTTTGTACTTGCTAAGTATATCGCTAAATTCACGCAACAAACCATACACGAGACCGTTAGCGGCAATATGAAAAAGGTAATTCAATATATTAGTTTATTCTTAGTTTTGGTAAGCTGTTTTCCTAAACAAAAAGATGCTGTTACCGAAATTGAATTACTTAATGATATATTCGTTGAGCTAATTGGAACGGAGTATTATTATGAGAAACTTCCAATTCCTCCAATCCCTCTACAATATGCTAAAAACTGGCAAGATTCGATAAGTCACAAAAATCAAAAGGATAAATTTGACGAAGCTTTTAATAACCCTAAATTGGAAACAAAAGAATTGGTATTAGGTCTCGACCCTTTTCATCTTAATTCAAAAAAGGAATTTAGAGGTTGGAATATTAAAAAATCATCATTCCCAAGAATGTACTATTCAGATACTCTACACTCATTGGATTTTGACCAACTCTTCACTCAATTGGTGGACAGTACAACATTTAAGAAAGGTAAATTGGAACTGAATAAAATATCCCAAACAGGAAAATATATCATCAAGGATTTAAGAAAACTGGAAAAACAAAATAAAAAGTATTGGAATAATACAGATTATAGGTTCATTGGGGCAATAAGATTCTCTGATTTTAAAATAAACCCAAAAAACGATAGGGCGGTTTTCTACTTTAATTTTACTTGTGGAAGTTTATGCGGATCAGGCGAAATAATATTCTGTCTCAAAGAGAATGGAAAATGGAAAATTGTGGATAGGAATACGCTTTGGGTATCATAAAAACAACCGCTAACAACATATATGTGTTCATAGCAACTAAGTGACCAATCGAATGGTTGCTGTATTTTTGGTAAGGCGCAATGCTTACAGAATGGAAAAGTTAGCAACCAATGCGCAGAAAAATCGAAAAGCAAGGTAACAATTTACCCCGCTACGACACATATATTTAACGTTACCTACAATTGTGAAAAGTAGTTAACTAAATGAAATGAATAGTTTACTCAATTTGAGTTTTCTAAATCTAGAGGGCTAATTAGATTTGAGAAAACTAATCGAATATGAAAAATAAAATTCTTCTCTTTTTACTTCTTCTACCGACTTTGTTAATCGGACAAAATAATTGTAATAAATACATTAAAAATTACATTCCTACTGACTTATCTGATGCTATAGCATATTTTGAGTGCAAAACTCCTGAAAAGATACTGAAAGAGTTTGAAAATAAAGAAGAAACAGAAGCAACTTCGGGTTTACACTTCTCAACCGGTATGTCCATAAGAAACAATTGGAATCTTTGGTCTGGAACTTCAAAAATATCTAAACACTTTAGAGAATTAGGAATTCATCATCCAGATGATATGTCTGGCATAATTCTAACTTCACTTCATAGAAAACTAAATGGAAAGTCAATTGAGTTAGACAAGCAAATAAAATATTACCAAAACTATTGGGCAGAATCCGAGAGAAAAGAAACTGAAAGTAAAATTGAGGAGTTTAGTGAATTCGAAATTGGGAATATCGTGGAATTCTTATATGATTATGATTTCATATCAAAAAAACAAGAAAAAAAATACGAGGAAGATAAATGTATTGCACACGGAATTGTTACAGAACTAAACAAAGAAAAGTTTGAGATTAAAGTTAAACTTAAAGAGAGTTGCGACAAACAAGGAATCATAATTTTGGAATATGATGTTTGGGATCAAATAAATGGTGAATATCAAAAAATAGAAGAAGATAAAATTGAGATCATGAAAAAAGGAGAAAATAAATGGTGTTCATATGAATTGTGGGAGGTTGTAGAAAAATAAAAGTGGGTAACACTATATATACGTCATAGCAGCCAAGTAATCAATACAATGGTTGTTGTATATTTATAAAGGCGCAATGCTTACAAAAGGTAAAAATTAGCAACCAATGCGCAGAAATATCGAAAAGCAGGCTAACAATTTGCGCTGCTACGACACATATATTAAACGTTAGCGTGCATCCAAAAAAAAAAATGAAAAGAACGCATAAAATACTGAGTTCTATATTACTCGTAATCATAGGTTGGTTAATGATTGGTGTTGGTTTTACAATGAAAATGGGTCATCCCGTAAATACATTTCTGTTGCTATTTGGGATTTTAGCTTTTATTGTTGGGGCTATTTGGTTCATTATATGTATCAAAAGATGACGGAGAATTTAAAAATCGGAAATATCGTTGAATATGATAATGAGTACGGAGTTGTAATCGAAATTCCAATAACTGATGATAATGGAAAATATGTGTCTGGAGATTTACTTGTTAGATGGGATACTGATAATGAAAATGATATAGAAAGTTGTCTTGGGAATTTAGAAGGGTTAATCAAAAAAGTAGAATATTTTGAGCTAAACTTCATTGATGAGAATGGAAATACGAAAGAAAATTAAATTATGAGCCGATCGAAAAAGAAAACAAAAATTCACGGAAATACAACTGCCACATCTGAAAAAGAAAATAAACGAGACGCAAATAGAAAATTCAGAAGAGTTGTAAAGCAAAAAGTCAAATTGGACGAAACTAAATTACCTGAACTTCGTGAAGTTTCAAATGTCTGGTCTTTTGACAAGGATGGTAAAAGATATAATTCAGAAATGACTGAAAAAGATCTGCGAAAATAAGAACGACACGCTAACACTATATATGTGATCATAGCAGCTAAGTGATGAATCGAATGGTTATAGTATTTTTGGTAAGGCGCAATGTTTGCATAAAGTTAAAGTTAGCAACCAATGCGCATAAAAATCGAAAAACAAGGTAACATTTTGCCCTGCTACGACACTTATATATAACGTTATAAGCAATTTTCTCAAAATATAGTGGTAACATTTTGTGTAATTAAGACACTTACTCCTATAAAGTAATTATAAACAAAACGGAAATGAAAAGAATTATTATTTTAACATGGTTTTTATTAATTGGAATTAACTTAGAAATTCAAGCTCAACAGTTCAACGAAACTAGTAATCAATTACAAACGACTAAAGAAATTGTTGCTCCAGTAACATTATTGAGTAATGAATTAAGGATAGCTAATACATTTGTACCTTCAGATCCTGCTATTGGAACTCTAGACAACTCTGGGTTTGGAATCAATATCCATAAAACTAATGGTATCGGATTCGCTTTTAACGGAGTTCATAAAACAATAATAAAACCAAGTGGAGAGATTATTTCTCCTGTAATGTTATTAGATAATGAATTAAGGATAGCCAATACATTTGTACCTTCAGATCCTACTATTGGAACTCTAGACAACTCTGGGTTTGGAATCAATATCCATAAAACTAATGGTATCGGATTCGCTTTTAACGGAGTTCATAAAACAATAATAAAACCAAGTGGAGAGATTATTTCTCCTGTAATGTTATTAGATAATGAATTAAGGATAGCCAATACATTTGTACCTTCAGATCCTGCTATTGGAACTCTAGACAACTCTGGGTTTGGAATCAATATCCATAAAACTAGTGGTATTGGATTTGCTTTTGATGGAACTCATAAAATGTTATTCAAACCAAATGGGAATGTGGCAATTTTTGGGAAATTAGAATCCAAAGAAATAAAAGTTACGCTAACTCCGACGGCTGACTTTGTATTTGACAATAATTATAATTTACCTACCCTAGAATTTATCGAGAACCATATCAAGGAAAAAAAGCATTTACCAGAAATAGCTTCAGCTAAAGAAATGAAAAAAAATGGAGTAAATGTTGGTGTATTTCAAATTCAGTTACTACAAAAAATAGAAGAATTAACTCTTTACACAATCCAACAGGAGAAAAAAATTAAATTGTTAGAAAAACAAACTAAAGAAATTAAAGAGTTGAAATCTTTGGTTAAGCAATTACTAGAATCCAAAGAATAAAAGCTCAGGATACTGATTTATATAAAAAGTATGAATATGAAGATTTCTTAAAGGTAAAAACTATTGATAGTGGATATAATTATGTAAAAACAATACTTAGAAAAATAAATACTGATTACGATTATAGGAAAAACCAAGAAGATGTAATTGTTAGGGTGTTATTAATTAACAATGGAGATAATAAAAAAATTGAAATAATACCTATTGACAAAACTAATAATTTTCGAAAAGACATAATTCGGACTTTGACTATAGCGAACGAAGACTTGATAAAAAATGACACTGAAAAGTATATCACTGAGTTTGACATAACTTATGATTATGAACCTCATATAGAAAATTGGCAATGGAAAAAAGAACTGCCAAAAATTCGATTACCTCTTTATAAAACCAAAGTAAAAACTGTAACTATAAGTTGTGGATTTGATAAAAAGACTGGAGAACGATTTTGTAAACAAGAGGTAAAAGAAAAGTAAAGTGTGTAACATCATATATGAAATCAGAGTAAAATTTAGAGCCAGATCTAAAGGTCATTTCCTTTTTGTAATGGCGCTAGATTTTTATAAATTAAATAAGAAATAAAAATGCGCATATAAATCGATTGGTTCAGGTGTGTTTGCCCTGCTACGACACATATATTAAACGTTATGTGCAATTTGAAACCATTTTCTGAAGCAACCATTTCTTGATTTTTTACGTCTCTAAATGTCTAAGACATTCCAAATTTGATCAAAATAAAATATCTCTAATTAAAACTTATGAATAAGAATATATTTTTAACCTACTTACTATTTTTTGGAGTGTTTTCATCTGTTTTTTGTCAGTTAAGAATAAAAGGAAGAGTATTAGACAAAAAAAACAATATACCAATTCCCTATGCTAACATTGGTATAATTAATACAAGTAATGGAACAATTTCTAATAGTGATGGAAGCTTTACTCTTAAGGTTTCTGAAGAAAACTCAACAAAGGAAGTCTTGTTTTCTGCTATTGGTTTTGAACAACAATCGATTCCATTAGCTGCGTTGATTAATAGTGAAGAAAACACAATACGCCTTAAAGAAAAAATAACAGCTTTAGACGAAGTACTGATTACAAGTAGCTCAAAAAAATATAAAAATGAATGGTTGGGTAATCGAAAACGGCATTTGATGGTTCAAGGTGTTATGCAAGTAGATTCTGTCTCAGCAGGCGGAGCAATGGCACTGTTAATTGATAAAAAGAAAAATTTTAATTATGTGCAGAACGCTGCCTTATTTATAACTCGAAATACAAGACCTGAATTTAAAGTTCGATTACGTTTTTTAAGTGTGGATAAGGCAAATAATAATATGCCAGGAGAAGATTTGTTTAATGAGAGTTTTGTAATAAAATCTAGTATACAAAGAGGTTGGCTAGATTTTGACGTATCTCAGTATTACTATCGCATCCCACAAGACTCTTTTTTTTTAATGTTCGAATGGATTATAGAAGATATAGATCGCGTTGAGATGTTTATGACTTTGAAAAAATATCAAGAACAAAATCCTGATAAGATTAAGAAGGATAGCGTTTATGTCGATGGTAATTTAGTAGCAACACAAGAGCTGTCTACTAATGCACCCATTCCAATTATTGCTTTTGGCACTACAAAAACTAAGTCCGATTTGAGAAAATATAAATGCTATTCACGCGGAAGTAGTTTTGCTGAATGGAATAGGTCAACTAGTATTATTTCTGCTAAAGTATTGATGAGTACTACACCTTCACAACAAGTAAGTAGTGATGAGAGCACGTATGAGACTCAAGAAGAAACCATCATATCGAAAATTGAAAAATGGGGCGAGGCATTTCGAGAAAATTATAATATTCCTGGTATGCAACTCTCGGTTAGTGAGAGAAAAAAAACGATATTTTCAAAAGGTTTTGGGTATTCAGACGTTCAGAATGATGAGAAAGTTACTTCACAAACACGATTCAGAATTGCAAGTGTTACAAAGCCTATGACAGCAACAGCTATTATTAAGTTAGCTTCAGAAGATAAATTAGATTTAGATGTTGATGTACGAAAATATGTACCGACTTTTCCTGAAAAGAAACATACGCTTACAACACGTCAACTAGCAGGGCATTTAGGAGGAATCCGTGATTATTACGAAATTAGCATCGATGAAGTGATTGGAAATCCACATTTTGAGAATGCAACTGAAGCCATTAACGTATTTAAAAATGATACATTAATGTCTAAACCAGGAGATCAATATTTATACTCTTCTTTTGGGTATAATTTAATCGGAGCTGCTATTGAAGGTACATCAGGACAAACCTATTTAGAATATATGCAAGAGCATATCTGGAATCCGCTTTTAATGTTTAATACCTATGGTGATATTGCAGATAGTACAATGGTTAATAAGAGTAAATTTTATTATCCAAATGAAGAGGAAGCAGAACCTTATGATTTAAGTTATGGTCACGCATCAGGAGGTATAATCTCTACAACTGATGATTTATTGAAATTTGGAATTGAAATGATATATGGCAACTTTATTAAATACAATTTCAAAAAACAAATGTTTAAAACACAATACACTAAAGATGAAAACCCAACGCCTTATGGATTAGGATGGTATATTGGAAAAGATATGAATGGAAAAAAAATCTGGTACCACGTTGGGCAAGAACCTTCTTCAGGAGCTATTTTAATAGTATATCCAAAAGACGACATCGTCATATCATTGCTTTCAAATACACCTATTTTAGTCAATTCTGATGATGGCTTGCCTATAGAAGTACTAAAGTTAGCAAAATTAATTTATCAAAAATAGAAAACCGCATACAACACCGTATATAATTTATTGCTAGTTCTAACTTATTTACGAAAATCCTCGTTGATTTATTATTTGTTTTGTATTTGCTAAATTAGATACCTAAAATACGTAACTAAGCATACATAAACACGTTGGCAACAATTTCAAAAAAATGAAAATTAGATTCTTAATTATTCTCTCTAGCTTTCTTTGTTCTTTAACTGCTTGCTACAACAGTATAAAAGAGGACACTTATTACAATAAATACCATTCAGAAACCATATTGGCAGAAGAATTAATTAGCCAAGAAAAATTTGAAGATGCGTTACTTAAATATGAAAAATTATTTAGCGAATATGACTTCATTTTTCTTCGTGACTATAAAGTCGCTTCTCAGATCTCTTTACTAATTGGAGAAAAGGAAAAAGGGCTGATTTATATTAAAAAAGCTATATCCAATGGATGGGGATTAGCAAATCTCAAAGAACAAAAATTCTTAAGTAAAAATCTACTTGATTCTGATTGGAAAAACATTGAAAAACAATATAAAGATTTGCGTAGTCTGTTCTTAAAAAGAATTGATTCAACACTTAAAAATAGAATTAACTTGATGATTGATAAAGACCAGAAACTCGCATATGAAGCCTATATTATTGAAGACGAACAAGAACAAGAAAAATTTATTTTAGAAAATTTCCCCAAACACAGTGAAGAACAATTGATAAATCTAATTGAGATTATGGAGATTAATGATTATCCAGGAGAGTTTCTTATAGGGAATGATTTCTGGGTTTCAACGATTTTAAGTCATCACAATTCCCAAGGAGCAGATTATGTTAGAAAAGACACCTTGTATAATTTCATAAAACCGGAATTGATTAAATCCTTAAAGAAAGGATATATATCACCATATGAAATTGCTCTAGTTGAAGATTGGAAAAAAACAGTTACGTCAGAATGGAACGAATCTACATATGGTTACCTTACCCCTCCTACCACATCAAATATTTCCAAAATAAATAAAGCAAGAAAAGCAATTGGATTAAGGACTGTGGAATTGAGAAATAAATTGATAGATATTGAAGTAAAAACGGGAATGAATTTTTATTTACCAGATTGGGTTGATGGAAAAATAAAAATCGAAGAAAAATAAAAAGTTGCCAACGACGTTGGCAATAACTAAAACGAAAAAATGCAGAAAAAAAATTGTTCACTTATTTTGATTCTTGTCTTAATACCTTTCGTTTTATTTTCTCAAAAGGAGACTTTGATGAAAACAAAAGGTACATTATTAATAATGGGTGGTAACTGCACTAATGATTTTTTTATATCGGAATTTGCAGGCTTAGCAGGTGGAATTGAAAGTAAGGTAGTTATTATTCCTACTGCAATGGAAGATAAATATATCGATTCGGTAAGCGATTTAAATTTTTTAAAAAAACCTTTTATAGATTTTGGTTTTAAAAACATTGATATTATTCATACAAGAGAAACAAAAGTTGCTAATAGTGATTTCTTAAACAAAAAACTTTTAACAGCAGATGCTGTTTGGATTGCGGGTGGCAGGCAATGGCGTTTAGCAAAAGTATATAATGGCACGAAAATTCAAAATTCATTAAAAACTCTTCTAAATCAAGGAAAAGTAATTGCAGGTACTTCTGCAGGAGCTTCTATAATGGGGGATGTTCTTGTTCGTGGAGATTCCAAAAACCATACTATTATGCTTGGAGATTATAAAAATGGATTTGGATTTGTAACCAATTTGGCTATAGACCAACATCACATTGCCAGAAATAGACAATTTGATATGTTTGAGTTGAAAAAAGAAAGACCTAATGTGTTAGGTATAGGAATTGATGAGAATACAGGAATTGTTCTTCACAAAAATAAATTTCGGGTTTTAGGGAAAAGTTATGTCACTATTTACGATAATACGAGATGGTCGGAAGAAAGAGACACAATTTACCAATTAGATGCAAGCGAAAAACAATTTTACACGCTAACAAATGGATATGAATATGATATTGTTAGACGGAAAGTCATTCAAAAAAATGACAGAAAAAAATTACCTTACAAGGAGGATATACTAAGAAAAATAACAGGTACCTATCAACAATCTAAAGGATTAAAATTTGGTCAAGATTTAAGAATAACGATTGTATTAGAAGAAAATGAACTCTACTTTGAGCAATCCTGGAACAAAGTAAAGTATAGAGTTGATTATCATTATTTAAATACATTTTTTAGACCCAATAGCATTTCGACCTATCATTTTAATAAAGATAAAACAGGAGCTTTTAGTTCTTTTTTGTTTTTCCAATATGCATATGGTGTATCAAATTGGGTTAAAATGTAAAAAATTAAAAATAACTATTGCCAACAATGACTATAAGTAATTGCTTGTTCTTACCTATTTCTGAAAAGCCTCATGGATTTTCAGTTTGGTGTACTTGCTAAGTTAAGTGTTAAACCACGCAACTACTCATAGCCGAGATCGTGTATCATTAAACAGAATGGGAAATAAGTGAAAAAGTTAATCAAAATTGTAAGAAACTCTTACGAAGAACCATATCATATAAATTTGATTTTTAATGCTTCAAATGGAGAGACTTCTGGACAACTAGAAATTTATGATCACGCAGAAAAATTAAAAATATTAGCAGATGCTTTAGAAGACTTCCCGTTTAACTCTAAAAATGCATTTCTTTGGGAATTAGGTTCAGAAAATCCGAAAGACAATTTTGCCTTTTACTTCAAATGCGAATTCTCACTAATCAAACATTCAAGCGAATGTTTTATCAGAATTAGACTTAATAATAATCGTAACGGAATTGAAAAATCGATTTCTGAATTTAGCATCCGATGCTACCCTACTGAATTAAATAAATTGGGGAAATTGTTTCGGGAATTTTCTAAACTTGAAAAGCATACTCTAATTTGGAATGGATTAGAAGGAAAAATAAAATAAAACGATACACAACAAGATATATGATGCCACAGGAGCAAAGTAATCAATTGGATGGTTATTGTATTTTTGGTTAGACGCAGTGCTTACAAAAAGTAAAAGTTAGCAACCAATGCGCAGAAAAATCAAAAAGCAAGGTAACATTTTGCCCTGCTACGACACATATATTAAACGTTGTAGAGCATTTAAGAAAATGAAGAACATAACCACAATCATACTTCTGACTTTAACTTTGAGTTGTTTTTCTCAAGCGAAACAATCTGAATTAGTTCTTTTAGCAGAAGCTTATCATAATTACCATCATACGAACAATATAGACAATTCGATTTTTGAAAAAATTTATAAAATTAGTTCACCTGAACTTGAAAAAGAAAAAGAATTCATTGCGGAATTAATTAAACCAAATAATGATATTCTGAATATCAAATTCTTAACTAAACCTGACATAAGCACTTTAGAAAACATATTTATGATTAGAGCTTTGAACTACAATATGTTCAAAGACAATCCAATAAAAAACAAGGAAGTAATTAAGCAAGTGAAATCTGACCAAATCAGTTATCAAGAAATGTTAACTGCTTATTACAATATGATTTTCGGAATTTTAGTAAATAAACATGAGGATTTGAATTTAGAGCAAATGAGTTTTGACTTAAATAATCTGAATTTATCAACGAAACAAGAAAAGGGAATTTTCTTCTTAACAAGTATGGAACGATTTAGTTCTGACATTTGGGGATATATGAACATTCTACCTACCGACTACGATAGCGCATTAGAAGTTATTAATCGATATCCAAAATACAATGGAGAAGAATATTACAAATACAATGATTTTGATTTTAGTGACTTCCTTATAACTGTGGATATTCGAAATCCAAAAGTTAATTACAAAGACTATTATTTGAAAAAATATTTTAACACATTAGGTTATCATATGGAAATTTTAGAATTTAATAAACAGAAACAACCTATTGAAAAGCAATAAAAAACGCTCTACAACACGGTGTATAAAACATAGCTAATTAAGTATTCAACCGAAAGGCTTTTGTTTGTTTACAAAGACCGCCAAATTTTTAATTTGGCTTTAAGAATAGAAAAATTAAATCAAAATATAAAAATTCGGCTCTGTGTTTATCCGAAAATTTAGTATCTTTTTACACGCTACGTTTCATACACAAACCGTTGTAGTACACTACTAAAAAATCTGATAATCTAACAAAATAATTAAGACAAAAATGGGAGAAAAATATGAAGACCTGAACGAAGAAATGTATAAAAATTATTACAAACATTCGGGAAAAAGTAATCTGTTGGTAAAAATATGGTCCGAAGCACTTAAAGAAAATTATCCTGGTAGGCTTAACAATTTTGGGTTCGTAACAAATAAGGATTTAGAATTGATTATCCGATATATAAACGCAGAATCAGGAACCACCCTATTGGATATCGGTTGTGGAAGTGGAGGACCGGGCTTATGGATTGCGGAACAAAACAAATTGAAATTAACCGGTATAGATATAGTTCCGGAAGCGATTGAACAAGCAAATATATTTATGCAAAATTTCGATTTACATTTTGATGCTAAATTCAAGTTAGGAGGATTTTGTGATATTCCATTGCAAGATTCTTCGATAGATAATATTATTAGTGTTGATGCATTCTGGATGGTTCATAATAAAGTGGATGCATTAAAAGAGATTAAAAGAGTTTTAAAGAAAGGTGGTAAATTTATTTTCACAACCTGGGATAGTATCCTAGATGACCCATCCCCCTTATTTGAGGAATGTGGGTTTACTATAATTTCAAAAAATGAAACAGTAGATTGGAAAAAGTATCAAATGCAAGTGTATAATGATATCTTAAAGTATAAAGATGAGCTATTAAAAGAAATTGGAGAATCAGCAAAGATATTAATCTCGGAGGCATCCACTGTCCCACCGATGCTTGAAATTACTCAAAGACGACTATATCACACTCAAATCCTTTAGAATATGGTATAATTTATTTATAAAATAATAACGCACTACAACATGCGGTCATAAAACAGTACGAGGAAAGTGGTAAATTTAATCTATATAACTTCTAATAAATCGTTCGGTACTTTGATACTAAATTGCTTTGAATTGCACATCGTTTCATACCGTTTGGCGTTGTATTAAATAAACCAAACTCTTATGAAAAAAAACTTAACTCTATTATTAATACTCGCCCTTATTGGGTTTGAAAATTCTTCTGCTCAAGAAAAATTTATAGAAGTTATGGTAAAAGATACGATAAAATTAAAACCATTATCATATGAGTATCAAGTCTCTATTGGGCTCAAATTTGAATACGATTATGAAAATCCAAATACTAAAAATGAGTTTTCTTAAAAGCTCCGAAAATCAGAAGAAAAAATTGTATCACTTTTAAAAAAGTGGGGCTATGAATTTATCCCGAGTGGAAATCCAGAGGCCAATTTTACGAAGGAACTGACCAATAAAATGAACTATATTGTGAAAATTAATGACCCTTTACAAAAAGAAGAATTTAAATCCAGAATGAAACTGGAGAACATAAATTTCTATATGACCAATATTAAATATGAAAACAAAGAAACGAAGACTCGAAAAATTTACATGAGATTATTGAAAAAAGCACGTAAGAGAGCTGAACTCATTGCCGAATTGAGTGACTATAAAGTCGAAGATGTTATTGAGATTTCAGAATCAAAATCTGAATTCAGTATAATTTCTAGTTTTATTGAGAATTTTGCCTATTCCCGTTCGAACGGAGCTACAGCTACTTCTTTTAAATTCAATTCTGGAACGTTAGAAAAAAGCATTCTTGTTAAGTATTCAGTTCAATAATATACATCGTACACCACCTTGTATAGTTCATTACTAAGTCATTTAAGAGTCTCTCGAGGATTTCTACCGAAAACCTAAAACCTCGATCTCTTTTACCATTTTAGTTCCAAATTGCAACGAAACCATACACACAAGGTTAACCACCATAAAAAAGACATTCTGATGATAACGAAAATTCCATTTATAATAATCACTATCTCGTTTACAATTCTATCCTGTAAAAAAATCGAAAAAGAAAAAACCAAAGAAACTGTATTATTCGAAAAGACAATGCAACACCAAGATTATATCTTCTCTACCTTGGTTTCTAAAAATGGGAAAATTGTTTTTGAAGAATATTATAATGGAAAAACTAAAGATAGCCTTTGCGATGTGCAGTCTTTAACAAAAGGAATTATGAGCATTCTCATTGGAATAGCAATTGACAAGGAGTACATAAAGAATATCAATGAACCTATAGAAAAGTATTTTCCAGAAGAATTTAAAAATTTGACGGATAATAAAAAGAATACTATTACAATTGAACACCTTTTAAATCAGACTTCGGGGCTTTCATGGAAAGGATATTTAGAACACCAAGAATGGTTAACTAATGAAAATCCTATTTCTTTTGTCTTGAAAAAGAATTTAGAAAACAATCCTGGAGAAAAATATAACTATAACTCTGGAGCTACTCATTTATTATCTGTTATCATAAGTAGAGCATATGGAAATTCGACATTAGATTTTGCCGATCAATTTTTATTTAGCCACTTAAACATTTATGATACAAATTGGCAAAAAAGAAATAAAGGATACTATGACGGAAGTGGACTTGGTCTCAAAATGAAACCAATTGATTTGATGAAAATAGCTCAATTGTTAGAAAAAAATGGAAACTGGAAAGGAAAACAATTAGTTTCTAAGGAATGGATTCAAAAACTATTCGATAAAAATGAAAAATCTTCAACTAAATGGGGTTTGAGAAATTCTAAACATGGATTTTGCTGGTATCAATCTGAATTTAAAGGTAATAAAATTGATTATGGAATGGGTTATGGTGGACAATTTATAATTATGATTCCTAGTAAAAAAATAATTATTGTTACAACTCACAACCATGATACACCAAACGGAATTGAACAACAGATTAAATTCTTAAATGGAAAATTACCAATACTGATAGAAAAATACGATAGTTAACACACTGCTTAACAAGTATTCAATCAAAAAAATATAATCATTTACAGAAATTTCTAAATTATTTATATTTGGTTTTCAGAATAAAAAACAAAAAAATTCGGCTCTGTGTTAATCCGAAAATTTAGTGCCCTTTTGAAAGCTACATTCCATACTCTAACCATTAATTGCAACAAAACAATGATATGATGAAAAGATACTTTGTCGTAGTCCTAACTTTAGTTTTCTTTCTTGATTTATCAGGACAGGAAACCAAATATAAACCTGTTAAATATCCTGTAACTTATGAAGCTAAAATTGACTTAATTTATACTAAAATAGATGATTGGGAAGGGCGCATGGATATTTATTTTAATCCCGTTTCTCAAAAACCTACTCCAATTGTGATTAACATCCATGGAGGAGGTTGGAATCATGGTGTTAAAGAATCTAAAACTGGCTTTTCTAGTTTTTTTAAAGAAGGGTTTGCTGTTGCAAATGTAGAATATCGTTTAGTTAATATTTCAAAGGCTCCTGGAGCAATTGAAGACATACGATGTGCTCTACTCTATTTGCATAAACACGCTAAAGAATTAAATATTGATACTCACAAAATTGTTATCATGGGTGGTTCTGCCGGAGGACATTTAGCTCTCATGGCGGGTTTGTTGAATAATAATAGAAAGTTTGATAGAAACTGTATATATGATGGTAATATTAAAATAGCCGCCATTATTGATAAATATGGACCGACCGACCTAACTCTACTGAAAAATAAAGGTTCTGTGAAAAAATGGTTGGGTGATGGTTCTAAAAATAGAAAGTTTATTGAATCTGTTTCGCCATTGTATTATGTAGATAAAAACAGCCCTCCTGTATTGATAGTACATGGCACTAAAGACCCAATTATTCCTTATGAACAGTCATCTCTTCTTTATGAAAAATTAAAGGCACATAATGTTAAAACAGAATTCATATCAATTGAAGAAGGAGTCCACGGTAAATTTTCAAAAGAGCAGCGCTTAATGTTAAATAAAAAAATGTGGTCGTTTTTAGAAGAACTTGAATTAAAAAAGAATCAATAAAATTCATAAGAGACATTAAAACCACACTCGAACAAAATAACCTGGAACGGCAACTTATATAATTAATTACTTTGAATAGTATTTATTTAGGAAATTTCGCAGAACTATTTTATAGCTTACAAATGTTTACTAAATTAGTTGTTTACAGGGTCACTAACTATATGTGACACGGTTCGAATAATTTAGAAAGTGGCTAAAAAAGAACTCCTAATTCAAACAAAATCTAGGAATAAGAACTTAGGAAAAAAAATCAAAAACGAGCTTGAATTGAACTATAACCAATCACATACACTAATACTTAATAATGTAGCGAGGTTTATTGATTTAACCGAGTTAGAAAAGCAAAAATATCTTTCGTTACTTACAGAAATAAAAGTTAAAAAGAAGACATTTTTAATGCAAGCAGGTGATATTACTAAACATGAGTACTTTATCACCAAAGGGTGCTTAAAAGTTTACACCTTAGATGAAGATGGTGCTCCACATATATCCATGTTTGCTGTAGAGGACTATTGGACTGGAGATATGGCTAGTTTTATGACTAATGAACCTACCTCCTATTTTATAAAGACAACTGAAGATTCTGAATTATTAGCCATCTCTAGAGCTAATTATGATTTACTATTTAAAGAAATACCAAAATTTGAAAGGTTTTATCGTATTCTTTATCAAAGATCGCTTATAAGTTACATAAGACGTTCTAATCATGGTATATCCTTAACTGCAGAAGAAAGATACATCGAGTTCAAAAAGAAATATCCAAAAATTGTCAACAGAATTACTCAAAAAGACTTAGCCGGTTATATCGGCATTACACCAGAATTTATGAGTAAAATTATTACAAAAGTCAATAGAATGTAAAAATCTTAAACTAGTTCATTTTTTTTCATGTATTCCTATCGGAATTTTGAAGCATGAAAAAAATAATCCTCATTACCTTCATTTTAACCTTTGGATTTGCAAACTACCTGCAAGCACAATTTACGCAAGTAGAACTGTTTTCTGGTTTTGATAAAACAGATTTTATAGTATTCGCTAGTTATACAATTAACAAGAGTAAGAGCTTTAGTATTAACACACTGGCTTTCTTTCAAAAATTTAGAGATGAAGAAAACCAAGTTTTTGATGAGACAGGTGTACAACCAACGGTATTTTGGAATATTAATGAGAATATCTCCATTGGTCCATCTTTATATTACAATAGTTTTTCTGGGTATTCAGAACGTTTGTCAGCAAAGTTCGCTATAAAAAATTCACGAGTATTATTTGTAATTATCCCAACAGTAGCACATTCTGAGCAAAAGGAAGCTAGCTATACCGAAATATTTGCACAGTTTGAGTTTAATACTCCAATAAATAAAAAAGCATCTCTTTGGTTAAACGGTCAGTTTTTAACCGTATGGGATGAGTTTAAAACTCATTCTAGAAGTTTCCAACAATTACGTTCTGGTGTATCATTCAATAGGCATCAGTTTGGTATTGGTGTGGACCTTGATCAATATGGACATAAACCTATAAAAAAATCATCTTTCGGACTGTATTACCGAACAACTTTATAAACAATTTTAAACAGTAAACCTTATGAAAAACTTGATAAAAAAACTTTTAAAAACGCACCCAAATATTGGGTTTAGCATCGCACGATTAACACTTGGTTTAGTCATATTTCCTCATGGCGCACAAAAATTATTAGGATTCTTCGGGGGTTACGGGTATTCAGCAACTATGGAGGCATTGACTACACAAATGGGTTTACCTAGTATTGTAGCTGTCTCAGTAATCATGATTGAGTTTTTTGGGGCTATTTCGTTAATCATAGGAATCTTAAGTAGGTTTTGGGCAATATCACTTGCGGGAATGTTCCTAGGCATAATTTTTACCGCGCAGTTAGAACACGGCTTTTTTATGAATTGGTTTGGTAATCAAGCAGGTGAAGGTTACGAATATTCTCTTCTAATTATCGGTCTAGCCCTAACAATAATAATACATGGTAGTGGAAAATATTCCATAGATCATCTAATCTCTAAAAAACAATAATTATGAAAAAAATAATCACAATAGCAGGTACTAATAGTCAAAAATCAATCAACAAAAGTTTACTATCCTATACCTCTAATTTATTAGAAAATGTAAAAATAATTTCAATCGACTTAAACGATTATGTTTTACCAATATATGGAGTTGATTTTGAAGCCGAAAATGGAGTACCTACTGCAGTTAAAAGATTAGATGATCTACTGAATATTGCTGATGGTTTTATTATATCTCTTGCCGAACATAATGGGACTTATGCGGCAGTATTTAAAAACACCATCGATTGGTTATCTCGAGTAGACATGAATATATGGCGAGAAAAACCTATGCTTTTAATGGCGACTTCACCTGGCGATAGAGGTGGTACTACAGTTTTGCAAGCTGCTAAGACATACTTCCCCTATTTAGGAGGTAAAATAATTGCAGATTTTTCATTAGCCAATTTCTATGATAATTTTTCAGAAAACGGAATTTCTGATAATGAATTAAAAGAAGAATTGAGTCGAAAAACCCTTCTTTTTGAACAGAAATTAAATAACTAGTTTCAATAACTAAAAAACTATTGTCGCCATCGCTAACCATCACACAAGTCTATCTTTTAAAAAAATAAAGTGATTATTGCTTTTTACACAATTTTTAAGTTGTTGGTTTTTCAGTATCAATAAGTTCTTTGAAATTATGAAAATTACTTGCTTAGATTAAAAACATAGTCTCGCAACAGATTCACAGTATACAACTAGTTATTAGTTGGCAAAGTGAATTCTTAGGATTTTATTACCTTTAATCCTATGTTTGGACAAGACATTTTAAAAAATTAAAAAGTTGCAATTGTCAGTTCAGTAAGAAAAATGAAATACTTTTCTATAAGTCTATACCTCAAGATAATTAATTGCGCCATAGCAGAGGGCATGTCTAGGGATGATTTTATCGATTTACCTACTTCAATAGATGCAGCAAAGCATTTACAGGTTGTTGCCGCTGAAGAATTTCTAGATTTACACGAGCTACTAGATGATAAACTTGGACCAGGATTTGGGGTTCGGGTAGGCCAGCAAATGATTATTGAGGATTATGGTGTATTAGGACTATCATGGCGTACTTGTTCTAAAGTAGGAGAAATCTTTGAACGTAGTGATCGTTATTTTAAACTCCTCTCAAATACATTTGTATGGAAAATTAAAAAAGAAGGAAACATTTCTCATGTTATACTCAATAGAGAAGCACATCGAAGAGGTATGGAATTGTCTACAGAAGCTAGCTTATCTGCCACAGTAGTGGTACTGCAAGCCATGTCTGAAAAAGATATCTCTCCGATCCAGGTTAGTTTTAAACACAGCCCGCCCCAAGACTTAACCAGTTATAATGCTGCTTTTAAATGTCCAATACTTTTTAATCAATCTCGCTATTCCATAAGTTATAAAACGGCTGACTTAAATTTAAGAACTGCAAAGGCAGATGTCAGTATAAATAATTACTTACTAAAACAGGTAGATGAAAACACTAAAGGCATCAAAATACCCGGTAATAAGTTTGTACGCGATGTAGAATCTCTAATTAAAGATGGGCTTCCGACAGGTATCCCTGCGATTCAAAATATCAGTGAACTCCTAGCCATGAGTAACAGAACACTGACCAGAAGGCTTTCTGAGGCAGGTGTTACCTATAGGGATTTAGTGAAAAGAACTCAAGAAAAAATCGCTAAAGACATGCTACATGATAAAAATCAAAGTATTGGTGATATCGCATTCTTAACAGGTTTCTCTGAACAAAGTGCTTTTAATCGTGCTTTTAAAAAATGGACTAATCAAACTCCTTCAGAATTTAGGAAAAATAATTAAAAAATCCTTTTTGGCGTAAAATGTCAAGAGATTGTCTTTAAGTATCAAAAAACTCTTTTGAACACTTGGCACCTTTGTATCATCAAATTAATAACACCATATAATGATGATAACAACAGTAAAATTAATAATAGGATTTTTTACAGTACTAACTATTAATTCAAAAAACACTTACGAATTGATTAAAGAGAATACGGAATCTATTTCGGTATACACTTTAAATTATGTAGTAAAAGATTCTAAAGCTGAAGCATTTAAAATCTTAGAAAGTAAATGTAATGTTTGTCATTACAAAAAGAATAAAAGACGTGTGTTCACATTAGAAAACATGAATTCTTGGGCTAATGATATCTACAAGCAAGTCTTCATAAAAAAAAGAATGCCTAAGGGCAAAAAAATAAAACTCAACTCTAAGGAATATCAAGAATTATTAACGTGGATAACTTCTACAAAAACATCAATTAATGGAATTTAAACTAAAATTTATCGTGTTAATGCTCGGTTTACTATTTACTGGTCTTACAGCTGGTTTATGTTTTACTTGGTCTAATGCTGTTACACCTGGTATTGGTCGACTAGACAACTTAACCTTCTTAAGGTCTTTTCAATCAATGAATAGAGCAATTATAAATGTCCGTTTTATGGTAGTATTTTTTGGTCCTATCATACTACTCTTTGTAAATACCTATTTATTTAAAAACAACAATATAAGTTTCTGGTTATTCCTTACGGCTGCAATACTGTTTTTTGTTGGCATCGGCTTAGTAACCATTTTTGGAAACGTTCCATTAAATGAGGTTTTGGATACCTCTAACTTAGAAACTCTTTCAAAAATTGAATTGCACGAGCTTCGAAACAAATTCGAACAACCTTGGAATCGTTGGCATACCATAAGAACAGTATCATCATTTAGTGCTTTTACACTTTTAATCATAGGCATGCTTTACACAAAATAAGACAAGGTATCAGCTTAAAAAAATAATCAATCAAAAAACGAACAATCATGAAACAATTAAGAGCAATAAGCATTGGGGTTATTATCTGGATTATTGGAGTAAGTATTTACACAATTTCATTCTACATCCCGATTTTAGAGGACCCAGAATTTCAGGCAAATATTTTATTGTCCTTAGGAATTCTACCTGTAGTGTGGTTAGGAGCAAAACTATATTACAGAAAAAAAAGTACTATAAAAGGATATTGGTTAGGGGTGATTTTCTTCTTAACCGCAACGGTTTTAGATATTCTAATTACTGTACCTTTTTTAATAGTTCCTAATGGAGGATCCTATTATAGCTTCTTTGCTGCTGCTGGTTTTTGGCTCATTGGAGTAGAGTTTATAGCAATGAGTACCACGTATTGGTATACTAAAGTTTTTAGTAAAAACAAATACTGCAAATTGCTTATAAAAGTAAAATCAAAAAAATTAAATAATTAAAACACAATTAATATCAATTTAAAAACGAATAGAAATGAAATCAGAAAACATTTTAGTTATCGGAGGAAACGGTAAAACCGGTCGCCGAGTTGCAGAAAATTTAACAGAATTAGGCCATAACGTACGCGTTGTTGGACGAAAAACAACCCCAATGTTTGATTGGGAAAACACAGATACCTATGACGCGGCTTTAAAAAATATGGATAGAGCCTATATTGTGTATTATCCGGATTTGGCAGTACCTGGTTCAAGAGACGCTATCAGTACACTTACTAAAAAAGCTCTACAAGCTGGCTTAGAAAAAGTGGTGTTACTTTCTGGAAAAGGTGAGACAGAAGCCGAAGCTTGTGAGGATATCGTAGCAAACTCTGGTTTAAACTACACTTTGGTTAGAGCATCGTGGTTCAATCAAAATTTTAGTGAAGGTGCTTTCTTAGAATTTGTACTCAATGGTACTGTTGCATTACCAATGCCAGATGCAGAAATCCCATTTGTCGATGTCAATGATATAGCGGATGTAGTTTCTAAAGTCATCGTAGATGATAGTTATAATGGACAAACCATAACTGTAACAGGTCCTCAAAAAAGAACTTTTAAGGAGGTGGTTGAAATTATGGCTGAAGCTAGTAACAAGCATATTCAGTTTGTACCAATTTCTATTGATGAGTTTAAGGAAGGTATGAAACAAGCAGGATTACCTGATTCGTATGTATGGCTATTCGGTTATTTATTCCAAGAAGTATTAGGAAATCCAGAGAACCAAGAAGTATCTGACGATGTCGCCAAAGTATTGGGTAGACCAGCTATAGATTTTGAAACCTTTGCTAAAGAAACTGCTGCAACTGGTATTTGGAATCAAAGCGTCACGCAAACATTGTAATAAAAAACAATCATACAATAGGGCCTTTAAGTCAATTAACAATTAAATTATTGGCCCTGTTGTTAATTGTAGATGAACAGTAATTATCAATTGAATATAGAGTAGAAATAATAAAACACATAACATGAAAAAGAAAGATAAAAAATTAGGTCTTGTTTTTGGAGCAGGGATTGGACTTTCTGCAGGAATCTTAACCGGTAATATTGCTATTGGATTAACGCTTGGAGCTGGTGTAGGTTTAATTTTTGGAACCGTTATTAAAAATCACAATGAAAAGATTTATTAAATACACCTCGCTATCGGCTGCCCTAATTGTTTTATGGACAGTAATGATTTTTTTAGGTACCGACCAAGGTTGGTGGCATACACCATTCACTGAACAAAAAGAGTCTACAAAATTTATAGCATCAGTGCACAAAGAACTTAAAAAAGAATTTGTAGGCAATATGGCTATGGCTATATTTAAAGATGGAGCGTCAGTAACGGAATCTTTCCATTCAAAGAATACTTCAGTTAACCGAAATACAGTGTTTCAAGTAGCTTCTCTTTCAAAATTTATCTCGGCTATTGGGGTTATGCGATTAGTTCAAGAAGGGAAATTAGATTTGGATGTTCCCGTATCTAACTACCTTAAACGTTGGGAATTACCACCTAGTTCGTTTGACAACAATAAAGTTACGGTTAGAAGACTACTTAGTCATACTGCAGGATTGACCGATGGACTTGGATACTCTGGTTTCGAAAATTTAAAAGATGTGCAGTCTTTAGAATCTTCACTTACCAAAGCAAAGGACGCTGACCAAGGTAGAAATGGTAGCACGCAAGTAGGCATCTTCCCAGGAAGCGAATGGCGATACTCTGGAGGAGGATTTACATTGCTTCAACTCATTGTAGAGGAAGTGAGTAGACAATCTTTTGATCAGTATATGAGAATAGAAATTTTTGAACCCTTAGGAATGCAATCGTCTTTCTATCAATGGGATGAAAAGTTTCGTAACAAACTCTGTGATTTTTACAACGCAGATGGTTCCAAAGCGCCTCATTTTTATTACACCTCTCTGGCTGCAACATCATTATATACAACATTAACCGATTTAGAAAAGCTTTTCGCTCTTTTTAATATAGAAAAAAGCACTCTAAAACCATTACAGCCAAAATATCAAAGAATGATGTGGCAAGCTGAAGCAAATAAACTTGGTGCTCCTATATATGGTCTTGGCACCTTCCTTTTCGCAGAAATTGATAATGGACAATTTATAATAGGACATGATGGTCAAAGCAATCCACCTATTAATACAGCCTTTCGATATAATCCAACAAATGGAGATGGTATTATCATTTTGACAACTGGAAACTCCAATTTTGCTACCCGAATTGCAAGTGATTGGGTATTTCTAAACACTGGAAAAGTAGATACTTTACTATTTGCGATGCAACAAAATAAGATGGTCAGTAATGTAATAATAGGTAGTGTAGTAATCATACTGCTAATTATAACTATTTCCCTTTCGCGAAAGTACTATAAAAGAAAAGTATAACCCATAAACATAAAATTATATCTACGTCAAACGCAATATGACGTTTGCAGAAAGAAAACCTATAGAAAAAAAATAATGCACGCTCTAATGCATTTGCTGATTTTACTAATGATTATTTTAAACCTAGTAAAACACTTAATATTAAAGAATTAAAATTAAAAAAAACTTGGAATGTTTCTGATAACTAAATAAATTTTAAATGGAATTTTTAAATTAGCTAGATGAAACATTTCAAAACACTATCATCCTTCTTAAATTATATTGAACTCCCTCCTCCAGAGCATCCTATGCTCAGTGTTTTCTCTACTAAAGGTGAAGGTTTTTTACCTTGTCCGAAAGAAAGTTCGCCTCCTATTACAAATGATTGCTATTCCATTAGTTTGAAGAAAATCGTAAAAGGTGATTTAAATTATGGAAGAACAAATTATGATTTTACAAATGGTGTTTTGTTTTTTATTGCTCCAAGACAAGTTTTACAATGGGATAATAGTGTATTCTATGAACAAAAAGGTTTTTCTCTAAATTTTCATGAAGACTTTCTGAAAGGAACAGAATTGGCGAAGCAAATTAAGAAATATAGCTTCTTTTCATATTCTGTAAATGAAGCGTTACACCTTTCGCCAAAAGAAGAAAAACAAGTAGAATCCATTGTAGAAAATATTAATATTGAATACCAGAATAATCAGGATGAATTTAGTAAAGAAATTATCATTTCTCAATTAAGTACACTTTTAAAATACGCCAAACGCTTTTATGAAAGACAATTTTTAAATCGCAAAGAGCTATCAAATAATCTACTAGAGCAATTTAATCAACAATTATCAAAGTATTTTGATTCGGGGCAATTGCAAGAAAAAGGTATTCCAAGCATAGAACAAATTGCAGATCAACTATCCGTTTCGCAACGGTACCTGAGTGATACGCTCAAAAAAGAATCAGGAAAAACTTCTACTGAACATTTGCAGTTGTATTTAATTGATGAAGCCAAGAATGTGTTACTAAATCCCAACAAAACAATTTCTGAAGTTGCCTATGAATTAGGTTTTGAATACCCTCCTTATTTTTCAAGATTATTTAAAAAGAAAGAAGGTATCAGTCCTAAAGAGTATAGAAAAAAATACAAAATGAATTAAAAAATGAAACACGCTTTATTTGTAATATTAACTCTTACAATTTTGATTTCTTGCAAATTAAATCAGGAAAAAAAAGAACAACAAGAACCAAATGGACAACGACCATCTTCTGCGCAATTAATGGATGAATTAGACAGTAACAAAGATGGAAAATTATCCAAAACAGAAGTTAAAGGACCAATTGCAGATAATTTCAATAATATTGACAGTAATAATGATGGCTTTTTAACTTTAGAAGAGTTAAATAAACAAGAGAATAAGCCATCAAAAATAGCAAATACAAATAAGGATTTGTCTAATGAAATTGATTCCTCTATGAAGGTAATTCCTGTAAATACAGATTACTTCATTTCAGAAAATATAATTGACAGTATTAAAAAGGAAATGGTTGAATTAAATGGCATTAAGACACTATGCTACGTCATTAAAACAAATTCTCAAGCAACTGAACATGAAATGGGTCCTTGGTGCCCTCGACATATTGAAGATGGGATGGAGAAAGCAGGAATTTGGTTTAAGGATGATAAAGTTTATGATGTTTCGGGACACTTTATTTCCAAATTGAACGAATTTTATAGTGATGACAAATGGAAATTATATAGAGAAGATGGAACTATTAAAGTTACCGACACCGAAGAAGGTTGCTTGGCGGCGGCAAAACCACAAGTAGAGGAAAAATATCATAACTATTGTGTAGAATGTTTGCCAGAATATTTTAAAGATCAAGTAACAACCTTTGTGATTCCGGTAACACCAAAATATATAAAAACTACTCAAAATTTTGGAAGAGGTGGAATAGGCATTGCTTTCAATGGAGTTAAATATGACCCACCTGCTCCAACACATGCAATATTAGCGGCACATACCATTGCTCCTTTGGACGACCACGGAGGTCACGTAAATCCACATGGAGGTTATCATTATCACGCAGTCACTGGCTCTACTAAAGAAATTACCCAAACTAATTCGCACTCCTCTATGATTGGGTATGCAATTGACGGTTTTGGAATTTATGGTTTGATAGATAAAAAAGGTAATAAATCCGAAAATTTAGACGAATGCGGTGGCCATTTTGATGATGAACGAGGATATCATTATCATGCGGGCGAACCAGGAGGAAACCAAATTATAAAATGTTTACACGGATTACCTGGCTATACGCAAACAAAAGAATAAAAAATATGAAACGAAGACTTTACATATGTGCATTAGATAAGGTACCGTAACCAAATCGTTAGCTGCAATGTCTAATATCTGGAATTAATAAAAAAGGTAATGAACGAACTTTATACCAATTTAGCCGAAGTTTATGAAGCAATGTACTCCTCTTTTATTGATTACAAGAGTGAATTCGAATTTTATGCAAGCATTCTTAAAAAAAACGATAAAAAGCAAGTACTTGAATTAGGAAGTGGAATCGGGCATTTGGGTAATTTCTTTCAAAAAAATGAATTTGAATATTCAGGTATTGATTTAAGTGAAGGAATGGTCAAAATTGCCAAAAGAAAATATCCCAAGTGCAAATTCTCAAAGGAAGATATACGTTCTTTTAAGTTGGATAAGCAAGTAGGAAGTATGCTAATGGTAGGCAGAACTATCAGCTATCTATTGACTAATAAAGATGTTTTATCCACTTTTCATAATGTATACAATAATCTTAAAGAAAAAGGAATATTTAGTTTTGACTTTATTGATGCTGAAAAATTTATACCTTCAATTCGGCATAGGAAAGAAGTCTTTCATAATGCAACTTATGAGAACGAGGAATATCTAAGAAAAAGTATATGGAATATAGACTTAGATAAAGGAATGACCTTTAACTGGGAATCTCACTATTTCAAGAAATCGAAAGATGGCTTAAAAGAAATCGGAATAGATAAATCAGTGATTAGAACTTTTACTAGGGAGGAAATTAGAATATTTCTAGAGCTTAATGATTTTAAAATAAAAGAAATCATATCGAAAGAATCCTACGCATTTCCAACATATATAATCGTAGCAGAAAAGTGATGTATTATGCACATAAAATAATTTCTTTTAAATCTTTTAATTTTATATTATTTTCTTCAAAATCAATTACGGAATTACGTTTTGTTTAGATTTAATTTAATTTTATTCTAACAATATATTTTTTTCAATTTTAATTCGTTTATACGTTAAATTAAAAAGCTGCATTTGCTGTTTTAACCTTAAACCAACTAAAATAACCTCAATGAAAAAGATCACACTTCTCTTGGCAATTATTACATTATCTGTAATAAAATTAAATGCTCAACTTACTCTTCCATATACTTTTGAAAATAACTCAAGATATGCAGATGAAGATATTTATATTGGATTAGTTGGTAAGATGGAACCTACTGGTGATGTTTGGATGAATATAACTAATAGTTCTTTAGTAGCTATGTCTGCTGATGATAATACTGTAGATGGACCGGAATGGAGCGAACCTGCAGGATGGAAATACCCAGATATTTTTACCAAATTAAGTGAGATTACAGATAAAAAAATTCTAATCCCTCACGGCTTATATGCTTGTAGAATTTTTATTTCCTTTGAATCGCCTATGTATTTACGTTTTCATGAAACAGGTGGTTACGCGGGTGCTAATTTAAATTCAGAATCAGACCCTAATGATGGGATTCGTTGGGAATTGGTTGAATTAACTTGGGGAGATGCTGGTTTATGGACCAATACTAGTCGTGTTGATGCGTATCAATACCCAATGGGATTAGAAGTACATGGGTTTTCTGGCGGTGTTACAGGAGAAACTTACGAAGACTCCTATAACGACGCTGTTAACGGAAATGGAACTCCTCAATTTAAAAAAATTGGCGAATTATTATCCCATGATGAAATTTTAGCCGCTTGGGATGAAAATGTGAGTACTGATTATTTGGTTGCCAAAACAATAAAAACGCATTCTTATGATGGAGAACCTATAATAGAACAACCATCTAAAGTAGATGAATTCCCAAAAGATGTTTTAGACGCATATATTGATGATATTTGGGAGACTTATAGTATTCATGACTTACATATTAATATTGGAGACCGAGGAACATGGGTAGGTAGGATTAATAATGATAATCAATTTATTTTTACCGATCCGGCTGATGGAACTATTGCCACTATTTATGACAAACCTACAACGGTAAATGCAATAGAAGGTTCTGGCTATTTAGCTTATACTCCTCATGATGCTAGTGTAAATACTGAAGCGTATAATGAAGATTTAATGATTCAGGCACAAATGGCCGCTGCCATAAGTCGACATGCTATTTATACAAATATCACAGATGAAACTGTTCAATATTCTCATGATGCAACTCGTTTTTTTCAAATAGAACCTTATAACGAATACGTAAGCTTTTTTCATGATGGCGTCATTAGTTTTGAATCTCAAACATATGCATTTGCTTATGACGACGTTGGTGATCATTCATCTACAATTCAATCTACATTCCCAACAGAAGTAAAAGTAATTATTGGTGGATATTCTGAAGATAATGTTTTATCTAATGCCGAAACATCAATAAATGATGAGTTAATGATACTATATCCAAATCCTACAAATGGAAACAATATTATTCTATCTGGTATAGAAAATGATGTTATGATAGATATTTATACTATTGAAGGAAAACTCATTAAATCCGAAGAAGCTATAAGCACTAAAAATATCCAAATCGAAACCTCTAATTTAACTAATGGTCTATATCTAGCTGAAATAAATAGTAAAGACAATAAGTATACTAAAACATTCAAGTTTTTAATAAACTAATAAAGTATATAACATCCTGTTTGTAGCAATTCTTAGAATCCTATTTAAAATCATCCACTTGGATATTAAATACCGGTATTAATATTAATATTATTTTAAAATCGTTTTGGTGGGATTTTAAATCTGTATTGACTGAGGAATTGATTTTTCGCGGAGCACTATTATATATTATAATCCAAAAAATTGGCTCTAGAAAAGGTGTTTTAATTTCTGCAATTTCATTCGGAATTTATCATTGGTTTTCTTTTGGTATTTTAGGAAATATTGTTGCCATGATTTTAGTGTTCATTGGAACTGGATTGATGGGATACGCTTGGGCTTGGGCCTTTTCTAAAACTAAATCTATCTTATTACCTTTTGGACTTCATTTAGGTTGGAATTTTATTCATAACACCATATTTTCAAGAGGTCCGCTTGGTGAATTAGTACTAATTTCAAAAGGCGGGACTGAATTAACTGATTGGATATCTTTATTAAATTTCGTCAGTGGTCTGGTGATAGTCCCTATATTGATACTAATCTACGTTAGGTATTTTGTAAAACAAGAAACAGAATTTACATCAATTAATTAATAAAAAGTTTTGCTTAGTGCTTAATCTAAAAATCAGTAATTTTAGTTCTGTATTAACTATAACCTAACTCTTAGAGCCCACTTCTAAAACATCAAATGAAAAAACATATATTAATTCTAGCTTGTTTCTATTTTGTATACGGGATTAAAGCACAGGAAAAAATTATGGTGAATGCCATCAATCGCGAATCCACCTCACTTAATGGTTATTGGAAATATATTGTAGATCCATATGAAAATGGGTTTTACAATTATAGATATGAACCATTTGAAAATCAAGAAAATCCAGGAAACGGTGCTTTCTTTACCAATGCCAAACGTAAATCAAAATCAGATTTAGTGGAGTATGATTTTGATAAAATGGATAGCCTTAAAGTTCCTGGCGATTGGAACTCACAAAAGGAAAAGTTATTCTATTATGAAGGTACTTTATGGTATAAAAAATCGTTCGATTATACTAAAAAACAAGAAGATAGTAGAGTATTTGTCTATTTCGGGGCCTCAAATTATGAAACCGACGTTTATCTCAACGGAAAGAAATTAGGTAAACATATTGGTGGATTTACTCCATTTCAGTTTGAAATTTCCAAATTATTAAAACCTAAAGGGAATTATATAGTAGTTAAAGTTGATAACAAAAGAAAAAGAGATGCTGTTCCTACTTTAAATACAGATTGGTGGAATTATGGCGGAATTACACGAGAAGTAAAGCTTATAGAAACTAGTAGTACGTTTATTTCTGACTATCAACTTTATTTAGACACGGAGGACACTAAAATAATAACAGGTCAAATAGAGTTAAATGGCATTAAACAAGCAGAACAAGAAATTACCATCAATATTCCAGAATTAGGTATTAATGAAAAATTAAAAACAGATCATACTGGTAAATGTACTATTAAATTAAAGTCCAAAAACATTAGATATTGGTCACCAGAATCTCCAAAATTATATGATGTAACAATTAGTACGCAAGAAGATAAAATAGCAGATCAAATTGGTTTTAGAACCATAAAAACAAAAGGGGCAGAAATTCTAATTAATGAGAAAAGCTTATTTCTCAAAGGTATTTCTATTCACGAAGAAAGTCCTATCAACGGTGGTCGATGTAATTCTAAAGAAGACGCAAAAAGGTTATTAGAATATGCTCAAAGTTTAGGTTGTAACTATGTCCGATTAGCGCATTATCCTCATAATGAGTATATGGTTCGATTAGCGGATAAAATGGGGATTTTAGTTTGGGAAGAAAACCCTGTTTATTGGACAATTTCTTGGGATAATGAAGAAACGTATCTTAATGCTCAAAATCAGATTTCGGAAGTCATCAGACGAGATAAAAACCGAGCAAGCGTAATCATTTGGTCAATGGCTAATGAAACCCCTAATAGCTATGCTAGAAATGAGTTCCTTACCAAACTTGCTAAATTTACCAAAGAACAAGATCCTACTCGTTTGATTAGTGCGGCTTTAGAACAGCACGATTATAATGGTAATCCTAATACAAGAACAATTG
This sequence comes from Aquimarina sp. MMG015, assembly GCF_018100855.1. Classification (NCBI taxonomy): domain Bacteria; kingdom Pseudomonadati; phylum Bacteroidota; class Flavobacteriia; order Flavobacteriales; family Flavobacteriaceae; genus Aquimarina; species Aquimarina sp. MMG015. The sequence goes on from NZ_JAGJEB010000009.1 coordinate 52,242, forward strand.
ACGATCCATTTGCTGAAATTGTCGATGTTTTAAGTTTCAATCAATATATAGGTTGGTATGATGGTGAAATAGAAAAATGTCAGCGAATCAAATGGAAAATTACTCAAGACAAGCCTGTAATAATTTCAGAATTTGGTGCTGGAGCTAAATATGGACTGCATGGCGAAAAAGATGATAGATGGACAGAAGAATATCAAGAATTTCTATATCAAGAAACATTAAAAATGGTTGATGGAATAGAACAATTAAAAGGAATATCACCTTGGGTTTTAGTTGATTTTAAATCTCCCAGAAGAGTTCTACCAGAAATTCAAGATAACTATAATAGAAAAGGGTTAATTTCCGAAAAAGGTGAAAAGAAAAAAGCTTTTTTCGTCCTCAAAGAATATTACGAGACAAAAAAATAAGGTAACCAATGAAAATATCATATGGAAAAGCAAAACTAACGGACTCTTTGAGAATATCAGTTTTATTGAAAACAATTTACATTGAAACCTATGCTGTTGATGGAATAACATTTGAGTTTGCAAATTTTATAACTAAAAGGTTCTCTTTAGAGCTTATAGAAAACATCATAAAAGAAAATCCAAATAGACTTATTATTGCTTATCAAAATGAAAATCCAGTTGGTGTTGCCGAAATAATCTATAATAGCACTTGTCCTATTAGAAAAATAAAAGTTCCCGAGTTAAGCAAATTGTATGTTCTAAAAAGATTTTATGGAAAAGGAATTGGATATGGGTTAATTAACGAGGCAGAAAAAGCAGTTAAAGAACATGGATTTACTGAGTTTAATCTTGAGGTTTATATCAAAAATGATAGAGCAATAGCTTTCTATGAAAGACAAGGTTATACATCAATTGGAAATGTAGATTTCCCTATGGAATCTAACACCTATGAAAATCTAGTAATGAATAAAGTATTCAATTAATAAAGCATGGTTATATTCCTATCACTAAACTTTTTTTTAATAAGTATAAAGAATTAAATCATAAAAGAATACACAAGTAATGATATATTCTTCTACCCGATTTTACTGTTAAAAAATAGTAAAACATTTTTCAATTTGCTACACATTATGTAGCTTTGCTATCAATAATGTAGCAAATTAAACTATGTCACTACCCACACCAGGAAAACCAGTTAGAGGTTCAAAATCAGGAAATCATTTAATGGCACTATTTGACTTACTAGGAAGAAGTTGGTCGATGGGAATTATTTGGAGACTACAAGAAGGATCTTGTACATTCAGGGTACTTCAGGACAGGTGTGAATCTATTTCGCCAACAACATTAAATAGGAGACTGAAAGAATTAACCCAATCATTTTTAATTGAAAGAACAGTTGATGGATATGCGCTTACCGATAAAGGGAAAGAAATTTTCTTACTACTAAAACCTTTAGAATCCTGGGCAAAAGATTGGGCAAAAAACTTTGACACCAATGAATAGAATACAATCCTATAGCAATTATGACTTTGATAGAGCTGCTGAACTACGTGAAGTTGACACAAAATTTCGTGAGGTTTCTTATATCCCAATTTTTAAGAATGACTTTTTTATAGTTACATCAGCCTTAAAAGATGAAGTGTTAATGAATATCCCTTTGGAATTAGCTTCTTTAACTAATCAAAAATATTTTCTTGGCGTATCTAATAATAAAGAAATTTGGTGTATTGATTTATCAGAAATTGAGCTTTCGACTATAGCAAATTTTATATCATATTCTAAATTACTATGTGTACGAGATTGTTTCCATCTCATTAATGAAAGAGAAGCTTCGTTACTAGCATATGCTAAAGGAATTACAAACTGGAACAACACGCATCAATTCTGCAATAATTGTGGTTCTACGACAATCAGAGAAGAAAAAGGGCATAGAAGAAAATGCATAAACAATCTTTGTAATTCATTACACTTTCCAAGAATTAATCCAGCTGTAATTGTAATAATAGAATACAAACCAAAAAATGGACCTCCACTATGTCTATTAAATATGCACGAAAAAGAATATGGTTATATGTGTTCTCTATTTTCGGGGTTTTCAGAAATTGGAGAAAGCCTTGAAGACACTGTTAAAAGAGAAATGAAAGAAGAAGTAAATCTAGCGGTCACCAATATAGAATATATCGGTTCTCAACCTTGGTCCTTTCCATCGTCATTAATGTTAGGCTTTTCGGCAAAAACAGAAAGCAAAAATTTTACTATCGATAATAAAGAAATTAAAAAAGCACAATGGTTTTCTGCTAATCAAATCAACAAAATGGTGCAAGAAAATAAACTTGTGATTTCTAAAAAGGACTCTATCTCAAATTATATAATACAATTATGGATCGAAAAAAACAGTTAATCTAAATTAAAAAGAAAAATATGAAAAAAGTTAATGTAACAATCGTAGCTACAATAAATCAACAAGGCAAAGAGGCATTATCTCATTACTTAGAAAAAGTAGGAATTCTATATAAAAAAGTAGATGCAAAGCCTGTAAATAAATTTAAGGTCTCTAAACCTCTTATAGGTGATTACACTCCCAGTTTAGTTTCTATAATGGAATTTCCAGATATGAAATCATTACATGATGTATTTGATAGTGATGAATATAAAGAATTATTACCTTACCGTGAAAAAGCTTTTTCCAAACTAGAAGCTTATATTAGTGAGTAAATCTATTCATATTATATCTATCGTTTAGTTAACATTTAATTCCTTAGAATTCAATTATAAAATGAACAAAAAATTTCCGGTTTTAGAATCTAAAAGAGTAATCTTAAGACAGTTTAATGATTCGGACTTAGAAAACGTTTTTAAAGGGCTTTCGCACCCAGATATAATTAAATATTATGGCATTAGTTATAATAGTTTAGAGGCTACAAGAGAACAAATGTCTTGGTTTGCTGATCTGGAAGAAAATGAAACCGGAATTTGGTGGGCTGTCTGTTCAAAGGATGATGGAAGTTTTCTAGGTGCAGGTGGATTAAATAATATGAGTAAAGAAAATAGAAAAGCAGAAATTGGTTTTTGGTTACTGCCACAAAGTTGGGGAAAAGGTTTCATGACCGAAACAATGCCACTTATTGTTAATTACGCATTTGATACTATTGGATTACATAGAATTGAGGGCTTTGTAGAAACCGAAAACATAAATTGCAAAAAAGCTTTGGCAAAACTTAAATTCAATTTAGAAGGTACAATGCAAGACTGCGAAGTTAAAAATGGAGCATTTATTAGTTTAGATATTTATTCTAAAATAGCTAATGAATGAACTATTCTATCTAATAATAGTTGACCTTTTAGACTAGCAAAAAATTGGAAAGTAATAGACTTGAAAAATGGTAAGAAAAAATAATGAAATAACCCTCGATTTTTTAGATCACGTAGCCATTAGAGTAAAAGATTTGAAAATCTCAAGTGAATGGTATCAAAAAGTATTAGGATTAAAAGAATACAAACCACCTGAATGGGGTGAATTTCCCATTTTTCTGCTTTCCGGAAAATCTGGAATTGCATTGTTTCCGGCTGATTTAGATGATTCTAAACTTAATTTAAATTCTAAAAATGTAAAAATTGACCATTTTGCCTTTAATGTTACAAAAGAAAATTTTGAAAAAGCTAAAGAACGATATACAGAATTAAATTTAGACTTCAACATTCAGGATCATCACTATTTTCATTCAATTTATACAAAAGACCCAGATGGACATAAGGTCGAATTGACGACCATTGTTGTCAATGAGAATGAATTCTATTCCAAATTCAAATAAAAAACCGTGACTAATAAAGATTAATATACTTTTGTCTTTTACCCAAAATAGTACAAGTAATTAGTAAATGGACCAAAAATGAAAATTCAAAAATTAAAGTTATATACAAATAAACTAGATTTAGAAAAACAATTTTATTCAAATACTTTAGGATTTGAAATACTTGAAAGCACAGTAAACCACTTTACATTAAAAATTGGATGGAGTGAATTAACTTTCGAAAAAGCTGAAAAGGATTATAAGTACCATTATTGTTTTTTAATCCCATCCAACAAACTAAATCAAGCAATAAAATGGATGGAAAAAAGGGTTCCCATTTTAGACTTAGAAGACGGAAGAAAGACGCAGAGATTTGAAAGCTGGAATGCTGATTCATTTTACTTCAATGATGCTAGTGGAAATATTGCTGAATTTATCGTAAGACATGAACTGAAAAACGCTATTGATTCTGATTTTAAAATTTCGGATGTATTATGTGTAAATGAAATTGGAATGCCTACAAGTGATGTGAAAAAAATGAATAATCAACTTCAAGAAAAGTTTGGAACAAAATTTTGGAAAGGTGATCCTCTAAGATTTGGAACAAATGGTTCGCAAGAAGGATTATTTTTACTACCAAACTATAACTTAAAAGATTTTTGGTTTCCTACTTCCATTAAAATTAAACCAGAACCATTTAGTGTTACAATAAATAATAATGATCAAACATTCTATCTAGAATATAAGAATGAAGAAATAAAAAAGTACTCCTAAAAAAACAACTATCAATTAATATAGCTTTTATTAATTGGCCCAATATTTTGAGTTATTAACTTCATTGTTAGCTAAGTATTCACACAAAAAACGTGTATATTTAATTATTAGTTCTACATACTGTTAGTAATTAAATTACAACACATGAATAGAACTTTAAACCTTCAGAAAAGTCTAGCCATTTTAGGGATTCCTGTATTGATTATTGTTGTTATGATACTTCTAACAAAATCGTCCATCTTTACAAAAAACTCCAACAGTTTATCTATTGCAATTACATTTGATTTATTATTAACCGTTCCCTTTATATATTTTCTGCAAATTAGAAAAACCAACATTCCGAAAATTACTATTCTTTCATTTGTGATTATCGGTATGGTAGTTTGCACAATCATAATTCCTTCCAACAATCAATATTATTTGGATCTTTTTAAGGCTTGGATATTTCCTGTTTTAGAACTTTCTATAGTATCATATGTGATATACAAGTTGACTAGGTTTATAAAGCGTTATAAAGTAAATAAAAATGGATCTGTAGACTTTTTTACTGTTCTAAAGGATACTTGTAGGGAGATACTTCCTAAAGCCGCTGTAATACCTGTAGTCACAGAAATTGCTGTTTTTTATTATGGTTTTATTTATTGGAAAAAAAGAAACCTCAGTAAAAATGAGTTCTCTTATCATAAAAACAGTGGAACAATATCTTTATTAATTGCTCTTATAGTTATTATTGGGATAGAAACAGTTGTATTTCATATTCTTCTTGCAAAATGGAATCTCGCTGCAGCTTGGATTTTAACTTTTCTTAGTATATATTCTGGTATTCAGATTATTGGTTTTATCAAATCGATGTATAAAAGACCTATTTCTATCGAAAATAATAAATTATTCCTTCGATATGGAATTATGAATGAGACTATTATTGAGTTATGTAATATTGATAGCATAGAAATCTCATCAAAAGATATTGAATTAGACAAAATTACCAGAAAACTATCATTTTTAGGAGCGTTAGAAAATCATAATATGATTATAAGACTAAAAGAAGAAAACACCTTAATTGGGCTTTATGGAATTAAACGTACTTACAAAAATTTAGCAATACATATTGATGACAAAAATGAATTTAAAAATCGAATAATTAGTGTTTCTAATCGATTAAAACTAGATGCAACTTTATAATATAATACACGATCTAAAAAACTTCATAAATTGTTGTTTTTATAAGTCCTTTACCATCTGCTGTATTAATTGATAGTAACTCTTTTTCTTTTTTTATTTTAAAATTAAAAGGTGGTGCTAATAAATTTATTCCGCTTTGCTTTTTTAATCTGATTCCTTGCCCAGAAATCACATCTGTATTTGGATTAAAAATACCTTTTGGTATATGCTCTGTAAGAATAACATACTTAAAATCATATAGCTTATTCACTACTTGTTTTACTTCCTTATTTGACAAATGTTGTAATACTTGCCGTACTATCAAACAATCTGCAGAAGGTAAATCATCGACCGCAGCATCTAGACAATGAAACTCTAAATTTTGTTGCTTAAATTTTTCTTTATTGTACGCTATTAGTTCTTCTACTATATCTATTGCAATATATTTCTTACTGTATTCAACCAATTGCTTCCCTATATTAAAGTCACCACAACCAATATCACATACGATCAATGGTGTCTTAAACGACGTTAGAAATGATATTATAGCATCTATATAAGGAAGTACAATCTTAGGGTTATGAGATCCATCGCCAGAATAAAAATCAAATTCTGTACCTCCCCAAAGTTTCTTTTCATAAACCTGAGCCATTGCATCTTTTGTTGGCCAAGGAGTTTTCTTTTTATTCATATCTGTTTTTCTATTCGTCTTTAAAAACTGCTCCTGCAAACTATTAAAGGGATTCTCTTCTAAAAATAAAAATATAATATCGAAACAAACTTACAAATTATGAAGTATAACAACCTCTTAAATTGTTTGATCATTATTATAATGACAGCTTCAAAAAAGTACAATTAGTAGTCTTTTTTTTGTAGCATCAAAACCTTCATTCTACTTCATCTTTGCATTGTATTAATCATTAAATAAACAAAAAAATGAATATTAAAGACCAAGTACAAAAAATGGATGCAATCGTAGCACAAGGTGCTATTGTTGACGCTGTAAAAGATTTTTTTGCAGATAATGCAGTAACTGCTGATTACCGTAATAGTGGAACAAATGGAAAACCTGAAATGGTAAAAAAAATGGAAGGTTTTGCTAATGCTATAGCTAAGGTTAATGGAATTACACATCATCATACCATTGTTGATAAGAATATTTCTGCTTCTGAATTCACTTTTGATTTTGATATGAAAGATGGCAGTAAAATATACTGGCACGAAATTATACGTCGAATTTGGAATGACCAAGGAAAGGTTACTCAAGAAACATATTTTAACGCAGAATAATTAACATCAATAATAACATTTAAATAAAAACATTATGAAACTTATAAAATCATCATTAATAATAATCGCACTAATTTTTACCGCTAATTTATCTGCACAAGATAAAAAAGCCAATAACGTAGACAATAGCAATATAGCATTACAAGGATATAGCCCAGTATCTTACCTAGATCTAGGTTTAGCGCAGAGAGGAAATAAACAATATAAGTCAGAACATCAAAAAATCATTTATTATTTCACCTCATCAGATCAAAAACAAGCTTTTGATAACAACCCTGCCAAATATCTACCACAATATGGAGGATTCTGTGCATTCGGTTCGTATGCAGGTGCAAAATTTAGAGTTGATCCAACAAAGTTTATTGTTAAAGACAGTAAGTATTATCTATTCTTAAATAACGTAGAACTAGATGCCAAACAATTATGGTTAGCTGAAAATAATCATAATAAATTAAAAAGTACCGCTGATAAAAACTGGAGTAAACTAAGTAAAACTCACAATTAATTTTTCCATCACCTCAAATTTAAAAATCATGAAATTTGTAACCAAAAGAATACACGCATTTTTAGATTATCCTGTTGCGATTATATTAATATTACTACCATACATACTTGGTTTAGGAAGTTCCAATCCAATGGCGCTATATGTTTCTGTAGCAACTGGGGTTGCAGCTTTTATATTGACCTTATTAACAGATCATAGTTTAGGAGTATATCGTATTGTACCATATAAAGTTCATTTAATTGTAGATTTTTTAGTAGCAATTGTATTTATTATCGTTCCTTTTATTTTATCATTCCAAGGAATAGATGCTTACTACTATTGGATAAATGGTGCAATGGTTCTTATAGTAGTAAGCCTACATAAACCAGAAATATCTGTCTGATATATAAATATTTGATCAAATAGATTACAGTAATAACATTAATGAGTAATAACCGTTTGAATCCTAATTTAAGCGGTTATTTCTTTTATATACTATAATTAAAAAAGCTATCATTAATATCTTGAATGATTCATTCTAAAACTTCTTACACTTTTATTATCTTGCTTTTGAATAATAAATTTCTTGTTAATCTTGCGGGATCCACTATAAAGGATCCAAAAAGTGTATATTGTAAATTGAATGCATCACGTCGAAAAATTTTCACCAGAACTTAATAAAGTATACTTTATAGAAAAACATACGTTAATCCACATTTTATCGGGTAACGGGAGTATTCAGGTTGATTTTAAAAATTATTTAGACTGGCAAGAAAAAGCCATTTTTTTAGAAAAAGGACAATACATCAAGTTTCTTTCAGACAATTTCACCGTCAGAAGAATTGAATTCTCGAACAAAGAGAAATTTTATAATACCGAAGTTCGAGTATTATTTAAACATCTAATATCTTTAGGGTATATTGATTTATTAGAATGTGACGAATGTAATAACTTTTTATCAGAATCAACGTTAACAGATAATTCCTCTAATATTATAGATATTTCTTCAAAACAATGGTACTGGCAAAACCCTTTTAAAGCAAACAAAGAAGAATATCAGATTATTTTTGATATTAAAGATATTATTGATGAAGAATATTCTAATAATTTAACCAGTAGCGATCTAGTAAATCTTATTAATGATAATGGATATAATGCCCAAGCACTTATTAAAAATAAAGTAGGATTGTCAATTAAAAATTTAGTTAGCTCTAAAAGATTACAGGAAAGCCAAAAACAAATTGCTTTTACTGATAAGAATATTCAGGAAATCTCTTATGATTTAGGGTTTAAGGATGATGCTTATTTTAATCGTGTTTTTAAAAATTCAACTGGACAAACGCCTAAACAGTTTCGAGAAAACTTCGATTTTGAAAAACGAGATACATTTACCCAAAATATTCTAGAACTTTTACAAAAATATCATACTCAAGAAAGAGCTCTAGAATTTTATGCTGATAAAATGAATCTATCTATTAAAGCGCTTTCTAGTAAAGTTAAATCTAAAATGAATATCACTTTAGGCCAATTAATCAGATTAGAACTTATCAATACTGCAAAATTTATGCTCATTGAAGGGGAATCTATTTCTGAGATATCTAGAACCTTAGGTTTTGAAGAACCTAACCATTTTACTCGGTTTTTTAAACATCATCTAGGTATTTCACCAACGGATTTTAAATCAAATGTTTAAATAAAAAATCCTAGCCAATATCCTGTTTACAAAATGTATCCGATTTGTAACAATTCAGCCAAAACATATAACAATTCGGTAATTATAATTACTTTCATACTACGTATCGCAGTAGCTTTCGCATAAATTAATATATTATGTTTTTAAGCGCTATAGGTATTGTTCATTTCGCCTCATCAATAATTTCATTATTATTTGGAACTCTAGCTTTAATCAAACCTAAAGGCACCAAAAATCATAAGAGAATTGGTTATATCTATACCATTGCTATGAGCGTTTTACTGGCAACTTCTTTTATGATATATCGATTACACGGAACATTTGGTGTACTACATTGGTTCGCAGTAATTAGCAGCATCACTTTATTATTAGGAATTATACCAATGTTCATAAAAAAGCCAACAAATTATTTACAACTACATCTTAGTTTTATGTATTGGAGTGTGATAGGATTGTACTGTGCATTTTTTGCCGAAGTACTTACGAGAATACCATTTATGCTAAAGGTTAATAGCAACATAATCCCTATTTTTTATTCATTAGTAGGAATTGCTGCAGCAGTAGTTAGTATAATAGGTTCAATTTATTTTAGAAAATATAAAGAATCTTGGATGAGTCTTATAGAAGATTCTACAACTAAAAAATAAACGCTGTATTTCTACAGCGCTTACAAATGATACAATGACTTTTATTTTGGCATTACAACATCACCAATTACATGAATCACTCCGTTAGAAGCCATTACATCAGTTTTTACAATTTGGCTATAATTACCATTTTGGTCTTTTAGCCATATTTTCCCATCCTTTTTCAGAACTTTTAATTTCGCACCATTCAGAGTAGTTAGTTCCGCTTTTCCACCGCCACTTTTCAATGCTTTTACTACAGCTCCAGCATCAATTTTACCTGATACTACGTGATATGTAAGAATTGAAGTTAACTTTGCTTTATTAGCTGGTTCTAATAAAGAATTTAAAGTTTTAGAATCAATCTTTGCAAAAGCATCATTCGTGGGAGCAAACACTGTAAATGGGCCATCGCCTTTTAATGCTCCTACTAAATCTGCTGCTTTTACCGCTGTAACCAATGTAGAGAAATCATCTACCGAAGCTGCCACATCTACAATATCTTTTTTTGATTGTGCAAACATCGATTGAGATACTACGAATAAGAAAAGAGTCGAGGTAATAAAAATTAGTTTTTTCATGATTTTATTTTTTAATAATTAAACAATGTTAAACGCGCTTTTCATTATCATATACACAAGTTTGTTTCGTTTGGATGAGTTTGGATGAGATTTTTTTTAAATTTGAAGAAGTCAATAATAAATGAAAGACGATTTAGAGCTCATAAAAAGATTACAGAATCAAGACACAAAAGCGTTGTCTAAGGTCTATGATCTATACTCTGGAGCGATTTATGGCGTAATTTTAAGAATGTGTAAAAATGAACCTTTAGCACAAGAATTATTACAAGAAACATTTATGAAAATTTGGCAAAAAGCAACTACTTATGATTCAGAAAAAGGAAAGTTTTTTACATGGTCCTACCGAATAGCTAGGAACCTTACGTTAAATTCTTTAAGAAAAACAGAAACCCTCATCCAAAATGAGGATTTAAGTGTATATAAAGATAGAAGTACTTCTGAAGAAGAAATAGATACAAAAGGGATAGTAGGTTCTTTAAAGAAATTAGAACCTCATCATCAAAAAGCTTTAGAACTTGTATACTTTAATGGACTCACTCATAGAGAAGCTCATGAAGAGATGAATGTACCATTAGGAACATTCAAATCGTATATAAAACAAGCTCTTAAGAAATTGCGTGAATCTTACAAAGAAGAACTTATTATCGTATGGATTATTATTGAACTGATGAGATGATGGATAGGAATACAATAAAAAATACAGGAATACTAGAACAATATCTATTAGGTGAGCTTTCGGAGAAGGAATCTATAGAAGTAGAAAATATTCTAAAAGAGGATGATGAGTTGCGTGAATACTTTAGCAAAATGGAAGATGATATGGAGCAAATAGCTTTAGAAAATGCCATCTCCCCTCCCACTCATTTAAAAACAGCACTATTTAATACGATAGAAAAAGCTACTATACATTCTGATGAAAAAGTAATTCCATTACAAAAAACAAAAAGAACATCTTATAATTTTGCAGTTGCGGCAAGTTTAGCTACACTATTTTTATTGAGTTCTAGTTGGTTATATAATCAATGGAAAGAGACAGAACAGACTATAGTGGATTTACAACAAGAAACAGATAATTTACGAACCAAATTGGTAAATATAGAAGGAGATTTAAAGGAAACGAATGATTGGTATCGAGCGATTAATAAACCCGATGTAGTTCAATTGGTTTTAAAAGGAAATGAAAAATCACCTAATTCTGCTGCTGTTGCTTATGTTAATCATCAAAACAAAGAAGTTATATTAAACACTCAAGGACTTTCTAAGCTAAAGAACAATAATACTTATCAAATGTGGGCGGATGTAGATGGAGAAATGATAGATATGGGGGTTATTTCTTCTGATGCTGAAATGATAAAAATGAAATACATAGAAAATGCTGAATCATTAAACATCACTATTGAACCAGCTGGTGGAAACGATCATCCTACGGTAGAACAGCTTATTTCTAATGTGATTTTATGATAAACCATTTTTGAAACTTTAGTATCCTATGGACAAAGCACTACAAACCATGATAAGTAACATGCCTGAAAAAACAGGTAAATCATTAGATGAATGGAAAAAAATTCTACAAGAAAAATCTTTCGCTAAACACGGAGAAGCTATGAAGTTTTTGAAGGGTGAACATGGAGTTACACACGGTTTTGCTAATACCATTATTGCGCTATCTAAAGAATCAAACGAAACTCCGGATGACTTAGTTACGAATCAGTATAAAGGAAAAGAAACTTTATTACCAATCTATCAAAAACTATTAGCTGTAGTTAATTCTTTTGGTACTGATGTCATAAATACTCCTAAAAAAACAAGTGTGAGTATTATCAGAAAAAAACAATTCGCACTTATTAAGCCAGCAACTAAAACAAGAATAGATCTTGGTTTAAAATTAAAAGACGTACCAACAACAGATCGATTACTAAATTCTGGTCCTTTTGGAACAATGTGTACTCATAGAGTTCAATTAACAACTGTAGATCAAATAGACTCAGAACTTACAGAATGGCTAAAAGAAGCTTATAAAAAGGCTGAATAACAACCAAGCATTTAATGTTATTTAATATAAACAACTATCTATCAATACATTACCATATAGTATACAATCATCAATAAAACTTTATATTTTATTTATGAGGTAATTCAAATGTTCAGGACAGTTTTATCAAGATATTGCTGTCAAATTAGAACACTCATAAAATAAAATTTAAATGAACATTACATTAGATCAAGCAGAAAAAATAATTAATGCTGCAAAAGCAAAATCAATTGCGCTAAACACTAAAATGAATATTTCTGTTGTTGATGCTGGAGCAAATCTAGTTGCTTTTGCACGCATGGATGGCGCATGGTTAGGATCTCTAGATATATCATTAAAAAAAGCTAAAACAGCGCGATTTTTTGATATGAATACAGGTGTTATTGGAGAGTTATCACAACCAGGAGGCGCTTTATATAATATAGAACATTCTAATGGAGGTTTAATAACCTTTCCCGGTGGAATACCTATAAAAAACGAAAAAGATGAAATTATTGGTGCAATCGGAGTAAGCGGTAGTACTGTAGAAAATGATCACGCGGTAGCAGAAGCTGGAGCTTCAGCTCTATAATTTTTTATAAAAAGGTGTAGATTATCTAAAAACAAAACTTATATAATCTACACCTTCTAATTTCATTCTTAGGCATTACTAATAGTATAAATATGAAAAAAATAGTTAGCTATATCTGGCCGCTTACCCGAAAAATCTCATCTAAGATCAACGGAACATTGGAGATTACCTGGATGAATGGTAAAAAAGTTTTGGATAGTGAAATGGCTAATTATTCCTACGGTTCATTGCAGCGTATTTTAGATTATGGTTTATCTAAGATATACTTTGATAGTAAAGCAAACATCCTGTTGTTAGGAATGGGGGGAGGAAGTGTCATAGAGACATTAAAAAAGAAGTATAATCATAGAGGACATATTACCGCTGTAGAAATTGATCCAGTTATAATCAAACTAGCAGGAGATGAATTCGATATTATTCAAAGTAATAATTTATCTATTATATCTGACGATGCAGCTAATTTTATTAAAAATTGTAAAAGTTCTTTTGACCTTATCGTTATAGATATTTTTATTGATTTAGAAGTACCGGACAAATTCTATACAATTGAATTCTGGCGTTCTCTCATAAAACAGTTGAAATCAAAAGGAAATATCCTTTTTAACGCCGGAATCCAGTTAGAAAATGATACCGATATACAATCAATAATACGAACATACTCTAAAGAGATTGAATTTCAGTTACATGATAATGTTCACGGAACAAATACTCTTTTAATCGGAAGGAAAAAATAGTATCTTCGTTTGAGATATTTATTTCGTCCTTCATGAATGCAAAAAGCCTTAGCACTACTGCTCAAACGATAGCATCCTATATCCATAGAACTCCCGTATTGACATCTAGACTTATCAACCAAATATCTGGTGCGGATCTTTATTTTAAGTGCGAAAACTTTCAGAGAATGGGAGCTTTTAAAATGAGAGGTGCTACTCATGCTATTCTTAAATTATCAGAGGAACAAAAATCAAAAGGTGTTGTTACTCATTCTTCCGGTAATTTTGCACAAGCACTATCTCTATCCGCTCAAATTTTAGGTGTTAAAGCCTATATCGTGATGCCATCTAATGCTCCACAAGTAAAAAAGGACGCGGTTAAGGATTATGGAGGAGAAATCATAGAATGTCCTCCTACCCATAAAGATCGAGAAGAAACCGCAAATAAAATTCAAAAAGAAAAAGGAGCTACATTTTTACATCCATATAATGATCATAATGTTATATTAGGACAAGGGACTGCTGCATTAGAATTATTAGAAGATTACCCAGATTTAACATATATATTTGCTCCTGTTGGTGGTGGTGGATTAATTGCAGGAACGTCATTAGCTGCTCATTATTTTGGAAAAAATTGTACCGTAGTTGGAGGAGAACCTTTTGAAGTTGATGATGCATACCGTGCATTACAAAGTGGTACTTTAGAAATTAATGAAACAACTAATACTTCTGCTGATGGACTTAAGATGCCTCTAGGTGATCTTACTTTTCCAATTCTACAACAATACGTTTCAGAAATTATACGAGTAGATGAAGAAGAAATTATAAGTGCTATGCGTCTTATCTGGGAACGTATGAAAATCATAATAGAACCTTCTTGCGCTGTTCCTTTAGCAGCTTTACTTAAAGAAAAAGAACGTTTTAAACATCAAAAAATAGGAATTATTCTATCCGGTGGAAATGTAGACCTTAGTAATCTTCCTTTCTAAAACCATTTTAATACTTATTTAACAAAGCCTAAAAAGGCCTTATCTGTAAAGGCCTTAGCAACAATACTCCTAATAAATTAGTTAAACTACTAATAGATTAGTTGTAAAACTAATTTATTAGGAGTATGTTTGTTCTATCAAATTGAAAATCATGCAAAAGTTAGCTAAACGAGAAGAACAGATTATGCAGAGTTTATGGAAACTCAAGAAAGCTTTTATTAAAGAGATTATTGAAGAGCTACCAGATCCGAAGCCTCATTATAATACCACTGCTACTATCGTGAAAATTTTAGAAGAGAAAGGTTTTATTAGTCATAAGGCATTTGGTAATAGTTTTCAATACTATCCTTTAATTTCAAAAAATGATTATCAAAAAGATGTTTTGGGAGAAGTTGTCAATAATTACTTCGATAACTCACCTTTAGCATTGGTTAAATTCTTTGCTAAAGAAGAAAAAATAAATACTGAAGAGTTAGAAGAAATTATTAAACTCATTAAAAGCAAGAAATAATGGCGTATATCATCTACAGTTCAGCACTTATAGGTTTGTCATATTTGATATATAGATTATTCCTATCTAAAGAGACTTTTTATCACCTAAACAGAGGAGTATTACTTAGCTTGATGGTGATCTCATTTTCCATACCTTTTATCTCGGTACCAGAAAATATATCTTTTAGAACGGCCTTATTTCAGAAAGAAATTATCGAAAATCCGGTACCTAACTTGGTTGAAACTAATGTTTATAACAATGAAGACTCAGTAAGCTTTTCTGAGAATACAACTACCATTACTGCTACTGAATCAATAAACCCTTCTATTATTTCTTTGGATTGGAAATCAATAATTCTCTATATCTATATTTTAGGTGTAATGGCGTTTGGAGTTAATTTTTTAATTCAATTGATTGTATTAGTATACAGAATGATAAAGTTTCCTACTATCGAAGTTGATGCATACAAAATTGTAGAAACGGATACTAATCATGCACCCTACTCTTTTTGGAATAGGATATTTATCAATCCAAATCAATACAATCCAGATACATATTTGCAAATACTAAAACATGAACAATTACATATTTCCGGAAAACATAGTTTAGATATGTTATTAGTAGAATTATTAGTTACTATACAATGGTTTAATCCATTTGCCTGGTTATATCGTAAGGCCATTGACAATAATCTAGAATATCTTACGGATCACGGTATGCTTATTAAAGGGGAGAATAAAGAAGTATATCAAATGAATTTATTAAAAGTATCAACCCCAGATATGCCTACAGGTTTGGCAACAAGTTACAATCAATCATTTCTCAAAAAACGAATCATTATGATGAATTCCAAAAAATCAACAGCAAAATCAGGATGGAAATACCTAATCATTATTCCATTACTGGCAGTAACCGTATTATCATTTAATCCGGTCAGTATTAACACATCAATCGACGAATCTATTTCTAATGAATTAGAAACCCCAAGTGATGAACATTTTAAAGAGTCCAAGTTTAAAAATGACTTTACCAAAGGAGCCTGGGATGCAGAAGAAGGAGGCGGTAAACTCTGTATTATGTATAGAAATGCAGAACCTCTAAAAAGAAGTTATTGGTCTATAACGCGTTGTTACGATCCTTCATTTTTTGCCGATTTCCCATCGGGTAACAAACAAAAATTCGAAATTACACGAGATGCAGGAACTATGGTATTTAGTGGTCAATACGAAAATGGGATTGGAGATGGAAAATATACTTTTACACCCAATACAAGTTTTAGCAGCGCATTATCTAAACAAGGATTTAAGGTAGATAATGAAGAGCTTGTACATTGTTTTCTTACTGATTTTGACAATGCTTATTTGGCTTATCTAAAACAAGAAAACCTTTCTCTAGATCAAGATGATTTTGAAGATATCATACACAAAGGACTTTCTTTGGAAAAATTAAAAATGTATAGAAAAGAATTATCCAAATTAGGATATACAGATTATACTATGAATGAGATAAGTAAATTAAACTTATTTGATGTAGATGTTGCCTATATAAAATTCATTAACAACGTTAATGGTCAACAAGCTACATTAAAAGAAATTACGAAAGCTAAAATTCATAATCTATCTCCAGATTTTATTAAATCTTATAATGACAATGGATATAAAAAGATGTCATTAAATGACTATATGAGACTAAAGATTCATAATGTATCTCCTGATTTTATTGCCGATTTTAAAAAAGAAGGATACACAAATATTTCAGCAAAGGAGGCACAGAACCTGAAGATCCACAATGTGACTCCACAATATGTGCAAGCTTATAAAAACGTTGGATACAAAAACATTACTCTAAAAGAGGCTAAAAACCTAAAAATACATAATGTAACACCAGCATTTATAAGCAGTTTTAAAACATCGGGGTATCCAAATATCACATTAAAAGAAGCTAGAAATCTTAAAATACATAATGTAACACCAGACCTTATAAAATCTTATAAAAAAGCAGGGCAAACCAATCTTTCCTTAAAAGAAGCCATTAAATTAAAAATTCATGGAATTTCTCCTGAACAAGCAAAAGCTGCTCAACAAAACGGAAAATCAAGTTCTTCTACAAGTAGTTCGGGAAAAGGATATCAAGAAATTAAACAAAACCCTAATGACTTTATAAAACAATTTAAGGCACTTGGTTATGAAAACGCTTCCGTAGATGATATCATTTCACTTAAAATTCATAAGGTGACTCCAGAGTTTATAAAAAAATATCACGCCGCGGGGTATAAAAACATTCCTTTAGATAAAGTTGTAGGTTTAAAAATTCATAATGTGACTCCAGAATTCATTAATACCTTTAAAAAAGCTGGATATCAGAATATTTCTATAGATGAAGCAATGTCATTAAAAATACATAATGTATCGCCAGATGTTGCTAAAGAGTATAAAAATATTGGATATAGTAATTTAGATATTGACGATTTGATGTCTTTAAAGATTCACAATATTTCTCCTGAATATATTAAAGAATTTAAAAAAACTAAGTTTGGTAATCTTCCTTTAGATGATATTATGTCTTTCAAAATACATAATGTAACTCCAGAGTTTATAAAAACATTTGAAGATATAGGTTATAAGAATATCACAGCTGATCAAGCGCAAAGTTTAAGAATTCATGGAGTAACTCCAGAGTTTGTAAAATCATTAAAGGAACAGGACAATGATGTCTCTCTTGATCAAGCAATCAGAATAAAAATTCATTTTTAAATGAATATTGTCAAGAACTAATCTATCATTTATACATTCATCAATCATAGAAAATGCTGTTACTAATAGTCTGTAACAGCATTTTTAATTAATCTTAAACGATTAGGCAGACATTCTAAATCATCAGATATAATCAAAATCTATATAGAACTTAGATTATTTGTGTATATGTAATCCTATTTGCCTATGTATTCTGAGTGAATTGTCTTTTTCTCTTCTCCAATATGAGATCCCAGATCCTGTGGTAATACCTGAAAATCCTGGCACCGTCCAATCTACATAAAACCCTCCATATTTGATATATCCATTTTCTACTTTATCATATGCATACGTCATAATTTCAAGGGAATCAATTTTTGCGGGATTCTGATAATATGCTTTATAATGATCTAACAAAACAGCTTTTCCAGTTTTAATGGTATCGGCGAATGGCAAATACATTGTATCGTCGGTATATGAATCTGCTGTTTTTTCAGGAATTCTAGCAATTACATTACTTTTTCCCAAAGTTGTATAGGCCATCAATTCTCTTGGTATCTCAATAGTTTTTAGTACAGATGTACTTGCTTCGGGAACCAAAAATACTTTAGGATCATCAATATGCTCTAAATAGCCTAATGCTTCTGCGCGTATCATTAGTTTTCCATTTACCATCTTTTTCCAAACATTAAAATACTTTCCTTTTAATTTTTTCGAGTTTTCAAAAACCTTGGTAAACAAACCTATTTCTATAATTCTATTAGAAAATTCTATAACATCAATCGTTTCCCTATGATATTCTTTAATATTCTGTCTCGCAAATATAGTGTCATAGTATATTTTAATATTATCACTATGAACTATTAATGGATTGTAATCCGTAAATAACAAAGATTCTTGATCATACAAATCATGTATCGCTTCAAAAGAACTTGTCTTTATTGCTGTACTAATTCTTTCATTATACTCTTGCAAAAGATCTTCCACCCTTTCTGATTCTTGTAATTCATCAATCTTATTATTCTTTGAGTTTTTACAAGCCAATAACGTTGCTAATACAATAGTTAGGACTATGAAATTTTTCATGTTTTGTTTTTTTAAATTCTAAATCTAGTTTAAGAAGTCATATTAAAAATCACTTTCCAAATTTTTAAAGAATCGTTTTTTATCCTTCTAAAAACAAATAAGTTTTTAGTACTAAAAGTATTCGATGTTTCGGTATTTGCTGGATAGAAAGTTCCAGTTACTTTGCCCTGCATCACTACTATTTCTTGATAAGAGTGTATCTCTGTTATTTCGTGTTTCATATCAGCAAAACCAAATTCTTTTTCTTTATCAATATGTGCTATCAATGCCATTTTATCCGTAATTAAAGGCTGATTTGGAGCCATAAGAACGAGATCATCTACCCAAATTCCCATTTTATTTTCTGTAGAAATAGTATGATCATCTAATATTTCTAAAATAGTCTTCACGGATTTTTGATCTTTTTCTACAGAAAAATTTTGTTTTTCTTTTTGATCATCACACCCAATTCCTAAAACCATAATCATCAGCACTATAGTTAAGTTTTTTATCCGCATAAGTATTAATTTAGAGGTTCATTAAAAGGATAAATGTTTGTTTAAAAATGGTAAAACTCTTGTGGCTAAGCGCCCTTCATCTCCCCAATACTTATTCCAAGGATCTCCCACAAATTCTTCACCCATATGATCTACTCCCAAATCCATCATTTTTTTACTAAACCTACGATTAGAAATTACATGTGCTTGTGTTTGATCAAATCTTGCCCAATCAAATGCAATTGCGGTAAGATTTCTTAAATTATCTGCATAATCATCCAGTCTTTCATCAAGATGAAATTCTCTTTGCTCTTTTCTTATATTTTTTGGATGAAGTTGCAAAACGTTATTTTCATCTTTTTCAAATAGAAAATCACAATATAAAGGTGATCTATTTGGATTAGGAAGAAATGCCTGACATACACTGGTAAAAATCTTAGTCCTAATATCATCACCTACTTCTTCATATGATCGTGCTACTAATACTTTATCCCAATCAACACCTAAAGAAACTCTTGGCAAATACCCAGAACCAGTAGCTACTGGATGCAACGCATAAACAATATTGAAAATTTCTGGATATGCCATAGCAACTTTTAATGCTCCTCTTCCACCCATAAAATGACCGATTACCGCTCTACTATTTTTATCAGAAATCGTTCGATACTTCCTATCTATAAAAGGAACTAATTCTTCCGTAATAAAATCTAACCAAAAACCGCTTGTGCTAGAGTTTTCAAACAAACTCCCAACAGTTGGCGAAGAGAAATCAGGTATTACCAAAATAAACTTGTTAGATTTATTTTTTATAATATTTTTATCAATGATTTCTGGAGTTTTATGATCAGAAACCACTTGATTTGGATTTTCAAATAAACTATGGAAATAATAGACTACTGGATATTTATTTTTTGATGATGAATAACCTGGCGGAAGGTAAATTTTAATGTTTCTATTGGTATTTAATCCTATTTTATTTTTAGTTAGAATTCTAGATTCTATAGTATCATCTATAATACTACCCTTTATTTTATATTGTGCAGAAGTAGTATGAATACACAAGAATATTAGAAAAAATGATATTGATATTTTCTTCAAAAAAGTAATATACATATTAGAGTTCTTTATGGATTCGTTTATTCGATTAATAGTTATAATCATACGTTGATATCTGTCTTACAATTTTTAAGGTCCCATTAGGTGCTCTTTGCCATATCTTTATTCCCTTACCAGTGCTAATACCAGAATGTTCATTATTTCTCCAATTAGCTATATGACTCGCATAATTCACTACATAACCCCCTAAGTCATTTATGTAGTTGTTTCTTATATCTAGTTTCTCGAAAATCGGAAGTTCTACAACGTGATCTTTAATAAACTTATCTAATGTGGGCTTATCTTTAAATACTGGTTTATAGCTAAAAAAAGCGATCACATCATCGGCATATAACTGCGTCCATAATGTATGATCTCTATGCGCTATAAATTCTTCTGTAAAATGATTAATACTTGCTATTTCAAATCTAATGTTACTATTTATCGGAAGATGCTCCTGATAGGCCAAAACAGTACCTGGAATATCATCAAACTTTAATTGTTCAGTAATATCTGTATGATGATTATAATTCCATATTTCTGAAAGTAAGGAAATGTTATTTTCTTGTTTTCTCCATATGTTCATATATTTTCCATTAAGTTCTTCGACTGCGGCTCCATTTTTTAATCGAATTTTCATAGTAAACTCACCTAATACGGAGATTTGAGATCCTAAATCCAGCGCTTCAATATTCTTTCTTTTATACTCGATAATATCAAATCGATCAAAGAATGCTTTGTAATATCGCATTGCATTTTCTTTTCCTATAAGTGTTTTTTGAAAAGCAGGCATTAGATAAATATCATCAGAATAGTATCCTTCTATTATTTCTGGCGTAGCGGTTATCATTGCTTTATTACTATCCTCAATAAATCTATTTAGAGAAATATTAATATCATTCTCACACACCATTTTAGTCTGAGCTATTATCGTTAAGGTATGTAGTAAAAAAAATACCCAAAATAGTCCATCTCTAATTTGTCTCATAAAATATTTAGTTTTAGTGGTTTCAACTAAAATATTCTGAAAACAAACATGATAACGTTCGAAATTGACAAAATCAGTATAAGTATTGATCTATAACAAAAATGATGTATCTGCTAGCATGAAAGGACACAAAACGAGATCAATACACTTTCATCAATAATTTGAACACTTTCGTCAATAAATTAGAACCTCAACTCATCTTTAAGAACTATTTTCTTATTTTAATAGATTGTAAATGATATCATTTATGTCTATAAAATTAGATACTATAAAAAACTCTAAAGTACTTATTGGTTTATATCATTATAAAGTACATCACCTTGTGTTTTGGTTTGTTTATCACTATATGTGGTGGGCAATCGGTATTGGAAGTGCTAAAGAAGCTGCTTACAACATTTTTTTTTCGCCATATAATGTGAAATTTTTATTCTATTTTATTTTTCAAGCGGCAGCTGTATACTTTAACTTGTATTATTTGATACCAAAATTTTTAGAGAAAAGAAAATACTTCATATACCTCTCCTTTTTTAGTTTGACTATACTAATTACTGTATTAATCATTACTTCTGGTTATTTTGTTGCGGCTTATGTTTCTGATACTACTCTTACTGAATTATTTGGCGAGCAAACCTTTATTTCTCTTTTAAAATCAGGTCCTTTATCTTCTACACTAGCTAGTATGACACTAGCAATGAGTATTAAGCTGACTAAAAATTGGATTAAATCTCAACAACAGCAACAGTTATTAGAAAAAGAAAAAATAGAAACAGAGCTTAAATTTTTGAAATCTCAATTTAATCCACATTTCTTATTCAATACTATTAATTCCATTTTTGTTTTGATCCATAAAAACCCAGATATGGCTTCAGAATCATTAGCAAGCTTTTCAGACCTTATGCGGTATCAGTTATATGAATGTAATGAAACAAAAATCCCTTTAGAAAAAGAGATTAATTATCTTCATAATTTTATTAACCTTGGAAAACTTCGTCTTGACCAAACAGTACAAGTGACTACTGCTATCAAAGATCAGATGTACGATGATTGCTCTATAGCACCTTTTATTTTAATGCCTTTCGTAGAAAATGCTTTTAAACATGTTTCTCAAGGTGTGGATCAAAAAAACTGGATTGATATAAAACTTCATAATACAGAAAATAAAATCATATTTGAAATAACAAACTCTATTAATTCCTATGATAATTATACCACGGAAGATCTAATGAAAAACAATGGAATTGGATTAAAAAATGTACAAAGAAGATTAGATTTAATTTATAAAGATCAATATGATCTCTATACCAAAAAAACCGACGAATTATATCGAGTAGCACTTAAATTAAAGTTGAATCCACACTCTGTCACTTCTGAAGGTATAATTACACCTATTGCGACATTACAATCTTAAAAAGATAATTATGGTTTTAAAATGTATTGTAATTGATGATGAACCACTGGCAAGAGAATGCATAACTAACTACATTAATGAAGTAGATTTTTTAGAATTGCAAGGAACTTGTAGTAACCCTTTGGAAATTAATAAAGTTGAAAATGCGCATGAAGCAGATCTACTTTTTTTAGATATTCAGATGCCTAGAATGAATGGTATAGAATTTTTAAAATCTATGAAATCTAAACCTTTGGTAGTAATCACTACTGCTTTTCCTAACTATGCGTTAGAAGGTTTTGATCTAGACGTAATTGACTATTTACTAAAGCCAATCACCTTTACTCGTTTTTTTAAAGCGGTTTATAAAGTAAAGGATCAGTACATCCTCTTACAAAATAACACTAGTATAAACACTAACAAAGAAAACAGCACTGCTAATTATGTTTTCATAAAATGTGATAGCAGTTATAAAAAAATATATTTCGACGATATTCTGTTCATCAAAGCAATGCAAAACTACGTAGCATTCCATACATCTGATGGAAAAAAACACCTTTCATTAATACCCCTAAAAGAAGTCGCAAAACAACTTAACTCTGAAATGTTTATGCAAGTTCACAAGTCATTTATTATACATATCCATAAAATTGAGGCTATCCAAACAGAAGGGATATCCATAAAATCTCATCATATTCCATTAGGTAGAAATTATAAGGAAGCTATTATGAAAAAGATAGTAAATGATAAAATTTTAAAAAAATAATCATATTCTAACTTTGTAAAAAGGCTGCTTACAGAATAGTTAGCAGCCTTTTATTAACACTAATATTGAATATTAGATTCTAAAAAACTAAATTCTTGGTAAGTCTCCATCCCCTTTAAGAGGTAAATTAGAACTTCCCATAAGATATGTATCTATATGATATGCCGCCTGTCTACCTTCTGCGATAGCCCAAACAATTAATGATTGTCCTCTTCGCGTATCACCCGCTGCAAAAATACCTTTTACATTGGTAGCATAATTTTCTTCTGTAGCTTTTATATTTGTTCTTACATCCATATCAACACCTAATTGTTCTGCAATTGTAGGTTCTGAACCAGTAAACCCTAATGCCAATAAAGCTAACTCACATTTCCATTCTTTTTCTGTATCTGGAATCTCTTTTAAAGTAAAACGACCATTCTCTTTTACCCATTCAACTTCAGATGTTATTAAACCTCTAAGATTACCATTTTCATCTCCCAAAAATTCTTTTGTAGAAATACTCCAATTACGTTCCACTCCTTCTTGATGTGAAGAACTCGTTCGTAATCTCATTGGCCAAAAAGGCCATGGTTGATTAGCAGGGCGTTCAACAGTACCTTTACCCATGATTTCAAAATTCGTCACAGATGTTGCACCATGTCGTACAGAAGTTCCAATACAATCTGATCCTGTATCTCCACCTCCGATTACGATTACATCTTTATCCGTTGCAAGAATTTCTTCGCCTAAATCTTTAATTCCATCGACTCTACGATTGTTTTGTGGAAGAAAATCCATAGCCTGAACCACTCCTTTTAGATCAGCTCCTTTTACCGGTAACTTACGTCTTACTGTAGCACCTGTACATAATACTACAGCATCAAAATCAGCTTTTAGTTGATCCGCTTTAACATCTTTACCTATATGCGTATTTGTTTTAAAAACAATACCTTCTTCTTCTAAAACAGCAACTCTTCGATCGATTACATTTTTTTCCATCTTAAAGTCAGGAATCCCATATCGTAACAATCCTCCTACCTTTTCATCTCTTTCGAAAACAGTTACTAAATGTCCAGCTCTATTTAACTGTTGGGCAGTAGCCAATCCAGCAGGTCCAGAACCTATAACTGCGACTGTCTTTCCTGTTCTTTCTTTAGGTAGATTCGCTTTTACCCATCCATTTTTAAAAGCTTCTTCTACTATATTTTTTTCAATATTTTCTATCGTTACAGGATCTTCATTAATCCCTAGAACACAAGCTTCTTCGCAAGGTGCTGGACATAATCTACCCGTAAATTCTGGAAAGTTATTAGTCGAATGTAATATCCGAGCTGCCTTTTCCCATTTACCACGATATACAGCATCATTAAAATCAGGTATTAGGTTTCCTAATGGACATCCACTATGACAAAAAGGGATTCCGCAATCCATGCATCTTGCACCTTGATTTTTAAGCTTACTTTCCTCCATTGGCACAGTAAACTCCTTATATCCTTTTATACGATCTTTAACAGGCTGGTACTGTTCAATCTCTCTTTCAAATTCTAAAAATCCAGTTATCTTTCCCATGTCTATTATCGTTTATGCTTGTGCTAATTTTTCTTCTTCTAATCTTTTTAAAGCCTGCTTGTATTCCTCTGGGAAGATCTTAATGAATTTTGGTAATTCGCTCTCCCAATTCTCGAGAATTCTCTGTGCTAAAGGACTTAGTGTTGCATTATAATGTGATTCAATTAAGTTTTTAAGTTCTATCACATCTTCTGGTATTTCTACAGGATCCAAGTTTAGCGCTTCTTTATTACAATGCGCTTCGAATGTCTTTTTATCATCATATATATATGCAATACCTCCAGACATCCCCGCGCCAAAGTTTCTTCCTACTTCACCAAGGATAACGGCAACTCCACCAGTCATATATTCACACCCATGATCTCCAATACCTTCTACAACAGCTCTGGCTCCTGAGTTACGAACACAAAAACGTTCTCCAGCCTTACCATTGATAAATACTTCTCCATCTGTTGCTCCATATAATGTAACATTTCCTGTAATTACATTGTTTTCTGGAACAAGTGTTGCTTCATCCGGAACTTTAATAATTAACTTAGCTCCAGAAAGTCCTTTCCCTAAGTAGTCATTTGTGTTTCCATTTACGATCATTGTTAATCCCTTGGTTGCAAAAGCTCCAAAACTTTGTCCAGCTGCACCTGTGAAATTTAATTTTAGGGTACTTTCAGGTAACCCTTGAGCCCCATAAATTTTAGAAATTTCATTACTCAGAATAGCACCTACTGCTCTATCGGTATTTGTAATATCAAAGTCTAAAGTGGTCTTTTCTTTTCTAAACAACGCTTGATGCGCCTGTTCTATAATTTCAAAATCTATAGATTTTCCTAATCCATGATCTTGTATTTCGGAATTGTATATACCTACTCCTTCTGAAGCTTCTACCTGATGTAATATTGGCGAAAGATCAACTCCTGCAGTTTTATAATGTTCGATAGCTTGCTTACGATCTAATTTATGTACCTGTCCTACCATTTCATTAATCGTACGGAAACCAAGTTGAGCCATAATTTCTCTTAGCTCTTGAGCTACGAAATACATGTAATTTACTACGTGTTCTGGTTTTCCTTTAAACTTCTTACGCAATTCAGGGTTTTGAGTTGCTATACCTACAGGACAAGTGTTTAAGTGACAAACACGCATCATAATACATCCAGAAGCTACTAAAGGAGCTGTGGCAAATCCAAATTCTTCTGCCCCTAACAGACAAGCTACTGCTACATCTCTTCCTGTTTTTAATTGTCCATCACACTCTAATACAATACGACTACGTAGATTATTCCCTACTAAAGTCTGTTGTGCTTCAGCTATTCCTAATTCCCAAGGCAATCCAGCATGCTTTAATGATGTTAATGGTGATGCTCCTGTTCCTCCATCAAATCCAGATATTAATACTACGTCTGCCTTTGCCTTTGCTACTCCTGCTGCAACGGTTCCTACTCCTACTTCTGAAACTAATTTTACATTAATTCTAGCATCTCTATTAGCTGATTTTAAGTCATAAATTAACTGAGATAAATCTTCAATAGAATATATATCGTGATGTGGTGGTGGTGAAATTAATCCAACATACGGAGTAGAGTTACGAGTTTTAGCAATCTCAGGATTCACTTTTGGACCTGGTAATTGCCCCCCTTCTCCTGGTTTAGCTCCTTGAGCCATTTTTATCTGTATCTCTGCAGCATTGGTTAAATAATTCGAAGAAACACCAAATCTACCTGAAGCAACTTGCTTGATAGCGCTATTTTTCCAATCTCCATTTACATCTTTATAAAAACGTAGTGGATTCTCTCCTCCTTCTCCCGAATTACTTTTCCCACCGATACGATTCATAGCAACAGCCAAGTTTTCATGTGCTTCTTGACTTATTGACCCATAGGACATCGCTCCTGTTTTAAAGCGTTTTACAATTTCTGTCCAAGGCTCTACCTCATCTAGTGGAATTGGATCATAGTTAGAGAATTCTAATAATCCTCGAATGGTCATTAAACTTTTAGACTGCTCATTAATTAAACTTGCATATTCTTTATAAGTTTTAGGATCATTATCTCTTACTGATTTCTGAAGTTTAGCTACAGAAAGCGGATTAAACTGGTGTTTTTCACCATTTCGTCTCCATCTATATTGTCCCCCAATTTCTAAATCTAAATCAGCATCTACTTCTCTTTCTATGTATGCTCTTTTATGACGTTTAGCAATTTCCTTTTCGATTTCGTACAATCCAATTCCTTGAATTCTAGTAGCAGTATTTGGAAAATATTTATCTACCACTTTAGTATTAATACCGATACATTCGAAAAGTTGAGAACTACGGTACGAATTTAAGGTAGAGATACCGATTTTATTCATCACTTTCAATACGCCTTTACCTACAGCCTTATTGTAATTATTAACCGCTTCTTCTGCAGCTAACTCTGTAATATTATTGTCTTCAATTTGTTCCTTGATAATTTCATTTACCATATAAGGATTTATAGCACTGGCCCCATATCCAAATAATAAAGCAAAGTGATGTACCTCTCTTGGTTCTGCAGATTCTATTATGATACTTACTTGAGAACGTTTCCCTAATTTCTGTAGACCACTATTTACAAAAGAACAAGCTAATAATGCCGGAATCGGTGCTCGATGCTTACTTATATTTCTATCAGAAAGTATTATAATATTACTTCCATCATCAATTGCCTCAGATACCTTTTGTAAAGTAGCTTCTAAAGCATCTTCTAACCCATTAAGCCCTCTATTAATATTATACAACATAGAAACAGAAGTTGCTTTAAAGCCTTTATCTGAATATGTTTTGATCTTATCTAAATCTTCTTTAGAAATTACGGGATTCTGAATCTTTAGTTTATTGCAATGCTTTTCATCAATATTAAAAATATTATGATCTGCTCCTAGTGTTAAACTAATATCTGTAATCAGTTCTTCTCGAATCCCGTCTAAAGGAGGGTTGGTTACCTGTGCAAATAACTGTTTAAAGTAATTGTAAATTAATTGCGACCTCTGCGAAAGTACAGCTATTGGTGTATCTGATCCCATAGAACCAATTGGTTCCTTTGCTAATTGACTCATCGGAACGATAATCGTATCAATATCTTCCTGAGTATATCCGAATACTTCTTTACGTTTACCAATAGTTTCTTCACCCAAAAACAAAGGGCAATCATTATATGCAATGTCTTTTAAGTGCACTAGATTATTATCCAACCATTCTCTATATGGATGTTTCGAGGCTATTTCTTCCTTTATTTCTTCATCATTAATAATTCTACCTTCATCCATATTTACCAAAAACATCTTACCAGGCTCTAATCTCCCATGAAACTCTAAATTGCTTGGTTCTATATCTACTACACCAGTTTCAGAAGACATAATTACATATCCATCTTTAGTAACGGTATAACGAGAAGGTCTTAATCCATTTCTATCCAATACTGCTCCAATATAATTACCATCAGTAAACGGGATAGATGCTGGGCCATCCCAAGGCTCCATTGCACATGAATTATATTCATAAAATGCCTTTTTAGCTTCAGACATTTCTGAGTTCTTCTCCCAAGCTTCTGGCACCATCATCATCATAACTTCTGGAAGCGATCGTCCAGTCATCAATAACAACTCTACAACCATATCCATAGATGCAGAGTCTGATTTTCCTTTAAGAACTACTGGTAGTATCTTTTTTATATCATCTCCAAACCAATCACTGGCTAATAATTCCTCTCTAGAGCGCATTCTGGTTACATTTCCTCTTAAAGTATTGATCTCTCCATTATGACACATATATCGGAATGGTTGTGCTAAATCCCAGGTAGGAAATGTATTTGTAGAAAAACGTTGGTGTACCAAGGCTAACCTAGTTACCACTTTTGGATCCATAAGATCTGTATAGTACAATTTAATATCTTCTGGCATTAATAAACCTTTAAATATTAAAGTCTTTGTAGATAAGCTTGGTAAATAAAAGAACTTATTCTCTGACAGTTTAGAACTGTATATTTCATGTTCTGTAACCTTACGAGCAGTAAATAACTTTAAATTAAAGTCAAAATAGCTCTGCTCCCTATCACTTTTGCCAATAAAAATTTGTTTAATCGAAGGTTCTGTAGTTGCTGCTATTTCTCCTAAATGTACTGTATCAACAGGTACGTCTCTCCATCCCAAAAGAACAAGACCTTGATCGGTGATATTTTTTTCAAAAGTATCAATACAGTATTGTCTTTGATTTTCTTTTTTAGGTAAAAACACATTACTTACAGCATATTCTCCAGACTCAGGTAAATTAAATGAACAATTTTCTATAAAGAAATCATGTGGTATATCTATCAGTATTCCCGCTCCATCTCCTGTTTTTCCATCAGAGCTTACAGCTCCACGATGTTCTAATTTTTCAAGAATTTCTAGTGCCTTATGAATAATATCATTAGACTTTTTCCCTTCCAAGCTACAAATAAATCCGGCACCACATGCGTCGTGTTCGAATTCTGGCAGATACATTCCTTGTTTCTTCATATTATTTCCGATCTAAAGTGTTTCAAGTTGTTGAAATTAACAAAACCTTAAGGAAGGAGAAAGAAAAACCACTTATCGAACACCACTTTTTGGAGCTCAATAAAAAAAGTACTATTTAACTAATAGAATCCTAAAATAAGGACTTCAAATTACGAATTTAATAACGCGATTTTTGGTAAAAAACACCAAATAACATAGGGGTTTACAGCATTATAAGGCCAATAGGTACTAAAGAAAACGTTTTCGTAAAAAACAAAAACACCTAACTGCGAAATCCTCATTTATTTCTTCAAAAAATACACACCCCCAATTTTTTAGGGGGTAAATATTTTAAAATGATAAAAATACCTTGATTACCCTTCAAAATTTTGAGGCTAAAGAGTAATTCACATATTTTTGACATAGATTTAACATTAATTTTAACTTTTTAGTCTTTATGAAGAAAATAGAAGCAATCATCAGAAGATCAAAATACCGTGTTGTAAAAGAAGCTTTACACGAAAAAGGTATCACATTCTTTTCTTATTGGGATGTTACTGGTGTGGGTAATGAGAAACAAGGACACGTATATCGTGGAATCTCGTATAGCACCACAGATATCCAGAGACGTTTTTTATCTATCGTGGTAAACGATGAATTTGAAGAAGCAGCCGTATCGGCAATTCTTGAAGCTGGTAAAACAGGAGAAGTCGGAGATGGAAAGGTATTTGTATCCGATATCAAAGAAGCATACAGAATTCGTACTTCTGAAAAAGGAGGTTCTACACTATCCTAACCACCACACACACAAATTACCAACTGAAAACAAAAAATAACTTTTAATAGTCAATTATATAATGGAAATGTTAACTATAAACAACGTATGGATGATGGTGTGTACAGCACTAGTCTTTTTCATGCATTTGGGTTTCTCTTTTTTAGAAATTGGATTAACTCGTCAAAAAAACACAATTAATATTCTTTTCAAAAATGTATTCATCATCTGTGTAGGTTTATTATTATACTGCCTAGTAGGATTCAATTTAATGTATCCAGGATTTGGAGAAGGTGCAGCAGGATTTATTGGATTTGCTGGATTTGGATTGAGTTCTCCTGTTGTAGAAGGAGCTTTAGACTTAACATATAATGAAGGGTATACATACTGGACTGATTTCTTATTCCAAGGAATGTTTGCTGCTACTGCAGCTACTATAGTTTCTGGAGCTGTTGCAGAACGTATAAAGCTAGGAGCTTTTATGATTTTTACCATAATATACGTTGGTGTTGTATATCCAATTGTAGGTTCTTGGCAATGGGGAGGTGGGTTCTTATCATCATTCCAGATTGGTGAAGCTGAAGGTTTTTATGATTTTGCCGGTTCTACCTTAGTTCATTCTGTAGGAGGATGGGCTGCTTTGGTAGCTGTATGGTTATTAGGGTCTAGAATTGGTAAATTCGGTTCTGACGGTAAGCCAAACGCTATACCAGGTCACAACATTCCGTTAGCTGCTGCCGGTGTTTTAATTCTATGGTTAGGATGGTTTGGATTTAACGGTGGTTCTGTACTTTCTGCTGATGCCGCTGGAACATCTCTTACTCTAGTAACGACATCTCTTGCTGCCGCTGCTGGTGGAGTTGTTGCTTTTTTAGTTTCAACGTTATTATACAAAAACTACGATTTAACAATGTTCTTAAACGGTATTCTTGGTGGATTAGTAGGAATTACTGCTGGTGCTGATCAAATGACCCCAACAGATGCTGTATTAATTGGAGCTATTGCTGGTGCTATCATAGTATTTGGTGTAGCATTGATTGACAAATTAAAGCTAGATGATCCTGTAGGAGCTATTGCTGTTCACTTAATCTGTGGTATTTGGGGAACCTTAGCCGTTGGAATTTTTGGGGCAAAAGCTGGTTTTGATCAATTCTTAGTACAAGGAGTTGGAGTATTAGCTGCTGGTGGGTTTTGCGTACTAACTTCTTTCATCATCATATTTGCTTTAAAGAAAACTATTGGAATTAGAGTTTCTGAGAAAGAAGAAATAGATGGTCTTGATGGTCACGAACACGGAATGGATGCTTATCCAGATTTTAGAATTAATCAACACTAGAATTTAATTCAACTTATATATTTATAAAAAGGGTCGATTTACAATCGACCCTTTTTCTTATTCATTATCTTATAATGTCCATGGATAACGGATATGATGGCTCTTCTCCGTTACTAGCTTTAATTGCATTTATTATAGGAAATACTAAGCATAAAATACCTATAACAATTAATCCTAGAATTCCTACTCCAAATAATAGTATTAACGGTATACAAACAATTGCATAAATAAACATACTTATCTGAAAATTCATAATTGATTTTCCGTGATTATCCATTGCTAATACTTGTTCTCTTTGTGTAAGCCATAATATTAATGGTACTACAAACCCTCCGAACCCGGTTACAAGGTCTAATAATTGTGATAAATGGGTAATGACTAGTAATGATCTGTCTTGTCTCATGATTTCTTTTATTTTTGGTTGATGATTGCTTTACAGAATTGCTAATTTAATTAGCAACCTATGCATATATGACGAAATATTGAGCAAAACGTTACAGTTACATCTATGTATAAGAGAAAAAATTACAAAAAAAGCACCCTAAAACTTAGGGTGCTCTCTATTATAATAGTAACTAAATTTAATTCTATATCATTTATTAATTGATTATTAGTTTTTGTGTTATAGATTCTCCATCGCTCTCTATTCGAATTAAATAAATACCTAATCCTAATGATAAATTCTTAGCAGAAATCGTGTTTGCCCCTGGTTGAAGTTCTATCTCAGCTTGTTTTTGACCTAGAATAGAAAATACTGTCGCATTTGCTTTTTTAACAAACGGATTAAGATATATCGAAAAATTATTCGTCGCTGGATTCGGTGCAATTCTTACGTCATTAAATATACCTTCTGGTTCATCTCCTAAAATCGCTTCAGCAGATTCCAAATCAGCGATTAGACTTTCTGCATTAGCTGATTGTCCACAAGAACCTTCATAAATTTTAACATCAGAAAAAGTAGAGTTGTTACCACTACCCGCGTCATTATCATTTATAAATACTAACCTGTCCATATTTCCGGTATAAAAATTACCTACAGGAATCACATAAGTTGTAGATCCACTGCTGTAATTATCAAAATTAGTCACACCATAATTCTGGGTTCCATGAACTTTAAAATATCTGCTAGAGGTCAGCGTATTATCATCTTCAAAACCAACTCCGTGGATTTCTCCTTGACTACTACTACTAAAAGTAAACTCAATAACCGTATTAGCTGTTACATTATAATTAAAAGGAATAAATTTCCAAGTATTATTAGTCATTGATATCGATGCTCCTCCATTACCTATAGAAAAGTTCCCTGCAGAATCTTGGTTAGAAAAACCTGTAATTGCATAATCATTAAAATTTAATGAATCACAAGTCGGCGGTGGTGGTGTATTACCATTAGTTATGCTTAGGTCATCAATTGTAATATCTCCTTGCCAGCTAGTACCTGTAACTACATTTAATCGTAATTGTACACTAGAATTACCCGCATATGCAGAAAGATCTACGCTTGCAGCATTCCAATCAGCACCTTGATCTCCAGATCTAGTAAATACACTACTCCAGTTCCCAGTATTATTAGTTCTAGCTTCAACATTTAATGTTCCTACCGCATTTCCGGTCATATGATATTGAAAGCTTATTGTTGGAGAAGACACGCCATTAAAATTTAAACAAGGAGCATTTAAAATTGCTTGTTTATTTGGATATCCAGTTCCATTACCTGAAGCTTCTACATAAATGTAAGAATTACCATCTACTGCTCCACTAGGTCCTGTTCCATTAGAAGGAGTACCTCCTGAATTTACAGTCCAATTAATATCATCATTAGATGATTGTGACCAAGCACCGATAGATCCTTCAAAACTTTCGCTGTAAGGGAAAGATGAAACATTCCCTGAACACTCATCTGTTGGAGGTGGCGGCGGTGTCCCTAACCCCATTGCATCCCAAAAAGCAGGAATCGTAGCTCTTTCTCCGGAATTAGATCCTCCAGATCCAGAACATCCTCCATATGCATGCACTCCAACAGCATTACCCGTTGCTGTATCTATAATTGGGCTACCAGAGTTACCTCCTGTAGTATCTGTTCTATATCTTACAAAAGTATTTGTCGAAGAGCTTAATGGTCCAGTGTGAATTTGTTGTGTTTGATTATCAATTCCTGTATCTGTTCCGAAACCAGTTATTGTGATATTAGCTCCAGGCGCATCCTGTGTCACATTGTATGATGCTCCTTGCCCTTGAATTGGCGTTTGACCTGTTTGAGAATTCGCAAAACCATCAAAAACTGCCCAGTCATTTGCCTGACTCGGACTATTTGGATATGGTGATACAAAATTTCCTATTGGATATTGATCTTCTGGTCCAGGATGTACTATCGTTCTATCAGGATTTGATTTTGGTACATTAAATTCGATTATCTCAGCTCTACTACCCACACAGTGACCAGCAGTTACTAATTTACCATTTGTGATAATCCAACCTGTACATCCTATTGGAACAATTCTTCCAATAGCATCATCCGCAGAATCCACCCTATCATCGCTAGATCCGCATTGTGATTTTACAGTAGGATCAAGTTCCCCAACACTTAATTCCGAAATATTAATTCCTACTGATGAATCGTTTGCAGCTACCGATAATGTAACTGTAACTGCATCTCCGTTAAAATAAGCACTAGAGTTATTCCAGTCCTTTATAGTTTTGGATGTTAAGGTCTGAGTTGCTCCATCTAGTTTTGAAGTAATAGTAATTGTACTATTATTACCCAAATTTACGTCCTTAAAAAACAGACGTAGCCAAGTAGCTCCTGTTTCTGAAACTTCTTCGGTAATCACTTGTGAGTTATTCTTACCCACAACTCCATCTGATTTTAAGGTTAAATTATAAGGAGTTTCATGTCTTGCTAAACTCTGCGTCTGAGCATAATTGACAAATGGAATTAGCATAAATACTACGCAGACGGCAGCAATAATTTTGTGTTTTAATAGTAGTTTCCTATTATTAAATGAGTTTGTGCTGTGAAAATTCATAAAAATAAAAGTTTTAGTATATAGAAATTAAATTTAGTTACTAAATCAATTTTGTTTAAGGTTAGTTACTCCTTAAACATATACTCCATATAAATGCATTTAAAAACTATTAAATTACATCTACTTTATTTCCCTTTATTTTTTGTCTTAGAAATCTATTAAAATTTCAACCCCAGCAATAAAAGTAAGGAAGAAAATTTTGTCTACAAAAAAGTTTGAAGTCTAAAATGAAATGTAAGATTATATTATGTCTATTTTTGTACTTTCTATTAGTAAAATATGATTTCACAAGATACCATAGTTGCTTTAGCTACTCCAGCAGGAGCTGGTGCTATAGCAGTGATTAGAGTTTCGGGAAAAGATGCAATTAGTATTTGCGCTCCCCTATTTCGTTCTATTAAAGGAAAAGATCTAAATAAACAAAAAAGTCATACAATACATCTAGGTCATATTATTGATAATGAGCGTATATTAGATGAAGTATTACTCTCTTTGTTTAAAGGAACGACTTCTTATACAGGAGAACCTACTGTAGAAATATCATGTCATGGGTCAAGCTACATCCAACAAGAAATTATTCAGTTATTACTTCGTAAAGGATGTAGAATCGCTAACGCCGGAGAATTTACATTAAGAGCATTTATTAATGGTAAATTAGATTTATCACAAGCAGAAGCAGTGGCAGATCTTATCGCTTCTGATTCTGAAGCTTCTCATCAGATTGCTATGCAACAAATGCGTGGTGGTTTTAGTAATGAAATTCAAAAACTGCGGGATGAGCTTCTCAATTTTGCATCATTAATAGAACTAGAACTTGATTTTGCCGAGGAAGATGTAGAGTTCGCTAATAGATCGCAGTTTCAGGATCTAATCTCTCGGATCACCAAAGTTCTAAAGCGACTAATTGATTCTTTTGCTGTTGGAAATGTAATTAAAAATGGTATTCCGGTTGCAATTGTGGGAGAACCTAACGTTGGTAAATCTACGCTATTGAATGCTTTATTGAATGAAGAGCGGGCTATTGTTTCGGATATTGCTGGGACAACGCGTGATACCATTGAGGATGAAATTAACATAGGGGGTATTGGATTTAGATTTATCGATACTGCTGGTATTAGAGACACTAAGGATATCGTAGAAAGTATAGGAATAAAGAAGACTTTCGAAAAGATTGAGCAAGCACAGGTGGTTATTTATTTGATTGACAGTTCTGCATTAACCGTTGATAGTTTAAAGTTATTAAAAACTGAAATCGGTAAGATCAAAAACAAATATCCGCAGAAACCATTAATTGTTGTAGCTAACAAAGTAGATAAACTTAGTGAATCCGAGATTTCATCATTAACTTCAGAGATCGAGAATATACACCTGTTGTCCGCCAAACAAAATATTGGAGTTGAAGAATTACAAAGTAAACTCTTAGATTTTGTAAATACAGGAGCTTTAAGAAATAACGAAACTATTGTGACCAATTCTCGTCATTATGATGCTTTATTAAAAGCTTTAGAAGAAATTCAAAAAGTACAATACGGTATTGACAATGGTTTATCTGGAGATTTAATGGCGATTGATATTCGTCAGGCATTATATCATTTTGGTGAGATTACCGGTGAGATTACTTCTGATGATTTGCTTGGTAATATTTTTGCTAATTTTTGTATTGGGAAGTAGTTTAGATAATACTTCTCAACTCTGCTTTGTTATATGATTATTTATTTAAACTTATAATGCAATAAACTTAAATACAAAAAGTAGATCACCTCATTGTATTATCCATAATTATTCTGAAATAATTATTGTATTTTCATTCTATGAATGCAACAAGCTATACTCAAGGTATTTTACAATATATTCCTTTCTTTTATGTAATCTGGTCAGACGATTTATTATCCTACTCGGAAATTTCTGTTGTAAAGACAGCAATCCAAGGAGATGAAACATTAGGCAAGGAGGACAGAGGTGTTCTTACAAGTTGGTTAAACCCTAATGACCCACCTAAAGATCAAGAGCTAAAAAAC
This sequence comes from Aquimarina sp. MMG015, assembly GCF_018100855.1. Lineage (NCBI taxonomy): Bacteria > Pseudomonadati > Bacteroidota > Flavobacteriia > Flavobacteriales > Flavobacteriaceae > Aquimarina > Aquimarina sp. MMG015. The sequence goes on from NZ_JAGJEB010000009.1 coordinate 89,115, forward strand.
TGGAAAAAAACAATAACAAATTCTTCCATTAAACTAGTAGAAAGTGAAGTGCATCCACTGGCAACATTCAGCCAAAATTTAGTTTGTTATTATCAGTCAGCATGTCCTTTTAATACACATTTAAAAGATATAGAAATAAACCTTGGTATTCAGCCCAACCACTACAGGCATTTATTTGATTTAGAAGTAGTCCAAGAAACATCGGCTGAACATTATGAAGCTTCTGCTATTGACCAGATTCTAAAGGGCGAGCACACCGATGTGGTTGATGCTTTTAGAGAAGTTCTTAAAGATCCAATTTTTGATTGGGATATCAGGAGAACCAAAGAAGAATTTAGAGAACACGTATTACAACAAGTAAAATTCTTAGCCAAAGAAGGATATGGAGCTATGGCGTATCCAGAAACCTATGGCGGCACCGAAGATATGCCTGGATATGCAGCTATTTTTGAAAATCTAATGTATGTAGATGGAAGTTTAGCGATAAAGTTTGGGGTTCAGTTTGGTCTTTTTGGAGGAAGTATTCAAAAATTAGGCACAAAAAAACATCATGATCAATACCTAGCAGATACCGGAAAAACAAAACTATTAGGATGTTTTGCCATGACCGAAACTGGACATGGTTCTAATGTAAGAGGTATTAAAACTACTGCAACATATCATAAAGAAACAGATAGTATAATTATACATACGCCAGGACAAAACGATAATAAAGAATATATAGGTAATGCCTTAGATTCTAAGATGGCATCAGTTTTTGCCCAATTAATTGTTAATGGTAAGAACGAAGGAGTACATGCTATTCTGGTTCCGATAAGAAATAAACAACACGAATTAATGCCTGGAGTCACTATTGAGGATAATGGTTATAAATTAGGACTTAACGGAGTAGACAACGGAAAGATATGGTTTCATCAAGTGCACGTTCCCAGAGAGAACTTATTAAACAAATATGGAGATATTGATGCAAATGGCTCATATCATTCTGATATCAAAAATCCAAACAAACGTTTCTTTACGATGTTAGGCACATTAGTTGGAGGTAGAATATGTGTAGCTCGCGCTGGACTAGGCGGAGCTAAAAAAGCCCTAGCAATCGCTGTTAGGCATGCTTTAAAAAGAAGGCAATTTAATGATAGTATAAAAATCCAAGAGGATCTCCTTATGGATTACCCCACACATCAATTACGCCTCACACCGGCTGTAGCAACTTGTTATGTATATGATATTACATTAACGCATATGATGAAAATCTACAGTGACAAATCAGTAATAGATAAACGAAAAATTGAAACTCAGGCAGCTGGACTTAAATCCATAATTACCTGGTTTGCAAATGATACGATACAAGAATGTAGAGAAGCCTGTGGTGGAAAGGGATATTTAATAGAGAATCAAATTGCTGACCTAAAAGGCGATGTAGATATCTTCACCACTTTTGAAGGAGATAACCATGTATTACTATTATTAGCGGCAAAGGGTATATTATCAGAGTTTAAATCTGAATTTAACAGTGCCGGTTTTACGGCTGTGCTAAAATTACTGGGAGCTAGACTTAATGATAAATTAAGTACTATAAATCCTGCTTATACTAACAATGTAGACAAGGATCATCTGTATAATCCTAAATTCCACAAACATGCATTTGATTATCGAACCAGAAGACTTACGTATACCTTAGCAATGCGAATTCGTGATTATGTGAAAAAAGGAATTCCCTCGTATCAAGCTTTTCTAAAAGTTCAAACACATTTATTATCCCTAGGAAAAGCATATAGCACTGAATTGGCATATAGCACCTTTACAAGTTTTGTAGATACCATAGAAGATAAAAAATATCAACAGTTGTTTCAGAAAATAGGTACTTTGTATGCATTACACGAATTAAGAAAAGATGCATCCTGGTATTTAGAACAAGGATATATTGGTAGTGCAAAATCAAAAGCAATTCGAAACCGTGTAGAGCGGCTTTCTACAGAATTAAGACCGCATATAAAAACATTAGTTGATGGATACGGAATTCCAGAGCATTGTATGAGTGCTCCAATAGCAATCTAAAAATAAAAAACCAGTAAATAAACAATTCATTTACTGGTTTTTTTAATAACTATATCTATTTTTATTTACTCTTGTTCCGAAACTTCTTCTTCGGCCTTCTTTTTATCTTCCTCAATCATTTTTTTATCCTCATCAGTAATACGCTCGTGTTCTGCAGCTATACCTTTATGCTCTTTCTCCATATGCTCATGTTCCGCTTTCATGGATTCATGTTCAGATTTCATTTGCTCCAATGTAATCTCTCCAGAAACATGTTTTGTTTCTAATTCAGCGTGCTTTTCTATCAATGTCTGATGATCTTCAATAAGTTTACCGTGTTTGGCTAATAAATCTATGTGACTCTTTTCTGTTATCAAATGAATTGAATCATTTTCGATTGTTTTATGAGCAGCTACCATCTGCTGATGATCATCTTTCATAGTGTTATGTTCTTTAGCCATAGTTTCATGAGAAGCTTCCATTTCTTGATGCTTTTCTACCATAGCTTTATGCTCAGGTGCTTCTGCGGGGTTTTGTTTGCAAGACACAAATAAAAGAACTGTTGCAATTACTGCTAATCTACTAAGTGTTTTCATGATTTTAATTAATTGGTTTACGATTCAAATGTATAAACTATTTTTTTACTGAATTATTTTAGTTTTGCTTTTTTAAAAAATTTAAAAATTCCCTATTCCCTAACAATCTAATTTGGAAAAATTTCCTTTATAAGTAAGGTTTGGATTAATCAGAAGACAAAATGGTGAAGTATACTTTTTTCGAATTTTATAAAAAAAAAGTACTTATGGTCAAAAAATCATTATTTTCGATAAAGTAAAGGAATCCGAATACGATAGCATGGAGATTAAAAAATCAAGAAATACTGAAAAACAAAATCTTGTTAAAAAAATCCTTTCTGACACGGAACATGCAATGTCTGCTGAAGAAATTATGGCTACTATGCCAATAAAAGTTAACAAGACCACCATATATAGAATTTTAGATCGATTTGCCGATAAAGGAGAGGTTCATTTCGTAACTGGCAAAAATGGAAAAGCGTATTATGCACTTTGTGATACTAATTGCGGAACATCTCATAAAATTCATAATCACATACATTTCGAATGTCAGACATGTAAAGAAGTAACTTGTCAACCCAATACACTACATATCCCAAGCTTAGAAGGGTTTACAATCCAAGAGACTCAATTTTTAATTATTGGTATTTGTAATAAATGTAAATAAAGAGAAACCATCAGCTCTCCAGCCAATGGTTTCGTAACTACACATCCCAACGTAAAAATAAAGACTGTGTCTTTTATCTTACTGCTATAGGATAGTTTTCTCCTCTGTTACTTACAGTACCAGATGTTCTAGGTCCGTTATTTCTAGCATGCATAATTCCAGCTACGTGAGGTGATGCCATTGATGTACCACTCAATGTTGCATAACCACCGTTTAAATATGTACTTCTAACGCTACTACCTGTAGCAATAACATCAACAGGATTCATATTGTAATTTGAGAAAGATGAGAATCCTTGACTACAAGTCATAGAAGCTACTGTGAATATATTAGTTCCATTCACACAAGCTGGTTGATAGTTTGCTGAATTAGCACTACTATTTCCTGCTGCAATAGCAACTCTAGTTCCTGCATTTCCAAGAGCTAATAATGCACTTCTGTAAGAAGAATTGTTTGCACATCCTGACCCAAAGAAACCTCCTAAACTTAAGTTAGCTACATCACCAGCTAAATCATATTGACCAACGTGGTTGATTCCATTTAATATTGTAGAAGTACTTGTACCACCACTACATCCAAAAACTCTTACTGGCACAACTGGTGCTCCAGCAGAAACTCCTACTACACCAATACTATTGTTTATAGCAGCTGCAGTTCCTGCTACGTGTGTTCCGTGACCATTACAATCATTAGCGGATCCTCCTACAAATGATCTAGCATAAGTAGTATTTGTAACTACATTAAGGTCTGGATGATCTAAATCAATACCAGTATCGATTACCCATATCCAAGCATTACTACCAGAACCATCAGCGGCTCCACCAGCTCTAGTAATACCACAAGGTGTTTGCTGAGCCATTCTTTGTGATTGATCTCCAGAAACTACTTCTTCGATATCGAATTTAGGCAATTCTACCACTCTATCGTACTCGATCGCTGCAATATTAGCGTCTTTAGATAATTTTTGAAATTCACTATCGCCTAATTCAATAGCCATCCCCGAAATTTTGGTAGTATAGTAACTTAATACTTTAGACTGATCCAAATCATTTTCTGATAAGATGTCATTCATTTTTTTGATAGATACTTCGGAGATCTCTCTAACCGAATTTGCCTTATCTTCTCTACTCGTAAAAGATCTTTTTTCTAAAACTTTCGATGCAGGTTCTATTTTAGAATCTTTAAACACTACAATATACTGTCCGGGAATTATTTTCCCTTCAGTACTAGTAGGTTCTACAATAGTTTCTGCAGTTCCATCATTAAAATTTTCATTTTGACATGATGTGAATACCATAGCTGAGAGTAGTGTCCCCACAGCGATTTTACTTAAATTTTTCATATTGAGTTAAATTTGTGTTAGGCGCAAATTTATAAATTCAAACGAAAAATTTAATATGGTAAAACCGTATGCTATTTCGTTAACAATTAATAATTAAGATAAAAAATTGCATTTAAAAATAATTTGTTGCAACTTTGTTGCTTTAGTGATAATAATGGTTTCAAGAAGAATTAACAAAAACAAAAACCAGTACAAAAACACATAAAACTAAAATAATTAATCAAAATTAATTAACATTTAATTAACACTATTTAACTAAATTTTCCAAAGACAAGTACTTCTAAAGGTTAAAAACTGTTTAATTAACTAAAAATTATATTAAACAAAGTGCCACTTTTTCGAAAACATAGTAAAACAAAATAGCTTTATTAAATACTTTATTATCTAAAAAAGCTTATTAGTTATCATATCTAACCAATGAGGTTGAACTTTTATAAAAATATAATTTCTCTTTTTTTAGTTACAACTTTTCTGCTTTTAAGAGTTGTTAGTGCACACGCATTTTCACATTTTTCCGATGACACGCATCCAGATACAAATTGCGAATTATGTGAGATCATTACAGCATCAAATCAGCTTACACCTTTTATAGGTGATACTACCGAAGAAATAGAACAAAAATCTACAGCAGATTATCAAGAACATAAAGTAGATTTTAGTTACGAAACATCTAAATATAGTATAACACTGCCCAAAAGTGTTTACAACAAACCTCCTCCAACACTTTAAATTAGAGTTAAAACACTTTATTTTTTACTTATTCTTTTACGATTATACAGTGATATATAAAATAACTCAACTTTTCCTGCTAGAAAACCTTATTTCAAATTTTTCTAATCTATCACAATTTTACTCATTATCAAGAAGGTTCTCTATCAGGTATAAAACCTCTCAATATTAAGATTTACATCAAATAACATTATTAATAATTTAAAACTTACCATGATTACTAAAAAAGAAATTGAAAATGCCCAAAAAATTTGGGGAGAAGGAGTTGTTCAAATAGGTGCACTTCATACAGATAGATCAGCAAATGAAACTTATACGGAAAACTTCGTAAATGATTTGTATGATTTTGACAACAAAGAAGTATTATTTAAACCAACTAAAGCTGCAATTGACCAGTTTAGAATTACTAAAGAAGGTGCGATTTCTTATTTTATTGGTGGTAATTCAAAATTTTCTGAAGATAAAGGTTTTGCTCTTCAACCTTGGACACAGGTTAGGTTTGAAAATGCAGCCTTAATATTAGAAGAAAATAGGGCGTTAGCCATGGGGAATTATTTTTTTACTGATACAAATGGACAAGACACTAAAGTTGAATACACTTTTGGATATCGAAAATATTCCAACGGAAAACTAAAAATAGATGTACATCATTCATCTTTACCATTTAGCATAGTAGAAAGTGTATGACTTTTAATAAACTAAAATCAGGTAATTCTCTGTTTTTGATTTGCCCAACGGACCATATAGAAGGTGTTTTAAGACAAACTTGTAGTAATGAAGCATTTTTCTATACGGCCCTTGGGGCTAATTTTAGATGGGATATTGATACTCAAGAAAACCTTATTTCTGTAATTAAAAATCAAAACATTACTCAAGTTATTTTTATAACAAAAAACACAAATATTTTTTACAGAGAAGTACTTGAACCAGAAATCGAGCCCTTTTTCAACGCTAATAAAACCTTATTACAGCTTGATAAAACGTTACCTAAACATTTCTTAAGTCAAAGTCATCCAATATTGAGAGTAATGCTTTTGGCCTCCAGACATTTACAAAAACAACGAAAATACATGTTAGACACTCCAATACTGGGAAAAGCTTTAAAACATCACAATGTTATTACCCAAAGTTTTGTCTACTATTCAAATAATCAAATTTTTTATCCTCCAAAAACAATCGAAAATAAGGTTTTGTTATATGGTAAATTATCTCCTAACTAAAAATTAGGTAGCCAATTGTACAAAATGAAAATTATCATAATAATTAAAATACTGTAATTATGAAATTCTATCAAATATTACTTCTCGGATGTCTATTGCTATTTTCTACATCATTTAGCCTAACACATCCAATAAAGCTAACCTCATCATTAATTCAATCTTTTCCGGAAAGTAATATTTTAGGAGTAGAATGCAGAGTTTTTATTGATGATTTTACTTTTAGTATGAACGATACATTTACTAAAAATTTTAATGCATCAGACTTATCCGAAGAAGATATTGAAGGAATTGAGAATTATTTTAAAAAGTATTATAAAATAATCATTAATGATAAAATATACACCCTTAAATATATTTCATCAGAAGTTTTTGAAAAGCATAATGTTTTATCAATTAAGTTTTCCAAAAAAATTCCGGTGATAAAAGAGGGAGATCAAATTTGTATCGAAAACACACTTTTTTTTCAAGAATTTGACTTTTTACAATCTAATAGGATGACTGTTCGTATACCTCCATTTATTTCAGAAGATTACTTCGAAGTTACATCACTAGACAAACCTATAACTCTTAATTTATAATACCCTAATCCTAATGGATAATTTAAGTTCTTTTTTTATTAATGGATGGCATCATATCGTAGATATTAATGCATACGACCATTTATTATTTGTAATGACATTATGTGCTGCTTTTAAACTAGAGCAATGGAAGCAAATATTAGTAATCATTACCGCTTTTACTATTGGGCATAGCGGAACTCTTATTCTAAGCGCCTTAGATATAATTCCGGCAAATTCCAAACTTATAGATATGCTCATTCCTTTTACCATAATGTTAACTGCATTAGCCAATATTATCAATTACAATAAACATGGTAAATTTTCTGATACTAAAGTAAAATATAGCATTGCCTTAATTTTTGGGTTAATTCATGGATTAGCATTTGCCAGCAATTTTAAATTTATGCTATTTAGTGATAGCATAATTATGCCACTATTGGCTTTTAATATTGGTATCGAGGTTGGACAGTTATTTATTGTACTCCTTTTTATGTTATCCCTATGGATATATACTCAATTTATTAGGGGAGAACATTTAAAATGGAACCTGTTCATTTCGGGAGCTGGTTTTGGAATTGCTGCCACGATTTTATTAAATGCTTTTAATGATATACAATAATAGACTATGTTAACAAAGGAGTTTTAATATGTTTAAACAAATAGCTATTTACTTAATTCTTTCATTTTTGTTTGGATCTTGTGGGGCACAAGAAAAAAAAGAAGAATTTGAAGTTATTATTGATCGAAAAAAAATTGATGCAACTTTTAACAAAGATGTATCTAAGTTATTATTAGATCATTTATACGTGGTTGTAGATAGCATTACTTATGAAAAATTAATAAAAAACAATAGCTGGAAAAGTAAATATGCCTCTATAGATATAGGATTACCAGATTTTGCTCCCGCAGATCATAAAGTATCTACCTGTTATTTACGAGGACATCAACATTATATTGAAATCTTAAGTCCAAAAAATAACTATAACGAACCTGTAGGAAAAAGTGGAATTGGTTTCTCTTTAAAAAACAATGACGAACATTTTCATTTGGGTGTTAAACCAAAATTAAAAACTACTAAAGACTCGCTTCTTTATGCTATGGAAACTGTTGAGATGCCTTTGGATGATCATAACCATACCTGGTTCAAGGCTTTTTACACACCAAGTCCTGGCACATCTTTACACACTTGGTATGGTTTTTATAACCCAGCTTTTTTAGATAACCTTCTAGGCAAAAGACATACCACATATTCACGGGAAGCATTTCTTGAATCTACGTATACTGATGAAAAACTTTTTAACGGGATTAAAGAAATTCATTTAAGCTGTATCCCAAATGATTATCGCCGCGTAACCCAAGAACTAAGGCATTTAGGTTGTAAGCTATTAGAAAAAAACGGAAATACTCTAACCATAGCTAGCGGTGACATTACTATTAATATTCAACCCTCTAATCAGATCGAATACAGTCAAATTACCAAAATAATTTGTCGATTAAACGAAAAAGATAACAGCACGATTCAATTAGGTAATGTTACCATAACCAATCAAGGGAATGAATCTACATGGAATTTTGATAAACTTCATAAAAACAATTTTTAGAAAACACTGTAATATTATTTAAAATTAAAACAAAATGAACAAAAAAACTCACTATCAAATTATTGTAACTCTTCTTTTATTTTTTGCTATTACATCCTGTAAACAAGAAAAAAAGGCTCCAGAAACTACTGATGAGTTAGAAACAGAAATTACTGAAGAAGCCGAAGTAGTACAATCTAAAATTACCTTAGAGAAATTAGAAGGTTCGCCTGCATATAAAGACGCCGCACTTATTTTAGATACTTCTGATGAAATAGTCGCTAAAAAATCTGGAGAAATGGATTTCTCTTTTAACGTTGAAAATTATGAATTAGGTGCTCAAACTAAAGGTCCAAACGCACAAAAACTAGCAAATTCTGGGAAAGGACAACATATTCATTTCATCCTAAATAATCAGCCCTACTCTGCACACTATGAACCAAATTTTAAAAAAGAAATACCTGATGGCATTCACCATTTAGTTGCCTTTTTAAGCCGTTCATTCCACGAATCAGTAAAGAATGAAAATTCTGTAGTTGTTCGTAAACTAGTAGTAGGAGAAAAACCTGAGGATAAATTAAACCTTAATATGGAGGCACCAACACTAATTTATAGCCGACCTAAAGGTGAATATACTGGTGACGGTACAAAGGAAGTATTATTGGATTTCTTTGTACTAAACACAAAACTTTCTAAAGAAGGAAATAAAGTTCGTGCAAAAATTAATGGCACAGAATTTACAATCACAGAATGGGTTCCTCACGTTATCAAAGGGCTTCCTATGGGAGAAATTACTATTCAGCTAGAATTAGTTGATGAAGCTGGAAATTTAATTCCAGGGCCATTTAACAAAGTGACTCGTAAGATCACCTTAAAAAACTAAAAAATAAAGCCCATGAAAAAATTACCTGTAACTGTATTAAGTGGCTTTCTTGGAGCAGGAAAGACGACACTTTTAAATCACATTTTACATAACAAAGAAGGATTAAAAGTTGCTGTTATTGTAAATGATATGAGTGAAATCAACATTGATGCACAGCTTGTAGAAAATGAAAACACCTTATCTAGAACCGAAGAAAAACTCGTTGAGATGTCTAATGGTTGTATTTGCTGCACCTTAAGAGAAGACCTAATGGTGGAGGTAGAAAAATTAGCCAAAGAACAACGCTTTGATTATTTGATTATAGAAAGTACTGGGATTTCGGAACCTATTCCTGTAGCACAAACCTTTAGTTTTACTAGTGAAGATGGACAACTAGACTTAAGCAAGTTTAGCTATGTAGATACCATGGTTACTGTTGTAGATGGTTATAATTTTCTAAGGGATTTTTCTAGCCCACAATATCTAACAGATAGAAACCTTACTAATATTGAGGGAGACGACCGTACTATTGTTAATCTATTAACTGATCAAGTAGAGTTTGCCAATGTTATTTTGCTAAATAAAGTAGACTTGATAACGGAATCAGAATTGAGGAATTTATATGATATTATCCATAAATTAAACCCAAACGCTCGTGTTATTCCTACTCAAAATTCTCAAGTATCAATACGTGAAGTAATTGATACAGGTTTGTTTGATTTTGAAGAAGCAGAAGCATCTGCCGGATGGATACAGGAACTCGAAAATGAGCACATCCCGGAAACCGAAGAATATGGGATTGGTTCTTTTGTTTATCGAAAATGCAAACCCTTTCACCCTGAACGTTTTTTAAAATTTGCTACAGATCACTTTCCTTCAAATATTATTCGTAGTAAAGGATTATTTTGGCTTGCCTCTCGTCCCGACCAAGCCCTTATTTGGGGTTCTGCAGGAGGTTCACTCAAAACAGATCCAGCCGGAGTATGGTGGGCTTCGATGCCTTTTAGTGAACGAATCACTTATGCTTCGTTTTTAGATAATCAAAAAATGATTGAAACTGAGTGGGATCCTACATTTGGCGATCGTAAAATCGAACTCGTATTTATTGGTCAGAACATTGATGTTGATCTGGTAACTAAACAATTGGATGATTGTTTGATTACAAAATCAGAACTTGACGAATGGAAAAAAGGAGTATTTGCTGCAAATGATCATTGGCCAATTCCTAATTACGAAGGATCATCCATCTAACATATAAAACTGAAAGGTGTGAAATAACAATAAATCCGGTTAACTAAAAGCTAACCGGATTTATTTATATTCTATATATTATTAGAATTTTATACAACCATAGCAGTTCCGTCTGAAGTTTTATTTTTTTGGCTATCAAAATAAAAATCTATCCTACCTAGGTACAGACCGTAACACCCAACCTGATTTACCAGCACATTTTTATCTTTTCTATTTTTTACTACTGTTGGTTCTTTTAGAAAGGTATGCGTATGTCCACCTATAATTAGATCAATGTTTTCTGTAGCTGCCGCTAGGCTTAAATCACTCACTTTATTTGGCTCGTTTTTATAATCATATCCTAAATGAGATAAACATATAACCAAATCACACTTTTCTTCGTTTTTTAATACAGCACTCATGTCCTGAGCAATCTCTATTGGATTAAGATAGTTAGTCTCCTTATATAAATCTTTCATTACAAGTCCTTCTAACTCTATTCCTAAACCAAATATTCCAATCTTAATAGAATCCTTTATTATTATTTTATAAGGCTTTACGAACGTATCCATAACTGTATTAGTAAAATCATAGTTAGCGGACACAAAATTAAATTTTGCATAAGGCAATTGTGCATGCAATCCTTCAATCCCATTATCAAAATCATGATTCCCTATAGTTACTACATCGTATTTAAGCATACTCATCAACTTAAATTCTAGCTCACCTCCGTAAAAATTAAAATAAGGAGTTCCCTGAAAAATATCACCTGCGTCTAATAACAAAGTATTAGGGTTCTCTTTTCTTATATTTTCGATAATTGTAGCTCTTCGGGCCACTCCCCCTTTATTAGAATTTCTACCATCATTTGGCCCAAAAGGATCTATATGACTATGTACATCGTTTGTGTGTAAGATGGTTATCTTTTTCGCGTTACTCGCAGAAAAAGAAGATAAACCTACACCTCCAACTGTTAACAAGCCAGCCGTTAATGCAGAATGTTTTACAAATTCTCTTCGTTTCATCGCTTTATTTAATTAGTTGGTTTGTAAAAATCTATCGTCAATTTTCGGTGCAATTGTATCTACTTTTTTAAAGTAGTCAATCATTGCATTCCTAATTTTATAATTCAACTTATGAGCCTTGCCCGCTTTTTTAAAAAAATACATCTCACTACCACCATGATACAGATAATCATTAGTTGCTACGAAATAAACCTTGTCTTCGTTAATTTCCATATCATTAATCAAAGCTTTCACGATATTAAAATCTTCATTAACGGTCAATTTTAATCCAGAAATAGGATGTGCTTTTCTAGATTTTTGTAAATAGGAAATCAATTCTTTAATATGGGCGCCATTCATTTCCACAACTATGATACTATTCTCAAATGGCATCACCTGATAGGCAGTACGTGCGGTAACATTACCTTTTGGAATTGGTGCTCGTATTCCTCCTTGATTTAATAATACCATATCAATGGCACTTTTAGTTTTTGAGATAAAAAAAGGATTGGCTTGTTCTAATACGATATCGGCCATTAAATTACCAATAGCTGTATTAAGGTTTCCATCTCTTTTAGAGTAAGTTTCTGGAGCATACGCCAAGGTACTATCCAAAGTCTTATTTACATGTTCTTTATAAGGTTTTATAAAAGCCTCCACATCTGAATTATCCAGAGTAGTATCATTTATTTCAATTCTCACTCCTTCTACTTTTATAAGATGTTCTTTTTTCTTACAAGATGAGAAAACCAATATGAATGTAAGCAATAAGAAACTCTTATCAATCATATTTTTTCGTAGGTAATTATGATCTATTATTTTATCCATGATTAATTCTTTCTCTAGCAGCTAATGTATAATTTTAATTCTATTTTACTGTATCAATCTAGCGGTTGCTTTTTTCAATATATAATTACAGTGATCAACATCATCCGCATTTAATTCTAGTATTCCCGTTACTTCTATTATTTGGTCTGTTTTATAGCCAGGTTTATTTTTAAAAATCACTTCTACAATAGTTTCAGGACCAGCTCCCCCGCAGAAAAAACAAGATGACATTGGATTTCTAGAAACCATAAAAAACTCTTCTTTATAAGAAAAATCTAAAAAATAACCCCTGATACTAATTTTGGATCCTTCATAAGACTTTATTTTAGGTCCAAATGTTGGTTTCAAAAAATAATCATCATAATGTACGTTATAAATATCTTGAAAACTAACATCTGTAAAATCATCCCATAACAATTTTTGCTGAGCCATAAGATGAAGTGGGATACTGAAGACCAGAAATAAAAATACTTTACGCATCGGCTAAAATTTTAGAAATATTTAATTTAAATAAAGAATAAGAAGCAAAAATTGTAGCAAGTATTGTGGTAAAAAGTACTAGAGTGAATATAAAAAACTCTTCTGTATCAGGTATACTTATCTCCAATTGATACTGATATACCTCTGAAGCTAAGGTTGCAAATAGCAAAACACTTCCTCTACCTAAAATCCATCCTAAAATGCATCCAATGATGGATAAAGAAAGTGCCTCGTAAAAAACTAATTTCAGCAATTGAAAGTTCGTTGCTCCATATGTTCTTAATAAAGCTAATTCATGTTTTCTTTCTCTAACAGTCTTTATTAGGTTAGTAAAAATACTTAACCCTGCTACAAGTAGTATTGCTATGGCAATTCCATTAATTGCCTGAAAACCAACACCTAAAAATCTCAATAATCGGTCAATCTCTAATTTTGGAAGTGCTGCCTGTAATGAGCTATTTTTATTGATAGATCTAGAAAGTTGCAAGGCCCCAATAGGGTTTCTGAAATTTAATAATAAAGCTGTAATTTCTTTATGCTCTTCCTCGTGCTCTGTATGTTCCTCACCTTCGATGTGTTCTTCATCTGATGGATGCTCATGAACTTCCCAAATACTTTCAAGATTTGTTATAATAAGATCATCTACTACTGTTCCTGTAGACACTAAAATTCCACTAACTACAAAAGGTTTATCATCATGAATATCAATTTCATTTTGTATCAACCCATGAGAACTAACAAAAGTACTTCCAACGCTAAGGTTTAAGTTACTAGCTACTTTACTACCCAATACCGCTTCAAAATTTTTCGTGTTTAGTTTCCCTTCTTTACAGGTAGCATTATATTTAAGTAAATACTGACTAGAAGTTCCTAAAATCTTATAACCTTTATAATTATCACCATAAGAAACAGGTATAGCTTCCTTTATCATAGGATTTTTACTTATCCTTAAAGCTTCATCTAGAGATATATTTCCAGTTGGGTTATCTATGTGAAAGATAGTCGATAATACAAGTTGCAAAGGACTTCCTTTTGCCCCAACTACCATATCAAATGGTTTACTATTTTTCTCTAGATGATGATTAAGCTGTTTGCTTATTTGTAAAACAAAAGTAGCTAACAAAATACTTAACGTTAATAGCAAAACGCTAAGCATTGTATTAAGAGGTTTTGAAATGAGATTTTTAAACGCTAAGTATAACAAATTTAGAGGATTATATGTTTATCAAAATGTGGTTTAACTCTTTGATCATGGGTGATAATGACCAAATTACTTTTGCAAATCTGAGCCTCTTTTTTTAATAAGGAGATGACCCTCTCACAATTCTTATCATCTAAATTAGAAGTAGGTTCATCTGCTAAGATTACCTTTGGTTTATGTATAATCCCAAGAGCAATGGAAAGTCGTTGTCTTTGACCCTCGCTTAATTCTTGAACTTTCTTATTCCTAACATTCATTAAATCTAATTTCTCTATTAATCCTATTCTCCTTTCTTGATCTATTGTTTTTTTAGACAGTTTCTCACGAATTTTAATGTTCTCTAATAAACTTAAAGACTTAATAAAATATGCTCTTTGAAAAATTATTCCTATATGCTTACCTCTGAAATTATTTAATTGATTTCTTGTAAGTTGTTGCACACAAGTATTACCAATAAATACATTTCCTTTTTTTGGAACTAAAAGACCAGCCATAATATGTAACAACGTAGTTTTACCAATACCTGAGTCTCCCAAAATCAAAGCATTTTGTTCAAATGATAAATCTATGTCTGGAAAATAAAAAGTATTAGTTTTTGTGTTCTTATATGCAAACCTTAACGATGTCGTTCGGATCATAAAAAAGTTTTGTCAAAAATAAATAAATATTATTAACGCAACAAAGTTGCGTTTGTAAATTATACACTATCTTTGCCCTCATTAAAATATATACACTTTTACTTTGAATATTTTACAAATACGCAGCAACTCCGATACCTTAGGTATTATAGCCAGTAGCTTATGTTTAGCACACTGCTTAGCAACTCCTTTTTTATTTCTAGCCAATACCGGCTCCACCTTATTTCAAGATGGACATTCTTTATGGTGGAAATCACTGGATATTATTTTTTTAGGGCTTTCATTTATCGCAATTCGTCAAACCACTAAAACCACCACAAACCATAGAATAAAATATGCTTTTTGGTCAGCTTGGACGATGTTGTTATTTATTATAATGAATGAAAAACTATCAATTATACCGCTTCCTGAAGAAGTTATTTACGTAGTATCTTTAATATTAGTAGGATTACATTTTTATAATAAGAAGTACTGCCGTTGTAAAGATGAAAAATGCTGCACAAATTAATGCATAATGAGCACTAAGAATCAAAACGAAATAGAATTAATTGGAGATGCGCATATTTCCAATTCAACAGAAACTCCTTTACGGGCAAATGCTTTTGACACATCTGATGAAGACAAAATTAAAAACATACAACATCATTTTGCTGAAATCATGAAAGAGTTAGGACTTGATCTAACCGATGACAGTCTCTCTGGAACTCCTTACAGGTTTGCGAAAATGTATGTAAAAGAACTTTTTTACGGTCTAAATCCAAAGAACCGCCCTAAGACTTCCATTTTTGAAAATAAATATGGATATCAGAAAATGTTGGTTGAGCAAAACATCAATATTGATTCTTCTTGTGAACATCACTTTTTACCAATTGTTGGTACCGCACATGTGGGATACATTCCTAAAGAAAAGGTAATCGGGCTATCAAAAATCAATAGATTGGTAGATTATTATGCCCATCGTCCCCAAGTACAAGAAAGATTATGCTTACAAATTTTAAAAGACTTACAAGAAACTCTAGGAACTGAGGATGTGATTGTAGTAATACAAGCTAAACATCTTTGTGTTTCCTCAAGAGGAATTAAAGATAAAAGCAGTTTTACGACTACCATCGAATATAGAGGAAAGTTTATTGAACCGGATACTAGAAAAGAATTCTTTGATGTTATAAACAAACCTTTTGAAAGTATTTAAATGTTAGAAATCATTAAGTAAAAACCAATAATGAGATATAAACTAACATTACTTTTGCTTTTCACTATTTTTAAGTGTTTTGTTTCTTTTTCCCAAAATGGGAAAATTATAGAAAAGGAAAGGTTAATTTTAAGTGATTCTATAATTACCAAAATTCACAAGGCTGATTCAGCCATGATTAAAGCACTTAAAAACATTGAATTTTTTCGAATTACATATCTATCAGACTCTCTTAAAGTTAAAGGTTTTATCGTTAAACCAGTTCAGAAAGGTAGTTTCCCTTGTATCATTTCAAATCGCGGAGGTACAGGTGAATTCGGGAAATGGAATGAGACTGGAGTGGGTTTCTTTTTAGGAAAACTTGCTAGTTGGGGATATGTAGTCGTGGCAAGTCAATACCGAGGTAATGATGGTGGTGAAGGACAAGAAGAAAGAGGCGGAAAGGACGTAAATGATGTACTAAGTCTTGTTAATACTTTAGGAGAAATTGATAATGCCGATACATCGAGAATTGGAATAGAAGGTGCTAGCAGAGGAGGTATGATGACATATCTTTCACTTAAAAAAACATGTCAATTCAAAGCTGCCGTTGTCCTTGCGGGTGCTGCTAATGCTTTCGAACATCTCGTACATAGACCCGATTTTGAAGAGCATGTATATGCCAAGGTTATTCCTAATTATTATGAAAATAAAGAAAAAGAACTCAAAGCACGGTCGGCAGTATTTTGGGCTGATAAAATGTGTAAAACAACTCCAATGTTAATAATGCAAGGTAGCGCTGACTGGCGTGTTCCGGCAACAGAATCACTAGAGTTATTGAACAAGTTGTATGAATATAAACATCCAGTTCGTTATATTTTATTTGAAGGAGCTGATCACCGAATATCTGAATTTAGAAAAGAGTTTTTTGCACAAACCAAAAGCTTTTTTGACTTTTATGTAAAAGAGCTTAATGATTTACCTAACATGGAGTTACATGGCAGATAACCTTCTTTTATTTAAAAGATGGATTAGTATTAAAAGTGTTGTATTGTTATTCGGAAATATAATCCCCGTCTAATCCAGTGGTATTTTACTCCTTTATTAATCTTCTTTAACCATATAAAATTTTACTTTTTTATTAAAACATGGAAGCTATAATTACAATTGTTGGTTTTTTGGGAGCTGGAAAAACGACACTTTTGAAGCATTTGGTAACAAGCTATATCAAGAATAATTGGAACCCTTTTATTGTTCTAAATGATTATGAAAATGCAAATCTCGATGCACTTCAGCTTATCGATAAAATTGATCCTAAATGGATAAGAGCCCTTACAGGTAGTTGTATTTGCTGTAGTGGTATTAATGAATTAAGAGATCATGTAAACCGAATTCCAGTACGTACTAATGGAGTTACTTTAATCGAAGCCAATGGCACTTCTGATGCATGTGCGCTAATGGAGTTCTTAGGTGTTGGACTTAACGATAGATTCTTACCCCCTATCCAGATATCCGTTGTCGATGTAAAAAATTGGCAAAAAAGAGGAGAATATGATGAGCTAGAAGCAAATCAAGTACAAGTGTCTTCATTGATTATCCTAACTCATCTTGAAAAAACAACTAAAAATAGACAAACTCTTGTTAGGAAAGAATTAAAAGCACTCAACCGATTCGCTAAAATTATGACAATGGATGAAATTGATGCCACACTGCTTCCTGAATTTTTGCCTTCTAAAAACATCGCTCAAAAACTTGATCATCAAAAAGCACATTGGTCTTCTTGCTCCACAGATCTGCCAGATCTGCCCAACTTAGATTGCATATATACTATCTGCAATGCATTACCAAAAAGTATACTAAGGGTAAAAGGTTGCACAAAAATTGGAGACGAAAAAAAGTATACTTATTTTGAACGTAATCCAGATGGTCAAGTTTTTATTCGACCATTTAACGGCATACCTATCACAGGTCCAAAACTTCTTACTGTAGGACCGGGAAGTGAATCTTCATTATTAGAAAAAGTTATCCAAACTAGTCTTAAAAAATAAAACTAAGACCCTAGTAAAATAAAAAAGAGTATCGCAGTAAATAGACAATATGCTCTACATATTCTTTATAAATATACCAATCTATTTCCAAAAATGAATCAAATAATATTTGTGCTAATACCACAGAATTTTAAAATCCATTAACATAATATTAACGCAACAGTGTTGCAAAAACAAATATTATAATTAAGTTTGCAACATAGTTGCTTTAAATACTCTTTTACAGTATAAACTATATGTTTTTTGATCAATTGTATAATTTGATTAAGGAACAAAAAGGGCTTAACTCTCAATTAAAAAAAACTCATATGCTTAAAGCAATAAATCTCACCAAAACATATGGTAAACATCAAGCACTTAGCCAATTAAATTTATCAGTTGATAAAGGAGAAATATTTTGTTTACTAGGTCAAAACGGTGCCGGAAAAACAACTACTATTAATTTATTTTTAGGCCTAATTGAATCTACTAGTGGCGAAGCTTTAATTAATGGAGTTACCGTTACACCCAATAATAACAAAACCACTAACATGATTGCATACATCCCTGAAGTTGTGCAATTATACGGTAATCTATCTGGTACTGAAAATTTAAACTTCTTCAGTAGATTGGCGGGTTTTAAATACTCAAACAAACAGCTTTCTGACTTTTTATCAAAAGCAGGACTACAAGAAAACGCACATCAAAACAAGCTATCCTCCTACTCCAAAGGGATGAGACAGAAAGTTGGTATTGCCATTGCACTTTCTAAAAATGCGGATTACATCTTCATGGATGAACCCATCTCAGGTTTGGACCCCAAAGCCACACTTGAGTTTACCAAAATTTGTAAAGAATTAAGCAATGACGGCAAGGCTATTTTTATGGCTACTCATGACATTTTTAACGCAGTCAATGTAGGAACAAAAATTGGAATTATGAAAGAGGGACAACTTGTACATACTTCCAATACCGACTCTATAACCGCAACTCAACTACAAGATTTATACTTAAAAACTATCTAAACGTAAAACAAATCAATTAACACACAATGAAACTTTTTAGATTATTACCCACCCTTTTATTTATACTATTTGGTTGTGCCACATTTGCACAAGTAAAAGTAACAGGAACCATCGTCGACGCCGAAAATACTCCAATAGTCGGAGCTACCATTTTATTAGAGAATTCTGAAAATAATTTTGGAAAACTAACTAATAGATCTGGACAATTTGAAATAGATGCTCCTTCTGGCAACTACAACCTAGAAGTGAGATATTTAGGATTTCAATCCTATAAGAAAAGTATCGAAATAGGTGATGATTCTACATTTGACGTAGGAACTATTCAATTAGAAGCAGGTACTGAGCAATTACAGACTGTCGAAGTTGTCGGTCGTGTAAGAAAAGATTACAATAGTGATTATTCCTTTTCTGCTACCAAAATAGCTATTAAAAATAAAGAATTGCCTCAATCGGTAGCTACAGTAACTAAAGAACTTATTGATGATCGTCTAGCATTTCAATTACCAGATGCTGTCAAAACAGTAAGTAGTGTATCAGCGACGGGATTATATAATCATTATAACATTAGAGGTATAACTCAAGCTGATGACGGACAAATGCTTAATGGAATGCGTACACGTCAATATTACTTTTTACAACCTATAACATCTCACCTTGAGCGTGTAGAGGTTATCAAAGGGCCTTCTTCAGTAACTTTTTCTAGTGCAGATCCTGGTGGAACTGTAAATATGGTAACTAAAAAACCATTGACTGAAAAAAGAAATTCAGTAAGTTTAACAACAGGGAGTTTTGGAACTTTAAGAGCGACAGCTGATTTCACAGGACCATTGAACGAATCTAAAACTTTATTATATCGTTTTAATGCGGCTTTTCAAGAAGCAGATTCTTTTAGAGATGTTGTAAATAACAATGCTATTTTAATCACTCCTTCTTTAAGTTATATTCCTAACGATAAGACCTCACTTAATGTTGAAATGATTTACAATAACGCCGAGGGTAATTTAGACAGAGGTCAGCCAATTTTTGGTGCAATTAATGGCGAGTTTGATTTGAATAGCACACCAATCACAAGAAACGTAGGTGCATCAAACGATCACTATAAAACTAAAGAACTCATATTCATGGCTAATTTTAGTCAAAAGTTTACTGAAGACTTTGGCTTTAATGCACAGTTCATGAAACAAACTTGGGATGAAGATTTAGCTGAGCATAGAGTTGATGGTACAGCCGTTGATATTGATGGAAATGTGATTCCTACACTTGCTAGAATGCGATATGACAAAAGACAACAATTTTGGGAAACAGATAACTTTAGTGCCTATTTTAATTATGACATCAAAAAAAATAATATTACCAATAAATTATTGGTTGGATACGATGCTACGAGATGGGAAAGAAAAATTGGAGCTGGATTCCTTCGCGCAAGAAGATATCTAACAGTTGATGGAGGTCAGGCTAATTACGACCCAACTAATCCTGGTAATTTTCAGCAAATGGTTGTAGATGGTGTAACTATGCCAGTACCAGCTGTTCCACATTTTAATTTAGAAAACCCTTTTAATGGAGCCAGAAATACAAATAGTTATAATCTTGCTGAATTAACAATTCCTGCAAATTTAAACACTTCAAACGGTATCTATATTCAAAACCAATTCAAAATTGGAAAATTATCAGCATTAGTAAACTTAAGGTATGAGTGGTTTACAGACATTTTTGATTACAAAAATGATGAAGAAGAATTTAAAACTAGTGCTTTTGTACCTAGACTTGGTGTAACTTATGAAATTACAGATGATATTAGTGCGTATACAACATATTTAGAAGGATTTCAACCACATACGAATACAGTATCATTATCTCCAACTGCAGAAGGTTTTTTCTGGGCAGCCTCACCAAGTAGATTCGATCCATTAGAAAGTAGTCTAATAGAAGTAGGTGCTAAAGGAGAATTTTTAAATGGAAAAATCTTTGCCAACTTCGCAATTTTTAATGTTACTCAAAAAAACATCTTGCTAGGAGACACCTACGATTTAGATAATTTAACAACAAGAGGAGAACAAAGAAGTAGAGGTTTTGAAGCAGATATATCAGGTTATATACTACCAAATTTACAATTAACAGCTTCTTATTCTTATACAGATGCTACAATTGAAGAAGATGCTATCGCAGAATTTATAGGAGCTCGAATCGGTGGGGCTCCAAAACATAATGCAAATTTTTGGGGGAGATACGATTTTAATTCAATTTCATTTTTAAAAGGAATTGGAGTTGGTTTAGGTGCACAATATGTAGACGAAAGATTTACGTGGTACAATCCTACATACGATACCAATAGAGTATTATTACCAGAATACACAATATTTGATGCAGCTGTATATTACAAGCCTAGTTACATCAATATGCAGTTAAGCCTAAAAGTAAACAACCTATTTAATGATACTTATTGGTTAGGTGGTCTTAACCCTTCTAGACTAGGACCAGGTGCTCCAAGAAATATTTTGTTAAATGCAACGTATACATTTTAAAGAATGAAACCGATATGATTGGATCAATCATATCGGTTTTATATCACCATTGACAAACAATAAAAGCGAACATATGAAATGGGTTAATATTAAGTTATTCGTATTAAACTTTTGGCATAATGCAACAACTCCCAAGAGTTTCTATCTATTGTATTCCATTTTTATAGTATTAACGTGCTATGCCGCTGTTAGTGGTGTGAAAAATCATATTACACAGAATGAAATTCGATTAGATCATCAAGTCAAAGCTAGACAGAGTTGGGAGGCTAACCCAGATAAGCATCCACACCGAATGGCTCATTTTGGAACTTTTGCTTTTAGAATAAATGCTTCCTTAGGAATATTTGATCATGGGTTAGAAAGTTTTACTGGGAATACAGTTTTTTTAGAAGCCCATCGACAAAATAGCGTAAACTTTTCTGAAGCTACTTTTTCTACAGGTATGCTGCGATTCGGAGAATTAAGCTTATCATTATTATTACAGCTAGTACTTCCGTTGGTCCTGTTTTTTTTAGGATTCTCTAGTGTTGCAAAAGATCGCCAGAATGGAACGCTAAAAATGTTATTGTCCCAAGGAGCTACCTGGAAAGAGATCTTATTCGGAAAATCTCTCGGACTTTTTGCTATTTCTATGTTGTATTTTATTCCCGTTTTTTTGACAGTAATTATTGCCCTTTTGATTTATGGACAACAAGGTGCTAATGATTTTCTTTGGCTACGGTTATTATTCATAAGCTTTGGCTATTTAGCTTTTCTATTTATTATATCAACCTTAACCATCATTGTTTCTGCAAGCACCCATACTTCAAAAGGTGCTTTACTTAGGTTATTAGGTATTTGGTTACTATTAGTGGTGTTATTACCAAAATCTGCACAAGCTATGGGTAATTATTGGTTTCCTACTCCTAGCAAATTAGCATTTCAATCTGCTATTGAAAAAGAAGTTATTAAAAAAGGTGATAGTCACAATCCTAATGATCCACATTATAATAATCTAAGGGACTCTGTTTTAAGTGTTCATAATGTTAAAAAAGTAACAGATTTGCCTTTTAACTACTCAGGTTTTGTTATGAGAGAGGGAGAAAAAATAACGGCTAATTTGTATCGAAAGCATTATAAAAAATTGATCTCTATTTATAACAGTCAAAATGATGTAACCCAGTTTTCATCATTTATCAATCCTTTTACTGCTATCAAACAATTATCCATGATAATGTCAGGAACAGATTTTTCATCTTATATTGATTTTCAAGATCAAGCCGATACGTATCGTTATCAGTTAGCTCAAACTATGAATGAATTACAAATGGAATATATAAGTCCAAAAAAAGAAAGTGGATCTGAAGGGAAAAAACATGTAGTTGATCATGAACATTGGTCAGAATTTAACGATTTTAGACACCAACCAATGATTTTTTCTAAATCAATTAAAGAAGCTTCTCTTACATTGATCTCCATAACATTATGGATGTTATTTGTCTTCTGGTTATTGTTATTCACATCAAAAAAAGCAAAAGCTATATGACAACGTTAAAGTTATTTTTACAGCAATGTATCAGATCTAAAGAGGTCCGGATAAGTTTATTGCTTATTACACTTTTAGGTATAATTAGTATTGTTATTGGCAATAAACATCTGGAGAGACAACAAGATGCAATAGCAGAAGTAAAATCATATCAAGCACAACATTTTGATCGACAAGTAGCGCTGCATAATGAAGACTTAGGGTTATTACTATATTATGCAAAATTCGCCTATATAAACAACTTAAACCCATTAGCTGGACTATCCATTGGTCAGTCAGATGTGAATCCTACTGTAAAGCGAATTACTATTAAGACTTTTGAAGCTCAAAAATATGATGCTGATTTGGTAAACCCAATGAATTTACAATCCGGTAATCTCGATCTATCATTTGTAATCATTTATTTATTTCCATTATTAGTCATTGTGCTATCTTTTAATGTTCTTTCTGAAGAAACAGAAACTGGTACTTGGCGATTAGTAACCATACAAGCGAGATCTAAATTAGGGTTCATTATATCAAAGCTTTTAATCCGAATGCTATTATTATATGCTGCACTAATCGTTCTTTTTTTCATAGCAAAACTAGTGCTTAATCTAACTTTTGACCGTAACTTATTTTGGATGTTAGGGCTATCAATGTTATATATCCTATTTTGGTTTACGCTTACTTTTTTTATCATTATTTTCAAGAAATCTTCTGGTTTTAATGCCTTATTACTTTTATCAGTTTGGCTAGTACTAATCATTCTTTTACCTGCTGGCATTAATGCATATGTATCAACGAAATATCCGGTCCCAGAAGCATTAAGCACAGCTATAGCACAGAGAGATGGGTATCACGTTAAATGGGATACTGATAAATTAGCAACTATAGAGAAGTTTTATGAACACTATCCTCAATTTAAAAGATATGGATATCCTACAGATGGGTTTAACTGGTTATGGTATTACGCCATGCAACAAATGGGAGATGATGACTCTAAAAATCAACAAGAAGCTTTAAATGAAAAGATAAAGCTACGTGAACAAACCAGTAATCAAATTGCATCCATAATTCCGAATATGCATATACAACTAGTTTTTAATCGACTATCTGGAACTAGTATGAGCCAGCAAATGGATTATCTAGAAGCTACTGATGCGTATCATGAAAAACTAAGATTGTTTTTTTATCCAAAAATATTTGAAAAACAACAAGCAGAGACTATCGATTGGAAACAATTTACTCCAGAATATTATGAAACAAACACTAAGATATCACCTGTAAGAAGTATGATTCCAATTGTAATTGCATCCATATTTATGATTTTGATTTCAATACCAAGAATAAGACGTTTATAATTCGAATAGTAAGCTTTGTGTCTCTTTACATTGTTGGTATCATACCAACATTCATAATAGTTTCACCTTTATTAATAGGAGGAGTACCAATCATATAAAGGATCATTCCATTTTGTGATGCCTTAATATTTTCTAATGTATTGCCAAAAAAATCAGTTATGTATCCAACTGGTTCTCCTTTTTTAATAAAGTCCCCTGCTTTTTTATCAGAATAAAAAAGTCCAGTTGATAGACTTTTAATTGTAAATCGCTTCGTTACGATTATTGGTTTTGTGGAAACAAATTCGTCATTAGAGCTAGAGCTCATCATGTTAAGATGAACTAATAACGAAAACATTCCATCAACAATTCTATTCGTTTCCATTTTATCAGGAATCCCCAATTTACCACACTCAATATCAACCGAAGGTATTTTACGATGAAATGCTTCTTGTGAACAATACAAACTAGGTGTCTGGAGTCGTTCCTTTTTAATATTAAAAATGATTGTATAATCAAAACCCATTGCTAAAGCCATTTCTTTTCCTTTTCTAGAAACTTGTGGGAGCGCTTCGCTCTGATACCAAGCATTATAAGAACGTAAATCTTCTGGAGCATCCCCAGCATGTATATCAACGAAGAAATTAGATCTTGCGATTACTTCTTTAGTAAGTACATCTGCCATGCGTTCGGTTATAGATCCATTAACATCGCCAGGAAAAGAACGATTTAAATTCTTATTATCCAATGGGTTTAAAAAAGGGCTTCTACCTAAAAAAGCCGGCACATTAGCTATTTGCACTAAGATAATAGTACCTGATAACTTTGTTGGATCTATTTTTTGATTCAATTGCTGAGCGGCAAGAATAGGTGGATATTCATAGCCATGAACTCCCGCTGTGATTCCTAAAACAGGCCCTGATTTTAATCCATGAAATATAGTAACAGGAATATATGTACTATCCTTATCACTAACTACAGGTATTTTGAAATTTTCTTTAGTTCCTGGTTTGATAGATTTATTTTGAAAAATAAAAGAATTTTGTGCTATCCCATTAGCGACAAAAAAAATAAAAACGTATAACAATAGTCTTGTGTTGAGCATATAAACAAAGATAATTAAGCTTATACAAAGTAAATTATAATAAGCTTTTATACATCATTATTATAATATAAAGTTTTGGTAAGTTTTATTAAAATTATGAAAGCTATTATAAAATACATAGACTATTAAGGTGATTTAAAATTTAGATATGAGTAAGAATTTTGTTAGTGATATAGCGTTTAGTGCAGAGGTAAAAAAGCGACAGGAAGAAATGGGGTCCAGAAAAACTTATCAAAAAATGGCAGAACGTCGTGATTGGCAGGATGAGATAAATGATAGTCTTAGATCTTTTATCAGTTTAAGAGATTCATTTTATATGGCTTCTGTAAATGCTAATGGGCAACCTTATATTCAACATCGAGGTGGACCTAAAGGATTCCTTAAAATATTAGATAAAAAACACTTAGCATTTGCTGATTATTCTGGAAACAGGCAGTACATATCAGTTGGTAATTTTGACACTAACACTAAAGTTCATCTTTTTTTAATGGATTACCCTAACAGGATGAGAATAAAAATTTGGGGAGAAATTGTTACTCACGAACCAAATAACCCACTTTTACAACAGGTACTTGATGAAAATTATACCGCCGAAGTAGAACGTATAATAAAAATTAAAGTTAACGCGTGGGATATCAATTGTCCTCAACATATAGAACAAAGATTCACAACCGAAGAATTTCAACCTCGTGTAAAACAACTTGAAAATAAAATAATCGAATTAGAAAAACAGTTAAAGGAACTTCAAAAATAGAACTATAAAAAAGGATAATTAAAAACTAATTATTTTTCCGCTTTTATATAACAAAATATAATTGCCAATTTAATCTCTAGAATACTAGACTAAATACGGTACCTTCATTTTCTCTGCTATTAACCAAAATTTTACCCTTATGGAGTAACATTATTTGTTTACATAAACTAAGTCCTATTCCACTACCTGTAGATTTACTTGTAAAAAACGGAATAAAAATACTATCCATAATATCTTGAGGAATCCCTGAACCATTATCATATACTTTAATAACTATATTTCTATTTGGTTTTTGTTCTGCTAGTACTCTTATTTGTGGATCTGGTCTATGCTTACACGCATCAACCGCATTAAGAATAAGGTTAATTAGTACCTGTTCTATAAGGTAGCTATCAATATCTAATTCAATTTTTGGAGGAGTAACCTTAAACTCAATGTTTATATTTTTTACATCTAGAGATGGTTGCATTAATAATTGTATCGTTTCAAAAAGTTCGGTTATTTTTTTTCTATCAAGGTTTAAGTGTGTTACTTTACTAAGACTTCGATAGGTCTTAGCGAATTTCAATAGACCTTCACTCCGATTCTTAATCGTTTTTATACCTGAATTTAAATCTTCAATTTCTAATGGATAGTCATCTGGATTATCAAGAGTAAGCTGTAAATGCGACTGTAAAGTATCTGCCAAAGACGAAATAGGCGCTATAGAATTCATAATTTCATGAGTCATTACACTCAACAATTTCTTCCAAGCTTCAGATTCATTCCTATTTAGTGTATCATCTATATTTTGTAATACTATAAGCTTAAATGGATCTTCTTTTACCTGAAAAACGGTATCAGAAATTAATACTTTTATTTTCTCATTTTGAACCGCGATAGAAATTGAATTTGGTTCTTTATGATATGTTTCAAATATAGCATCATATAGATCTGGTTTTCTTCCTTCTACAAAACGAATATTCTTAAACGAAGGAACATCTAAAGTTTCTCTAAAAGAATCATTAGACCATAATACATCTCCTGTTTCTAGATTATAGGCAATAATCCCAATATCTACCATTTCTAAAATCTTCTGTAGATATACATATTGGGCTTCATTCTTAGAGTTTATTTCTTTAATCGTTCTATTAACTTCATTAAAACCTTTATATAAAAACCTGATATCCTTTGGTCCTCTATCTTCTGGGAACCATCTAGAAAAATCTCGATATTTAACAGCTTCAAAAAAATCATCCATCACTACAAAACGTCTTTTCACAAAACTATATGTAGAATATAAAAAGTATAAAATAACGAAGCTAATTATAGTAATACTACTGGTATACTCTTTATCAATAGTATACACAAGACCTAATATTAGAGCTACCAATATTAAAATCCTAAAAAAGAGTCTGGCAATATAACCGTTATAGTTCATATTTATCTAGCCTTCTATATAATGCTGCTCTGGTTATTCCTAACTCTTTTGCAGATTTTGAAACATTCCCTTTATTTTTTTCTAAAACAGTAAGAATTGCATTTTTTTCTAAACTATCTAAATTCATTGTGGTGCTAGAAGTTTTACTAGTCTGTCTTTCTATGGAAGAAAACACTAAATCTTCTGGTTTTAAGGAAGTACTATCAGCCATAATTACGGCTCGTTCTAAAACATACTGCAACTCCCTTACATTACCAGGGAAATCATGATTTTTAAGCTTAGAAATAAAACCAGAATCCAATGAAAATTGGCTTTTATTATATTTATCAGCATACACAGATATAAAATGTTTTGCCAATAAGGTAATATCCGTTCCTCTATCTCGTAAAGGTGGCATTACAATATCCACCGTATTAATTCTATAAATTAAATCTTTTCTAAACTTTTGCTCATCCGCTAATACCTTCGGTTCAATATTAGTAGCACAAATAAGTCTAATATCAATTGATATAGCTTCATTAGATCCTAGTGGAGTAACTAATCTATTTTGTAACACAGTTAGTAAACGTACTTGCTGTCCTAAAGTAATATTACCAATCTCATCTAAGAATAATGTTCCACCATTAGCAGCCTCAAACCGCCCTACTCTATCTTCTTTAGCATCTGTAAAGGCACCTTTTTTATATCCAAATAACTCACTCTCAAACAATGAAGATGTTAATGCTCCAACATCTACTTTAACGAAAGGTTGATCTCTTCTATTAGAATTATCATGTAATGCTTTTGCAATTAAATCTTTACCAGTACCATTTTCTCCTAAAATCAGAACATTTGCATCCGTAGGCGCAACCTTTTTTAGTTTTAAGAAAACATCTTTAATTGCTTCGCTTTCGCCTATTATTGCACTTGTTCCTACCTGAGATGATTTATTATCAGAAGCATTGGATTTTCTAGCCTTTAATAAAGAACTAATCGTGTGTATTATTTTTTCATTTTTCCAAGGTTTCACTAAAAAATCAGAAGCCCCTTCTTTTAATGCTCTAATTGCTAAATCAATATCCGCATACGCAGTGATTAACACCACATCTGTTTTTGGTTTCGACTTTTTAATTTCATTTAACCAAAAAATACCTTCATTTCCGGTATTGACCAAACCATTAAAATTCATGTCAAGTATAATAATATCAAAACTCTTTTTATTTATCTGAGCTCCAATATTACTTGGATTTTTTTCGATTACCACCTCTTTCACCAAAGGCTTAAATAAAAGACGTAATGCAGTTAGTACATCTACATCGTCATCAATAACTAAAATTGTAGCTTCTTTTAATACCATTGATACAATATTACAATATTATCTGCAGCATATAAAAAATAGAAAAATAAAATACTAAAGATTCTTAAATGTACTATTTCCGAACAGAAAGTGTATCGAAACCGAACACTTTTATTTTTACAAAAAACCATTACAAACTGATAATCAGTACTTTGTTTTTTTGGCACCATCTTGAATGTATAAGAAATGAACACAAATAAGATGATAACCTATAACTAGATAACACAAAATAAAATGAGCAAATCAATTCTAATATTAATAGTAAGCTTACTGACTATAAAAGATGTTTGAAAATCTATTACCAATTCGAAAAAAATAAAATAAAATCAACTAATAAACATCAATAATCAAAAGACCTGACATGGACGTTCCAATTCAAAAAAAGAAATTCTCAAAATCACGTATCGTAATGTTGATAGGCGGTGTATTACTCCTAGCACTTCTAGTATTTGTGTTTTCACAATCAATGGGTGGTTCT
This sequence comes from Aquimarina sp. MMG015, assembly GCF_018100855.1. Taxonomy (NCBI): domain Bacteria; kingdom Pseudomonadati; phylum Bacteroidota; class Flavobacteriia; order Flavobacteriales; family Flavobacteriaceae; genus Aquimarina; species Aquimarina sp. MMG015. The sequence goes on from NZ_JAGJEB010000009.1 coordinate 118,756, forward strand.
AAATTAAATGTAGAGAAAGAACGCATTGCAATAAGTACAATTAAAAAAGATGTATTTCAAGAAAACATACCTGTTAATGGAATTGTATTACCTATTACAACAATCTATCTAGATGCTTTAGAAGGCGGAAGAGTAGAAGAAAAATTTGTAGAAGACGGTGCGATAATGAAAAAAGGAGAACCAATATTAAGATTATCAAATACCGATCTAGAATTAAGTCTTATCAATCAAGAAACCTCTGTATACAATTTATTAACTCAAATGCAGATTTCGCAAAATGCTGCTCGTCAAAACACAATAAATCGTCGTAATCAATTTACCGATGTAGAAAACAGTTTGATAGAAGCTAAAAGAGTATATGAATTAAATAAAAGATTATATGATAAAGGAGCTGTAGGACGCCAAGAATATGAATCTTCTGCTAATGATTATAAATATCAACAACAACGTATGCAACTAGCTAAACAAGTTTTAAGTCAAGATTCTTCTGCTACTAAACAAGAAGTTAGTCAAGCGCAGAGTTCATATGCAAGAACACAAAGTGCTCTAGAACTAATGAGAAAAAAAGTTGGTGATCTTGTGGTGCGTGCCCCAGTAGATGGCCAATTAACATCACTAGATGCAGAAATTGGACAATCAAAAAACAAAGGAGAACGACTAGGGCAAATTGATGTATTAAGCGGATTTAAAGTAAGAGTAGATATTGATGAACATTATATTTCAAGAATTTATAATGGGCAAAAAGGAACCTTTACCTTTAATAATGAAACATATACGTTAATCATAAAAAAGGTATTTACTCAGGTAAACAATGGAAGGTTTCAAGTAGATATGCAATTCGAAGGTAATGTACCGGAAGGAATAAGAAGAGGGCAAAATCTTCAAATCCGAGTAGCACTTAGCGCAGAAAAACAAGCACTATTAATTCCGAAAGGAGGATTCTTTCAAAAAACTGGTGGTAATTGGGTATATAAAATAACAGAAAACGGAAACTCAGCGTATAAAGTAGCTATCCGATTAGGTAGTCAAAATACAGAATACTATGAAATCATTGAAGGGTTACTACCTGGAGATAAAGTGGTAACATCAAGCTATGATAGCTTTGGAGACACTGAAGAATTAATATTAAAGTAAAAAAAGTCAATTAAAAAAACGAATAAAATGATACAAATTACGGACTTAGAAAAGTTTTACAGAACTGAAGAAGTACAGACCATAGCACTAAACAAACTATCTTTTAATGTTAAAGAAGGGGAATTTGTTGCCATCATGGGACCATCAGGGTGTGGTAAATCAACGCTACTTAATATTCTAGGGTTATTAGATGATCCCGATGGAGGAAGTTTCAAATTTAATGGTCAAGAAGTAGCTGGATATAATGAGCGTAAACGTTCGGATCTTCGAAAACATAATGTAGGTTTTGTTTTTCAAAGCTTTAACCTGATTGATGAACTTACAGTTTTTGAAAATGTAGAGCTTCCATTAATCTATACAGGTGTTAAACCAGCAGAACGAAAAAAACGTGTAGAAGAGGTTTTAGAAAAAATGCAAATCATGCATAGACGTAACCACTTTCCGCAGCAATTATCCGGTGGACAACAACAACGTGTAGCAGTAGCAAGAGCTGTTGTCAATAACCCGAAACTTATCTTGGCAGATGAACCTACAGGTAACTTAGATAGTACCAATGGTAATGAAGTAATGGATTTATTAATTGAATTAAATGAAGCGGGCACCACAATTATCATGGTTACACATAGTGAACATGATGCTAAATATAGTCATCGAATCATAAGAATGCTAGACGGACAAAAGGTTACAGAAAACGTATTAGTATAGAGGTCATCATCAAATCATCAAAAAACGAACAGTAAATCAGTAATTATGTTTAAGAATTATATCAAAATAGCATTTAGAAACCTCCTTAAAAACAGAATATATTCCTTGATTAATATTTCTGGTCTAGCCATTGGTATGGCAGTGACTATTATGATTGGGCTTTGGGTTACAGATGAACTTAATTACAACAATTATTTTAATAACAAATCTACCGTTGCCCAGATATTTCAAAGTCAAACCTTTAATGGAAAGACTGGAACTGGGCCTGCAATTCCAAGGCCTTTGGAATTCGAACTACGTGAAAATTACAATGACCATTTTGAACATTTAGTAATGTCTTCTTGGACCAACTCTTCATACTTACGATATGGAGAAACTAGTATTTCACGTTCAGGTAATTTTATGCAAGAAGGTGGCCCTAAAATATTAGATTTAAACATTTTACAAGGAGTAAGACAAGGGTTAAAAGAAAACAATTCTATAATGCTATCACAATCTACTGCAAAAGCATTATTCAATAAAGAAAATCCTATTGGTAAGATAATCAAATTACAGAATGAAACAGATATGATCGTTACCGCTGTATATGAAGATGTTCCTATCAATAACTCTTTTGAAGATATGCATTATATCAGTCCTTGGAAATTTTATACTAAAATGCAACCTTGGATAGAAAATGCAAAAGATTCTTGGGGTAATAATTCTTTTCAACTGTTTGTTCAGATTAACAAAAACACAACAATGGAAGCTGTAACTTCCATTATAAAAGATGCTAAGAAAAAAGTAGCAGAGGACGAATCTAGATTTAATCCGCAATTAATGCTATTACCAATGGATGATTGGCATCTACGTTCTAATTTTGTAGACGGTATACGCAAAAATGGACGTATAGAAAATGTTTGGCTTTTTGGGATAATTGGGCTTTTTGTTTTATTACTTGCTTGTATCAATTTTGTCAATTTAAGCACAGCGCGTTCAGAAAAACGTGCTACAGAAGTTGGTATTAGAAAATCTATTGGCTCTAAAAGAGGACAACTTATTTTTCAATTTTTAAGTGAATCATTTTTAGTAGTTGTCTTTTCTTATGTATTAGCCATTATAATGGTATTACTCTTCTTAAGCAGTTTTAACAACCTAGCCAGTAAAGAAATTGTATTTCCTTGGAGTAGTATCCAATTTTGGGGTATTTCTTTAATTTTTATCCTTATCACTTCCTTCTTATCAGGTAGCTACCCTGCTTTATACTTATCTTCTTTCAACCCTGTTGCTGTATTAAAAGGCACATTTAAAGCAGGTCGTTTTGCAGCATTGCCAAGAAAAGTATTAGTAGTTACACAGTTTACTGTTTCCATTGCTCTTATAATAGGTACACTCATAGTTATGAATCAAATAGAGTTCAGTAAAAACAGACCTGCAGGTTATAGTAAAAAAGGATTGGTACAAATTCCAACATTCAGCCCAGAATTCGAAGGTAAGGCAGATATTATGCGTAATCAATTTATCGCGTCTGGTGCTGTCACGGAAATGGCAACCACCAGTAGTCCCACCACAGCAGTTTGGTCTAATCGCGGAGGATATACTTGGGAAGGGAAACCAGAAGGATTTCAAGAAGATCTAGCATATACCGCTGTTTCGTATGAATTTACAGAAGCGCTTAATATTGAATTAGTAGCCGGCAGAGGCTTCTCTAGAGAATTTGCTACAGATTCTAACGCCGTAATACTTAATGAAACAGCCGTTAAGTATATGGGGCTAAAAGATCCAATTGGAAAATATATAAGAGATTCTGATATAGAAGATCCGGAACCTCCAATGCAAATTATCGGTATTATGAAAGATATGATTGTGCAATCACCTTATAGTCCTGTAAAACAAGCAATGTACGTATTTGATAGACATAATAATGCTAGTTATTACAATGTACGTTTAAACCCCGATAAAAGCATAAGTAGTAGTTTACAATTAATCGAAGAAATATTCAAAAAGAATTTTCCAAACCTCCCTTTTGATTATCAATTTGTAGATCAAGAATATGCCAAAAAATTTAGAGCAGAAGAGAGAATTGCAGGTCTTGCCAAAGTATTTACAATCTTAGCTATTTTTATAAGTCTTTTAGGTTTATTTGGCCTAGCTTCTTTTGTAGCAGAACAACGTACCAAGGAAATTGGTGTAAGAAAAATACTTGGAGCTTCTCTAGGTAATTTATGGATGTTACTTTCTAAAGACTTTATAACCTTGGTAATTATAGCACTCTTTATTGCCGCTCCGATTGCTTATTATTTTATGAGTCAATGGTTACAAAAATTTTCTTATCGTACAGAGATCTCTTGGAATACATTTATTATAGCAGGTTTTGGAGCACTTATTATTACAATCATAACTATTAGTATACAAGCCATAAAATCGGTCACAGCCAATCCAGTCGATTCATTACGAACAGAATAAATAAATCAATCAATCAATTTATCACTTTAGACAAATCAAAAAACGAACAGTAAACTAACAATCATGATCAGGAATTATTTTAAAATAGCATTTAGAAGTCTATGGAAAGATCGAACCTTCTCCTTCTTAAATATTATAGGGCTTACAATAGCATTTGGGGTAGCTATATTGTTATCTATGTATGCAGTTTTTCAACTTTCCTTTGATCGTTTTCATGAAAAAGGAAACCAACTTTATCAAGTATATTCAGAAGATAGCACTCCCAAAGGGCTTAAAGCTAATATTGCAAAACCAGAGCCTTTTGCAGCAGCACTTCAGAATGAAACAACTGGCATTAAAAGGATTACACGACATAGTGGCTCGGGTATTCTATTAAGTCATCAAGGCAAACAACTGAATATGCATGCATCTTATGTAGATCCTGATTTTTTTGATATGTTTAGCTTTCCAATAATAAAGGGAAATGTTCAAAATCCAATAACCTCAGAATCTTCCATTGTTATTACTGAAGAAGCTGCAAAACGAATATTTGGAGCAGAAAATCCTATTGGGCAAACTGTTACAGTTTTAAGAGATGAAGAAGAAGTACCATTTAATGTTACTGCCATTGTTAAAGATTTTCCTGCTACAAGTTCCATGGGTTTTGATGTTGCGCTCAATTTTAAAAGTCAATCGAAGCACGCTTACGCAAGAACTATAGGGAGATGGGATATGTCGAATCACGAAGTTTATATACAACTCTCTAAAGAAATAACACCTGAACAGCTAGAGAAAAGCACGGTAAATTTCACCAAACTGCATTATAAAAGTCAGATTGAACATGCCAAACGTGACGGTGCACAACCTAATGCGGATGGACATTATAAACAAATTAAACTATTGTCATTTCCTGACACTCGTTTTGCTAATTTTAATCAAGGTATGGTAACTGTAAATCGTAGTATGCCATATTCGGTATTAGGTATTGCTATTTTGATTGTATTTATCGCCTGTATCAACTTCATAAATATGACCATCGCAAAAAGCTCGCAAAGATTAAGAGAGATTGGAATGCGTAAAACGTTAGGAGCTAATAAATCGCAACTGTTCTTTCAGTTTTGGGGTGAAAGTATTTTAGTCTTTTTGGTATCTACAAGTCTAGGAGTTTTTACTGCTTCTTTATTGTTACAACCTTTTCAGACATTATTTAAAACTAAAGCTTCTTTCGAAACCTTATTGAATCCTTATACATTATCTGGTTTAATTTTAAGCTTGGTAGTTATCACAGTAATTACTGGAGGGTATCCTTCTTTATTAATGAGCCGATTAGGCACTTTGCAAAGTCTAAAAGGCAAAATAGAAAGTAGTGGAAAGAATCATTTAAGAAACAGTTTAATAGTATTGCAATTTGGAATTGCTATAGTACTCATTAGTGGAACACTGGTGCTTTGGAATCAGTTAGAGTTTATGCGCACAAAAGATTTAGGATTTAATAAAGACCAGGTAATTGCTTTTCCTCTTAATGGAAAACGTAATGATCAGCAAGCTTTGAAACTACTTCGAAACAAACTTGAAGCCTATACAGATATAGTTAGTATTACAGCTTCCAATAATATTTTGGGTTTTGGAAAAGACGGAAATCGTTCTACCAGTGTTTTAGGTTTTGACCATAAAGGTCGTGGTATAAATACTCACATGTTAGTTGTTGATGCAGACTATGTAGAAACCTTAGATTTAAATCTTACAGAAGGTCGTTCTTTTCGAAAAAACTTAGCCATTGATAGTTTATCGGTAATCATCAATGAATCGATGGCGAAGCAATTAAACGAAAAAGATATTTTAAACACAAAAATCATCTTAGAAGATTCTATAGCGTTTTCGGTAGTAGGAGTTATAAAAGACTTTAATTTCCAGGAACTTGATCGAAATATTGCACCGATGTCGCTTTTTGCATTACCTAATTGGAATTTAAGACACGTATATGTAAAAGTATCACCTCACAATCTAGAACAATCCTTTACGAATGTAAAAGCTGCATGGGCATCCATAGAACCTAATGCAGAATTCCTAGGATCATTTTTAGATGAAAACATCGAACGTACACTGCACAACGAGCGCTCAATGATAACTATGATTGGTAGTGGTTCTATCCTTGCAATTATCTTAAGTTGTATTGGTTTATTTGCTATCTCACTTCTAGTAGTGGCACAACGCAGAAAAGAAATTGGAATCCGAAAAGTAGTGGGTGCCAGTGTCTCAAAAATTACAATGATGCTCACTACCGACTTTTTAAAACTTGTACTCATAGCATTCATAATAGCTACTCCCATCTCGTGGTATTTTTCTTCTCAATGGCTTCAGAATTACACCTATCGTATACATCTCACTTTTTGGATTTTTCTTACAGCAGGAAGCATTGCAATCATAATTGCATTGGCTACGATTAGCATAAAAACGATCAATGCTGCTATACAGAACCCAATAAAAAGTCTTAAAACCGAATAAATCATCAATCAAAAAACGCACAATCATGATAAGGAATTATTTTAAAATAGCTTGGAGAAATATACGGAAGCAAAAAGTATTTTCTTTGATCAATGTAATTGGTCTTACCATAGGTTTAAGTGTATCATTCATTATTGGTCTAATGGTATATTATGATTACAGTTTTGATAAGTTTCATACCGATGGTGACCAGATCTACAGAATCGTTACAGATTTTCACAGTCCAGAAGGAACATTCTATAACTCAGGTGTCACGGTAGCCTTAGAAGATGCTATAAAAGATAATTCGAATTTTGAAATAGTAAGTGGCTTCTATGTTGAAAGACCAGCAAGTGTTCAAAACAAGGAACAAAATATCAAATTAAAATGGCCAAAACATGTGATTTTTACCGACGCAGATTATTTCGATCTTTTTCAATATAACTTTATTGCAGGAAATCAGTCAACTGCATTATCAAACCCAAATAATGTTGTGCTAACAGCCGAAAGAGCTTCCAATTATTTTCCTGATTTATCACCGAATGAAGTTATAGGGAAAACATTAATTTACAACGATTCATTAAATATTACGGTAACAGCAGTCGTAGAATCTTTTAAAGAGCGAACAGATTTTGTTTTTCAAGAATTTATCTCAGATCCAACACTTCTTAAAACAAGATTAAGAGGAAACTTCTTAGACAAGAATTGGAATTCTACTGATTCTAATTCACAGTTATTTGTTAAGGTAAATCAACAAGCAAACTTTCAAAAAATACAGGAAGAGTTTAATGCTTTGGCAGATGAACATTTAGATGAATACTCTCGTAGCCACGGACAATCTAAAGAGTTTAAATTACAAACTCTAAATGATATTCATTTTAATAAAAACTATGGTGTTTACGATTGGACACAAGGGCAAGCCAGCAAACCTTTATTAAGAAATCTAGCACTTGTGGCATTATTTCTATTATTACTTGGATGTATTAATTTTATAAATCTTAATACTGCTCAAGCAACAAGGCGCGCAAAAGAAATTGGAATAAGAAAAACATTAGGTAGTTCTAGAAAACAACTAATTAGTCAATTCTTAGGAGAAACATTTTTATTGGTATTATTTTCTACTATACTATCACTAATATTATCAAAATGGTTACTTAATCTTTTTTCAGATTTCATAGCCGAAGACCTAGATTTTCAGTTATTCAGCAATCCAATAATTATCATTGGCATCGTAATACTTGTAGTAATAATCACCATACTATCTGGTTTTTACCCTGCACTGGTACTATCAAAATTTAATACTATTACGGTCCTGAAAAATAATATCGCAGTCGGGGAAAGAAAAAATGGGCTTAGAAAGTTTCTTACTGTTTTTCAGTTTACAATTGCTCAAGTTTTTATAATAGGAACCTTATTAGTAGGAAAACAAATTAATTTTTTGCTTAATCAAGATATGGGGTTTAAAACAGATGCTGTTGTATCGGTCTATAGTCCTAGAGGAGAACGACAACTTGATAAGAAGAAACGATACTTACAAAAGTTACAAAGTATTCCACAAATTAAACAATTAAGTTTAGGAGGTGCGCCACCAGCTTCTTTATCTTCTAACACTACAACCACCAATTACAAAACTGAAGAAAGAGATGTTCAATCAGATTTACAATTCATTTTTGGGGATACCAATTATTCAAAACTTTTTGAACTAGAATTATTAGCGGGTAGAACATATAGAAACGATACTATAAAAGAAATCGTTATTAACGAAGCAGCAAGAAAAGTCTATGGGTTTAAAACACCAGAAGATGCCATCGGAAAAAGAATAGACTTCGGAGATTATACTGTTCCTATTGTAGGTGTTATGGCCGACTTCTATCAACGTTCATTAAAATCAGAGATTCGTCCAATGGCATTACGAGGTGATTGGGACAGAGATGTTTTTAGTCGATTCCAAGCAGTACATATCGCTTTCCAAAACACCAATCCCGACGATTTGCAATCTACATTATCCAAAATTAAATCTGCATATGGTGATGTATACACAGATAAAGAAGACTATCGTATAGATTTTATGGATGAAACTGTAGCTAAGTTTTATAAAAGAGAACAAAAAGTTTCTAAATTATTGAATTGGGCAACAGGTTTATCAATTCTAATTAGTTGTTTAGGACTTCTTGGATTAGTAATCTATACTACCAATAGAAGGGTTAAAGAAATTGGTGTTCGCAAGGTTTTAGGAGCTTCATTATTACAGATAAACACATTGCTATGCAAAGAATTTTTAATTCTAGTAGGTATTGCATTTATAATAGCAACACCAATTGCCTGGTATGGAATTCATAATTGGTTACAGGATTTCGCATACAGAAGCGATATAAGTTTTTGGACATTTTTAGTAAGTGGATGTTTAATGATGCTATTCGCATTATTGGTAATAGGTTTTAAAACCTTTCAGGCAGCAAATGCTAATCCGGTAAACTCATTACGCACAGAATAAATCATCAATCAAAAAACGAACAATCATGATAAGGAATTATTTTAAAATAGCTTTGAGGAGTCTTCAAAAGAATAAATTACAAACAATAATCAACTTGCTTGGATTAACTGTTGGGACTGTCTGCTGTTTAAGTATTTTAATTTATGTATTTGCTCAATTAGGGTATGATGATCATCATAAAGATGCAGAAGCAATATATCGGGTAAGAACCATTATTGAAGATCCTAACGCAAAACTATTTAATGCTGCTTCTAGTGGTCCTCCTATTGGGTTTGCTATGAAAGAAGATTTCCCAGAAGTAATTGAAGCTACTCGATTAGTATATATGGGTGAAGGCACCGAAGATTTACTTCGCACAAGTGATGGTACGGCAGGATTTTACGAGCCTAGAGGGTATCTTGCAGATCCCACAATATTTAACATTTTTAATTTCAATTTACTCGAAGGTAATCCAGATACTGCTTTGGTAGCTCCCAATACTGTAGTATTATCTTCTAGCTTAGCCAAAAAACTATTTGGTGATGTGCCTGTGCTTAATAAAACTATTATTTCTGGTAGTGGAGAACAACAATTATCACTAACTGTAACTGGTGTTTTTGATGATAGCGATCTAGAAAAATCTCATCTAAACCCTAATTATTTAGTCACCATAAACACTCCTGGGTTAGGACAGTTTGTTAGAACCGTTCAGAACTTTGCTACTCAAAACTTTATCTATACCTATGTAAAGTTAAATAATCCAGAAAATGCGTCTTTAGTTCAGAACAAATTACCTGAATTTTTAGAGAATCGTGGTGCAAAAGACTTTGCTGCTTTTAATTTTAAGAAAGAACTTATCTTACAAAAAGTGAGTGATATCCATTTACATTCCAAAGGTATATCTAGGCAAATCGGTCCGGTATCCGATATTAGCTACTTATACTTATTAATTACGTTAGCACTATTCATACAATTAGTAGCTTGTGTTAATTTTATCAATCTAAGTACTGCAAGAGCTAATAAACGTGCTAAAGAAATTGGTGTTCGCAAAACTATCGGTGCAGATAAAAAATCATTAATTGGTCAATTTCTTGGAGAATCTATTCTATTATCCCTATTAGCTACCGTTGTTAGTATTCCATTAACATGTATTTTATTACCTCTAGTGAATCAACTAACCCAAGGAGACATAAGTTTCTTAGCAATTCTTGACTGGCGTGTATTATCAATACTTCTTGTAATTGGTATTCTAACGGGCATTATCGCTGGGATATATCCAGCTCTTATATTATCTTCTATAAAGCCAACTCGTGTTTTGAAAGGAGCCGTCACCGCTGCTGTCGGTGGAACTTTTTTAAGAAAAGGCCTAGTAGTTTTTCAATTTGTAATCTCAATTGGCCTAATCGCCACGGTATATATTATCACGGAACAAGTTCGTTATGCTCAAAATAAAGATATGGGTTTTAATAAAGATAATTTAATTGCAGTTCGTTTAGGAACACAAGAAGCCTTTACTCAATACAATACTTTAAAAACAAATATGAGTAAGATTCCTGGAATAAAATCCATTTCAGGATGTAATATATATCCATCTCAATTTTTACGTGGAGATGTAGGTGCTTATTTACCTGGTAACGATCCAACGAAACCTTTATTAGTAAAAGTAAATGGTATTCAAAGTGATTATTTAAAAACAATAGATACCGAATTATTAACAGGTAGAGGACTAAAAAGTCAGGATAGTAGTCGTGTAGTAGTAAATAAAGCCACTATTGATGCATTTAACATTTCAATAGAAAATGCGGTAGGTACAAACCTTTCATTTTCTACAGGTGGTGATGTACAAACTGTAGAAGTGGTTGGTATCACAGAAGATTTTCATTTTGCTTCATTAAAAGAGGAAGTAGAACCAATTATGCTTTTTCTAGATATTAGTTCAGAATGGTTGCTTGTAAAAACGAACACTTCTGATTTCGAAATGATTCTTAATCAGATGGAAACTGTATGGAAACAAGTAAATAAAACTACACCTTTTATTTACAATTTCATTGATAAAGAAACAGAAAAATTAATAGCAGAAGAAAAAAGACTGGCAAATATTTCGATTGTATTTACTACCCTAGCAATCCTAATAAGTTGTCTTGGATTATTTGGTCTAATCTCGTTTATGGCAGAACAAAAAAAGAAGGAAATCGGTATCCGAAAAGTTTTGGGAGCAAGTGTCAGTACAGTCATGAAAATGTTAACAAAAGATTTTTTCTTACTAATACTTATTGCATTAGCCATTGCTACTCCTCTATCCTACTATTTTATGGAAAACTGGCTACAAGATTTTACATATAGAATTTCAATAAGCTGGTGGGTTTTCCTAATAGCAGGTATTGTAACAATGACTATTACTTTTTTAACGGTTAGTATACAAGCTATTAAAGCAGCAACCGCCAATCCTGTAAATTCATTGAGAACGGAATAAATAAAACAATATTTCTGCCCTTGGCAGGTCAAAAAACGAACTATCATGATCACTAATTATATAAAAATAGCTTTCCGTAGTTTACTTAAAAACAAAGGATATAGTTTTTTAAACATTTTTGGTTTAGCCATTGGAATTACGTGTGCTAGTCTAATTTTTCTGTGGGTAGAAGATGAATTAAGTTTTAATGAATCCTTCGCTGATCAGGATCAAATATATTATATTCCTACCAATCAGAACTATGACGGAGAGTGGCGAACTTTTTATTCAACACCTGGGCCATTAGCACAGGCTATGAAAGATGAAGTTCCTGGTGTAATCAAAGCAACTCGATCAAGTTCTGAAGAACGTCTTTTTACCGTTGGTGATAATGCTATCAATCGACAAGGAAGATACGCTGATGTAGATTTTTTAGAAATTTTTAGTCTAAAATTTATTGAAGGTACTAGAGAGAATGCTTTTAATAATCCTGAGGCCATTGTACTTACTTTAGAAACAACTGAGCAACTTTTTGGTAAAAATGCGAAAGCATTAGGTAAAACTATCAAAGTAAACAACAGAGATAATTATGTCATAACCGGTGTTATAGAAAACCTTCCTACCAATGTTACATTCCCTTTTGATTGGGTTGCTCCTTTTGAACGATATCAGGATGGTGCCGAATGGATGAATGAGTATGGCAGTAACTTTTCTGACACTTTTGTAAAATTATCTCCTGAAGCTAATATTGCGGAAGTAGATAACAAAATTAGAGAAATTATACCATCAAAAAATCCGAACACCGATACCTACGCCTTTTTGCACGCTTTAAAACATTGGCATTTAGAATCTAAATTCGAAGGAGGAGAAAAAGTCGGAGGAAGAATTAAGTATGTTCGTCTCTTTTCTATAATAGCTTTAATCATCATGTTAATAGCTTGCATTAACTTTATGAATCTATCTACAGCTAGAAGTGAAAAAAGAGCTAATGAAGTTGGAGTAAGAAAAGCTATCGGATCTAGTCGTCCAAAATTAATGATTCAGTTTGTAATAGAAGCACTTATGATGTCTTTATTAGCATCTATTCTAAGTATTTTTCTTTTATTACTGATATTACCACAATTTAATATTTTAATAGAAAAAGATCTGGTATTAGGTTTATCCAATCCATTACATATCGCTATTTTATTTATCACAACTATTATTAGCGGATTATTTGCTGGTATATATCCAGCATTCTATCTATCATCCTTTAAGCCTGTAGAGGTCTTAAAAGGAATAAAAGCTACTAGTGGTTCTGCTTCCTTTATTAGAAAAGGACTTGTGGTGGGGCAGTTTACAATTTCAATCGTCTTCATTATTTGTACTATACTAGTTTACCAACAAATTCAGCACGTAAAAAATAGAGATTTAGGATATAATAAAGATCAACTAATTAGAATGCGTGCTAATGGCAATATAATTGAGAAGTTTACAGTGATAGAACAAGACCTAAAAAACACAGGAGTTGTAAGCGGCGTGGCATTAAGTAATTCTCAAATTTTATCCGCAGGAAATAATGGTTCTGGCTTACAATGGCAAGGAGGAACCGATACAGAAGATGTTTTAATATCATATAGGCATGTCAATTCTGACTTTTTTAACACAACTGGTATAGAGCTTATAGAAGGAAGAGGTTTTAAGAAAAATCAGAGCTTGGATAGTACTAACATCATAATTACTCAATCTCTTGCTAAACTTATGGGAGAAAATTCTCCTATCGGAAAAACAATCACTGCCGGTGATGATGTTTTACAGATAATAGGTGTTACTAAGGATTATCAATATGGAGATATGTATGCTTCTAGTGATCCTGTTATATTTTTTAATAATCATAACTATGCCAGATACTTCTATATAAAGACTAAATCAGGTGTAGCTATGGAAGATACCTTAGCTTCTATCGAGAAAATTATGAAAAACAACAATCCTGCATTCCCTTTTGAATATACTTTCGTAGATGAGGCGTTTGACGCAATATTTAAAAGTGAACAGCTAGTTGGTAAATTATCTCAAATATTTGCATTACTCGCAATACTTATTTCTTGTCTGGGTCTTTTCGGTCTAGCTGCTTATACTGCAGAACAACGTAGTAAAGAAATTGGTGTTCGAAAAGTCTTAGGAGCCAGTGTAACAGGAATTGTAAAACTATTATCTAAAGATTTTTTGAAACTGGTATGTATCGCTATTGTATTAGCTACACCATTAGCTTGGTTAGTAATGAGTAATTGGTTACAGGAATATGCCTATCGAATAGAAATTAACTGGGTAGTCTTTATTATTGCTGGATTTGTTGCTATTATAATTGCATTAGCTACCGTAAGTTTTCAAGCATTTAAAGCCGCGATAGCAAATCCTGTGAGTAGTTTAAAAACTGAGTAATAAAAACGTACGTTATGATTAGACATATTTTTTTAATCGCTATTAGAAATCTAAAAAATAACAAAGTTAATTTTATAATCAATATTACAGGGTTATCTACTGGATTAGCCTGCGTTCTATTAATTCTTCTTTGGATACGTGATGAGAAAAGTGTTGACACTTTTCATAAAAATAAAGAGGACCTATACCAGGTCATAGCTAATTTCGAGGTAGAAAATAAGATCATCACTATGGATAACAATTCTTTTTTGTTAGGAGAATCCTTGGCAAAAGAATTTCCCGAAGTAGTATCTTCTACTGTAATTAATGCAGATTTCATAACACCAAAAGGTATATTTTCTAATCAAGAAAAAGAACAACTAGGGCAAGGTATTTTTGCAAGTTCAAATTTTTTCGAAAACTTTTCTTTTGATCTTTTAATAGGAGAAAAAACTACCGTTTTATCAAACAAAAAAAACGTAGTATTATCAGAAGAATTGGCAACAAAATTATTCAAAACTCCCGAAAATGCTATTGGAAAAATACTAGATTGGGATTATAAATGGAGTGACGGTTCAAAAAAAGTTACTGTTCAGGTCTCTGGAGTGTTTAAAAATGTTCCTGATAATTCTACACTTCAATTTGATTCAGTTGTACATTCTGATTTACTTAAAGAAACTTCACGCTGGGTCACCGATTGGAAAAGTGGTTATGCCAAAATTTTCCTAATCCTACAAGAAGGAACAGATATCAATAATTTCAACAAAAAAATTGCAAAACATCTATCTACTAAAGTTGATAATAGAGAAATGTTCACACTCTTTGTTCAACAATTTTCGGAAAGGTATTTAAAACAACCTTACCAAAATGGAATACAAGTTGGCGGTCGTGTAGTTTATATTAGATTATTCGGAATGATAGCATTTCTTATTTTGCTTATTGCCTGTATAAATTTTATGAATTTATCAACAGCTCAAGCGAGCAAAAGGTTAAAAGAAATTGGTATTAAAAAAGTTCTCGGTGGTCGTAAAAAAATATTGATAGCTCAATTTATTGGAGAGTCTTTTGTCCTGTCATTAATTTCTTTACTGGTAGCCATTGTCATTATTATTTTAGTATTACCATATTTTAATACTATTACAGCCAAACATATCGAACTAACTATTAATCTAAATATTATAATCTCACTTATTGTATTATTAATATTCACAGGGTTTTTAGCAGGTAGTTATCCTGCATTTTATTTATCTAGTTTTAAACCTATTTATATATTAAAAGGAAAATTAAAAAAATCTTTTGGAGATGCATGGATTCGCAAAGGTCTTGTAATTTTTCAGTTTACATTGGCAATTGTTTTCATTATTGGAGTGTTTATAGTGAATAATCAGATCAACTTTGTAATGAATAAAAACTTAGGATACGAACGTGATCATATTCTTACTTTTTCTTATGATGGAGATGATACTAAACTAGACACTTTTATCAATGAATTACAAAACATATCAGAGGTTACTTCTGTTTCCTTTATAAATGGAAGTATCCTAGAAGCCAATGATAGTCAAAGTGGATTTTATTGGGGCAATCTTCCTTCTGATAAAAATATTATGTTTCAATCCCCTAGAGTTGGATATAAGTTTACAGAAGTAATGGGTATTCCACTTATAAAAGGGCGAAGATTTTCTAAAAAATTTCAGGATGATTACACCAAAATCATTATAAATGCTTCTGCTGCAAAACTTATGGGGTTACAAAACCCTGTGGGCACTTTAATAGATCAAGGAAATAAAAAAGTGGAAATAATAGGTGTCGTAGAGGATTTTCAATATGGTTCTTTACACAAAAAATTAGAACCTCTTATTTTAAGGTTTAGAAAATTTGGTACTGATATAGTACTAAAATTAAGTGGGTCCCAGACAACTACTGTCTTAGATCAAATCGAATCCATCCATAACACTTTTCAACCCGGATATCCTTTCGATTTTTCATTTTTAGATGCTGATTATCAGCAACTTTATGAAGCAGAACATAAAATTGCAACCTTATCAAAAATATTTACCCTATTTGTAGTATTAATCTCTTCTCTAGGGCTTCTAGGATTAGTAATTTTTAATGCTGAACAAAGAAAAAAAGAAATAAGTGTAAGAAAAATTCTAGGAGCAAGTGTTCTGGGAATTGTAAAATTATTATCTAAAGATTTTTTAAAACTCGTTTTGATTGCTATCATTATTGCAGTTCCAATTGGTTGGTTACTAATGAATCAATGGTTACAGGATTTTGCATATCAGGTACAAATAAACTGGTGGATTTTTATTATCGCTAGTTTAGCAGCAATCTTAATTGCTATAATAACAATAAGCATTCAAGCAATAAGAACCGCTCTAGCCAATCCTATTACATCTTTAAGATCTGAATAAATAAGTTTTAGAGTGTTCGTTTTTGAACAAAAAGTGTATCAAAACCGAACACATTTAATTTTAAAAACAAACTCAACTTTCTGTTTTTCAGGTTTTTATGATTTTGGCATCATCTTCACTATATAGATATCAAATTCAACAATCAAAAAATAAAATCAACGTCGTGATCAGAAACTATCTTAAAATAGCATGGAGAAATCTCATAAAAAACAAAGGGATTACTTTTATCAATACAGCTGGACTTTCATTAGGAATATGTTGCTTTATTCTTATTGCTTTATTTGTAACGGATGAAATAAGTTATGATCGATTTCACGAAAAAGCAGATCAAATTTATAGAATCAATTCTGATATACTCTTTGGCGGTACCCAAATGAATATGGCGGTGAGTTCTGATCCTATGGGAGCTACTTTGAAAAAAGATTATCCTGAAGTAGAAGAGTACACTAGAATATATGCTTCTGAAGGATCTAGATTAATCAGAAAAGGAACGGAACTTATAGAAGAGTTTTCAGTTGCTTATGTAGATTCTACTTTTTTTAATGTATTTACATTTCCCGCCTTAAAAGGAAATCCTAAAACAGCATTACAAGCGCCAAATACAGTCGTATTATCAGAAAAAGCAGCTATCAAATACTTTGGGAATGTTGATAATGCCATTGGTGAAACTTTAGAAACCAACAGTAATGGTAAGACCTTATATAAAGTTATGGCTGTTATAGAAGATATGCCAAAAAACTCTCATTTCCGGTTAGATTTTTTATTCTCTATGGAGAACGTTGATTATGGTTTCGGAAATTATCTAAGTCATAATTTCCATACATATGTTGTACTAAAAGAAGGTACAAATTATAAAGAGTTCAATACCCATTTTAGGGAAATTGTAGCAAAATATTTATTACCACAAGTATCTCAATACATGGAAGTTAAAACCATAGAAGATATTGAAGCCGCTGGTAACAAAATTGAATATTCCCTAATTCCTCTTAAAGATATTCATTTACATTCCTCTCGTAGTATAGAACTTAGTGCTAATGGCTCTATAAAGTATGTATACATTTTTTCTGCTGTTGCTTTATTTATTCTTCTTATTGCTTGCACTAATTTTATGAATCTTACAACAGCCAGATCATCGGGTAGAGCAAAAGAAGTTGGGATTCGTAAAGTATTAGGAACAGAGAAAAAATCATTAGTATTACAATTCTTAAGCGAGTCTACACTTATTGTAGTATTAGCACATAGTATTGCCATTATATTTGTATTTCTTTCTTTGGATTGGTTTAATAACATCTCCGGCAAGGAAATCTCAATAAAAGCATTACTACAACCACAATTTCTGGTTTTCTTAATTCTACTGCCTTTTATTGTTGGACCTTTAGCAGGTATTTATCCAGCATTTTTCCTTTCTAAATTCCAACCAATAACCGTATTGAAAGGAAATCTATCTAAAGGGGGAAACAAAAACAACTTAAGAAATTTCTTAGTCATTTTTCAATTTACCACCTCGATCGTGCTCATTATTGGAACCATTGTGGTTTATCAACAACTAAAACATATCCAAACTACCGATGTGGGATTTGACAAAGATCAAGTATTAATTGTAGATAATGCTAATTTATCCGATGAAACCCGGAAATCATTAAAATCAGAGATAGAACAATTTCCTGAAGTAAAATCAGCTTCTTTTGCAGGATATATTCCAGTTTCGAAATCTGCAAGATCTGATACCACTTTTAGCACAGAAATAGTTGCTACTACAGAAAACGGTTTTAATATGCAATATTGGAGAACGGATTATGATTATATAAAAACTATGGGAATGGAGCTTATCGCTGGTAGAAATTTCTCTCGTTCTTTTGGAACCGATTCTACCGCTATCATTCTAAATGAAAAAGCAGTAGCGTTAACAGGTTTTAAAGATCCAATTGGTAAGAAACTATATAAAACCACAGATACAAAAGAAAAAATAATTTATACGATCATCGGAGTAGTAAAAAACTTCAATTTCGAATCTTTACGTCATGATGTAGGACCTTTAAGTCTTAGATTAGGTGATAATAATTGGAGAACCGCATATCGATTTAATACAAGTGATGTAGAAAGTTCTATTAGCAAAATTCGTAATAAATATGAGACTACCTCTTCCGAACTAGCATTTACCTATAGTTTTTTAGATGATTCCTTCCTTGATATGTATCAGCAAGAAAAAAGAATTGGTACAATTGCTTTGATTTTTACCGTACTTGCTGTTATTATCGCTGCTTTAGGATTATTTGGATTAGCCACTTATATCGCAGAACAACGTACCAAAGAAATCGGAATACGTAAAGTTCTCGGAGCTTCTACGGCAATTATAGTAAAAATACTATCTAGAGATTTTATAAAACTAATTGTATTTGCCTTTTGTATCGCGACACCTATTGCGTGGTGGTTTATGAGCAGTTGGTTACGAGATTTTGCTTTCAGAATTCAACTAAATTGGTGGGTTTTTGCACTCACAGGTATTATCACTCTGCTAGTTGCAATCATCACACTAAGTTTTCAGACTATCAAAGCAGCTATCGCAAACCCAACTAAAAGTTTAAAAACAGAATAAAAATTAATATCATCAATTCAATCATATAAACGAACATAAAAACTCATTCATCATGAAACATTTAAAATATTTTTTGGCTTTAATTGCGTTATCTATTGCACAATTAATTTTTGGACAAACAAAGAAAACTGTTACTACTTTTAACAAAGTAATCATCAGCCCACATATAGAGGCAACTTTTGTGGAAAACAATCAAGAATCTGTAATCATAGAAAAGAGTACCGAACCAGAAGACAAAATAAATATCGAAGTAAATGGAAATGTACTTCGTGTCTATCTAGATGATGCTAAAGAGACTACAAAAAATAAAACAGTAATGATTAATGGCACCAAAAGAAAAGTACCTATTTATAAAGGCAAAGTACTTACCGTAACCATAAACTATAGACAACTTACTGATCTTTCTATTAGAGGAGAACAAGCTACAGTTTGTAAAAGTAAGATCACCACAGAAACATTTCGATTAAAGGTTTATGGGGAATCACAAATAATTTTAAACGATGTAAATTTTGAATACTTTGATGTTGATATGTATGGAGCCAGCACATTAGCTATCAAAAACGGATCTATCGAAAATCAGAAAATAACAGCTTTTGGAGAAAGCACTTCGGATCTACTTGCCGTAGACAATAAAAATACTAAGCTAAAAGCCTTTGGAGAGGCCGAATTTAAAATTCAAGCATCTGATCGTATTAAACTTACAGCTTTTGGAGAAGCGAAATTGTACTACAAAGGTGATGCGAGCATTCAAAAAGGTTTAAATATTGGAGACGTAGAAATATCAGAAATTCAGTAATATTATGATTACAAAAATGAATTCAATTTCAGAAAATTATGTCTGTATGAGACGAGAAAACCCCAGAATATTTAATACCATTCGACCAAGACGCATCTCTCAGAAGACTCTTAAAAAATTAAACTGATTATTTTTTACACCAACGAAAAACAACATAGATAATCATCATCAAAAAACAACTATGATTTTACAACTTAACAATACATCAAGAATAATTAATTCAGGTGGAAAAAAAATAGCATTACTCGATGCTATCGACCTAAAAGTGCAAGAAGGCGAGTTTATTTCATTAATGGGACCATCCGGATCCGGTAAATCTACATTATTAAATTGTATCGGCATGCTTGACAATTTTACAGAAGGTAGTTACGCCTTTTTAGATGAAGCCGTGCATACCATGAAAGAAAAACAACGATCTAAACTATACAAGGAATACATAGGCTTTGTCTTTCAGGCGTATCATCTCATTGATGAATTAAATGTTTATGAAAACATCGAAACTCCCCTACTCTATAAAAACGTAAAATCTTCAGAAAGAAAAGCACTCGTAGCTGATATGTTAGATCGTTTTAATATTGTGGGTAAAAAAGATTTGTTTCCATCTCAATTAAGTGGTGGACAGCAACAATTGGTAGGAATTGCAAGAGCATTAATTACTAAGCCAAAACTAATTTTAGCTGATGAACCAACCGGAAATTTAAACTCTAAACAGAGTACGGAGATTATGGAGTTATTTTCTGAATTAAATAAAGAAGGTGTTACAATAATACAAGCCACTCATTCTGAAAAAAACGCTTCTTATGGATCAAGAATTATTAATCTTTTAGACGGACGTATCGTCTCTGAATAACCTAACAACTCATGTCACTGAAATCAATTATATGTATCAGTGTCTTTCTTTTACAATTCCTAGGATTTACACAAAGAAAAGACGCAGAAAGGTACTCCCTAGCCCAATGTGTAGATATAGCACTAAAAAATAATCTGGACCTAAAATCTTCGGTTCTAAATGCAAGTACTGCCAAAATTAATCATAGGCAGGCCACAGCAAACATTCTACCATCATTAAATGGGAATTATAATATAGGTGTAAATAACGGAAGAAGTATTGATCCGTTTACCAATGATTTTATAAATCAAGAACTTACTTTTTCTAATGCACGATTAAATCTCGACGCTACTATATTCAATGGTTTTAGATTATTAAATACAGTTAAGCAACAAAGATTAAATAGACAAGCTTCTGAAATGGAAATAGAAGAAGCTAAACAAACATTAATTCTTAATGTTACCTTAGCATATCTACAGGTATTAAATAGAACAGACATATTAGCATTAGCAAAAGTAAGATTAGTAGCCACCAATAAACAATTAAAACAACAGGAAGATTTATATAGTGAAGAATCTGGAAATCCAGCTGATTATGCCGACATAAAAGGTCAAAAAACTATTGATGAAACTAATATACTAGCGGCAGAAAGTGATCTAAACAGTGCAAAATTAAGTCTTACTAGATTGATGAATATCCGTGAAAATATTGATGCTGACAAAACATCTATTTTATTAGATTTTGAAAAATACGAACTTTCGTCTGAAGATGTTTTTAATGATGCAATGAAAAATTTAGCCACTTTTAAAGCTAAAGAATTAAGAGCAAAAGCAGCAGCAAAAGGAATAAAAGTCGCTAGAGCTCAATATATTCCAGAAATTTCATTTTTTGGACAGTTAAACACCAACTATTCTAGTGTTGCAGAAACATTTACCGAAATTGGATCGAGTATTGTAGAAACAGGAGATTTTGTTACCGTTAACAATGAAGAAATTTCGGTTTTTACTGAACAATCCCAGTTTAGAGGAGATAAAATTGAGTATTTGGATCAATTCGACAATAATTTAAATACAGTTGTTGGTATCGCGGTTGATATTCCTCTTTTTAATAGTTTTAGAGCAAAAAACAATGTAGCATTAGAAAAAATTAAAGCCGAGGAATCTCTTATAGAACTAGAACGAACTTCATTAGAAGTAAAAAATGCAATTGCCCAAGTCCATTTTGATATGCGGGCTGCATTTAATAGATATGAAAGTTTACAAAATCAAGTAACCGCATTTGAAGAATCTTATCGGGTAAATGAAATTAGATTTAATAATGGAGTGTCAAATTTTATTGCTTACATCACAAGTAAAAACAACCTAGATAATGCAAGAACCAACCTTACCAATGCTAAATACGAATACTTACTTCGTGTTAAAATTTTAGAGTTTTATAGAGGTAATACATTATAAAGATTAAGACTATTTTGTGTAATCAGAAGATTAAAATAAGTTCTACATGTTAGAGCAGAAAAACATCTTATATTCTTATAATTTCTCTTAAAAAAACAAAAAAGAGGCTGAAATTACTCAGCCTCTAACTAATTCAAAACTATTTATCTATTTTTAATTTAAGGTAGCAATAGGAGCTGTATATCCTCCTTTACTTACGGACCCATCTGTTCCTGTACTGTTACCTCTTAATAATAATATTCCTGCTACGTGTGGTGACGCCATAGAGGTACCTGAAATATTATTAAACTGACCATTTAACCAAGTAGACCAAACTGCTGTACCTGGAGCCCAACGATCGACACTACTACCAAAATTTGAACCAGAGGCAGGAGCATCTACATTAGTCATATTTCCAACACACCAAGATCGGCTAGTTATTAACCTTTGTGGTGAATAAAATTGAGTATCATCGTTACTGTTACCCGCTGCCATAGCTCCATAAGTTGTATTTTCTAAATTTCTAAACGTGTCGTCTATTGCCTGAGATGTAAATCGATTACGGAAACCTACGCTATAGTTCCAAGTATCTCCATTACCAGCATTGTTAGCTACATAGTCTATTCCTGCAAGAATTCCATCTGTAGCACCACTCCCTGCGGCATTTAAAACTCTAACAGAAACTACAGTTGCTCCATAAGCTACGCCAATAACTCCAGAACCATTATTTCTTGCAGCAACGGTTCCTGCTACATGAGTTCCGTGTCCATTTTGATCTTGCCAAGATCCACCAACAAAACTTCTACTTCTGCCAGTGTCTATGTTTAAGTCACTATGTGGTGCAATACCACTATCTACTATCCAGCAAGTTCTTCCTGCACCGTTAGCTCTACCTACTCGATTTATTCCCCAAGGAAGAAATTCTCCATTAGATAACTGTGAGTCATTAGTCACCGCTTTATTTTGTACTGTTGCTGGTAGTGTACTTACAGGTTTTCCTATTTTAACATCCAACTTTTGGATATAGTTAGGCTCTAAATAAGCTACTTCAGGATCGTTCCTAAGCAAATCAGCTTGCTTCTCGGATAAGTTTTTAACCGCAAATCCCTGAATAGCAGAACTATACGTTTGCTTTATATTATCTTCTGCTATTGCATATTTAGATAATGTTTGCGCCGATTTTGTTTTCATTTCTGCGCTTTTTCCAGAAATAGACTGATCTTCTGTATAAACTACTATATACTCTCCCGGTATCGCTTGATCAGCTCCTATAGCATCTACATTTTCAATTTCTGATTCTAAATCTGTAATTCCTTCTCCATCTTTTTCACAACTGTAAAAAAGAAAAGAAAATACTGTTACTGTGCTTAAAATTCTAAGTCTAGTTTTCATAATTTTTAATTTTGCGTTAAGTTTTAATTTTAGTTTTAAATTAAATGTTGAGTTCTAATAAAATTAGACTAACAAAATTATAGATTATTAACAACAACAGAATACGGGAAACACACAACAACCAAAGGGCAACACTCTACTCACTGCCCATGAATACTACAAAAAAAGTCTACATTACCAATAAAGCAACATAGTTGCATTATTGAAAATCAACAGGTTGAATCAAAAACCAAGAATTTCAGAAAAAGGAAAAAATAACAGGGAATTTACCCCTTAAAAAAACAAAAAATAAGTGAGTTTAACACTTAATTAACTGTAATTTGGCGAAAAAATAAAATTTATTAAGACTAATTCTAAAGAATTTAAATAAAAAAACTCCCAATAAATCATTCAATTTTCATAATTCAACCAAAAAAACTCCAAATTATACCTTAAGACTAGTTATTGACTTGTATATAATTTTAAAACGCTTTCAAGGTCAATTTTATCATTAATTTCATAAAAATAATTAAGTTGCCATTTTTGGGTTTGTTGCGCCTGTTTACTTTTCGTGATGTCCCATTTAGGGTATACTCTAAATGCTCTTTTTCCTTCTTTTATTTCTGTTGATATAATCCCCTTTTTAATCAATAAAGATTTTGGAAATACAAATTGCCCCAACTTATTCTTTTTACTTACATTAACTATATAGAAGTCTATTTGATCAGATTTATCATATGGTTCGATAGGTCCATTCTCTTTTCGTTTCCAAAAAGTTACGAATTGCCCCACTTTTTTTGGTGTAACTTTAGCAGTTCTACTTAGAACATTTTGTCCATTAAGCTTAAATCTGCAAGCAGAATATTCTTGACTTTCTGATTCTTTTACATAATCTAAAATTTTTAAAGAACATCTATCATACACTTTCTTTTTTATCTGACTAAGATTATCATCCATGCGTTTAACTCTGTTTGTTTTTTCAATTCATAGGGTAATTAATAATATATACCATGTCCCATTTCAGTTTGTATTAAGCACATATAGATGATCCTTATTTAAAAAATATTATGATCATTCTTAAACGTTTTAAACTCAATAGCATTTTTACTAAAATCTAAAATAAACATTGTTTGTTGTTCTCCTTTTTTATTTTGATATCTTTTTTGAGGCTTAAAAACAAAATCTACTTTATGATCTTCTAATCTATTTTGTATATCCCGAAATACCTTTCCATCTAAAATACAACCAAAATGCGGAATCGGAACTTTAAGGTTCTCCACTCTTCCGCAATAATCTAATTCTGGTATTGCATCCGATACATGAGCAGAAAGTTGATGTCCAAAAAAATCAAAATCCACCCAATGTTCTGTTTGTCTTCCTAATTTGCAGCCAAGTATGATATGATAAAATGAAATAGTACTTTCTATATCCTTTACCTTAAATGCTATATGAAATTTTGTATCCATTTTACTAATACCCTTTATGTAACGAAACCCTATTTAATAGTTCTCTATTATCTAAAAATCGCTTATAATTTTCTACAATTTTATTTGCCGCACTTTCTACATTAGTTAAACTTGCCACGTGTGGTGTTATTTGAATTTTTGGATGCTTCCAAAAAGGATGCTCTTTTAGTAATGGTTCTGTTCTAAAAACATCAAGAAAAGCACCGGCAAGTTTATTCGTATCAAGTAATTCTATTAAATCTTCTTCTACCAAATGTTCACCTCTTCCTACGTTAATAAAAATTGCATCAGTAGCAAGTCTCCTTAATGTATTTCTGTTTATAATATCTCTAGTTTCATCAGTTAAAGGCAATAGATTAATCAAAACATCAGATTGACTTAAACAAGAATCAAATGCATCAACTCCATTGAAACTTTTCACTCCAGAAATTTCTTTTTTCGAATTACTCCATCCCTTTACGGTAAATCCTAAATCAGCGAATTTCTTAGCTACATATCCCCCAATACTACCTAAACCCAAAATTGTAATGGTCGTGTTTTCAATAGATTTATATTCTTTTTGATCCCAAATTCTCTTTTCTTGTTGTTGTACATATCTTTTAGTATTCTTTAATTGCATTAGTACAACAGTTAGCAAAAACTCCCACATATCAATAGACAATTTCATATCCACCATTCTTGTAATAATAATGTTTTCTGCAATTGTTTGCGAATTAGTAATATGATCTATAGAAGCACCCACAGATTGGATGACTTTTATGTTTGGGAACTTCTTCAGAATATCTTTTTCTGGTTTCCAACAAATAACAAAATCTACAGCAGCTACATCTTTTACATTTGGATATATTTCAATACTAGTAGTAACTATTTTTTTGCTTAATACCTTCTTCCAAGGTTCTGGATCTTTATTATTAAAAATTATAAGAATACTCATGAACAAGAATTTTACACAAAGGTAGACTAAACCCTATACACCAAAAAGTTGAATCGTCGAAATATAACTATATTTACCATCGAAAAACTGAATTTAAAAACAAAAAATCATCGATTCTATGATAGATACTATAGATAAGCAGTTGTTAGACATTTTAAAAAATAATTCACGACTATCATTTGCTGATTTAGGGAGAACTATCAATTTATCTCCTTCATCCGTTAGAGAAAGAGTTCAAAAGATGGAAGATTTAGGTGTGATTCAGAAGTATAGTATTCAAATTGATAATAATAAATTAGGATACGATTTAGAAGCTTTCATATTGCTTAAAGTTTTTCCTGGACAATTAGCTCATATTCTTAAAGTAATTAAAAACTTCCCCGAAGTTAAAGAAGCACATCGCATTACAGGAAACCAAAATATACATCTAAAAGTTGTAGTGAAAAATCAAACTTCTTTACAAGAGTTATTGGATAAACTAATGATTCATGGGGATACTAATACATTTCTTATTTTATCAGAAGTTTAATCTTATATTTTATATTCTCTTCGATAATGAGTATAATATTACTGTGGTCTGTTTTTCTATAGATTGTTTAATTACATTTGCTTTTGATTAAAAATCTTGCTTTAACTATATTTAGAGCAACTAAAAAATACTTTTAATGTCTTACTCCCAAAGTCTTTTAAATTTCATAGATTCCGGTTCTACCTCTTTTCACGTAGTTTCTAACTTAAAAAAAGAATTGATTTCTCGGAGCTATCAAGAATTATTTGAACAGGACATTTGGGATTTAAAGAAAGAAGAAAAGTATTTTGTGACTAGAGCTGATGGCTCAATTATAGTATTTAGAACTCCTAAAAAATGGTCTAATGATTATTCTTTTAAAATCATTGGTGCACATACGGATTCTCCTTGCCTAAAAATAAAGAACAATCCCATTTCTACAAAAGAAGGATATCAATTACTAAATATTGAAATCTATGGAGGTGTTTTGTTAAGTAGTTGGTTTGATAGAGATCTTTATTTTGGCGGCAGATTAATTATAGAAAATGAAACAGGTGTATTAGAGCAAAAACTTATTACGGTAGAAAAAAAAATACGAATTCCTCGTTTGGCTATTCATTTAGACCGAGAAGTTAATAAAAAAGGATTTACTCCGAATCCGCAGGAACATATGTTCCCCGTTATTGGATTGTCTAATGAAATTAATTTTGAAAATTGGTTAAAGGAAGAAACCGGAGTTTCTGGAACAATTCTTAGTTGGGATTTATTTTTATTTGATGCAGAAAAATCAAGTTTTGGGGGTATTCATGATGAATTTATTTACGCTTCTAGATTGGATAATTTAGCAAGTGTCCATGCCTCGTTTGAAGGTTTAAAAAAATCTACTATTGCGGATAACGAAGTACAAATGGCCGTTTATTTTCAGCATGAAGAAATTGGTTCTGAATCGCAAAATGGAGCAAATTCTAATTTTTTAGAAACTACATTAAAACGCATTCACTCTTCTATTTCCTCCAAGGAAGAGACTTTTTTTCAAGCTGTAGCACGTTCCTTTTTTATTTCTGCAGATATGGCTCATGCAGTACATCCAAACTACACGACAAAACACGATGCCAATCATAAACCATTACTTGGTGCTGGTCCAGTAATTAAAAGTAATGCCAATATGCGTTACGCCACAGATGCATTTTCTATAGCTAAATTTAAACAATGGTGTAAAAAAGCAAATGTTCCTTTTCAGGATTTTTGCAGTAGGAATGATATCGGTTGTGGTTCTACTATAGGCCCAATGGTTGCCTCAAATATAGGAATACCAACGATCGATGTTGGAAACCCAATGTTATCAATGCATAGTATTAGAGAAATGTGTGGAACACAAGATCATGAATATATTATTGACGTTTTTACTGAATTTTACAAAACCTCATCTTAGATATATTAGTCTTGGGATCTTACATCCATTAATGCTTTATACATTGCATCAAGAAAATCTTGTTGTTTTTTATCATCTTTAAAATAACGTTGATATATAACACTGCAGCTCTCTACATCTAAAATATTAGAATTATTAAAAGACCAGTCATCTCTATTCTTTACAGTGATACCAAGATCACAACCTTCTTCTTGCCATTTTTTGTAAAATGTAGTTTCATTATCAGGAGTTACTTTAAAATTTGCATACACACTATAACCGCTCATATCTTTATTATAAAACTTATGAATAGCACTTATCGGTACACCTCCCCAATTTATAGTTTTGTTCTCTGGTAGTCTAAAACCCGTAAGGTATTTTTCATTTAATATTGAACCTTGCTCTCCTTTTTTTAAGAAGTGTTTTTCATATTCTAACTTGGTTCCTTCGGGTATTGTTACTCCTTTAACCGTAACCTGTTCCGTAGTTATAAAAAAAGGATTGTTAGAGCGTGGACCATTAGGGTTTAGGGTAAGATTACAGGCCGTAAGAAAACTTATAATCATTATGATAAAAGATAGTTTTAAGAGCTTCATGAATTGTTATCTATTTTTTTCTGTGGAAAAACAATTTTCCTTGAACATTATAGGTTCTTCAAACTATAATATCCATATAAAAATAAACAAAATGTACACAATTACTATCATATTAGATTTCTTCAATTTTTATTTTTATTAGAAACAAACTATTGCTAAACCCTTACTTTTTCTTCAATGCTTTTTTTAAATTTTCTTGATAAACAGAAAGATCAGGAGAGTTGTCAGTTTTTGCAAGCTCTACTGCTTTTTTATAGTTTTTTATAGACTCATCATAGCTCCCCAGATTCATTAATCCTTCTGCATAGCTATCAAATCCATTTGCAGATTGTGGATGTAAAATAGTATTAGACTTAAATATACAGACTGCAATTTTTGTTTTTTTATGTTCCATCATATATTGATATCCCAGAGCATTAATTTCCCATTCTTCAATAAGTCCTTTTTCCTTACAATCTTTTAAAGTAGCTAATATATTTTTTTCAGAATTCACTTCATCATATTTCTCTAATTTTGATAAAAGATTAATAAAAGTATTGGTGTATAATTCTTTTAATTTCTCTCTAAATTGATCTGCTCCTTCTTTTGCTAATTCATGTGCTCTATTATATGACTCATCTTTACTTACTTTAATTTCAGGAACTACACCTACGCCTTCCCAATTTGTTTTAGTAATTGGATTAATAGCTTTTCCAGTTGGAATAAAAACACTTAAAAAACCATTAATTGGAACGGTACCACCTGGGTTAGCTCCTCCTCCTGTAGTTTGACCTATAATAGTCGCTCGTTTTTGTGTTTGCATGTTATATGAAAACTCTTCAGCACCAGAAAATGTTCTTTCACTTGTAATTACAAATAGGGGAACATCTATCATTTTTTTTCCATCCACCTTATCAAGTGTATGAAAATCAATTGTTCTATCACCTTCTCTGAAATAAAGGCTGTTTAAGTGAATATCGCCTTTAAAAAAATAACTACATAGGTATTGAACCATCTCAGGATCTCCACCACCATTTTTACTTAAGTCAATTATTACCGCATCTGTATTTCTGATAAGTTTCATGTAAGCATCTGCAATTACTTTTCCTTCTTTAAAATAAGTAAACCCTCTTAAATCAAGGTATCCTATATTTCCTTCTAGCACTTTAACATTGTGAAAACCAGCATTATACTCTTTTTTTCTTTTGAGGTTAAAAATTTTCTCTTCAATAAGTCGTTCTGGTGTCATAGCGGGAGCCTCGTATGGCGGTTGACTCATAATTTTCATATGTTTATCATTATTGATAGACTGTACCGATTGCGTTAGAGCGGTTGCAAAACTTTCATTAGATGTAAACTGATCAAAATGTCCTTTCTTAAATTGTTCCTTTATATGTTCCTCTGTTTTTTTTGCAATATCAGGAAAGACGTATTTATCATTCATCAAATCAGACAGGGTATTAATCACCTCTTTTTTATATTCTATGCTTAACACACTATCCTGTGAATAAATACAGATATTACATAGTGATAGGGTTAAAAAAAGAAAAATGCATTTACGAATTACCATCATTATTTTAGATTTTTAAACGAAATTAAAAAATAGAGTTTTTATAAAATTGTAAAAAAGTAAATGGTAAAAAAAAATCTCAAATCTATTATGATATAATAGGATCGTATTGATTGGTAAATCGTTTTGTAATATTAAGATTTGCAATTTCTACCAGGTTTGATTTTTGAGCAAAAAACTTAAATGGTGTTATATTAAAAATTGCATTGAAATCTTTAATGAAATGTGCCTGATCATAGAACCCAGCCTCTAAACCTATTGAAGTTAGACTCATATTCGGAAATTCTTCTCTTAGTTGAAGTATTCTATTCATTCTCCATATTTGTGAAACTTTTTTTGGAGAAAGCCCTACTTTATTTACGAAATGTTTATGCAAAGTCACTTTACTTACATTAAATTCTTTGAACAATTCACTGATCTGTATACTACCATGTCTAAACATTATAAAGTTTAACTGAGCTCTTAAACTTTCATCTACTGACATTGTTTTTGATAACAAACCATTAATAAATTCATTAATAAGCTGTTCTTGTATTACAGTTTTACTTTCTATAGAAATTCTTTGGATAAGTAAGTGTGCTATATTATCTAGAGAGAAAATATTTTCTAGATTAACTATAGTATCATTAAAATTTATGAGTGGGTTCTTAATAAGATTTGCAAAAGCAAATGGTTTAAATCTGATTCCTGTAATATTAACAGCTCTTTTGGATTTAAACCTTAATGAAGTATTTGTTTGTCCAATAAAGTAAGCTCCGGGATTTAATCGTTTCCACTTGGTGTGCAAACTACTCCTTACAATACTATGAGAATCAATAAATATTATATTAAATGTACAAGTCGGCAGAAACATTTCTAAAGCATCTTCTGTTGGCTGTTTCTCAAAAAAAATATGCCAATAACTTTCTATATGATGCGAA
Organism: Aquimarina sp. MMG015; assembly: GCF_018100855.1. NCBI lineage: Bacteria > Pseudomonadati > Bacteroidota > Flavobacteriia > Flavobacteriales > Flavobacteriaceae > Aquimarina > Aquimarina sp. MMG015. The sequence goes on from NZ_JAGJEB010000009.1 coordinate 149,651, forward strand.
AATAAATGATCTGGTAATGTTTCTTTGTATTCCATTTTTAATATATAACTATTATATGCTTCCTAGTTTTATTATTATTAAATAAAATCTTAAAACAAATTCTGACTTCATTGATACTAAATCATACACCGTTGTTACTAGTGAATTATTTACCTAAAATTAGATTTTATATTTCACAATTTACACCATCTTCTATATTCATACTAAAAATAGTAAAGTGTAACCTTTCATAATTTGATTTCTCTATAATTTTCAATACCATAAGAAACTAATAAGCAATAAAAAAGTTCTAATTAATTTCAAAGTAAGTGGTTTATATCCGTTTTAAAACTCATCAAAAATGAAGCCAGTTTAGAGTAAACTATTTAAATAATAATACTATTGGTTACAGAGAAATCTTTCAATCCATCAAATAGTTATAGTTTTAATCCGCAAATTGTACTCTTATAAGAGGGCTTTTAAAAAAACTTAATAGTACTTTACTATTCATATGAAAGCTAGCAGCAATTGATTCTGTAAAGTTTTTGAGTTCTATTATTTTTTCTGAGTCATAATAGACCCCATTCATAAGTACCCCATCAATTTTACTAGTATGGGTAATATTTTCTAGAGGATTATGTTGTAATAGAACCAAATCAGCTACTTTTCTTTTTTCTATACTCCCATAAGAATCTTCTTTTTTTGCATACTTAGCAGGTACTATAGTAGCACTTTGTAGAGCTTCGAGGTTTGTTAATCCACTTTTTGTTAACTCAATCAATTCTTCGTGAATACTAAACCCTGCAAATATATACGAGTCTGTTACATCTGTCCCAGTCATTATTGGCACTCCGATGCTATTAGCCAATCTCACTTGATTCATTGCCGCTTTGTAAAAGTTTTGGCTTATATCTTTAGTTTGATCATCCATATTTCTTGAAGCATTATTATTAGTATCTATACCCCACCATAACCTTTTTCTAATTCCTGTGATATATTTTAAATTAGGGTTTGCTACGTAGTCTTCGAGATGCGCATTCGCTTCAAACTTTAACGTTTGTAAGGTTGGTGTCCAATGGGCATTTTTTAATTGCATTAATTTCATAAGTTTAGTAGCAATCTTTGGATCAAATTCATCTACTAACCTTCTCTTTGATTTAGAAAAATAGCTTTTCCAATTATTAGGGTTTTTTAAACTATCTGCTTCCGGAAATGATTCGAACATAAAAATACGACCATGTTCGAAACTACGTTGTCCTAAATTAACAGCCTCCTCCAAACTAAGAAACATTGGTTTATGCCCAGCAATATGCATTTCATACGATGGTGCTTTTTTAGCCAAGGCTTTATATGATTCTTTTGGTATTTGCTGATATACCTTAATAAAATCTACCTGTTCTTTTTTATAAAAATGTAACAATGAATCTACCTGTTCTGGGGTATCTAGTTTAAAAAAATCTGGAAATCCATCAGGTACACTAGAAGCTCCATCTATTTGATAACTACTTTGTAAAACATATCTCGGCATAATTCTTTTATACGCATTCAATTCAGCATTCCATTGTAACCGTTCTCTACTACCTACCCAATAGCTATCTTTACGATCTAATTGCCCAGACATGTCTCTAATTCCTGTAATACCATTGGCTATGTAAAGTGGATGATGTAACCAAGGAGAATGCTGATTTGAATGTGTATGCATATCCCATAAACCTGGAATCATATATTTATTAGTACCATCAATTATTAATGAATTAGAATTTTCAACTAAAATTTCTAAACTATCAATAGCAGCAATGATATTATCTTTTATTAATACATTTCTGTTTTCTAAAACTTGACCAGACTTTACATCTATAATATTTATTGATTTTATGAGTATGGTATTATGTTTTACCGGAAGAATCAGTTTTGGCATTGGCCAAAAAGCTCCAACCATAATTAGTAGTATTAGAAATGATAAAATACCTAATAAAATTTTCAGAAATTTAAATAGTTTCTTTTTCATTATTATTTGAATCTTTTATAATCTAGACTCTATACTTAAAAAAATGTAACAACATCTTTATGCTACATGCGTAAAAATTTTGCTCACAATTTTCCAGTTGTCATTCACTTTCGTTAGGGATAAATAATCATAATAGTTATAACCTAACATAGGTACGCGTAGTTTTACCATAGCTACATTTCCTATAATATCAATCCCAACAACTTCCATTTTAAATGTTTCGTTTAAATCATTAGGGCTTTTTCTTTCTTTAACACCTTCCAAATATTCTATCACACTTTTCTTATAAGGAACTCCGTTAATATCACCATAGACAAACACATTATCCGTAAAGCAAGATGCTAATTTATCAACCTGTCCATAAAAAATGCCTTCGAAATAATTCGTTATTACCTTTTCGATATCTTTTATATTATCTTTATACATAATTTCTCTTTTTTAAATAGCGTGCCCAACTGTATGACCTCCTGCTACGTTAATAGTCTCACCTGTGATAAAATCAGAAGATGCTAAATAGTAGGCAGCTTCTGCTATTTCATTAGCTTCTCCTATACGATTTAATAAATGTAATCCAGCTAAACTATCAGCATCTTCAATTCCCATTTTTCCTTGTAAAGGACTTCTAATAATTCCAGGAGCTATTGTATTTACTTTAATGTTATTTTTACCAAACTCTGCTGCCAACTGTCTTGTTAATGAATGGATAGCCCCTTTGCTTGTTAACGGCGCAGTTGCAGGAAAACCATCAATAGCGTGATCTACAAGTACAGTACCTATATTTATTATAGAACCGTTTTGTTGTTTTATCATTTCTGGAATTGCCGCTTGTGTTGTAAAATAAGTTCCTTTTAAATTAACATTCCAATAAAGCTCTAAATCCTCTTCTTGAACATCTAAAAAAGGTTTTGGAGCAAACAGACCTGCATTATTTATTAAGACATCTACAGAGCCAAAATTTTCTTTCGCTAGACGTACTAGTTCCCGACCTGTAAATTTTTTACTAATATCTCCAGCCAAATACACTGCATTTTTTGGTGATCCAAGTTCTTCATACGTTTTTTGTAAATTCTCTTTATTAGATGAGTTCATAACTACATTACTATTTTGCTCAATAAAATAAGCTGCTATAGCTTTTCCAATACCTGTAGAGGCTCCTGTAATAATTATTGTTTTGTTTTTCATGATTTAAATTTTTCTGAATTTGAATATTGTTTTGCATCTACTCCCCAATTATCAATAGGGATTTCTTCTATAACCACGTGCGTGGTTTTAGGGTTCTTGTCCAATACATCTGCAAGCAATTGTGTCGCACCTACAATTAACAGACGTTTTTGTTCTTTGGTTACCTGTTCATCGGTAACTTTGATGTTGATATAAGGCATCTTTTTATAGTTTTAAATTAACACTACAAAGTTGAGAGGAATCAGAAGAAATTATAAGGAGGTATATCACTACTTTAAAGTGATCTATGTCACTTTATTAGTATGAAAATTAAGTTTTATAAAAAATTAAACTATGGGTTAAGTCTACTCAAGGTTTCTCTAGAAACCCCTAAGTAAGAAGCTATAAGTTTTTTAGGGACTCTTTGAAATAGTTGGGGATATTGTTCTAGTAATAAATCATACCGTTCCTTAGCAGAATTTTTTAAAAGTGAAAGGATTCTTTTTTGTAAAGCGATACGACCAAACTTACTTTTTTTTGCCCAAAACCGTTCCATTTTATGCATTTGAGATGTAAGCTTATCCCTATTCTCAAAAGAAATGTATAACAACTCGCAATCTTCTATACAATCTATGTATATATTCGAGGGAGTCTGTTTTACAAAAGATTCATAGTCCGTAATCCACCAATGTTCCATTGCGAATCTAAGAATATGTTCCTTACCATTATCATCTAAAAAATAACTTTTTACACACCCTTGCGTTATCCAATATTCTTTTTTTACCACTTCCCCTTCTTGAACAAGATATTGATGTTTCCGTTTTTTATCAGTTTCAAAATGAGTTAAAACAAAATCAAATTCTTCATCCGTTAATTCAATTATCTCCTCAATATGTTGCCTTAATGGGTGTTTCATTTAGCTAATGGCTCGTAGTCCTAATTAGTAGTAACGTGTTTCGTGAAATTGCTTTTGGCGGAGGTAATTTACAAAATAAAAAAGAATAGCAATTCGAATAAAAAATCGAGTTACTATTCTCTATAAATGGAATTATGAGTCTTTATTTCTCTTTTCAATTATAAACTAGCTTCACCAATAAAAAAATATAGATTTTTTAATGAGGTATCTCTTTTAGGAAATAGTGCTTGCATTCGTTCATCTGCTCCCATTTGTTGTAAACCTTCCATTGAATCAAAATAAAAACGATGTATTTCATCTGGTTGTGCAATATCTCCCTTTGATTGAAATGGTGCTATAAAACGTTCGAAATGTGTACCGAATTCTGGCATTATCTCACAAACTTCATCATGATAATCCTCAAATTGCTTTTTATATTTCTCCCCTTCATTAAAGTAAATTAAGGCAATACCATAGGTTTTGGTTTTATCACCCTTTTCTTTCTTAAATTCAAAATCAGTGTTCCTACTCGTAAAAACTGAAATATTTTTAAGTGAAGGAACAGCATACTTATTTCTAATTTTTATAAACTCTGGATCTTCATTAAACATATTAAATACTTCCATACTAGGATAACTGGCAAAATGAATTTCATCAGGCATTTCTATTTTTCCTTTTGCTAGTATTTTTGGTTTAATAATACGTTCTATTCTTCCTCCATACTTCTTCAAAATAGCACCTCCCTTCTTCTTGTATTCTTCAAAACGTGTTTCTTCACCTTCTTTTATATATACCAAAGCAACATTTACTATTTCTTGATTTTTTGTTTCCATTTCACTCATATTTTTGGGATTGTTATTTGAGTTTTGTGCATTCATAATACTTGGTAATAGTAATAACACTAAGACCGTAAAGCTTATTAACCTTTTTAAATATTTCATTTTTTACGGATTTAAATTAAGTGCTCCATTTGTAAAGCTTCCTTTATCAAATTTTCTTGAATTGGACTTACTATACTATTCAATTCATTAGTATTATAATCTACTCCGACAGCTTGTCTAATTGGTCTATTTCCTTTTTCCATTTCGACCACTTTTAAAATAGCATTTGGAATTTCTTGCGGATTAGGTGATTCATCACTTTTATAGAATTGATCAAAATTTTGAAGCATTGCTTTCGGAACATTGGCCATTTCTCCATAACTTTCTAATGTAGTTTTATCTTCTTCCTCGGGCCCACTATATAATAGCCCAGATGGATATGGCCCAGGTTCTATAACAGAAACATCTACCCCCATAGGTTTTAGTTCATATTTTAATGATTGAGAATATGCTTCTAAAGCAAATTTACTAGCACAATAAATCCCAAAATATGGAAAAACCAATCGTCCTGCTAAAGATGAAATATTGACTATCAATCCATCTGAAGATTTTTTCAAAAAAGGAAGAAACGCTTTGGAAGTTCGAATCACACCAAAAAAATTAGTGTCAAATTGTTCCTGCGCTTGCTTTATACTATATGCTTCTGTAATACCTACATACATTACACCAGCATTATTTACTAAAACATCCAATCCGCTTTTTTCTTCAGTAAGAATTCTAGCTACTAAATCATTAGTAGATTTATCACTAGTTACATCTAATTCTGCTATCGTAATTGAAATCTTTTCCTCTAAAGCAATTTTTTCAAGTTCTTCTTTTTTAATTCTGTTTTTTCCATTGATATCACGCATCGTTGCCCAAACTCTATGTCCATTTCTAGCTAATGTTAATGCAGATAAATAACCAAATCCGTTACTAGATCCTGTAATAAGTACTGTTTTCATTTTTACATATTTTTTGTTACTGATGCAAAGATGAGAATAGAGAAAACGGAAGTGTTTTAAGATTAGTTCAAAGGTTTGTCTAAATGGGTCAACTTATAAAATGTTGGAGAAATTCCATATTTATTTTTGAACGTTTTTGAGAAGTGAGAAGCATTCGTAAATCCACATTCATAAGCGATATCTGTAGTTCTTAAATCTGTAGATACAAGTAGCTGTATAGACTTTTCTAATTTTTTCTCTCGTAAATACGTGGCTGGGGATGAATTGTATATTTTTCTGAATTCTCTTTTGAAACTAGATAAACTTTGATTATTCAAAATTGCTAATTCTTCTAAAGATATATTTTCATAATAATGAGCTTTTACAATTTCTCTAAGGGAATATGAACTTGGACTAAATAGGTTAGAGAGTATCGATCGAATCGCTGGAGCATTTGTCGTCTGATTTAATAATAAAATGATTTCTTTAAGTTTTAGAATCAATATTTCTTCCGTTACCAAATCAGGATTTTGAAAATAAAACAAAATTCCCTCAATATATTTTCGAATTAAAATATCGCTATTAAGCTTAGACATACCTATGTCTAAAGGTAATTTTTGTGTAAGAAAATCCGGAAGTTTATCTTCATAGATTTTCATCAAAATATCAGGATAAAAGTGTACGGCAAGTGCTTGATATGTATCAGAAACTTCCGAAGAACGCATATTACAGGTATAGTTACCACATTTCATTAAAAGAGATTCTTGAGCCTCTATTTTAAGTCGTTCGGTTTCAGAAATGGAGTCGTATTCTCCTTTTAGTATGTACAAAAAACAAGCCTCGTTTGGCATTAAATTTGGCTTTTTGTATGGTGGTTTTAAAATAATAGTTTCAAATAGTAGTTTTCCAAATAAGTCTATAGTTTTATAGTCTTGTACCATTTTCTTTTCTTGTAAAGATAGTTCTTACAAGTTATTTTAAATTTTCTAATTGAGTCAATTTGTTGTCAATTTGGGTCTTGTTTTAGGTTTTCATAAAAATAATTTTTTGCTAGCTCTAATTTTTATCAAGATGTAATTTCATTTCTAACTGCTCTAGATTATTTTCAAGTCCTATTCTTTCTAAAAATGCATTTACAGGTTTTGAGCTTTTATCTATATTAATAATAGAAAACTCATCCCCATATATTTTAATTAATTCGTGAATTAAAGTAGAAGCTATTTTTTTATTTCTGAAATCTTTACTTACCGCTATTTGCTGTAATCGTTTATTACTTGGACTATAAATTATATAACCTATCAGTTTAGAATCTATATAGGCACCTAACGAAACATTGATGTTTTTTAATTCATCTACAACATTATTAGAATTTTGCCAAGTAGGGTATATATCCCAAAACGTTTTCATTAAGTCCCAATTATAATCTTCTAACACCCTAACAACTATATCGTCATTTGTATGTAACACACTAACCTTCCCTTTATAGCATAGTAATGCTCTTTCAATTTTATAACCCGATTTTTTATATGAAGTAATAGCCTGAATATTTTTAGTTATAACTTCTAGTTGCAGCGTATCGATTCTCTTTTCCATTAAAATGGGTAAAATAAATTGATACATTTTTTTTGTTAAACCAACACCTCTTTTTTCTGGAATAACTCCTGTTCCTCCATTATATACTACTTTTTTATTATCGATTATATCATATCCGTGCAAAATAAACCCTATCAGACTTTCTTTTTCGTAAACTCCTACCGATATATTAAGATCTGTCTTATCAGCTAACATTTTCGAAATTAATTGTTCTTCAGATAGTCTAAAAGGAATAAAATAGTCCGAAAAAGATTTGTTGAATACATTTAGAATATCTTTTTTATTAATTCCCTTTAAGGTTTTAATTTCCATTTCCTAAATTTCTTAGTTACAACTACATTATCATTATTTTCCCGAATGTACCAAATTATTCTTTCGTTTATGTTTTTAAGTTCCCTCCTAACAATTGAAAGATCAAACTTCTCATCACATATAGTTAATTTATCTAATCTATTTTTTGTAATCAGTTTTCTTTTTTTAATTTCTTATATTTAATAACTCAGTTTCTAAAACTGATTTAGCATTAATATCGTTTGTTGTCAAATTTCCATTTAATAAATTATTTTGTTCATAAGGATCGTTATTTAAATTGTAAAATTCTTCACTACCATTGGCGTTTTCGATAAGTTTATAATTCCCATTACTTATAGTCCAAAGATTATTAACCCCATCATCTTTTTCTGAATATTGATAATCTCTTATTGATACGGCTTCTGTAAATAAAGATATAAAGCTTTTACTATCATGAATTTGATTTACCGGTACTCCAGCAATTTCAGAAATGGTGGCAAACAAATCAGAACTTACAATTAAATTATCATCATTTCCAGTTCTCGAGACTCCTTTACCAGAAATAAACATTGGTGTATTTATCCCTCCTTGACTCAAAGAACCTTTTGCAGTAAAAAACGTGTATGGAGATTGTGCTACTTCATTCGGACTTCCATTATCACCAATAAAAATAATTATAGTATTTTCTCTTTCATCTAGAGGCATATCATCTAATAATTCCCCTATTTGATAATCCATTGCTTCAATCGCAGCCATATAATATGGTGTTTCATCCATTCCGCTTAAAAATGAAGGTAAGTTTCCTTGAGAATGCATTTCATTTGGTGGTACATGAAATGGTGTATGAGGAGCATTATAAGCCAACCACATAAACCATGGTTTATCTTGTTGATGTATCCAATCATTGGCCAAGTCAGTAATCTTTTTAGTTACATATTCTGTTTCTACATTACTTACTCCATTTTCCGTCAATTGCCAATTATAGTAACTCTGAGGCGCACCTCTTATAATCCCGGAGTAATAATCCAAACCAAAAATTTCAGGGTTTACTACTGTATTACCTCCTGATAAATGCCATTTCCCTACTATTGCAGTTGCATAATTACCATTTGTTTGATCGTTTATATATTTCTGTAAGCTCGTTTCTGATAAATCAAGTTCGTCTCCTGCCCATTTAACACCCGTTCTATAACCATATTTACCAGTTAGAATAGATGCTCTGGTTGGCGAACAAGTTGGATACGTCCAAAAATTGTTAAAAGACAATCCCGAATTTCGTATTGCATCAATATTAGGAGTACTCGGTTTTATGTTACCTTCGGAAAAACCATTAATAGCATCCTTACCTAAATCATCAGCAATAATAAAAAGAATATTTGGAGAAATTTCAATTGGGTTCGAAACATCAATAACCACCTCATCTCTATTACAACTAAACAATGTAAAAAACACCATTAAATACAGTAGTTGTTTAATATTATTCAAATGGATTACTATATTTTTCATCAGTTAACATTTGGTTGTCGGTTAATGTATTTAAAAAAGCTATTAAAGCCTCTTTCTCTTCTTCTGTAAAATTAAATTGGCCAACTTGTCCCTCTGAATTTACTAAAGGTGATATGAGACTTTGGTGGTTTTGAATCCCTGAACTATAATGTTCAATTACCTCTTCTAAGGTTGCAAACCTTCCATCATGCATATATGGTGGACGAATAGCGATATTTTTCAATGAAGGAACTTTAAATTTACCAATATCATTAGGGTTAGCTGTCGTTTCATTAACTCCTAAATCAGTAGTCGAAATTGCGTCCAATCCGTTGGTTGTGGCAAAAGTTGTAATTCCACTAGGAATTGGAGTAACTGTTGGAATAGGAGCTACAAAAGCTTCAGACACATGACAAGCGACACAGTTAGCATTCAATCCATTTGTAAGTGGTCGAGGCATATAAAAAAGTCTTTTACCTTCGTTTTCTTGTTCTGTAAAATTTGGAAAATCTACAATTGGCGAATCTACATCACTCCTTGCTTGATCGTATTTTGATGTTGTACTAACAAGACTTCTTATAAATTGTGCTAATGCTCTAGAGATTCTATCACTCGTTATATTCTGATCTCCGAAAGCATCTGCGAACAAACTCCAGTAATAAGTTTGTTCAGCTACAATATTAGTTAATTCTTGAAGTGTCAACCCCATTTCTACCTCGTCTTGAAAAGGCATCAACACTTGCTCTTCTAGAGTTGCTGCTCGTTCATCCCAAAAGAATTTCCCTCCTTCATAAAATCGAGCATTTACGATTCCCATGGAGTGCCTTCTGGTAAGTCCGCCTTCAAATCCCTTACTCAGAATATCTGGATCGGAAAATCCATGTTCAGCTTTATGACAAGAAGCGCAAGAAACGGTACCGTTTGCACTTAGTTTTTCATCGTAAAAAAGTACTCTTCCTAATGTTGCTCCTGCATCTGTTATGGGATTATCAATTGGTGTGTTATCGAATTCGATTGCCGCTTGAAACTGAAATTGATCAGGAAAACTATTTTCAGTATAATGTTCAGGTAATACGATATTGGCATAATTAAAAAATACGTCCGGAAGATTTATTTCGGAACTAGAATCTTCTTCTATTGGTACATAATCTTCTTGATCGTTATTACTACAAGAATTGAATAATAAAGCTATTAACAATAGTGATAGAAACATTAATTTTTTCATAAATTAAACATTTTAGTATAAGTTTAAGACTTTGACTATACCAAAACGTTTAATACGAAAACTTTTTATTTTACTTTTATTAATGCTTTTTCACTCCTAGTATCTCTAATATATTGACCATAGACTATTTCTGTATTCCTAACCAGATTAGTGATCAAAGAGCCAACTTAATATTTTGACAACAGAAATAATAACTAAAAATTATTATCACACGAACAAGTATGAGTTTAAAAAAATGACATAGAATAGAACCTTATTAGGGTTTGATAAATTGAGGAAAATTAGTTTTCATATAAACTGGTAGCAATAGTTTTATCCAATTTATACAATTCATACATCTGTTTTTTCATATAAGATTCAGGAGTGCTCTTAAGAATTAAGTTTCGAATGACTTCTATAAACCTATTTGTTATTGCGATTTTTGAGGTGAGTCTCGATTGTTTCACTAATTTTTCAACTTTTGTCTTTCTATAGGTATAGAGTTTATCAAAAGCTATTTCCGTATTATTAGTTTCTTTAATAAAATTTGACAAATAAAATGCATCTTCAATTGCTTGGGCACCTCCTTGTCCTAAATCTGGTGTCATGCTATGTGCAGCGTCCCCTATTAGGCAAATATTTCCTGAATTCCATTTATTTAGTAATTCTAAATCAGAAAGATCTCCTCTAAAAATTGTCTCGCTAGGTGTATTTTTAATAAGATCAGTTACCAATGGATCGTACTCTGAGAACATCCTTGTTAGAAGATTCTTTATAGTTTTCTTATCATCGGTCAAATTAGGCGCACTCAATTTAACAGCAAACCAATATACTTTCCCTTCGGAAATTTTAGATACCCCAAATTGTAATTTTTTACCCCATAAAGTAAAACCTACAGACTCTAATTGAGCGTCTAAATTATAGTTAGAAATACCTCTCCAACATGTTTGCCCTGAGTATCTTAATTTACTATTTGGAAATAATTGCTTTCTAATTTTAGAATTAATTCCATCTGCACCAATTATAGAATTAGTATTTACAACAGAGCCATCTCCAAAATGTAATTCATAAGATTTTTCCCGGTTCTCAAGGTATTTCTTAAATTCTTTCCCTAATCTAATATTTTCTTCCTGCACGTATTTATATAAAATCTGCTGTAGCTTTCCTCTATGAATTGCCATAGTAGTGTAACCGAATTTTTCTTGAACAAAATCTTGTTTAGAGTCTGATATCGGTTTTAACTTATGATTAGCTACCATAATCCGGTTAAAAGTATTTCCAGTATTCTGAATTTCCTGCAATAAACTAGGGCTAATCCATTCTAAAACTTGCAATGCATTTGGTGATAACCATATCCCCGCTCCTACTTCTTCTAAAGAAGCAGCTCTTTCATATAATGTATATGGAATCTTTAATTTATCAAAGGATAAGGCAGTTACTAACCCCCCAATTCCGCCACCGATAATCGATATGTTTTCTGTCATGAATTTATCTTTTTAACCTATCATATTATATTGAAGTTTCAACAAATTTTCTGTGCTCTTTACTTATTAATTTTTCTAACAAATCAAAAGAATCAACATAACTTACTAAGCTACCATTAGATGAAATAAATTTTCCATTATGGATCACCGAAATTTTGCTATCATCCACTACTTCCAAGTTCGGATATTTCCTTTTTAGATATTCTCCACCATCAACATATGTAATTATTACCCCATAAAATAAAGAAAAAACCCACAAAAACCTGCAAGAGTTCCTAATACGTAAACAACCCCTATGAATACTCTAAAAGTTTTATGACCAAACATATTATAAAACATTCTTTGATTTCCACTTTCTGGGTCAATTGCCCAATTCTTATTTTTTACTGTTCCAATGAACAAAACAAGAAAAACAATACCAATGACAAGGTATATAAACTCTGGAAACTCCGTGAAAAAATCTTTTATGTTATTTAATATTTTCTCCACTATTATTTATCAGAATATTATTGTTATGAATATATTGACAATGTCGTTGCACAAGAAATTTAATGTTTAAAAAAATCATAGTTCGTGTTTTGTACAAAATAAATTTTTGATTTTCCAACGAACTAGCAACTCTCTTTTTATGTAATTATGCTTTAGTGTTTTCTTTTATAATGTTCAAAGTTTCATTTACAAAATCCGTTTTACCAAGAACATAAGAACCCCTATCATTTTTAAACTTAGATGCTAATTCTAATTTCAAACTTTCATATTCTTTTGCACGTTTATTGTTAGCGTTTAGATAATCTCTGAAGTCAATTTGTTTCCACATTACATTATCTTTCGGACACATATGGATATGAAAAATTTGTTCTTTAGTTCCATCTAAATTATATCCTTTTCCGAATGAAGAATACTTTTCGATATTTTCTCTTGCAGGAACTTCGAAATGTGAATAACCTAATTCTATAAATTGATCTATTAATTGTCTATCGAATAATAGTTCTTTAGGAATTTCGATCATTAAATCAATATATGGTTTAGATTTTATTGTAGTAATTGATGAACTACCAAAATGTTCTATTCGCAATATTTTTTCCTTTCCTACTCTATCTAAAATCCGTTTTTTTTCGTTTTCATAAATGTTTTTCCATTCGGGATTATGCTCAACCAATTCAATTGGAAAAAGCGTATTCCAATCTTCTTTGGTTAAATCATTTAAAGTCTTTTTCATTAGGTATCTATTTTTAGTTCATTTTAAAACGCCAATATAGGTATCTTAAAAAGATTAAATGTTACCATACTTTTCTGTTTTCTATATATTGATTAGTAACTTTAAATTCTACAAAAAATACATTCACCTAAAAATACGATAAGCAGTTAATTAAATACACATTAACAGCCACACTATTTTAATGATTACCTTGGATTAATCTCTTCTACCTTTAGTAATATCTTTTAAATCTCTATGGATAATCAATAACAATTCTTTCAATATTTCATCGACGTCATCCAACAAATGATCTTTGATTTTAATTTCGGGGATTACACCTTTGTCTTCCTTTTTAGAATTAACACGCTCAATTAAACCTTTAGACACATCTATTATTATGTCTGTTTCCGGTAATTTATAGCTGAAAATTGAAGCATATAAATTGGCATATTCCGCTGTTTCTTCTCCTACGATGGTTCCAAAGTTATAATCCTGTATTTGAGCTGCTGTAACAGTAGATTGTGAATAAGACTGCCGATTCACTAACACATAGACCTTACCTTTAAAACGTTTTAATTCAGGTTGTGGTTCATAAAACCCAAAATCATAATTATATATTTTTCCATTTTTATGTTCTAGTACAGATCTCCAAAAAGCTTCGGTTGTATCTTTGGTTTGTCGTACATGTTCTTTTAGTAATTCACTAGTTTTAAGTTGAAATTTTGAAAACCACTTAAAAGGTTTATTCGCAATATAAGACACCATATAATCACTAAATGAATCATTTCCACCTGGATTATTTCTTAAATCAATAATAAGATTTTTTGTTTGGCTTTTTTTAATTTCAATAAAGGCAGAATCTATAAACTTTCTATAGTCATCCTCATTACCTGCAAAACTACCAGGGTTTAAATAAGCTGTCTTTGACTTAAATCTAAATACTCTTTTGTGATTTATTATATCATCCCGTTGCATTTCAAAATCTTCCAAGGCTTTTATGGCATCTAAACGTATTTCTTTTTGCTTGCCTTCTATAAAAAGTTCTATGTTAAAAACTTTTTGTTCTCCAAAAACTTGCCAATAGAATCTTGACAGCGTTAAAGACTCAATTTGTGCATTCTTTAAATAGGATCTTTCAGCTGAAATCTGAGGATAGATTTTTTGCAAAACCTCTTCAATTGATCTGCCATTAATACTTTTCAATTCAGCACCGATTTTAATGTCCTTTTTTGACCAGTTTTTTCTAACCAAAGCTTTTCCATCTTCAAAGGCAATCTCTAATGGAAAAATGGTGCCCCCAGATTGGACGTATTCCATATATATAGAACCTGGGAACACAATTCTAGTATGGGCATTGTTTGCTGCAGATATAACTTTTTGTAATAGTGATGTTGTTTCAAGAAGATTAAAAGAGTCTTTTTTTATTTCACTTCTTACAATTTGATAATTTCTCTCAAAATCATCTTTTGATGTATATGCATATAAGTTAAAATGTGTGTTTTCTAATGAGTGGTACAAATAATCTAAATCACTAAGAACTTGTCCTTTTTGAAAATTTGTAGTTGCTTGTTGAGCATTTATAGTTCCATAAAGAAGTATAAAAATTAAGGGAATAATTGTTATGTTTTCTTTCATTAATTTTTGGATTAAGCACCTTTAATCACATCTTACATAAAGAATAATCGATGCTATTTTAATTGTTTAAGCCGCAATATTAATCCCTAAAAAATTATTAATCGTCCTACTGCTTCTTTTCGGACGTATTTTCAATTCCCTTAAGATATTGACTTGGAGTCAACTGTGTTGTTTTCTTAAAAACATGGTTAAAAGTAGATTTTGAATTAAAACCACATTCATATGCAAGACCTAATAATGATAGTTTGTCTTTATCAGAAGATTTTAAACGTTCTTTAAATTCTGCTACACGATAAGAATTGATTAAATCATAAAAGTTTTTTGAACAATTTTGATTAATCTTTAATGAAACTATCTTGGGCTTCATTTGTAGTAATTCGGAAAGCTTAGTTAAGTTTATGTCCGTACTCAAATAAGGCTTTTCATTTTGCATTAACTGTTCCAATTTTTCAATAAATTGAGTGTCTTTTTTTATTGGTTTTTTTACCTTTTCGGATGTATCCACTAAAACTTTCAACGCCAAAGATGATTCTTGTTTTCTAAGGTATCCTTTAAAAGCGATCCAGGTACAGAGTATGGAGAGAACAACGAATGTAGGAAGAAAGTAATATTCTCTAAGGCTTCTATCAAAAACAAATCGATCAATTTCTGTTATGATATTCCATAGAATAAAAAATGATGCATAAATAAGTATAGGGATTTTTAACCAGTCAAATGAATGCTTATCCAACTTAGCATAATATTGCTTTAGTAAAACTTGGTGATTAAAGAGTAACCGTAATGATATAATACTGTAGGTAATGATAGAAATAACACCTATCCATTGTTCTATTAAATATACATAACTTATACTAGGAATGGGGTTTTCATACAAACCATCCGCTCCATTTCTATAAATTGATGTTCTATAAAAAATAAACTCTAAAACCAACGGTAAGAAATGAATAAGATGTTGTTTTGAAAATTTAAATGATGTATCCGTAACACTTTTAGTATAAAAATACAGTGCAGGACCAATACCATAAAGCATTTCTAGCTGAACATATCTAAAAACATCAAGCATATTATGATCTTTCAAAACATTAACTAAGACAATATTTAATGCCATAATAGCATAAAAAAAAGTCAACATCGCTAAAAACTTCTGAGCTAATATTTTTGGGCGTTTAAAAAATATCATGGCGCTTAGTACTATCGCCTGTAGTGCAAAAACACTAATAATCGTAAATAAAATAGAGTTTGATGTAATCATTTACAGCATTACTTATAAAGATATCTGTACGTCATTATTTTCGTGAACAAATTAATGCTTGAATACAAACTCAAGATTTTATATAACTAAGGTCTAATATAATTCATTTTTCTTGGTTGAGTTTACCTTTTTCTTCACTCATAACTTATCCACTTTATGTTCATGTAAATATTCAATCGTACTAAAAACCTAATTAATCATTTAGATATATTGATAGTATGCACGGTGCTAGCATATGTTTTTAGTTAGGCTATTTGAGTTACGAAAATTTCCCAAGTAGGGTTCATATTGTTACATCCTATTTTAATTTTTGTTAAGTCATTTCTTAATTATAGATATTGTAGTACACGTTATGGCAATATTTCCGGCCCCAATATGTTCATCCAAAAAATGAATCCAAATACTCCTCCCAAAAATCCACCTAAAATAAATGTAAACCTCAATTGTTTAGGGACAACTTTAAGCAGAACAAACATAGTTACTAATAATCCTATAATTCCTAAAGAAAAAGAAACAGTACCATTCCATAAATTTAATAGCTCAGAGATTTTTTTTTCATCTCCTCCAAAGTAACTCCCATCAGGTTTAATCAATTCACTCCCGATTGACATTGTCAAATTAAAAACTTCTCTTAACCAGAATAATGATAGAAAAATAGCTAACCAGTCTAAGAATTTTAATTGGTAATCATTACTTTTTTTTCTCCTCCAACAAATAATCATCAAACCTACAATCCCAGTAACGGTAGTTTGTAAAGGACCTCCCATTCTGACTAGTAAAATGTCATTTGTCAATTTCTTTACACCTTCTTCATACTCCTTTTTATCCACAAAGTCAGTTCCCTGATCAATCTCTATCTTATTTTGATTATATATTTCAACAATTTTCTTCTTAAAATCCGAATTATCATAACTCATACTTCCATAATGAAGCGTAGTTTGATAGCCTAGTGATTTTGCTATAAGAATATGTCCGAATTCGTGACTTACAGTTCCAATTATTGTAAATAAGACAAACCCAAGTGTAATAAACATCAGATATTTTATATCAATCGATATCTTCATTTAAACAAGCTATAACGTTTCAAATACTTTTCCATCAAAATAAATTATTTCGTAACTATAGATACTTCCTGATCAAATTAATGTGCTTTTCAGTTTTAAAGCATTGTTTCAAATACCTTTACATATATTGCTTTCCGTTACAAATTAATTGATAATTGATTTATTTATACTTTTCAATTTCTTGTTTAAGTGCCTCAATGTGTTCATTTCCGCTGAAGAAACCCTTAAAAAATTTGCTTTTAGGAAGGAAATATACTTTCTCAATTTTCCCTGACTTAATATATTTCATTTTAAAAGGAAAATCATCAAAAAGGAAAGTACGTTTAACATCTTTAATATCTGCTATTGGGATTAAAAATTTAGAATTAAAACTTCCTATTATTAATGACTCTTCATTCCAATAAACCGTTTTAAGTTTTGTAATACCCATATTCCGTAAGATAAAGAAACAAATAATCAACAAAGTTAACATTACCAAACTTGTTTTAAAATCAAATATGAATAGCAAAATAAAGCACACAATTGATAAAGTAATGAACTTTACAATTACAGCTATTTGAAACACTTTCGTGAAATCTGAAGATAATTTATTATTCATATCCTGTTTAATATTTACTTATTTAATGTTTTATCAAATTTGAAAAATCAAGATAATAATAACTATAGGAATCATGAAAACAAAAAAGGGTAATAATAGATTCAAAATTGTTTTTCCAATTGATAATTTTTGAACTTCGGAGACACCAACAACACAAAAGATAATTGTCCAAATCCCTAAAATAAATTCTAAAATTAAAGCTCCATAAACAAAGATATTCGAAACAAGTCCAGCACTTACTATATCTCCATTGGATTTAAACATTTCATTACCATATATTCCTATTTGCGGTATGAGAAAAATCAGTCCTATTACTGCAGGAATCATAGCATAGGAGATAATTCGTAAAATAGATTTTGTATCGCCTTGACCTTTTATCCATTTTCCCGTCCAACTAAGCAATGCTGAATAAATATAATATGATATCCATCCCAAAAGCCCACCAAAAAAAACACAAAAACCTATTATAGCAAATAGAGACATTGTATCTCCAGTATCCTTTAAAGATGCTCTATCAAATGCTCTAGAAATTCCTGCAAAGAACAAAAGAATATTTACATATTTATCATACTGATTGTCATTTATAAATTTAAAAACTGTTCTTGGAGAAGTCCAAATTTTTACAAAAATGTCTTTATCTGTTAAACTCTGACTATTTTCAGAATCTGTTAACTCATTATTCATTTAATTCCTAATTTATATGTAAGTGTCATAACACAGGTAAATGTTACTCAGTTTTCTTATTATTTCCGCATACTAGTTCCTTTTAGTTTTAAACTAGTTAAGCATAAACATATCAAACAGAATCTATAACTCTTTTATGTGATTACTTACTTATATTATCCCTAATAACAGACTAATACTAGCGAGGGAATAAAATATTTACTAAAAAAAATAGCGACTCGAATTAAAACTCGAATCGCTATTTCTCTATAAATGGTATTATAAAATAGTTTACTCTACTTAAATCGCTTTAACAGGGCATCCTATAGCTTTAGTAAAATTCACTTTTGGTTTTTCACCTTTTTGAAGTGCTTCTATAGCGTTTTCAAGATATTTTACCTTCACATCATTAGCAGATCTTGCGTTATCGTCTATAGTTCCTATATACTGTACTTTTCTTTCTTTATCTAAAAGAAAAACATGAGGAGTCCTTACAGCCCCATATTTTGGAAATACATTATGTTGTTCATCCGCTAGATATACAAAAGGGAACTCTTTTTCTTTGGACCTACTTTGCATCGCTTTGAAATTTTCTTTTGTATTACCTTCATTGATATTTGGATTAATTGCTACTACAGCATAACCTTCTGGAGCGTATTGATTATGAATTTGAATTAATCGATCTTCATACATTTTTGCAAATGGGCACTCATTACAAGTAAAAACTACGATGTAACCTTTTGCATTATCGATATCTGATAAAGAAAACATAGTACCGTCCACATTTTTAAGACTAAAATCAGATGCGGTCTCTCCTATTTTATATCCTCCTATTTCTTCTAGTGTTTTTGTTTGTTCTGGACCGTGCCCTCCTCTTGGAGGACCTTTGCGCTCACCATTTGGCGGAGGACCTTTCCTGTCTTGAGCGTATACATTATTGGTGACTAAAAAACTGCACAAAATTAGAATTACTACTAAAGTGATATTACTTTTTTTCATCTTATTTACTATTTATGGTAGTATTAATTACTTTTTCTAAATCTTTAACATCTTCAAAAGATCGTTCATGATAAGATCTCTCTTTATTATTGAATATTATTGTAAAAGGAATAGCTCCAGACCAATTTGGGTCAATTTTATTTATCCAACTATTTGCATCTGGATCGCTTAACAAAACAACTTTTGATGAGATTCTCTTTTTCTCCAAAAAAGGTTTAAGTTTTTTTTCAATGTCTTCTGGAAAATCAAGACTTACCAAAATCAATTCTACATCAGGATTATTTTTTTCATATTCCTGAAAAACAGGTAACTCTTTAACACATGGAGCGCACCACATAGCCCAAAAATTAATAATATGAGTTTTATTAGTTTTGGTGTATAACAGAGGTTCCAATGAATCAAAGTCATATATAGGAATATCCAACTCATCTACGTTTTCAAGTACGACATCTGAGTTAGTTTTGGTAGTAAATCCAAAAAACAGAAAAGGAATAATTAAAAGAATACTTTTATGCATTAACAGGTAATTTAGTCTTTAGACTAACTGTTTACAAAAAGGTTTAATTTGTAGCAAAAATATTTATAGAGTTTTATTGTTTACCCCATGCTTTAATATTTTCTGTATTCGTATTGATATAATATTCACTTTTTATTTTTTCTGCAATGATTAGAGATTGTCTTGCAGATTTTATGGCTTCTTCCTTTTCATCTAAATCGTATAATATTTGAGATTTCAAATAGTAATTATATGCTAATCGCTGATCTTCTAGGTTTGCATTTTTAAGCCATAATTCGAAAGACATTCCTTTCTCCTCAATTTCAATTGACTTTTTAATTGTTGCAAGTGCTTTTTTACTATCCTTTTCTTTATCGAAATATATATAAGCTGCTAAACTATATTCTCGTGAAAGAGAAGTGTTCTTTTTAGAAAGGTAATTTTTTAAAATTTTATCTGTAGGTATTTTTATAGGTACTGCTATTTTTATTTTTTCCCAAGAAATGTTCAAGATTGCGGCATTGGCGGTCAAATTATCAAATGTTATTCCCAAAGTTTCTATTTCTTTATCTAACTTTATCACAGGAACGTTAAGCTGCACAATACTATTTTTAGGGTTAAATGTATCTGGCACACCATATTCATCTATTTCGGCATGAAAATATACATCCCATGTATCAACCGATGGCTTCGTAAAAATAGTATATGTTCCAGGAGCCACTTCGACATCTCCTATTATAACATAATCAGAGAAAACTATTTTAGTATTCTTATTTGCTCCGGTACGCCAAACTTTATCATACGGTTCTAGAGCCCCAAATATTTTTCTTCCGCGCATCGAAGGACGTGAATATTCTAAAGAGACATCTACAATTCCTATTTTAATTTCTGTTTTTTGAAACGGACTTAATTTGGGGTTTGTTAATTTCGAAATTTGTGCCGTTAAGGTCGCAGTAAACAATATACTTACAAGTAAAAGAGCATTTTTCATTTATTATATATTTCTTTATGTATACCCACTAGAAACCGATTAGTGATGATTGAGGTTTATTATAATGCTAATATTTACTTAGATTCAATATAGTATCGTCATACTCATTTAATCCCTTCCGTGTTTGGTTTATATTATCTATTATTCTGTTTAATAAATTTCCTTCAATATGTTTTAAAATAATTATTACTTCTTTTTCAGATTGTTCATTAGAATTATCTGTTTCACCAAAAAATCGAATAAGAGATTTTTTAATAATTACTTTCGTGATTTTAACATTAGAAAATTTAATTTTATCAAAGTGTGTTGCAGAAAATTCTAATCGAACTCTATTATTATTTTGATCAATAATATCTCTATATCTATTTTTCACTAACGATTGATTGATATTATAATCAATAAAAACTTCGTTATCTAAGCCCACTCTTAACATCTCGGATAATTCAACTGAATTTCCTGAATTTATATAAATAACCCAATCCACAAGTCCTCTTACCAACTCATTATCATTATTATACAAAAAAGATAATTGTTTAGGAGGGAAACTAGAGTAAACATAAGTAAGTCCGTCTACACTATTAGTAGTTATCTTAATTTTCTCTAGATTTCCAGTCTTAATAGAAGCTCTTTCCTTCTTTTTTAGTTTTATAAGTGTTTCTTGATTCTTTCTGCTGGTAGATCTAATTCTATCATGAGCACCATATCCACCACCCCGCTCCATAATTTTCTTCCACTGTTTATTTGTTATGCCATCAGCTCCAATACTTTCTTCAAAAATCTGAGAGTTACTTTTATTCTTTTTTGTATCACTTTGTTTTGGTGAGTAAGGATTTCCTACATCATTTCTAAATAAAATAATTTGATCACAGTAAGCATCTGCATATATAATAGCATTTTTAAAATCATTCCAATTTAAAAAAAGCAGTGTTTCTTTATTATTAATTAATTTATTACTAGCCTCTTTTAAGTTTAATAATGTATTCTTTCTCATTTCATCAAATGAGGTTTCTCCCTTATTTAGTTTAGATTTCTCTACTTTATCCGAAACAGAATTGATAATATTTTCAGACATTTGATAAGCATCTTCTAATAACAATCTAGGTAATTTTCCTGAATAAAAATTAGTACTCAACTCATCACTCAGTAAACTATCAGTTACCCAATAGTATTTGTAACCTAGGTCATCTATTATTTTTGCAATAATGCTTCTTTCAGAGTTCTTCTTATACGTTACCTTTTCATAATATGGTAATTGTGCCGCGGTATATTGAATAGGTAATAAATAAAATATGAAAAGATAAAAAGCTTTTTTCTTTTTTAACATCTTACATTATTAACTTTATTTTCAATTAAATTTAATAGTCTGAATTATAAAATTTAGTATTCTGTGTATTTTCTATGATAGATATTAAATCAAAAAAAAATCCATAGTTTATCTTAAATGAAATTATAAAAACCTGCTATTATTTTTGTTTTTTCTTACCTAATGAAACCTTATAATCATCAATACTTCCTTTGATTTTTAGGTTAAGGTATTTTACTTTTTCGTCCGGATCCACCTCTACAATCTCGTCTTCTTGCTCCTGACTAATAACGGTATCTTGTTTTTTTCCAAATAACTTTTGCCAAGAAGCTTTTCGCACAGTTTTCCAAGGAATTCGTATGTAATAATCAATATTTTGATTACTGTCATGCGAACCAGAGAATTCCATATGCCCCAAAGTAGATTCGATCCGCATAGCAGGAATATTGATCTTCCCTTTATTTATATCCAAGCTGTTTTGTAAAGTATCAAATCGAATATTTTGTAAGTTTTTATCTCCCATATAGTCAGAAAGCGCAAGCATTGGATCATAATTTTTTAATCTTCCATTTAGTACTTTCACATCCATTTCTATGGTAGATTGATCAAGATCAGGTACCATATCTGGATATACTCTAATCTTACCTTTAATTCTAGATGTAAGTTTTCCTTGTAGATTTTCGGAAACGAGATGATCTTGTCCAAAATTTTCAAACTTGAACAGTAGTTTATCTAAATCTACATTATTCATAACCAAATCTGGTTGCATATAAATATGTTCTGGATCGCTACCATTAAAATACCCACTTAATCGAATATTTCCTCCAGCTGCATCCATATCTAAGGTATCTATATAAATATAATGATTGGGTGTTGTTCTGATATCCGCTTTAATATTTTGAAGATCTATTCTATGGTAAATAAAGTGGGTGATATCTGCCTTAAATTGCATATCCGTAAACGGCAACTCATATAAATTAAAAGCTTCTGCATGTTCTTTTACATCAGCAGTTGTTGAAGTCACAACTTCTGTTGATTTTGGAGAGCTCACATCAAAGTTAAAAAGCGCATCATAGTCAATATAATTTGCTTTTACTGAGAGGTAATTATCTCTTTTCTTTATCTTCTCATCCTCACCTAAATAGTAATTAAGATCAAAATTAAAATTAGTAGTTCCTATTTCGCCATGAAAATCTTTTATTACCAAGTGTTCATCTTCATAATGGATATTTCCTCTAAAATTATCAAAGCGTAGTGGGTGCAATTCCATTTTTGTATCCAATTTGTCTAAAGCTAAGTCAATGGAATGCAAAGCAGAATCTCTATAATGCATACTAGAAGTAAGGTGCAATGCCAAATCATCAAAAATTTCATGTCGATACTCTTCAGGAACATAATTTTCTCCCTTATACGAAAAAACATCTTCTAACCTTAACTTTTTAGAAGTAAGGTTGATATCTAAATCAACATCTCCATTAAGTTGGGATTGCATCCAAAAAGCATACTCATGTATAAGCCCATCAAAATGAAAATCACTATCATCTATATATCCTGTAAAATCAACTATTTTGAGATTCTTATCATCTATTAACACATCTGCATGAAAATCATGTAGTTTATGTGGATAATGCTTTAAATCTGCATATAGGCTATCGATAAAAAATTCACCTTTTGGTAAATATTTAGATTCTGTAAAATCTTTTGCAGAAGCTTTAAAAGAAAGGCCTAAACTCAATTCTTTTATTTGTTCATCAAAACCAGTTTTGGTAGTATCCTGTGCTGAAAAACCAGTTAATTCGGCAATATCTAAATACTTAGAAACTATATCCAAATGAACATCTACTGGGATGTTCGTATGATGTACAATTGCAGGTAAATCCGAAAGAAAACCACTTACAGATAGATCTGACTTCCCCATCAACAGTTCAAACTTATTTAGAGTTGCTTCTTTACCATTCATTACTAAATTTACATTCAGATCGTGCAATGGAGCTGGAAGATCTTTGGCTATTAAACTTAAGTCTTTTACAATCAATTCTGTAAAATACGCTTGATTCAGTTTCTGTAAAGCCTTTTCGGGTTCATCAATATCTATAATATCGTGAAAATTCATTTTCAATGAAACCTCTCCTGAAGCATCTTCTACCTGCTCCAGTTCAAAAAATTCTGTAATAAAATTGAGATTAAAATTTGAATTTATTTTCATATCCACTTCTGGAGATTCAAAATTCTTCACAAAAATAGACCCTTCAAATTCTCCCTTTTCTAAAGATGCAGTCATATCCGTTAACGAAAACTCCATCGTACTTACATCTCTATTTTTTCCATTTGTAAAATGACCATTAAATCCCATATTATCAATCTTCTTCCCTCTTTTAGTATTTTCTAGGAAAGCTTTCCCAGCTCCGAAATTGGCGCGAACAAAAGGCGTATTTCCTTTATTAGCAGGCCCTTCAATCTTAGCGTTAAAATAAATTTCACCAGCGTTTCTGTATTTCTCTAGTACAGGTATAACATCTGTTGGAGCAAAAGCAATCAACATATCAAAATTAGGCTTTGTTCCTTTTATAGAAAGGTTTAGATCTACATCATTCTTCGTATCTATTGATCCTTCTAGCTCAAAATCACCATTTTCCATAACAATCCCAGAAGGTTCTACGTCAAGAATTCCAGTATATTCATTAAATAACACATCTGTATGCACTTCAAAATGTTTATTATGAATGAAAGTGGTATCTCCATCTTTGATCACATTCAACTCAAAGTGGGTATCTATATGTCCAGCGATGATACTATCTTTTTGGCTAAAACCACCGGTACCAGCGTACATGAATTTTTCGACATCTGTATTTGTAGCCTCATCTAGAGTATGGATGTCTAGACTTTTAAATCTAATTTTTTTTAGATGAATATTAGTGGATGGTGTTTCTGTTTTAGAAGTACTCGCTAAGGAGTTTTGAATATTCGTCGTATTATTCTCATGAATTACAATATTAAAAACACCTTCTTCTATAACTAAAGACTGAATGTCATAATTTCCTTTTACTATATCCCATAGATTAAAACCAATGTATATATCTTTTACATCCATAATGATGGGTGCATTATCTTCTTTAGTTTCAAAGATTTTTACATCATATACTTTAATAGAAATGTATGGAAAGTTACTAAAAAGAGATAATTCACTTTCACCAACACTAATAAGACCTTTGTGTTCTTTGTTTAGTTTTGCTATCTCCCCTTTAATAATTTCGGATTGATTATTCTGAATATATAATATGAGGGCTCCAATTACCACAATTGGGACTACGATTAATCCTAATAAAATTCGTTTCCAGAATTTCTTAATTTTCACAACAGCGGTCTTTTAGGGTTAACAAAAGTCTTTGACGTTAAAAGTAACGAATTCGTATGAAAAAATCTTATTTCGCATACGAATTCCTATATGGTTTAACAGCATTTTTTATCTAGCTTATGTAGCATAAAAAATCTATTACTGTTTTATTAAATAAATAATTACTAAACATAAGCCCTGCAGAGTAATCTTCACACCTCCCTCCTACTTATCATAAGGCATAAAGTTCTCCCAATACCAAGGCATCCAAGTATCGCCCATCGCAACTTCTAGTAATTCTTTAAAAATACTTTCGGCATTGGAACTGTTGGACATGATTATAATTCCTAAATCTTGTGATGGATAAAATACGGTATAATGTTCCCAACCCTTAATATGTCCCTCTTTAAAAACTGCTTTTCCGAATGGTGTTTTATAAGTTCCAAATCCTAGGGCATAGCTTAATTCAATATCACTGTTTTCTGTCGTTTTTATCAATCGATTTTTACCAAATTGTTGCTTAGACTCAATTCTTATTTGTGGTTTAAAAAACTCCTCATACGTTGTTTCACTCAGTCCCTTTTGGGCTAACATTACTTGTATAAACTTGGTGTAATCCTCTGGTGTTGTATCCATACTACCAGCAGCATATTCTTGATTTCTTTTTATTCGTTTTAAGGTTTTTCTTTTCTTGTAGTGACCAACCGCATAGTTCATATCAAATCTTTTTTGCCAAAGAAAACTTGTCATATCCATCTTAAATGGTTTAAAAACGTATTTTTCTGCAAGTTGCTCTAGATTAGTTTTAGTGATTTGTTCTACAACAAACTGAAGCAATTGAATACCTTCTCCTGAATAACTATAAAAAGTTCCTGGTTCCAATTCGATCTCCAGCGGGTTTTCCATATCAATCCCTGATTTAGTGATATATCTCCAGTTTGGAAACCCAGTAATATGCGACAAACACATTCTTGCGGTAATTTTCTCATATCTTTTATCGGTTTCTAAATCTTTAAAACCTTCATAACTTTGAGCAAATTCATAGGAATATAAAGGGTTATCTAAATATTCTACTAAAGGTTTGTCTAAATCAATCTTTTCTGCATCTACTAATTTCATAACAATAAATGCAAAAAGTGGTTTACTAAGAGAAGCAGCATAAAAATTATGTGAAGTTTTTAGTTCTTGCTTATCTTTTAAATTTCTGGAACCGTACGCTTTCTGAAATAGAACACTGTCTTTAGTAACTATTGCAATTGTAAGACCGTGTACATTTCCAGCATTTTTTAAATGCATAATTTTATTGTCTAAAACTGAGGTAGAGATTACTGAATTATCTATTCTTTTGATAGATTGAGCATCAATATTAAAACTAACGACTAGAAATAAGAATGAAATGAAATATCGTGTTCTGACCATTGTTAAAACCTATTTTAGATTCCTTTATGATATAATAGACGCGTATTAAGATCAAATGGTTGCCTTGACAAGTAAAAAAGATACGAACTTGGTAAAACAGTTTATTATAAAGCTATTAAAAGAATTGAAAGTATTATAATAAAATTAATTAAGATTGAAAGAACATTTATTTTTATATGCAAATTATAATTTCTCAAATATTTTTTAGCTAAAAATCAATAATCAAAAAAAAGAAAGCAATGAAAATAAAGAAAAAGGGTATTACAAACCCAGTTGGAGGAGTGTGACTACTACTTATTCCATGCTGAATAATCGAATAGATTGTAAAACATATTCCTAATAGATATAAAAAGGATTTAATTATTCTGTATATGTCCATTTCTTAGTACCTTCCTTGATATCACTGCTCCCAATAGTTTAGAACTAGCATATCATTTTGCTTTAGACACTTAAACTCTAAAATCAAATGAAACTAGATCTATAACTAGATCGTATACTTTATTACGGGTATGGTTAAAGGTTATAAACTAACTGTAGTGAAAGTTGCTAATGGGTATTCCTTAATATTCATATTCTAATTTCTCTTTGATTTCTAATAGTCCTTTTTCTTTATCAGGAAACATAAAAAAAAGTTTATCTAACAGCTCTTTAGCCTTGTGGCAATTTTTAAATTCACTTTCACATTGAAAGCTATATGATCGAACGAGTCTGTAATTAATTTCATAGTTTTTTTGGAAAACTTCTTTTGCTTGTTCATAGTAAAAAACAGAATTAGACCATTTTCCTTTTTCAAACCACTCATCTCCTTTTTCAATAAGTATTAAAAACTCATTTTCCTTTTCCTGGAATTTAAGTATTTCTATACTCTCTGTATCTACAGTGTTTTGCCGGATTACATTAATTGTGAAATATGTAAAAACACTTGTTATAAGTATTGCGATACCAATTAGTATTTTCTTTTCTTTTCGGTTTTCCTTTCTTATTTTTTTTCCTATTTGTTGTATTTCTTCCTCGGAAGCTTTTTTTAAGCTTGATTTTCCTTCAGTATCTTTTAAGTTTTCTTTTTCTAATAGTACTTTAGACCTCAGTAACGTTTCATTATTACGTAAGCTTGAAATCACTCCTCGAATACTTTCTCCTCCTAACATATTTTTAACTATTTACTTACGGTGAGATGTAAACAATTAGATACATCCCTACTAATATGTAGATTCAAAATTAAATTTGTTACAATAATTTTATGGAAAACAATCAAAAGCAACATACGATTTCTCTCTACTTCTAATATGAATAATCAGAAAATCAAGAACGTTTTTGAAAACTTCAAAGAACTGTTTCACCTATTGTAAGGACGCTCATTAATCCAGTTAAAACCGCGAGAGTTCAAATTAAATTTTTCGTGATCTTTTCTCGAAAATATGATATGTAATGTATCAGAGTCTATAATTCCATCCAATTCAAGAAATTCTGAATTGGGATTTTTATAACTGAAATTATAATGTTCAGCTTCCGAATCCTTTTTATGTATCATTATTTTTTGAGATGTCGAATCTGTTATGAACTTATATTGATATTTTAGATCATCCATTGTTTTTACAGTTGCCTTATCTTTTAAGTCCACAATAAGATAACGCCATCTATAATTATCTGTAATTAATGGTTGTAATGTATCTCCATTTTTAATAAAATATGAAGCCTCCCATATACCATAGAGTAATGGCTTTTCTCTATTGTTCCCTCTATGACTTTCTGTGGTATAAAAATTAAATGAAATTAAACTAACAAGAATAAATAAACCAATGGATTTTATCCAAAATATGACTTTATGATATTTGTTGTTTTTAACAGGGTGATAATAAGTAAATACATCTACTGCTTTATTTTTAATAAATACTTTTAAAAACCTATCGTCAGTTATAAAAATCACCAGAGCCATTAACACTAAATGAACCGAAAATAATTTCACAGGAATGTCATAACAAAAATTCATCATGGCCACTTGCGCCATTACTCCAATAATTATAAATGAGCCAAGTGTTTGTGTTCGTCTAGGAATTAATAACAAACCACCAAGTACTTCCATAAAACCAACAAATACATTAAAACCTTTTGAAAACCCCATATAAGTCCACGCTAATCCCATTGGCGAAAAATCACCTAAAGGGTCGAGCAAATGAGTCAATGAAGCTGATGGAAACTGAAGTTTAAAAACCTTAACAAAGCCATAAAGAAGCATTACAGCTACTAAAACAATACGTAGAAATACTAAAAACCAATAAAAAAGCATATTGTAGCTCTTACGGTTTCGATCTAAAATGCTCCAAATAACAACGGTTATTAATGTTAAAACTACAGTTACAAATAATGTCAAATATGCAAAAGTGTGATCTCCACTACCATTACCACTTACCTCATATTCGTAGTTTATTTTAAAAACTTCTTTACCAATCCATCTAAATGGTACTTCAAAAAGTGGATTTAATAACATTAGAAGTATATAGAGAGTAAAATATGTAAATAGTGCTCTGAATATTAATTTGCTTACCGTATTCCAATGTTCTTTATATTCTTGCGTCAATAATTTCATGGATGATTCCTTGTAGATTATTATAAATTATTAGTATCCGGAATTAGTAATGTGTTACAATGGAGTAGTATATAAGATTTACTATTAGAAAACTCAATATTTTTTCTATCCGTTATTTAAAAAACAGAATGATATTGTAAAACTTTAGCCTTACTTAGTAGATCGGTTAGCATTACGTTTTTTTATAGTAACCAAAAATAGAATCAATTGTAAAATTGTATTAGGCAATATCGCTAAACCTATTGATAAAATATTATGTGAACCTAACGACATGTTTGATCCAAATTTTAACCATAAAAAAATAGCAATAAACATTAATAAACTAGGGAAGAAAAAAGCAAGAATTTTTTCATTATTTATTTCTTTAAAGGGTTTATAAAACAAATAAGGTAAATAGGAGATTGCAGCTATTACACAGTAAGAAAAAGCTAGAATAATGATCAAACATCTTTCGCCTTCGCAATTTATACTCAATAGAAATCCAGTTAGTATGTTTGCTAGTAATGCTATTAAATATTCCCTCCAATTATTCATTTATAATAGAATTCATTATTTTTCTTGGATATTTTTACCACAAACTAATATCCTTTTTTACTAGTTAGGGACTAACAAATATTACAAACCTCCATTAGATAATTTAAAACAACCTTACCCTAAAAAAAATATAATGGTTATCCACTAGTAACAAAATGACGTTAGCTGTAGCGCATTAATCCGTTTCACTACAAAATTTATTTAGATCAAAAACTGTCATTGCACCTGCATATCTTTTAATTTCTTTTCCATTTTTTAATAAAATGAACTGAGGCAAACCTCTAATTTGAAATCTATCTAACAATTTTCTGTTTAAATCGGCATTAACTTTAGCGATTTGTATATTCTTTGATTCATTTGCGAATTTTTCTATAGTAGCGTTCATCATCAAACATGGACCACACCACTCAGCCCAAAAATCGATTAAAACTAGTTTTTCCTCTTTCAAAACTGAATCTATATTTTTATCATTGAGATGAATGATTTTAGATTTATTTTTCTTCAAGAATATTTTCTTATATAAGAATCTAAAAGGAAAGGTAAATGCTGAGACTATTGTTGAAGAAAAGAAAATAATAAGAGCAAAAATATAGTTTACAATTGTTGAAATATTTTTCTTTTCTTCAAAGTTCTTTTCAGAATCATTTTGGTATTTAATAAGCTTTTCTATCATTTCTATAATCAAGCACAACTCTGGAGTATATTCATGTTTTCATTATAATTGATTACCAACTACTCTCTATAGTTTATTTAGCTTTAAAAATAGCATAAAATCCCGATCAAACAAGATCGGTTACCCTTTTCTATATTTTCTTATGAGTATTGCTACTTATCGTAAACTAGCTGTAGCAGGAGAACCAGATAAATATTTAACTTGATTTTTTCTTAACTCCGATAATTAAAAGCCACAAACCAATTCCAATTTCGCCTAATGCATGAGGAAGACTTGCTATTGTTGGAATTATTGTTTTTCCATAGGAATCTGGATAAAGAAAATATCCTAAAAAATCTGTCAAGTAACCGAAACATCCAACTATGAGTAGAATTCCAAAAATTTTAGGAATAAAGCCAGATCTTAAAACTAAATAACCAAATGGAAGTAACCAAAGACCCCAAAATATTTGAACAATGCTAAACCCGTTATAATGCGACCTAAGAAGTATTAAAAGTTTTTCAGCCTGTATATCTGTAGTGTTAATTCCTGCTTTATTATTAATCAAAGAAATGATATCAAGCTTAGGTATTAAGTTAACATATGAAAATGCAACACTTATTAAAACAAAAACAACCATTATAATTGCTGCTTTACTATTGACTTGCTTGAGCAATTTGTATAGAGAAAGTGATAAAAAGATAAAAATAGTAATCATACACAAATCACTCAATATTCCCATTTTGAATAGCAATTCATTTGTAGTGATATTATTATGAGTTTCCAGGGCATTGTCTAAGGCATAAAGCTTTGACGGAATGTATACAAGACTAAACATTCCACATATAATCATAAGAATATATAGTAAACCAGAAACTCTCGCATCTTTTTTCATTGAAATCATATTAATTGGTTAGTTTCTTGTAAGACGATTATGAAGATGATTTGTTACGCCTCTCGTTTTGAAAGCTTTACTTCTAAGCTGTCGCTAATCTATGATTAGTGTAACTCGCAACTTTGGAGACATCTTTTATAAAACAATCATACCAAACAATATCTATCACTCTTTTATTGATTTTCTTAGTAATATCAATTCAGCAATAGCAGTAAATTCACCAGTATTCTAACAACCAATTACACAAGTTGCCGGCAATAGTTCTTTCACTTATTGCCGCACTGTTACGTACATGGATATCTTAGCACCTTTTGTTACATTCCAATTGCCTACACTTGATGAACGCCCAACTGCCCTTCCTAATAATTGCCCGTTATAATTAAATGGTGCTTGTTCATTATATTCCTGAGGTAAATATTCTATTGCAATAAAGACAGGGTTTTCATATTTCAAATCAAATTTTTTCAAATCGAATGTATTCCAGCCATTTATTATCTGTTTTTCAATAATGATATTACTAGCACCTATTTTCTCAAAAGGAAGATTATCTTTTATGCTGTAAAAATTTATTCTAAATTTTGCAGCATCGATATTTATATTAGAGAGTGCGATACTTACATCTAAAAGCCTTGAAGGTTTTTTTATTTTGAGTTTTTTAGCAAATTCTTGAATATTATTATTCTGATTATTATCGGCCCGAACATCACCTACAACGAAACTAACGTACGATGTAGTTCCTAACTTTTTTTCTTTTGTTTTCTTTGAAATAATTGTGACTTCATCTAAAGACACCAATTTCTGATCAAGAACAAATTGGCTGATGCTTTTTTCAACAATATCAGAAATTTTAATAGTATGTTGTTTATAGCCTACATAGGAAAAAGATAAACTATCAGATTTATTTTCTTCTTGTATTCTAATACTAAAACTTCCATTTTCATCGGATATAGTTCCTGTATTTTTATTTTTAATTCCAATATTTACATATGCTAATTTTTTATTATTAGCTCCCTTAACTGTTCCTTTTAAAGTTAAATTTTGGGACCAACAAATATTAGATAGTACTAATAAAGTCAAGAAAAATTTTAAAGATAATTTGTATTGATGCATTTTTTGTTTTTTTAATTATTTTCCTTTTTATTTACGAGTCAATTCGTACGTTACGTCAGGTTGTATTATAATTAATTTCTTAAAAATTCCATTTTTCTCATTTTTGAATTCTAATTTATAGCCTTCTAATATTTCAGAAGAAAATTCGTGTTCTCCAGTTGGAACAAATTCATATTCTTGGCCTTCGGATACGAAAAGATAAATCTTAGTGTCATTCTCTTTTGTATGCACCCTCATTATATTTCCTGATATTTCATACTCGCCAACATATTTCTTTAAAGTACCTGCATTTACAGATATGATCTTTGGTTCATAAACAGTAGCATCAGGCTTCGGCTCTACTCTTAATATCGCTTCAGAAACGTTGCCATTTCCTGTCATTTCTTCATTAATCCATTGTATATACTGCGATACTCTTGTATAGTTTTCTACCACACCATAAAGTCCTTCGTCTCCTCCTTTTGTATCTTGCCATGAGCTAATTCCTGCCAAGTAAACGGTATTGTTCTTTACAATAAAAGCAGGTCCGCCACTATCACCCGGACCACTAATGCCTTCAAATTCTGTAAGATATTTTGTTTGGGTATCTGGATGATCAAATGTCCATGTCAACCAATTTTTAGTTGCTGTTTCAATTCTATTGGTAGCACCTCTTTGTTTTCCATCGTTACCGTTTATTCCAATGAGTCCATCACCTTTATTTCCTCTTCCAACCATGTACACGAGCTTGTCTACTTCGTCTTCATCAACATATAATTTAGCTTGCATCGCATCAATAGGTTTTGTTTTTAAATGTAATAATGCAATATCTTTTAATAAAGAATTATCGGCTTGTGGATCATCCCATTCCTTATACATAATAACCTTATCTACTTCTATTTCGACATCGTCTATGATCACAAAGTGTTTTCTTCCATTTTCAAATTTTTGCGTAATTCCTACGGCGCAATGAGCTGCAGATAAAACCCACTGATCCGCTACAATGGTACCTTCACAATCAGGTAGATTTAAATGACATATATATTTTTCGAACTTCTTGGCAAGTTTGAGAAACTCGGATTCATCTTTGTCATGTCTGGTTATCATTACCTCACGCTTGTTACTAGTTGTATAACTAAAGCCTACTGATATTAATGATACTATTAGAAACAATACGATTGAATTTATTCTTTTCATTTTAGTTTTTTGTATTAATTACTCCATTTTACAGGGAACAGTTTTAGGTATAATGCTTTTACTCTGCTAGTAAAAAGTTTGATATTCTTTTTGCTATTGAAAAGACACGTAGATCCGATTTATTACTAAGAATAATTATTGTAATTTCTTTTTTAGGATACATCCACAGGTCTGAACTAAACAAGTCACTCCCACCAGCGTGACGAACTATTTCGTCCTCTAAATCTTTATTTACAATTCCCCAACCATAGCCATAGTGAGCCCGTCCACCATTGTATTCAAAATGAGGATGAAGGTATTTAGATGTTGTTGCTTCATCAAGTATTGTACGGTCACGTATTGCTTGACTCCAGAGCAGTAAGTCACTCGCCCTCGTTAGAATACCTCCATTTCCTTTGAGATTGAGATACGGACCATTGTCACTCCAATTCTCTTCATTAGGTTTTTTAGCTTCAGTACTATCTACATAACCATTAGCAATTTCATTATTTTTCCAATCAGGAATTACATAGCCAGTATGGTACATTTTCGAAGGTTTAAAAATTTCTTCATTCAAAAAGGTTTCATAATCCATTCCGCTAGCTTTTTCAATTATTAATGCGAGTAAGCTATATCCCATATTAGAATAATTAAATGCTGTCCCAACTGGACTTATCAGTTCACTACTAAATACTTGGCGTAGAAATTCCTCTTCTGTAATAGTGTCGTAATCACCTCCTATCCCAGCTGTTAAACCCGAAGAATGTGTGAGTAACTGATGGATAGTTATATTTTTTTTGTCGTTAGGAACAGCATCAAAGTATTTTGATAGTTTATCAGTAGTAGCCAGCTTATTTTGCATGGATAATTTTAGTATCCCTGCACCTGTAAATTGTTTTGTAATAGAACAAATATCAAAAACTGTATTTACGTCATTTAGCCCATTGTCTTGACTATTTTTTCTCCCATATGCCTTATTAAATATGATGCTGTCATTTTGAGCGATTAAAATAACTCCTGAGAAATCTCTTTCGGTAAGTTTTTTATCTATGGTATTTAGATCATCAATTTCCATACGAATCGCTTTAAACGTTTCGTCTGGTTGTATTAGAGTAAATTCATTAAAAACGCCATTTTCTACCTTCTTAAATTCTACTTTAATTTCTTCTTCTACTCTAAAAGCAAATTTGTGTTCTCCAGATGCAATTAATTCACTTTCTCCTTCAAAGAGTGAATTAAAATAAAGCTTCGTGTCATTTTCTTTCTCTTTGGTATAAATATTTATTATAATTCCCATTTCTTCATACATATAATCTCCAACATATTGTTTTAGATTACTAACAGTAGTTACAGGTATGTCTTTTGGTTTATTAATATTTGTACAACTAAAACTCACTAATGAAAATGATAGCATTAGAAGTAATATGATTGTATTAACTTTTTTCATGATTTTCTGTTTTTTGATTTACTACTGCGAATGTAGATCTCAAAACGGAACTAAAAGCTACTATTGAGGTTGGAGAAGTACTGAAATAAAACAGTTTTACGAATTAGGACGTTTTATGGACCAAATCGTGCTTAAATTTATAGGAATCTATTATTTAGTTAAGCTCCTCAATTGGATAAAGAAAAACCTGAGTTTTTATAACTCAGGTTTTTCTTTGTATAGCTATTATTTTAGAAAAAGAAATAGCCAATAGATAATTGAAATACCCCATTCCTATTTTTGTCTGAAATACCATCTATGTTATTTATGTTAGATAATCCTAGATTATATCTTGCGCTAAAATAAAGCCCATTATCTAGTTTATAACCTACACCAAAATTCACTCCAAAATCCATGGTTTTAAATTGATCTTTATAATCTTGAGTACCTCCTTTAGTAGAAAGTAAAAAACCAATTTGAGGTCCTGCTTCTAAACTCAATCCTTTGGTTACATAATATTTTGACATTAATGGAACATTCAAATAGTTGAGTGCTATAATACCTTCAGAATCCACACTTGAACCATATCCTTGTCCGGAATACATCAATTCTGGTTGCAAAGAGAATTTATCAGAAATTTTAATTTCAGCCATAATTCCCAGATTAAAATCTGTTGTCCAACCGATTTCAGAGTGGTTTGCTCCTGTAAGTGTTGCGAAATTAAGACCTCCTTTTACTCCTAAATTAAAGTCTTGCGCATTAACATTCGATATTGTAAAAACTGTTATAACGATTATTAATATTACTTTTTTCATGATTTTATGTTTTTTGATTTATTCGTGTAAAAGTAAATTTCAAAAGAAAACAAAAAGCTAATTTTGAGGTTGATGAAGTACTAAAACAAAGGATTTACACGAATTAGGACGTTTTTTTGAGCTTTCTATAAGCTCCCGGAGACATTCCCAGACTAGAATTGAATGTTTTGTAGAAAGCACTTTTAGATTTAAAACCTACCTCCATTCCAATGGCCTCGACAGAATACTTATTAAATACTGGATTGTGTAATATATTTTGAGCAGCTTTCACTCGATATTCATTTACAAACTGAACAACACTTTTATTAGTTTCCTCGTTTATAATCTGTGATAAATAGCCTTCATTTGTTTCTAATCGAATTGCTAAATCGTACCTGCTTAAAAAAGGGTCTTTAAATAATTGCTCCTCTTCCATTAAGGTATATAGTTGGGTAACAATTTTAGAAACAGTAGTTTCATTTATTATCCTTTTGGACTTCGCATTACTTTCTTTCTTAGAGGATAAATATTGGTGTATTTCGTCTTTTTGAACAATTACTTGCAGTTTGAATACGCCATAATACAATATCCACCAAGATAAAATCGACAGTAGAATTCTTAAGAGATTAGCGCTGTACTCCGACTCAAAAAAAGTTATCTCTATATTGGCCAAAAGCCAACATATGATAATACTGATAATGAAGAAGTTTAATCGTAGTAACCAACGTTTTTTCTCTTTTGAGATCGTGTTCGATTTTGTTACTAAATACCTACTCCAAAAGATTAAAAACAAATTGTAACTAAATACGGTAGAGAGCTTAATATAGTCTATAACAACGGCAAAATCTGAGTCATATAGGTGAAAAACAGTGTCTAGATGAAGAATAATTTCTATAATAAAAGAGCAAATGAATGGAGCATACAACCACTTAAACCATTTTTCTTTTAGATACTTGTGCTCGATTTGAATAAGAAAATATATAAATAGAGTGACAGCAACGAGATACTCTAACATAATAAGGCCCAAAAAATCTAAAATAGGATTTTCCTTATCAGACCAACTCCCTAAAAAAGTTAGATTAATTAGTAAAAATAATGATAGCGAGAGATAGTTGTTTGCACGACTCTTATAAAAAGACGTAGTTACCAGTGATAGGCATATGAAACATCCTAAAACTCCACTGGTAATAACTACCAAATTTAATGTAGTTTCATTCAATTGGTTAGAAAATTAAGTGCATTCTATTTTTTAATATGGGTTCATCTATAACCCTATTTTTCTTTTATAATTAACTACCTTGTTATATCACGTGTTGCAAAATTTTTAGAATAAAATATTCTAATGAATCTCTAAAAGATCATCGTGACAATGAATTGAGTTAAAGAATTCAGTTGTCGTTCGTTTACAACTAA
Source organism: Aquimarina sp. MMG015 (assembly GCF_018100855.1). NCBI lineage: Bacteria > Pseudomonadati > Bacteroidota > Flavobacteriia > Flavobacteriales > Flavobacteriaceae > Aquimarina > Aquimarina sp. MMG015. Next base: position 187,073 of record NZ_JAGJEB010000009.1, read on the forward strand.
TATACTATCAGTTAAATATATAATTTCCAAAATAGATATCCATAGATTTTATGAGAATGTAAAATATATTTTCTAAGTATCATTATAGAACTATTGCCATAACTACTTTACCATTTCTCTTGAGAGCTTTTAGATCAAATTAGCGATAAAGACACCAAAACATATCACTACCAGCTTGGATAAGTTAAAGGTGTGACCTTCGCCAGTTTCAAACAAAATAGTTGTAGCAATATGTAAGAATATACCGATCACTATAGCATTAACAAAATCTACATATTCAGTAGCTAAGATCATATTATTAGATATATAGGTACCCAAAGGTGTCATTGTCGTAAATATGATTAAGAAACTAATAATTTGCACTTTGCTATACCTAGATTGTAATAAAAAGATAGTTATTAATGTCGCTATCGGGATTTTATGAATTAATACACCATATATAATATCATTGTGATGATGAATAGGAAACCCTTCTAAAAAACTATGAATACAAAGGCTTATAAATAGTACCCAGGGAAATTCTTTATCTTCTTTATGTGTTTGTACATGACCATGTTCTATACCTTTAGATAAAAATTCTAAAATAATTTGCAGTAAGATACCGCACATGATAAAAAGTCCGGTTTGCTTGGCACCTAAGCCATGATACACCTCTGGCAATAAATCAAAAAGTGTTAATGCTAATAGAAATGCACCACTAAATGATAATAAGAGTTTAGTACCTATTGGTTTTTGTTTTTTGGTTACAAAAGCAATAATAACACCGATAACAATGGCAAGAACTGGAAGTAAATACGTATTCATAATTATATCTGTAAAAATTTCACCTGGGTCTATTTTTATTTTTTCTATTCCTTAGTATTCTTCACTTTTGTAGAATAGGTTTTGCTAACAATCTTCCAATTCCCATCAATTTTTAGTAGATGCATAAAATCAATGTAAGAAAAAGTATCATACTCTAGTTCTAACTGAGCATTGGCTGCATCTCCTGCTATATTTATGGCCATAATGCTCGTTTTTGTTTTTATAGGATCATTTGCGTTGACATATTCGCTTAACGCTTCAATAGCATTTACATCCTCATATTTTTTTTCTACCCACTTCATGGTAGCATTGGGATGGAATGCCTTTTCAAAAGACGATGCATTGTGTGTAGTCATTCCGTCAAGGTAATAATTAATCGTTTTTTCAATCAATTGTAGATCGTTATTTTGTGCTTGCACTTGTGTCATAAATATTGTGATTAAGGTGAATACGAAAAATATTTTTTTCATGATAAATTATTTTAAATTTCTAATTCGAAAATGTTATGGGCGTAATGCAACTTTAAGCGTTCCAGAAGAACGATCACGCATTAAGTCATACCCTTTTTCTGCTTCTGATAATGGTAAAATATCGGTAAAAATCTTGCTAGGGTCAATAACTCCTCTTTCTACTATAGGAAGTAATTTTTCCATATATGCGGCTACATTTACAACACCAGTATGAATGGTTATATTTCTAAACAAAGCTGATGAATAGGGTTGTTCTACAGGTTCATAAAGATGTCCAAACCCTAGTACACTTATAGACGCACCTGCCTGAGTCATTTCCATACCTTGTGCAATTGCCGTTTTATTACCCACAGAATCGATTATAGAATTTGCACCTCGCCCATCTGTAAGTGATTTTACAAATGCTACAGGATCTTCATTTTTTGAGTTCACTATATGGGTCGCTCCTATCGTTTTTGCTAATTCTAATCGACTATCGTGACGCCCTACCAAAATAATAGTAGATGGACCGAATAATGTAGCAGCCATTACTGCGCTTAAACCTACTGCACCATCACCAATCACGACTACAGTTTCTCCTGTTTTGATATTCGCATTTAATGCTCCATGATAACCGGTAGCAAAATTATCTCCTAATGGAAGAACTTTTGTATCGTGCTCATCACCAGTTAACCCTTCTGGAAGTTTAAATAATGAAGAATTACCGTAAGGAACACGTATAAATTCGGCTTGACCTCCCTGAATATCATCTCCTCCATGTTCTGCAAATAATGGAGTCCCAAATAAACCTCCATGGTCACATGCCGAAGGTAAATCCCGCTTGCAATAATAACAATCTCCGTCAATAAACATAGCCGAAGCTATGACACGATCTCCAACTTTTAATGAATGAATATCTTTACCTACTTGGTCTACGATACCAACAAATTCGTGGCCTATTCGCATCCCTTTAAACAAACCCATTTCTGGCCCATTTTGGGTAAATTCTAAATCTGCACCACAAACACCTGCAAGTGTAATACGTACAATAACATCATCATCTTTTAATAATTGTGGCTTTGGTATATCTACGACCTCAATTTTTGCTCGTTCCTTATACACTACTGCTTTCATAATAAAAATATTTACTTTTTTTATTTTTAAAAAGAATACAGTTTCGTTTTATAGAACTAACGCCTCATAAAACGTAAACTAGTATCTGTCAATTATTGACAAGACAAAGTTGCGCCATAGTTGACTAAACAAATATGATATGTATTAAGAAAAAAGCTTGACCTATATCAAGAAGTAAAATTGATTTATATCAATTTATTTATGATCGTGAGCGAATTCTACTTATTGATTCTGGAGAAATGCCTAAGTATGATGCCAATACGTACTGTGGTACTCTGTTTGCAATTTCTGGGTATTTATTAACATATTCCCAATATCGTTCTTCTGTAGTTTTACTAATATTAGAAATAGTTCTTTTATAAGAATAGGCCATAGACCTTTCTGTAAATAATCTAAAATATTGAGATAAAGCATGTATTCTACTACAAAGCTCTTCCACATCTTCATACTTCATTTGTAGGATTATAGAGTCCTCAAGTGCCTCTGCATAATATTCTGCAGGAGTTCTATGTATATAACTATAAAAGTCTGTAAAAAAATAATCTTCTATTGCTATGATTACCGTATGTTCTTTTCCTTGATCATCTAAATAGAAAACTCTAACCGCGCCTTCTACAATATAGTTTCGATATTCAGACACAAACCCTGGTTGAACAATAAATTGCCTTTTTTTTACCCTAGTGGTTTTTAATATCGAAATAAATTCCTCTATTTCACTATCTGATAATTCGACATATCTGGCTATGTGATCCAATATCCCCTTGTATTCACTCATCAATTTAGGTTTTTGACTCTTGTCGGTAATGTGTTTTTTATATTGTTTGTTGTGTGTTTCAACAACTAATTTAGTAAACTACTAACCGAATAAGAAATCTATGAGATTTTTCTGAAGTAACCAAGTACTAGTTATGAATTATACATGTTGTTTTGCAAAGTTTCATTTCGATTATGTTTTTATAAATTATAGCAGACAATATCTCTATTACTCTTTACCATATCATACAAGTATCACCAATAGTCACAAACTAATGGCAGTGAGGGTTCGTTTTTAAAAATTATTGCTTTATAAATTCAACACTAGAAGAAATATTACCATTTAATCGTATAAAATACAATCCATTTGATAAGTCTGATATATCTACGGTAGCATCATTAGAGACTACAACCTTTTTAATTAATTGTCCATTGACATTATACAACTGAATCTCTTCACTATCAGATTCTTTTAATTTTATGGTAATAATATCTGATGACGGGTTTGGGTAAAAAGAAAAATTATCTTCAAACACATAATCATCAACACTAAGTACATTATTTAAAGATACTGTTTGCGATAAATTGTTATATCCTGTTCCAGACTCCCAAGTATTTTGATTTGCAAATTGTATACTATAATCCGAATTTGATTCTAAGGTAGTTTGGATATCAGGCATCCAGAGATATAATTGAAAGGTTCCTGTGAGTCCCAAGTCAAAATTTTGAGTGATTGTAACAGAAGACTCCCACGTTCTAATATCGGTGTCAATCAATACTTTTGTAATTTCATTCGACGCCGTATTTTTTAAAATTAAATATACATTTCTCTCTTTAAAAGGTCTTGCAAACCCAACTGTCTTGTCCTGAAATAGGTTTACACAAAAAGTGTGAAAATATAGAAAGATATTCAAAAACATCAACAACAAAATGGCAAAATAGGTATAGTGAAGAGTTTAAAGATTTCGTTTGCAACGAATTTTTAACAGGAACTTTAAAGCGAAAAACAATTGAAGATAAATATAATCTGGGTCACGGAACATTAACAAGCTGGTTAAAAGACAAAGGATATGATTATACAAACCCAAGTATAGTATCTTTACCAGTAATGGCAAATCAATCAAATAAAACTTCAGACAACAAAAACGAATCTGTATCTCAATTAAAGAGGGAACTACAAGAAGCTCGATTATTGGCCGAAACTTACAGAAAAATGATTGAGGTTGCAGAACAAGAATTTAAAATAAGAATTGTAAAAAAGTCCAACACCAAGTAATCCAAGAGATGAAAACCCTTTATCCAAAAGTAAGTTTAGGCAGGTTCTGTCGATTACTTGGTGTTACCCGACAAGCATATTATCAGCATTTTTGGTATCGAGAGCAACTAGCTTTCGAAGATGAATTAATTGTTTGTGAGGTCTTAAAAATCAGAAAGAACCATCGTCATATGGGAGGAAGAAAGTTATACGAGCTTTTACAACCCTTCTTATTGGAACATCAAATTAAGATGGGAAGAGATAGGTTATTTGATGTTTTATCTGCTAATCACTTATTAGTTAGACGTAAGAAAAAACAAACAATAACCACAAACTCATTTCATAGATTCAAGAAGTATTCGAATCTTATCAGAGAACTTGTTCCTGAAAAACCTAATCAATTATGGGTTAGTGACATAACTTATTGGAGAATTGAAACAGGCTTTGTGTATATAAGTTTTATCACAGATGCATATTCTAGAAAAATAGTTGGATATCATTTAGCTGGTAGTTTACAAACATCTGAGACAATCCAAGCGTTGAACATAGCAATATCGAATCTCAAAACAGATATTGATAGTACCTCTAAACTTATACATCATTCAGATAGAGGAACTCAATACTGCAGTTATGAATATGTGAAATTGTTAAAAAAAAATAACATTGAGATTAGCATGACAGAAAATGGAGATCCCTTAGAAAATGCAATAGCAGAAAGAGTGAATGGTATTATAAAGGAG